>JBEQUE010000021.1:0-30085 GCA_040349255.1 Acidobacteriota bacterium | reverse complement strand
GTCCGGCCGGTGGCGGGCGAGGTCTCCGGTCCGGTAGAGGCGCCCTCCTTCGGAGAAGGGATCGGGCAGGAAGCGCTCGGCCGTGACGTCGGGCCGGCCCAGGTAGCCGCGCGCCAGGCCGTCGCCGGCCAGGAACACCTCGCCGGGCACGCCGAAGGGGGTTGGGCGCAGCCCCGGATCGAGCAGGTAGGCGCGGCGGTTCGGCAGCGGGCGGCCGATCGGCGGTATCCCGTCCCCGTCTTCGATCAGCGCGCCGGTCGAGTAGGTGGTGTCCTCGGACGGGCCGTAGAGGTTGAAGACCCGCTCGACGCCCGCGGCCCGGAGCTGCCGCACCAGGGAGCGCGGCAGCGGCTCGCCTGCCAGGTTCACCGTGCTCACCGCGGCCGGCAGCGCGCCCAGCCGCGCCAGCTCCGCGGCGGCGGACGGCACCGTGTTGATCAGCCGCACCTCCCCGGCCTCCGGCAGGCCGGCCAGGCGGAGCGCGTCTTCCGCGAGGATGACCTTGCCGCCCCGGCTCAGCGGCGCGAACAGCTCGAAGATGGAGAGGTCGAAGCAGACCGAGGTGGCAGCCAGGACGCCGGCCAGCTCGGCCTCCGGATAGAGGCCCGCCGCCCAGGCGAGGAGCCCCACGGCCGAGCAGTGCTCGATGGCGACGCCCTTCGGCCGGCCGGTCGAGCCCGAGGTGTAGATCAGGTAGGCGAGGTTGGACGCCGAGGCGAACGGCGGCAGGTCGTCGCCGTCTCCCTCCAGATCTTCCAGGTCCGCTGACGTCAGAGTCAGGACCGTCCCCGAGTCGGCGATCTGGAACGCCAGGCGCTCCGCGGGATAGGCCGGATCGAGCGGCACGTAGGCGCCGCCGGCCTTCAGCACGGCGAGCAGCGCGGTCACGAGATCGACGGTCCGCGGCAGGCACACGCCCACCGGCGTCTCCGGGCCGACGCCGCGGGCGCGCAGGCTGCGGGCCAGCCGGTTTGCCCGGCGGTTCAGCTCGCCGTAGGTCAGGCGTCGGCCACTCCCCACGACCGCCTCCCGGTCCGGCGTACGCGCGGCCTGGGCTTCGAACAGCTCGTGGAGGCACACCCCCTCGGGCCGCGCCGCGGCGGTGTCGTTCCATTCCACCAGGAGATGGGCGCGCTCCGCCGGGCCGAGGAGCGGCAGCTCGTCCAGGTCGAGCCCCGGGGTCTCGACCGCCGCGGCCAGCAGGGCCCGCAGGTGCCCGCCGAGCCGCAGGACCGTGGGCGCGTCGAACAGATCGGCGTCGTACTCGAAGACGCCCGCGACCGAGCCGTCCGCCCCGTCGCGCAGGAACAGGGTCAGGTCGAGCTTCGAGGTGCCGTTGTGGACGTCGAGCGGCGCCCACTCCACGCCGCCCGCCGCGAAGCGCGGCGCGTCGCCGGGCTCCACGAGGAGGAGGGTCTGGAAAAAGGGAGCATGGCTCAGACTGCGAGTGGGAGGCATGCGCTCCACCAGCGCCTCGAACGGCAGCTCCTGGCGAGCGTAGGCGCCGAGCGCCACCTCCCGCGCCCGGCGCAGGTGGTCCGCAAAGCCCTCGCCGGGCTCGCGGCGCACGCGCAGGGCGAGGAGGTTGACGAAGAAGCCGATCAGCCCGGCCACCTCGGAGCGGTCGCGGTTCGCCACCGGCGCGCCGACCACCACGTCGTCCTGCC
Source organism: Acidobacteriota bacterium (assembly GCA_040349255.1). Taxonomy (GTDB): domain Bacteria; phylum Acidobacteriota; class Thermoanaerobaculia; order Multivoradales; family UBA5704; genus DATMER01. The sequence continues at coordinate 28,418 of JBEQUE010000021.1, read as the reverse complement.
GCGCGTAGCGCGAGAGGAGCGCCGACCAGCCCGCGAGGACCGTCATGAAGAGGGTCGCGCCTTCTCCCCGTCCCAGATCCCGAAGCTTCGAGGCGAGATCGGAGCCCAGGTCCAGCGCCACCCGGGCGCCGCGGAAACCCTGCACGGCCGGGCGCGGGCGGTCGAGCGGCAGGTCGAGCAGCGGCGGGCTGCCGGCGAGCTCCCGCGTCCAGGCGTCGAGCCGCTCCTCCAGGGCCGGCCCGCGCAGCCAGCTCCGCTGCCACGCCGCGTAGTCGGCGTAGCTCACCGGCAGCTCCGGCAGCGCGGCCGGACGGCTGGATGCAAACGCGCCGTAGAGCTCCGCGACCTCCCGCGCCAGCACGCCGCGCGACCAGGCGTCGGAGACGATGTGGTGCATGGATAGAAGGAGGAGCGACTCCTCCGCGCCGAGCCGCACGAGGAGCGCCCGCAGGAGCGGGCCGCGGGCGAGGTCGAACGGCGCCGCCGCCTCGGCTGCGGCCAGGCGCCGGGCCTCGGTCTCCCTCATCCCGGCAGACAGGGCCGACAGGTCTACCTCCGGCAGGGGCACCGGCCGCGCGGACGCGACCACCTGCGCCGGCTTCTCTCCGACGGATGGGAAGACCGTGCGCAGCGGCTCGTGCCGGCGGACGACCTCGGAGAGGGTGAGCGCCAGGGCCGGTACGGAGAGCGGCCCCTCCAGGCGCGCGAAGTACGGCAGGTTGTAGGCCGCGCTCCGCGGGCCGAGCTGGTCGAGGAACCAGAGGCGCTCCTGGGCGAACGAGAGCGGCCGGTGCGCGGGCGGCTCCGCCTCGCGGACCAGGGGCGGCAGCTCCGATCCGCGCGCCGCCTCGATCCCCGCCGCCAGCGCCGCCACGGTGCGCTCCTCGAACAGGGCGCGCAGCGGCAGCTCGACGCCGAGCGCGGCGCGGACCCGCGCGCCCAGCCGGATCGCGGCCAGCGAGTGGCCGCCCACGGCGAAGAAGTCGTCGTGGACCCCGAAGCGGTCGTGGCCGAGCACCTCCGCCCAGGCGCCGGCGAGCGCCTCCTCGGCCGCGGTGCGCGGCGCCACGCGCTCCGACTCCGGCGCGTCCGGCACCGGCAGGCGCCGGCGGTCCAGCTTGCCGTTGGCCGTGCGCGGCAGCTCGTCGAGCACCACGAGCGCGGTGGGCAGCATGGGATCCGGCAGGCTCTCGGCCAGGAAGTCCCGCAGCCCGGCGAGCGTCGGCGCCTCGGCTCCGGCCCGCGGCACGAGGTAGGCGGTCAGCCGGTCCTCCCCCGCCGCGTCGGCGCGCAGGATCACCGCGGCCTCGAGCGTCGCCGGATGCCCGGCCACGGCCGCCGCGACCTCCCCCGGCTCCACGCGGAAGCCGCGCACCTTGATCTGCTGGTCGATGCGCCCGAGGAACTCGACCACGCCGTCCGGCCGCGCCCGGGCCAGATCGCCAGTGCGGTAGAGGCGCCCGCCCGGCTCCGGAGCGAACGGATCGGGGACGAACGCCGCCGCGGTCAGCTCCGGCCGGTGCAGGTAGCCCCGCGCCAGGCCGGCGCCGGCGAGGCAGAGCTCGCCCGCCGAGCCGGGCGGCACGGGCGCGAGCCGGGCATCGAGCACGAAGGCCCGCTCGCCGCGCAGCGGCCGGCCCAGTGGGACGATACCCGACCGGTCGCTGCCGCTCTCGATCCGGTGGGTCAGTACGCCGACCGTGGTCTCGGTGGGGCCGTAGTGGTTGAACAGCTCGCACCCGGGCGGCGCCGCGGCGAGCCAGCGCTCGACCTCGTCCCGGCGGGCGCCCTCGCCGCCGAGCACCAGCCGCCGGCGGGGCATCACGCGCCCGGGCCGGTCGCCGGCGAGCGCGGCGAAGTGCGAGGGCACGATCTTCAGCACGTCGACGCTCCACTGCTCCAGCAGCCCGGCGAACGCCGCGGCGTCGGTGGCGCACTGGCGGGTGACCACGTGCAGCGTGCCGCCCGTCGTGAGCGCCGGGAACACCGAGGTGTGGCCGAGGTCCGCGGCGAGCGTCGAGACCGTGGCCCAGCTCCATCCCGGTCCGGCTCCGAGCCGCTCGACGACCGCAGCGGTGTAGGCGGCGAGCTGCCGCACCTCGACCGCCACCCCCTTGGGCCAGCCCGTCGAGCCCGAGGTGTAGATGACGTAGGCCAGGCTGTCCGGCGCGGAGACCGGGGAGGCGAGCGGGGCCGGCGCGAAGAGCAGGCGCCGGTCCTCCTCGCGGTCCAGGCAGAGCGCGCGCCCGGTCTCCAGGAGCAGGCCGCGCAGGCTCTCCGAGGTGAGCACAAGGCGGGCGCCCGAGTCCTCCAGGATCCCGGCGAGCCGCGCCCGCGGCGTCTCCGGATCGAGCGGCAGGAAGGCGGCGCCCGCGGTGAGGACTCCGGCCAGCGCGACGATCACGTCGGCGGAGCGCTCCAGGAGGACGGCCACGATCCTCTCGGGCCCGGCTCCCAGGGCGCGCAGCCCGGCGGCGAGCCGGCCGGCGCGGTCGTCGAGCTCGGCCCAGGTCAGGCGCACTTCCTCACAAATCACGGCGATGGCGGCGGGCGTCGCCAGCGCTTGGCGGCGGATCCGCTCCGGGACGAACGGCAGCCCGTCGGGCCGGCCGGAGTCGTTCCACTCCACGACCACCTGGTGGCGCCGCGCCGCCGAGAGCAGCGGCACCTCGTGCACCCGCCGGCCCGCGTCGCCAGACACCGCGGCCACGGCCTCCAGCAGGGCCAGGAGCTTCCCGCCCCAGCGCCGGACCGTGGCGCGTTCGAAGAGGTCGGTGCGGAAGCGCAGCTCGCCGGCGAGCTCCGAGTCGCCGCCCGGATCGCGCAGGGAGAGGGTGAGGTCGAAGCGCACGGCCGCGGGCTCCAGGTCCAGGACCTCCAGGCCGAGCCCGGCCGGCGGCGGCGCGTCGAGCGCGGCGTTCTGGAGCGCGAGCATCACCTGGAAGAGCGGCGTCTGTCCCAGGTTGCGCTCCGGCCGCAGGGCCTCGACCAGGCGATCGAACGGCAGCTCCTGGTGGGCGTGGGCTTCGAGCGTGCGCTCCCGCACCCGGCCGAGCAGCTCCCGGAAGGAGGGCTCGCCCGACAGGTCGGTGCGCAGCACGAGCGTGTCCACGAAGAAGCCGATCAGCCCCTCGGTCTCCACCCGCCGCCGGCCGGCCACCGGCGTGCCGACGCAGACGTCCTCCTGGTTCGCGAGCCGCGCGAGCAGCGCCTGGAAGGCGGCGGCGAGGACCATGAAGAGCGTGGCCCCCTCGCGCCGGGCCAGGGCGCGCAGCGCGCCGGCCAGCCCGGCCGGGATGCGCAGCGGCTCGCCCGCGCCGCGCGGGCTCGCGACCGCCGGCCGCGGACGGTCGAGCGGCAGCTCGAGGACCGGCGGCGCCCCGTCGAGGCGGCGTGTCCAGTAGGCCAGGTCGGGCTCCAGCCGGCCCCCCCCGCGGTCACCGAGGCGCTGTCTCTGCCAGGCGGCGAAGTCGGTGTACTGCACGGGCAACGACGGCGGCTCCACGCCGCCGTACAGGAGGCCGGTCTCGCGCAGCAGGACGCCCATGGACCAGCCGTCGGTCACGATGTGGTGGACGTTGAGGAGGAACAGCGCCTCCTCTGGACTGAGCCGCAGCAGGAGGCCGCGCCAGAGCGGCCCGCGAGCCAGGTCGAAGGGCCGCAGCGCGGTCTCTTTGGCCAGCCGGAGCGCCTCCGGAAGCCCGGCCACGTCGACCTCCTCCCAGGGCAGCTCCGGCTCGGGGCGGATCGACAGATACGGCTCGCCGTCCTGCTCAGCGAAAACCGTGCGGAGCGCCTCGTGCCGCCGCGCCACCGCGAGCAGGCTCTCCCGGAGGCGGCCGGCCTCTTCGGAGCCCAGGCCGGTCAGGCGCACTAGGAGCGGCACGTTGTAGGCCGGGCTGCCGGGCTCCAGCCGGTCGAGCACCCAGAGCCGTTCCTGCGCGAAGGAGAGCGCCGGCCGATCCCCGCGCTCGACCGGAACCAGGTCCTGATCCGTGGAGACTCCTGGAGGCTCCAACTCGGCGGCCAGGTCCGCGAGCGTCGGCTTCTCGAACAGGCGGCGCAGCGGCAGCTCGACCCCGAACACGGCGCGGATGCGCGACAGCACGCGCGCCGCGGAGAGCGAATGGCCGCCGAGCTCGAAGAAGTGATCGGCCGGGCCGACGCCACGGACGCCCAGCACCTCCTCCCAGGTCGCGGCGAGCAGCTCCTGGGCCGGCGTGGCCAGGGCCCGCGGAGCCGCCGCGGCTTCGGACGGCATGGGCTCGGGCAGCGCGCCGCGGTCGATCTTGCCGGTGGCGGTCTTCGGGATCTCCGGCAGGGCCAGGAAGGCCGACGGCACCATGTACTCGGGCAGGCTCCGCCGCAGGTGCTCGCGCAGCTCGGCCGGCCGCGGAGCGTCTCCGGGCGCCGCCACGACGTAGGCCACCAGCCGCCGGTCTCCGTGGACGTCGCGCGCCACGACCACGCACTCGCGCACGCCGGGGTGGCGGGCCAGGGCGTCGGCGATCTCGCCGGGCTCGATGCGGAAGCCCCGCACCTTGACCTGGTGGTCGATCCGGCCCAGGAACTCAAGCTCGCCGTCGGGCCGCCAGCGCACCAGGTCGCCGGTGCGGTAGGCCCGCGCGCCCGGCTCTCCGGCGAACGGATCGGGGATGAAGCGCTCCGCCGTGAGCGCCGGCCGCCCGAGATAGCCGCGCGCCACGCCGGCTCCGCCCAGCCAGAGCTCGCCGGGCACGCCGGCCGGGACCGGCGAGCCGCGGCGGTCCACCACCACGGCGCTGGTGTTCGCGATCGGCCGGCCGATGGCCGGCGCCCGGTCCGGCTCCGCCGGGACCTGCGTGAAGGTCGAGTAGGTGGTGCACTCGGTGGGGCCGTAGAGGTTGAGCACGCGCCGGCCGCCGGCCCCGTCGAGGACCCGGCGCACGAGCGCCAGCGGCAGCGGCTCGCCGGCCACGCCGATCGTCCGCACGCCGGGCGGCAGGCCGCCGGAGCGCGCCAGCTCGGCGAGCGCCGAGGGCACCGTGTTCACCACCGCCACCTCGCCCGCCGCCGGCAGCGCGGGCAGCTCCAGGGCGTTCTCCGCCAGGATCACCCGGCCGCCCCACGAGAGCGTCGCGAAGATCTCGAACACCGACAGGTCGAAGCCGATCGAGGTCGAGGCCAGCACGCCGTGCAGGTCGTCGTCGGTCAGGACCTCGCGCGCCCAGCGCACCAGGGCCACGGCGCTGCGGTGCGCGAGACAGACGCCCTTCGGCCGGCCCGTGGAGCCCGAGGTGTAGAGCACATAGGCTAGGTTGTCCGGCAGCGGACCGGCCTCGACTTCGTCCTCTTCCGTCCCGGCCAGCTCCGCGGGCGACACCGACGGCCAGCCCGCGGGCAGCCGGTCCTTCAATTCCTCGTCGGCCACCACCACGGCCGCGCCGCTGTCCTCCAGGACGTAGGCGATGCGCTCCGGCGGGTAGGCGCGGTCGAGCGGCACGTAGGCGCCGCCGGCCCGCAGCACGCCGAGGAGCACGGGGACGAGGTCCGGACCGCGCTCCAGGAGCACGGCCACCCGCGTCTCCGGCCCGACGCCGAGCGCCCGCAGCCCCCGCGCCACGCCCGCCGACCGATCGGTGAGCTCGCCATAGGTGAGACGGCCGGCGCGCGCCGCCAGGGCCTCGGCGTCCGGGGTCTCGGCCGCCCGGGCCAGGAACAGGTCGTGGAGCCGCTCGCCGTCGGCCAGGTCGAGCCGCGGCGCCGCGCTCCAGAGCACGAGCTGCTCGCGCTCCGCCGCCGTGAGCAGGGGCGCGTCCGACAGGCGCCGGTCCGGCGACCGGACCAGACTCTCCAGCAGGGTCCGGAAATGCCCGGCGAAGCGCCCGGCCGTGGCCGGATCGAACAGGTCCGAGCTGGTCTCGAGCTGCGCCCGGAGGCGGCCTTCCGTCTCCTCGACCGCCAGGGTGAGGTCGAACTTGGCGGTGCGGGTGGGGATCTCCTCCAGCCGCGTCTCCAGGCCGGTCAGCGCGGGGGCCCGCCAGGGCGCGGGCTGGTGGGTGAACATCACCTGGACGAGCGGCGTGCGGGCCAGGTCGCGCTCGGGCTCCAGCTCCTCGACCAGGCGCTCGAACGGGACCTCGGGATGAGCGAACGCGCCGAGCGCCGACTCGCGCACCCGGCGCAGCGCCGCGGCGAAAGGCGGGTCGCCGCCGAGGTCGGCGCGCAGCACCAGGGTGTTCACGAACAGGCCGATCGTCCCCTCGACCTCCGGCCGTGCGCGGTTCGCCACGGGCACGCCGATCCGCAGGTCGTCCTCGTGCGTGATGCGGTGGAGCAGCCCCAGGAAGGCGCCGGCGAGGACCATGAACGGCGTGGCGCCCGCCGCCCGCGCCGCCGCCGCGACCGGCGCAGTGTCCCCGGCATCCCCGAGGTCGAAGGCGAGCGTGGCACCGCGCGAGCCGCGCACCGCCGGCCGCGGCCGGTCGGCCGGCAGCTCCAGCGCCGCGGGCAGGCCGGCGAGCCGCGCGCGCCACCAGGCGATCTCCGATTCCATCTCGGGCCCGGCGAGCCGCTCCAGGGACCACGCCGTCCAGTCCGCGTACTGCGCGGCCGGCTCCGCCAGCGACGACGGCCGACCCTCGACAAAAGCCCCGTAGAGCGCCTGCAGCTCCGCCGCGAGCAGGCCGAGCGACCAGCCGTCGGCCACGGCGTGGTGGAGGGTCAGGAGGAGCGCGGACTCTTCCGCGGTCCGCCGGACCAGCGAGGTGCGGAACAGCGGCCCGAGCGCGAGGTCGAACGGCCGGACGGCCTCCTCCGCGGCCAGGCGGGCGGCCTCCGGGCCGGCGGCTTCCTCGGACAGCGACGAAAGATCCACGACGGCCAGCCCGGCGATGGCGGGGAGCACGTCCTGCTGCGGTCCGCCCTCTCCTTCGGCGAGCACCGTGCGCAGCGCCTCGTGCCGCCGCGCGATCTCCGCCAGGCCGGCGGCAAGGGCGCGGACGTCGAGCGGTCCCCGCAGGTGCAGGGCCGCGGCCAGGTGGTAGGCGGCGCTCAGCGGGTCGAGCCGTTCGAGCACCCAGAGCCGGCGCTGGCCTGGCGACAGGGGGATCGGCCCCGTCCTCGGGGCCTTCTCGATCGGCCCGATCGGAGATACCGAGGCGGGCCGCAGGCGCTCGGCCATGGCGGCGACCGTGGGCGCCTCGAACACGGCGCTCACCGGAACTCCGAGCCGGACCGCCACGCGGACGGCGAGCAGCGAGTGCCCGCCCAGGCCGAAGAAGTCGTCGTGGACGCCCACCTCGGCCGCGCCCAGCAGCTCGCGCCAGACGCCAGCCACGGCCTCTTCGGTCGCGTTGCGCGGCGCCTCGCTCCCGCCCTGGCGCTGCGGCGCCGGCAGGGCCTTGCGATCGATCTTGCCGTTCGGGGTGCGCGGCAGGGCGTCGAGCGCCACGACGTCGGACGGCACCATGTGCGCCGGCAGGCGCGCCGCGAGCCAGGGTCGCAGGCCGGCGGTCTCCGGGACCACGTAGGCCACCAGCCGGCGGTCGGCGCCTTCGCCGGGAGCCGTGACCACGGCCTCGCGCACCTCCGGATGGCCGGCGAGGACCGCCTCGATCTCCCCCAGCTCGATGCGGAAGCCGCGCACCTTGACCTGGTGGTCGAGGCGGCCCAGGAAATCGAGGTTCCCGTCCGGCAGCCACCTCGCCAGGTCGCCCGTGCGGTACATGCGGCCGGTTCCAAAAGGGCAAGGGAGGAAGCGCTCCGCCGTCAGCTCCGGCCGGCCCAGGTAGCCGCGGGCGAGCCCGGCTCCGGCCAGGAACAGCTCGCCGGCCGCTCCCACCGGCACCGGCCGCAGGCCGGCGTCCAGCACATAGGCCCGCGTGCCCGCGACCGGCCGGCCGATCGGCGGCGCGCCGGGCTCGCCGCGCCGGCGGACGGCGAAGGTGCTGTAGGTCGTGTCCTCCGACGGGCCGTAGAGGTTGTAGATGCGCTCGACGCCGGTGCGCGCGAACGCCTCCTCGACCAGCGCCGCCGGCAGCGCCTCGCCGGCCAGGTTGACCGTCGTCACCGAGGGCGGCACCGCGCCGAGCCGGACCAGCTCGGCGAAGGCCGAGGGGACCGTGTTGATCAGCGTCACGTCCGAGGCGGCAGGCAGCTCGGCCAGCTCCAGCGCGTCGCGCGCCATCACCACGGCGCCGCCGGCGCTCAGCGGCAGGAAGAGCTCGAAGACCGAGAGGTCGAAGGTGATCGACGTGGCCGCCAGCACGCCCGCCAGGTCCCCGGCCGGGAACACGCCGGCGGCCCAGCGCAGCAGCGCGGCCGCGCTCCGGTGCGCGATCGCCACGCCCTTCGGCCGGCCGGTCGATCCCGAGGTGTAGATGACGTAGGCCAGGTGGTCCGGCGAGAGGCGCGGGATCGCCGCGTCCGACTCCGGCAATCCCGCGAGCCCGGGCTCCAGAACGACCACCTCGGCGGCAGTCTCGGGCAGCCGCGGGCGCAGCTCCGGCGCGGTCAGCACCACCCGGACGTCCGCGTCGGCCAGCGTGAAGGCCAGGCGCTCCGCGGGGTGGCCCGGATCGAGCGGCACGTAGGCGCCGCCCGCCTCCAGCGTGCCGAGCAGGGCGGGCAGCAGGTCCGGCGTGCGCTCCAGAAAGATGCCGACCCTGTCCTCGGGGCCGACGCCCAGCCCGCGCAGGAACGCCGCCAGCCGGCCGGCCCGCTCCCGCAGCTCGCCGTAGGTCAGGCTCTCCCGCCGGTGCACGACCGCGACGGCCTCCGGCGTCCGGGCGGCCTGCGCCGCCACCAGCTCGTGCAGGCAGGTCTCCTCCCCTCCCGCCCCGCCGGTGTCGTTCCACTCCGTGAGGACCTGGGCCGCCTCGGCCTCGGACAGCAGCGGGAGCGACGAGACCGGGGCGTCCGGATCGGCCGCACCCGCCGCGATCAGCCGCCGCAGGTGCCCGAGCATGCGCTCCGCCGTGGCGCCGTCGAAGAGGTCCGACGCGACCTCCAGCGACAGCAGAAGCCCGTCGCCGACCTCGGCCGCGAAGAGCGAGAGGTCGGCCTGGGCCGGCCGGCGCAGGGGAAGCGCGCGCAACGCGGCTCCGCCCAGCGTCCACTCCGTCTCCGCATCGCCCAGGGAGAGCGCGGCCAGCCCCTGCTGGCCGCGCAGGTGCGAGCGCTGGAGCACGACCAGGGCCTGGAAGAGCGGCGCACGTCCACGCCCCTCGCGCCGCAGGCGCTCCACCAGCAGCCCATAGGGCAGGTCCTGGCCCTCGAAGGCTGCGAGCACCTTGCGCCGCGTGCGCTCCAGGAGCTCTCCGAAGCCCGGATCTTCCGCCAGGTCGGCCCGCAGCACCAGCGGGTTCGTGAAGTAGCCCACGAGGCCGGCCAGCTCCGGCCGGCTCCGGCCGGCCACGGGCGATCCGACCCGCACGTCCTCCTGGCCCGTGATCCGGCTCAGGAGGAGCTGGAAGGCCGCGACGAGCGCCGCGTGGAGAGCAGTCCCCCGCGACCGGGCGAGCGCGCGCAGGGCGCCGTCGTCCAGCCGGAGGAGACGAGCCTCGCCACGGCCGGTCGCCGCGGCGGGCCGCGGCCGGTCGCCGTGCAGGGCCAGTTCCTCGTCGGCGCCCGCCAGCTCGGCGCGCCACTGCTCCCAGAGACGCTCGCCCCGCGGCCCGTCCAACTCGCGCGCCTGCCAGGCGGCGAAGTCCGTGTAGAGGAGCGGCAGGGGCGGGAGGCCGGCCTGCTCGTCGCGCAGCAGCAGATCGGCCTCGCGCAGCAGCACGGCGAGCGACCAGAAGTCCGCGGCGATGTGGTGCAGGCCGAGCAGGACCGAGGCGCCCGAGGCGTCCGGAAAGACCGCGAGCCGCAACAGCCGGCCCGCCTCCAGGTCGAACGGTCGGTGCGCCTCGGCGTGCAGCCGCCGCTCCAGCTCGGCCGGGCTCCAGCCCGACGCGTCCTCGACGACGATCTCCGGCGCCCCATCCTCCAGAACCGTCTGCACGGGCTCGCCGTCGCGCTCGGAGTAGGCGGTGCGCAGCGAGGCGTGGCGGGCCACGAGCGCCGTGAACACCCGGCGCAGCGCCTCCGGATCGGGCGCGGGCTCCATCCGCGCCGCCACGGCGATGTGATAGGCGGAGCTCTGCGGCTCCAGGCGATGGAGGAACCAGAGCGAACGCTGGCCGTGCGAGAGCGGGCGCTCGCCACCTCCGGAACCGACAGGGATTGCGGACGCCGATCCGGCCTCGGGCAAATCCAGATCCTGCGCAATCCATCGCGCCAGCTCGGCGAGGGTCGGCGACTCCATGAGCCGCGCGATCGGCACCGGCACTCCGAACAGCGTCTCCAGCCGGGCCTTGAGGTCCACCGCCGCCAGCGAGTCCACCCCGTAGTCGCTCAGGCGGCCTTCCGTGGAGATCTCGGCCGGGGGCAGGCCGGCTGCGCGCCCGATTGGTTCGGCCAGGAGGCCCGCGAGCGCCGCGGCGCGCCGCTCCACATCCAGGGCCCGCAGAGCCTCCAGGTCGATCGGAGCCGCCTCCTCGGGAATCTCTTCGACGGCTGCGGCCCGGCTGCGGCCGACGACCTCCAGCGTGCCGTCGAGCCACGCCCGCTTGCAGGCCTGGCGCTGGATCTTGCCGCTCGATGTCTTGAGGATCGTGCCGGTGCGGATCAGGACCACCTCGTGAACGCGCGCGCCGTGCTCCTCGGCCACCGCCGAGCGCACCGCCGCGGCCACCTCCTCCACCGTGCCGCGGAAGTGGCGCTCGAGCTCGGACACCACGACGAGCACCTCCTCGCGGTCCACCTCCACCCCGAACGCCGCGCCGCAGCCGGGCCGCAGGGCCGGATGGCTGCGCTCGGCGCTCAGCTCGATGTCCTGCGGGTAGTGGTTGCGGCCGCGCAGGATCACCAGGTCCTTGAGCCGGCCGGTGACGAACAGCTCGCCGCCATCCAGAAAACCCAGGTCGCCCGTGCGCAGGAACCGGCGCTCGGAGCCTTCCAGCCGCGCCGCGAAGAGCGCCTCGCTCTCCTCGGGCCGCCCCCAGTAGCCGTCCGCCACGCTGGGGCCGGCGACCCAGACCTCGCCAATGCCGCCGATACTGCCGTCAGGCGCGGGTCGGCCGGTCTGCGGATCGACGATCCGGATCTCCTGCTCCATCCAGGCGTGGCCGCAGCCCACCAGCGGCCGCTCCTCCAATTCACCCAGGCGAGGCGCGGCCCCAGGCGTTCCGCCGGAGACGAACAGCGTGGCCTCGGCCAGGCCGTAGCAGGGGTAGAACGCCTCGCGCCGGAAGCCGTACGGACCGAACGCCTCGACGAAGCGGTCGAGCGTCTCCGCCCGTACCGGCTCGGCGCCCGTGAACGCCACCTCCCACGAGCTCAGGTCGAGCCCGCTCTTCTCCTCCTCGGACATCCGCCGCGCGCACAGCTCCCAGGCGAAGTTCGGGCCGCCGCTCGTCGTGCCGCGGAACCGCGACACCGCCTCCAGCCAGCGCGCCGGCCGCTGCAGGAACGCCACCGGCGACATCAGCACGCAGCGCGCCCCGGTGTAGAGCGGCTGCAGGACGTTCCCGATCAGCCCCATGTCGTGGTAGAGCGGCAGCCAGCCGACCACCACCGACTCCTCCGACTGCCGGAAGGCGCGGCGGATCATCTCCTCGTTGTGCAGGAGATGCCGGTGGCCGACCCGCACCCCCTTCGGCGTGCCGGTCGAGCCCGAGGTGTACTGCAGGAAGGCGAGCCCGTCCGGCGACAGGCGCGGCGAGCTCCACCCGTCGACCGCCTCGTCGGGGACCGTGTCCGTGGCGATCCACGGCAGTCCGCGCAGCGCCGCGAGATCGCCCTCCATCTCGCGCAGCCGGGGCAGGAGCTTCCCGGTGGTCAGCGCGACCGCGGGCCGGGAGTCCGCCAGGATGCCGAGGAGCCGGGGCTGTGCCCGGCGCGACGACGGCGGATAGGCCGGCACCGCCACCACCCCGGCGTAGAGGCAGCCGAAGAAGGCGGCGATGAAGTCGAGCCCCGCCGGGTAGACCAGCATCGCGCGGTCGCCCGGAGTCGTCCGCTCCGACAGCGTCCGCGCGATCGCCCGCGCCCGCCGGTCGAGCTCGGCATACGTGACCGCGTCCGGAGCCCCGCCGCCGTCCGGCAGGAAGACGAACGCCTCCCGCTCCGGCCCCTCGGCACGGAGCCGCAGGAGGTCCGTCAGAGTGGACGCGTTGCGGGGATCTGAAGCGATGACCACACCTCGTTTTGCCGCAGTCGCAAAAGCTCCCGCGGCATATCCGGAGAGGCTTTCCAGCGCTACAGGTTCGGAATGGTCGAGTTTACCATAGCCCGGTCTGTGTATAATCCGCGCTCCCGACCCGTCCCGAGGGCAGAGTATGGAAACGCAGACCGCTGCAACCGTGAGCCGTCCCATCTTCGTGCTGGGAGTCGACCGGAGCGGAACATCGCTCCTCTCCGAGATTACCTACAAGTGGGGGGCCTATCCGGGCGACCTCGAGCTGCTCGCCAAGGGCAACGAGGGCAACCCCCAGGGCTACTGGGAGTACGAGCCCATGGAGGAGCTGGTGAACAAGCTCTTCGACCGGGCGAAGGTCTCCCACTGGGACCCCGGGTTCGGAGAGAAGCTGCGCGAGCTCGCCTCCGACCCCGACCTGCGCCGCGAGACCGCCGACCTGATCGCCACCATGGAGCGCGGCCCGGCGTGGTTCTGGAAGGAACCCTACCTGAGCATCTCCATGCCGTTCTGGGAGCAGGTGCTGGCCGACCCGATCTACGTCATCCCGGTGCGCAGCCCCTACGAGTCCGCGATGTCCTACGAGAAGTTCATCCTGCCGCCCAACCTGCGCGGCGGCGTCCGGCTCCTGTCGCTCTTCTTCCTGCGCTGGCAGTACTTCATGCTCTGCATCCTCGAAGCGTCCGAGAAGAACCGCAGCGTGATCTACATCCCCTACGACAAGCTGCTGCGCGCGCCGAACGAGCAGTGCGAGCGCCTGTGCGCCTTCCTCGACGCCGAGTGCGGGATTGCTGGCGGCGATAACACCGATCGCGACAAGCTCCGGCGGATGATCGAGTGCGTCAACCCGCAGCTCTACCGCAACCGCGCCACCGCCTTCTCGGACGTCACCCAGGCGACCCCCGAGCAGAAGGCGCTCTACGACTACCTGCTGCGCAAGGTCGACGACCCCGCCGAGCCTTACGACGCGGCGCGCTATCCGATGAACGGCTGGTGGCGCGAGTACATGGAGAACTTCGACCTGATGCTCGGCCTGCTCAACATCGTCTGAGGCCGGCGCTATACTACCGTCGTCATGCTCCGGATCGAAATGCTTCCGGCCGAGCACGGCGACGCCATCTGGGTCGAATACGGGCCGGCGGCGAAACCGCATCGAATCCTGATCGATGGGGGACCCGTCAACGCGTACGCGGCCGTGCAGCGGCGGCTCGCGGCGGCGACCAGCCGGCGGAAGGACGTCGAGCTCTTCGTCATCACGCACATCGACACCGACCACATCGACGGCGCCGTCCTCCTGCTGCGCGACGAGACCCTGAAGCTCAAGTTCGACGACATCTGGTTCAACGCCTGGGAGCAGCTCGCGCCCGAGCCGCTCGGCGACTCGTTCGGACCCCAGCAGGGCGAGTTCGTCTCCGCCCTGATCAACGTCCGGCAACTGTCCTGGAACCGCGCCTTCGAACGGAAGGCGGTGGTCGTCCCCGACTCCGGCCCGCTCCCGGTGATCCACCTTCAAGGCGGTGCCCGGCTGACCCTGCTGTCGCCCGGCGACCGGCAGCTCCGCCGCCTGCGCCGCAACTGGAGCTCGGTGATCACGGACGCGGGCTGGGCGCCCGGCGACATCGCGGCATCCATGAGACGCCTGGAGAGCCGCCGCGAATACCAGCCCCAGATGCGCCAGGACACGTTCGCCGGCGAGGCGTTCGGCTCGGACAACGCCGTGGCCAACGGCTCGACGATCGCGTTCATCCTCGACTTCGAGGGGAAGCGCTGCCTGTTCGCGGGCGACGCCTTTCCGGATGTCCTGGCCGAAGGCCTGGACCGCTACACGAAAGACAACAACATCAGCGGGCGCGTGCCCCTCGATGCCTTGAAGGTTCCGCATCACGGGAGCTCGAAGAACTGGAGCCCCGATCTGCACCGGCGGCTGACCGCGAAGAACTTCCTGATCTCGACCAGCGGCGCCCGGTTCAAACATCCGGACTCCCTGACCGTCGAGCAGATCCTCAAGGACGAGCCCGAGCCGCACGTCGGGCTGTGGTTCAATTATCTGAGCCCGACCACGGGACCCTGGCGGAACCCCGTCGGCGCCGCCGCGTCCCGATACACGGCGAGCTACCCGCAGGCTGGAGAATCGATCACGATCGACTTGTAAGGTTGCGCCATGCTGGAGACCTTCGACATCAGCCTGCTCCTCGGCCCGAACGACGAGCTCTGGGTGTCGGCCTACTCCCGCCACGGCGCGGTCCACGGCGTGCCGCGGGCCGGCGGCAACCTGCCGTCGGTCGCCGAGCTCGGCGACGTGACCGACGACTTCGAGGATGCGATCCAGTACGCCCGGCCGTTCCGGGGCCCGGACGTCGGAGCGGCCCTGCGCGACCTCGTCTTCGGCGAGCCCGAGATCACCGCGCTGTTCCACCGCGGTCGCGGCGCCGCCGCGGACCAGGGCCGGCAGGTGGTGGTGCGCATCCTGGCCGCGCCTGCGCGCCTCGCCGCCGTGCCCTGGGAGCTGATGCTCGACCCCGAAGGCGGCCGGCACCAGTACCTCACGCTCGCGCCCGACGTGCACATCGTGCGCGCGGCGCGCTCCCGCACCTACCCCGTGCCGGCCACGCTGCTGCAGCCGCCCCTCAACGTGCTGCTCGTGCTGTCGAGCCCGATCCACTGGGACCAGAACGCCGACGCGAGGTCGTTCGATCTCTTCGAGGAGAAGCGCAACCTCCTCCAGGAGCTCGACAACCTGCAGCGCAACGACATCCTGCGCATCGACGTCGAGGAGCACCCGACGCTCGAAAACCTCCGGCGCCACATCGGCAGCCGGCGCGGCGGCTATCACATCGTGCACTACCTGGGGCACGCGGCGCCGGGCGGGCTCTACCTGGAGGACCGCTTCGGCCGCGCCACCCTGACCCAGGCGGAGGTCGTCACGGACCTGCTGCGCCTCTGCCCCCAGCTCCGGCTCAGCCTCTTCGCGGGCTGCGAGACCGCCCGGACCCCGGCGGCGCAGTCTACGCAGCCCCAGGAATGGCGGTCGGGCCTGAGCACCGCCGACCAGTGCGTCCGGGTCAGTTGCCCGACCGTCGTCGGCATGCGCGCCGTCCTGCCGTTCCGGACGGAATGGCTGTTCGCAAGGTTTTTCTACCAGGGTCTCGCCAGCGGGTATTCGATCGTGGACGCCGTGCGCCTCGCTCGCACGGCCATCCGCGGCGA
Organism: Acidobacteriota bacterium; assembly: GCA_040349255.1. GTDB lineage: Bacteria > Acidobacteriota > Thermoanaerobaculia > Multivoradales > UBA5704 > DATMER01. The sequence goes on along the minus strand of JBEQUE010000021.1, from coordinate 12,991 downwards.
CGAGTTCGTCGGCGGCGAGCTGCTCGACTGGGCGGTGCCCTCGGTGATCGCGGGGAGCGACCAGCTCGGCCCTCTGCTGGAGCCCCCGAAGCCGGGCCCCCGACCACCACGCCAGGTGCTCGCCGAGCTCAAGTTCGACATGGTGGAGGAGGACCGCGAGTTCTTCTCGCGCCTCGTCCCGCTGCGTCAGGCGATCGACGTGCTCGGCGGCACCAGCCCGGCGCGCATCCTGGTCGTCACCGGGTCCTCGGGAGTCGGAAAGACGGCCCTGGTCGACCGGGCCCTGCAGGACCTCGGCACGCGCGTGGATGGCGTGCTGTACTTCAAGGCGACGCGCCTGCTGGAGGAGGAGGACCCCATTCTGCGTTTCGCGGGCTGGGTGGGCGAGGTGCTGACCCTGTTCGATCAGCGCCCCCGCGTGTGCCCGCCGGACCTGAAGGGTTCCGGATGGTGGGAGCGCCTGCTGGGCGACTTGACCACGTCGCGTTTCGTGATCGTCATCGACGATCTGCAGGTGCTGCGCCAGTCCGGCAAGGCCACCGAGTTGCTGGCGGCCCTCACGCGCGCCATCCAGCAACTGTCCGACCGCCGGGGGAGCTGCCGGCTCGCGCTGATCGGATCGGATTTTCCGGCCTCCCTTGTCGATACCCGCGCCAGCCACGTGACCACGCTGCGGCTGCTGCCGTTCTCGTGGGAGGAGATGTGGGTCTGGATCCGGCGCAACCTGCCGGTCCTGACCCGCTACGGAATGGCCGGCCTCGCCGAGCACTACACGCAGCTCGGCAACGATCTCGCCGCCTGGCGCGACCTCGCGACCCGCGTGGGGCAGCAGGTGGGCGAGGTCGACCTGCCGGGCCTCGTGAGCGCCATCGCCAGCTCCCGCCAGCGCACGATGTCCAGGCCGGCCCCCGCTCCGGCGTCTGTCGCCGTACCGCGCCAGCAGCGCGCGTTGCGGGTGGCGGTAGCGGGGCCTTTCATCAAGAGCCCGGAAGCCTTTGCCCAGGCCATGACGAAGCTGGCGGCCCATTACGCGGTCGGCGGACGCGTGGTGACCGCGGACCAGACCACGGCCTCGACGCTCGCCGAGCTGCTGCCGATCTCGTCGCCGTTCGACCAGGACGGCCAGTCCACGTTTCAGGACATCCTGCAGTGGCTCCAGGCCCTGGAGGCGCTGCAGCCCGATATCATCCTGCTCGACTACGGCTACCCGGATGTCGTCAAGGAGCAGAGCGAGATCATCAAGCGGCTCGCCGCCAACTCCCTGATGGTGGCGGCGGCGGGGAACGAAGGGGCGGGGCACCAGGTCCGGTTCCCGGCGCGCATGTCCGAGGTCCTGGCCGTCGGAGCCCTGGCTTCGGAGGAGAAGATCGCGGACTACTCGTCGCTCGACCCGGCGCGCCGCAAACCGGAGATCCACGCCCTCGCAAAGCTTCAGGACTCGCCCCTCGGATCGGCGCTCACGTACCCCGACAGGGAGGGGACCTCCTTCTCCGCCCTGTTCGTCGCGGCCGCCGCCGCGCTCGTCTGGTCCATCAATCCGGCGCGCGACCGCCTGTGGGTCCGCCACACCCTGCTGGACTCCGCGAAAACGATTCGCGTGAAAAAACCCTCGACGCCCATCCGTGCGCTCGACGTCGATCAGGCCCTGACCCTCGCCCGAGCGAGCGCGGTGCTCGACCTGATCGGCAACGGCGAAGTCCCCTTCGCCGAGCTTCAGGGCAGCGTCGGCTTCTCGGCCGCGGTGCTGGACCCCGTCCTCAAATATCTGATCGATCAGGACGGGATCCGCGTGCGGGAGGACGTGGGCGTTCGACTTTATCGCGCGGTGAAGGAAGGTCCGACGGAACCCCCGCCCGAGCCGCCGCCGGCGCCAGCCCCGAAGCCCCGACGCGCGGCGAAACGCTCCCGCGTCACGGCTTGGCGCACGGGATAAACCTCCCGGCGCGCCAGTCGCCCCGTCATCCGGCTAAAGTAGTCTGTCCAGAATTTGAGCCGCTTCGAATTGCGGCAACAGGAGGTCTCTATCATGATGGTCCCACGTCTCACCCGCGCCCTGCTGATCATCTCGATGATGGCGATGCTGGCCGGCGCGGCGGCAGCCCAGACACCCCTGGGCGCCACGCCGGTCTCCGGCGGCGTCCAGTTCGCGGTCTTCTCCCAGAACGCCACCCGCATCGAGGTCTGGACGTTCGCGAACGCCACCGCCTCGACGCCCACCGGCCGCTACGCCATGACCAAGACCGACACGGTCAACCACATCTGGACCGTGACCGTCTCCGGCATCGGCACCGGCGCCTTCTACGGCCTGCGGGCCTGGGGCCCCAACTGGCCCTACAACGCGAGCTGGACCGCCGGCAGCAACGTCGGCTTCGTCTCCCACGCGGACTCGAACGGCAACCGCTTCAACCCCAACAAGCTGCTCACCGACCCCTACGCCAAGGCGGTCAGCGGCGAGCCCCAGCGCGTGCTGGGCGGCGACGGCAACTACCACTACTCCACCGCCATCCTCGGCGGCACCAACACCTACGCCTTCGTGGACAGCGCCGGCGCCATGCCGAAGTCGATCGTGGTCAGCGACTCCGCGTTCGACTGGAGCGGCGACGTCCGGCCGAACAAGGCCATGAAGGACTCGATCGTCTACGAGGTCCACCTGCGCGGCTTCACGCGCAACGACTCGGCCGTGACCTCCACCCAGCGCGGCACCTACGACGGCTTCAAGGGGCGCGCCTCCTACTTCTCCGGCCTCGGCGTGACCGCGGTCGAGCTGCTGCCGGTCCACGAGTACCCGCAGTACGACGACCCCGTGGGCGGCGCCACCGCGGACCGGCCCAACTACTGGGGCTACATGACCACCCAGTACTTCGCGCCGAACCGCGAGTATCTCTGTCCGGACTTCTCCACCTGCACGGCGACCGACGGCAGCCAGGTCACCAAGTTCAAGGAGATGGTCAAGGCCTACCACGCCGCGGGCGTCGAGGTCTGGCTCGACGTCGTTTTCAACCATACCTTCGAGGGCGGCGCGTGCTCGGGCAACGCGGTGCGCTACTTCAACCTGCGCGGCCTCGACAACGCCACCTACTACACCCTGGCCGACGACAAGACCTGCTACTGGGATTCGACCGGCACCGGGAACAACCTGAACGCCAGCCGCGCCGCGGTGCGCAAGCTGATCCTCGACAGCCTGACCTACTGGCACGACCAGATGGGCGTGGACGGCTTCCGCTTCGACCTCGCCTACGAGCTCGGCCGCGAAGGCAGCGACGGCCGGACGTTCAACTCGAACGCCACGACGTTGGTCCAGATCGCCCAACTCGCGCAGACCAGCGGCTTCAAGGTGGTCGCCGAGGCCTGGGACACGGGCGGCTACGGCGTGGGCCAGTTCCCGAACGGCTGGTCGGAGTGGAACGGCTTCTGGCGCGACAACCTGCGCAAGTGGCAGAAGGGCGACAACAGCCAGGCCGGCGGCCTGGGCTCGTCCATCACCTCGTCCTGGAGCGGCTTCGGCTCGCCCGCGGAGAGCGTCAATTTCATCACCGCCCACGACGGCTTCACGCTGAACGACCTGGTCTCCTACAACACCAAGCAGAACGGCACCGGCGCCTGCAACCCGTCCGGAGCCGACGCGAGCAGCGGCAGCGACACCAACGACTCCTGGGACAGCGGCGGCGACGAGGTGCTGCGCCGCCGGCAGATCCGCAACTTCGCGACCCACCTGCTGGTCCATCACGGCGTGCCGATGATCCTGGCGGGCGACGAGTTCCGCCAGACCCAGGGCGGCAACAACAACGCCTACATGGCGGACAACACCTGCGGCTGGCTCGACTGGCAGAAGAAGATCGACAACCCGGGGATGTACAACTTCTTCCGCAAGCTGGCCAACTTCCGCAAGGCCCATCCCGGCCTGCGGCGCACGACCGCGGTATCAGGGACCGATCACGACAGCGATGGGTACAAGGACCTGGCCTGGCACGGCACCTCGCCGGACACGCCGGACTGGAGCTCGACCTCGCACACCCTGGCCTTCCTGATCGACGGCAGCTCCTCGGAGACCGGCGGCCCGGCCGACGCGCCGGACCTCTACGTGGCCTACAACGCCTACTGGACCAACCTCAACTTCACGATCCCGACCGCTCCGAACAGCAAGTGCTGGTGGCTGCTCGCCGACACCGCCGACTGGGCGGAGGGCACCGGGAACATCTACTACGACCCGGCGGTCTCGACCTGGAGCAGCCAGATCCTGCCCAAGATCACGGGCTCGACCTACGGCGTCCAGGCCCGTTCGACCCTGATGCTCCTCGCCCGGCCTTGCACCGACCAGGCCGCCGTGCGGGTGGACTTCACGGTCAACGGCTTCGTGACCTCGGTGGGTCAGGACCTCTACGTGGTCGGCAGCTCGCCGGAGCTGGGCGGCTGGGACACGAACAAGGCAGTCAAGCTGAACTGGGTGGACAGCGACACCTGGAGCGGCCCGGTCTTCTTCACGTCGAGCCGCGGCTCCGCGATCGAATACAAATACATCATGAAGCAGGGAGCCACCGTGACCTGGGAGACCGGCGCGAACCGCACCTACACGGTGCCGTCCACCGGCTCCGGGACGCGGAACGAGAACTGGCGCTTCTAGTCAGATCGATGGATCCGGTCGAGCCGGGCTAGATTCGAGCGCCGGCCGGATCCTCGGCAGTGGCTTGCCGACGGTCCGCAGAGGGTTGCGGAGGACTGGCAGAGAGTTGCCGGCGATCCGCAGACGTTGGCCGATCGTCCGCAGGTCCTTGCCGATGGCCGGCAGAGAGTTGCCGATCGTCGGCAGACGCTGGCCGATCGTCGGCAGGTCGTAGCGGATGACCGGCAGAGGATTGCGGACGATCCGCCAAGGACTGCGGACGGTCGGCCAAGGATTGCGGACCGTCGGCAACCAACTGCCGGACGGCGGGAAACGCTGCGCGCCTATTCCGCGGCCGGCGCCCCGATCGCTTGGCGGATGCGCGCGATCTGCCCCAGGTGCTTGCGGTCGTGGCCGGCGTAGAGGCGGATCATGTATTCGAGCGGCTCGTCGCCGCGCTCGGAGTGGTGCGAGACCCGCTTCAGGTCCTCGGGCGTGGCGCGCTTGAGGAGCCGGAGGTTCGACTTCCGGATCGTCTCGAAGTCGTTCAGCGCGGTGGGCATGTCCGCCTCCTCGTACCTCAACCGCTGGGCGAAGAGGTCCTGGTCGTAGCCCGGCAGCTCGGGGCCATCGTGGGCGAGCACCATGCGGAAGCGGAAGCCTCCGATCAGCTCGGAGTCGGCCAGGTGCTGGACCACCTGGCGGATCGACCACTTGCCGGGCTTCTCCGGCGTGCCCTCCTGCTCGGGCGTCAGGCCGGACACGGCCTTGCGGAGGGTCTCCGGCATCTCGGTCAGGACCTCGAGAGGGTCGCGCGAACCGAGAGCGTCCAGGATGGAGGCGATATAGGCGGCGAAGGGGTTGGCGGGATCGATCATGGCCGGAGGCTATCAAGTCCCCGACCGGATCGCCAGGATCTCCAGCCCCTCCGTGTCCGAGAGGAAGCGCTCGGGACGGTAGCCCACGATGAAGTCGATCGTCTCCAGGATCTCCTCCAGCTCCGGCTCGCGGTCGACGTAGGTCCGGTACTCGGTCCGGATGGCCTCGAACGCCTCGCGGAGCGCCGAGACGAGGTCGGCGTCCGCCGGACCTTCCGCGGCCTGCACGTCGGGCCCTCCCTCCCGGCTCGCCACGAGGCCGGGCGTGCCCAGGGCTTCGCCGGCCGCCGCGAGAAGCTCGGGTAGAGTCGGCCTCCGGCGCTTCGCGAAGCTCCGCAGGGCGGCCCGGAAGAGGTCGGCCGGCCCGTCTCCGAGCACGCGGCCGTCGGGGGTGTCCCACCAGGACATGCATCGTCTCCTTTCCTGGGGCTAACCCGGGCAGAAGCCCTCTTTCTTCACCTTGGGATCGGCCAGGATCCTCTTCACCACCGCCTCCAGGTGCTCCTCGCTGGTGATCTGGTTGCGGCGGTTCAGGACCTTGTTCTTGATGTCCTTCCGGTTCTTCGACTTGTCCTGCTTGATCTCGATCTCGATCTCGATGTTCTTCTGCTCCAGGTAGTCGGCCTGGTCCTTGTTGATGCCGCTCACGATCACCACCAGGTCGACCCCGCTCATGAACTCGTAGAACCGGCGGTCGGCGGCGCTCAGGTCCGTCCTCTTCAGCTCCTGCAGGGCCTTGCGCCGGTGCTCCCCCTCCCGGTCGAGCTTGTCCGACTGGCCGATGTAGACCAGGTCCTTGAAGCGCGGATCGGAATTGGTGCCGCGGTAGATCAGCAGGTTGCCGCCCAGGCCGAGGTCGTGGCCCTGGCCGCCCTCATTGTGGACCAGAACGCCGGGGCCCACGAAGTAGTTCGACAGCTCCTCGACCGACAGGTTCCAGGTCTCCTCCTCGATGCCGTCGCGCCGGACCGTGGAAATCAGCTCCGCGACGCTTCCGTCCATCCGGAGGCACTGCATGCCGGGCGCGAGATCCCGGGCGTCGATCCAGTCGCCGCGGTCCTCCACCCAGAAGCGATGGAGGCCGGTCGCCTGCACGGGCTCGCTCGCGACCGACTCGACCTCGCCCGGCTTCTTCGGCTCCGGCCGGTCGGTCAGGTAGTTGAGGTCCTTGAGGAGCTGCTTCTCGCCGGCCTTGGCGCCGTACTCCAGGGCCGAGATCGCGAGCCGGCGGTCGTCCGGTGTCGCGGCCACCTCGAGCGCCTCGGCGAACTTGCGCACGATGTTGGGGTTTTTCCGCGAGGTCAGATAGTTGAAAAGCGTCGCCCAGCTCCGTGCGCAGCGCCCGCACCTCCTCCGGCTTGAGGAACGACAGCAGGCCTTCGACGCCGCCCCCCTTGGCATTCAGCTCGCTGCGGAGACGCTCGGCGGCGTAGGTGCGCAGCTCCTGGTCGACCGCCGCGGCTTCCTTGGCGATCTGCTCGCGCTCGGCCGGATCCTTCGTCCCCTTGGACTGCGATTCGAGCGCCTCCAGCTTCGCCTTGAAGGCGGCAGTCTTTTCACCGCGGCCCGCGCCGAGCTTGACGGTGTGCGGGTCGCCCGGCTGGAGCGGCGAGGGGTCGGTCGTCCGGCCTCCCGGCTCGGGCTCGCCGCGCGTCTCGACCGTGGGCCGTTCGGCCGGCGGCGCGGTCTCGTGCGCGGGCGCCCCCTCGGTCCGGCCCTTCGCCGGCTTCTCGCCGCGGATCAGGTGGAGCGGCACGGCGTTGTCGCGCAGCGCGCCGAGCAGCATTTCGAAGCGCAGCCGGCGGGCCTCGGCGTGGTTGAGCGTGCCTTCGAGCTCGTCGCGCTGGATCTTGACGAACTGGTCGAACAGGTTGACGTTGCCCACCAGCATGCCGGCGTGGCCGATGAGCTCGTTCGCCTTGGCGATCTTCTCCACGGTGCCCGAGGTCTTCTCGATGACCTGGAGCGCGGCCTTGAGCCCGACCTCGTCCGCCTCCTTGAGCGCCACCGTGAAAGCCTTCTCGGCGCGCACCAGCTTCAGGTTGCCGAGCACCGTGGCGCCCATGCCCAGAGCGCCGACCACGCCGAGCAGGTCGGCGACGGCCTCGCCATCCAGCTCCAGGGTGCCGGTGGACCACCGGTGGTAGAGCCGGTCGGCCGCGATCGCCGCGCCGAGCACGGCCGCCACCTCGCCGACGCCCGGCACGAGCAGGCCGAGCGCCACCAGCGCGGTCACGAGGTCGTTCAGGCGGTCGCGGGCCAGGGCCGTGCCGGTCCTGACGTTCGGGATCACGTCCTGGGCCGGCGAGACCTGCGTCCTGCCCGTATTGAGGAAGCGACCTGCGAGCACGCCCTCGCCGTAGCCGTTGTGCCGCGCGAAGTCCCTGATGGCGTTCCAGGCCGCTTCGTCGCGGGTCTTCGCCGAACCGCCGAACTCCTCGGAGCCCTTGCGGGTCACATCCACCAGCTTGTACTCGTAGGGGCCGTTCTTCTCGCGCTTCAGCGGGATGAGGGCGACCTGCAGCGGGTAGGTCTGGCCGGTGACCTCGCTGGCCAGGGAGAGCCGCGGCCGAAGGACCTCGCCGTCCGCCTTTTTCAGCTCGTCTCCGAGCCGGGCGATCTGCGCGTCAAGCTCCTTCACCTGCTCCCGGAGCCGCTCGGCGGAGCGCCCGGTGGCGCGCTGGCGCTCCGCCTCCAGGCTGTCCCGCCGCTTCTGCAGGAGCTCCAGGGTGGAACCCGTGGCGTTGACCTTCTGCTGCTCCAGAACGGCCGTCCGGCGGGCCTTCTCCTCGGGGGTCGCCGCCGTCTCCACCTCGAACTCGGCCTGCTTGAGCGCCGCCTCCGGCTCGTCGAGCCCCGCCTTGGCCAGCGTCTCGGGGGTGCGCACCTCGACCACCTTGACCGCCACGCTCGCGGCGCGCGTGCGGGTCGCCATCGGCGCGGGCCGGGCGATGCAGCGGATCAGGTAGTAGCCTTCCTTCGGCCAGGTCATCTCGCGCTCCTGCGCCTTGCCGCCGATCAGGTCGGCCAGCCCGCCCAGGGCCGTGCCGCCGAGCGCGACGATGGCCGAGGCCGGCAGGAGCTGCAGGTTGAGCTTGTTGGCCTGGAGGTTCTGCAGCACCTCCGTGGCGGTGCCGGTGTAGGCGGAGTCGATCGGGTGCCGGAGGTCGTCGACCGTGTTGGACACGTCGCGGGAGAGCTTCTTGACCGCGTGCTTCGCGCGGCCTTCGGTGCCTTCGAACGAGCCCACCTCGGCGGCCTGCGACGGGGCGGTCCGGCGGTAGGCCTTCTCGGTCTCGGCGCGCAGCCCGTTCTTGACCAGCGAGGTGATCTCGTAGCGCTCCCAGTGGTAGTCCACATAGTTGAAGCCCTCGACGAGCTGCGCGAGGTTGTCGCCGACGATGCGGTAGTCCAGCTTCATCGTGTAGTAGCCGACGCCTTCGAGCGCCTGCATGTCGGGCCCTTCGATCTCCGCCGGCAGCGCCGGAGCGGTCGCCAGGTCGCCGGTCGGCCCGTCGGAGACGTATTCGCTGCCGCTCGGTCTGAAACCCTTTTCGCCGGGCTTCGGATCGACGCCGCCCAGCGCCTCGGCGTCTCCGCTGCCGAGCCCTCCGAGACCCGCCGCCTCCTCCCGCGCCTCCGCCTCGGCCGCGGCCCGGTCGCGCCGCGCGAGGCCCGCGATGTGGTCGTGCATGGCAGGCGAGATGAAAATCCGGTACTGGCAGCCGGGTGAATGATCCGACGCCTTCACGCCCGGGAACCACTTGTAGCCCTCGGCCGGCAGGAGCTTGTGGATCTGCTCGCGCACCGCGCCGGAGACGGCGCCGAAGCGCCAGCCGATCCAGGCGTCGATCGTGCGCGTGAAGTGGGAATCCTTGTCGTCGCCTTCCTTCCAGGTGCCGGTGATGCAGCGTCTCGTGGACGCTCGCCGGAGCCTCCTTCGGAGCCGGGACGCCGGCCCTGGGCGAGCGCCGCAACTCCTCCTTTTTCTCTTGCTTTTCCCGGCACTTGTCGCAGGTGCCGCCGCAGGAGCAGCGCTGGATCGCCGGCGGCGAGGAGGACGCGATCGCCACGCCTCCGCCCCGGGTCACCTCGTCGGCGACGCGGTCGGCCTCGCGCTCGTGCTCGTCGCCCGGCTGGTTGACGGCCAGCTTCGCCTGGAGCTGCGGCGCGATAGCCTTGCGGATCTCGGCCCGCTTCGGCGCGGGCGAGGCCGGAGCCTGTGAGGAGGAGGCAGGGCGGGCGGCCGCTTTCTCGAGAGTGCGCATCGGTTTTCCTCAGAAGAACTCCACGAACGGAACGCCCTTGAAAGCCTTGCGATAGCCGTCCTGCTCGGTGGCCGGAAGCTTCTTGAACTCGGGCCGGTCGAAAACCTTTTTCAAGGAGTTCTCGACGATGGCGCGCATCTTGGCTTCGATCTGCTGCGGCGTGGCCGAGGGGTTGGCGAGCGCCTTGACCGCCTGCTGCCGGATCTCGTTGCCCCGGATGCGCCAGGTGAAGGTCTCGAAGAACGGGCGCGAGGCGCCGGCCGGGGTGAGGCGCTGCGAGCGCGCCGCGGAGTCGCGCGCGATGTCGCGCGCCAGCTCCTGGTCGGCGCGCTTGCCGAGCGAGTCCGTCGACACCTCCTTCACCTCGACCGCGGAGACCTCGACGGTCTCGGTCTTGGTGACGCCGGCGACCCGCGTGGTCCGCGTCTCCTGCACGCTGATGTCGATGACCCGGATGACCTCGCCCGCGGCGTTGGCGACCGGCTCCTCGAAGACCAGCGTCGCGGAGGGGAACTTCTCGGAGAGCTGGACGCCCGAGGTGAGGGCTCCCATGGCGCCCCGCATGCTCATCTCGGCGCCGCTGGTCAGCGGGCCGAGGACCTTCGACAGGCCGCGCGAGCGCGGCTCCAGCACGGCCAGGCTCTGCAGCACTCCCTTGACCTGGATCGGCTCGAAGTCCGCGACCAGGTTGTGCAGCCGGTTGGCGGTCAGGCCGGGCCTCAGCCGGTACAGGGCCGCGAAGCCCTCCAGCGCCTCGGCGTCCCAGTCGGCCATCTGCGAGAGCAGCTCGTTGGCCAGCAGCTCGCTCTCCCTGGCGAACTCCTTGGGCTGGCCGTAGGCGAGCGAGCGCGCCAGGAGCTGCGGGTCGCCGCCGAGGTCCAGATACCGCGACAGGCCCTGCCAGGCCCTGGTGTTGGTCGGCTTGACGAAGCGCGCGAGGTGCTGCAGCACGCGCGTCACCGCGGTCTCGCCGCCGGGCGCGGAGAGCGCCTGCTGGAGCTGCGCTTCGAGCAGGTTGGCGGGCACCCCGGTCTGTGCCCGCACCTTGGTCAGTCCCTGCTTGGTGAGCGGCCCCTTGGCCACGTCGGCGACCGTCTTGCTGAGCGCCTTGACGGCCTGCGGGCTCGCCGGCGTCACCTGGGCGAGCACGTTACCCTTGCCGTCGGCGGCCTCCCAGCCGCCGCTCGGCAGCGCGCGAATCGTGTTGCCGCGCTTCTCGTAGTCGGCGCGCAATGCCGCGAGACCCTTGGGCGGGCTGTTGCGGTCGTAGACCCATTGCGGCGCCTCGCCGACGCGCACCAGGCCCTTCGTGCCTTCCGGCAGCAGGGCGGTGACCTTGCCGCCGGCCTCCCAGGTCATGCCGTTGATGCGCGCCCTCACCAGGTCGAGGAAGGCCTTGGCCTGGTCCGGAGTCGTGGCTCCGAAAGCCCCTGCCTTGGCCAGCGGCCCGACCCGGACCTCCAGGAAATCGGCCAGATCGAGGCCCTGCTTCCGGAACGCCTCGAACTGCGCCCGGGTGAGCGTGCCCTTGGCCGCGGCCTCGTTGAGCGACGCCACCGCGGCCTGGAAGTCGCCCAGGCGGGCGGCGACGTCGAGGAGGAGCTGCGCGTCCGCCGCCGGGATCTTGAGCGTCTTGGCCAGGTCGGCCGCGCTCGCCTTGACGATCGCGCCGCCCGACCCGCCCGACCCGCCCGACCCGGAGGCCGCCGGCGCGCCGGAGGCGGGCGTCTCCGGCAGCGCGGTGACCGCGCCGAGCGCCATGCCGATGCCGTTGAGCGCCAGGTTGAGGGTCAGCAGCTCCGTGAAGCTGGTCTCGCCGCCGGTGCCCTCGATCTTGGCCTCGATGAGCTGCACGCCGGTCTGGAGGGCGGTGAGGCTCACCGTCGGCACCACGATGCGGGCGCTGAAGGAGGCGATCAGCGAGCGCGTGAAGGCGACCTTGGCCGCGGCGTCGCCGACCTCGAAGAAGGCGCGCCCGACGCGGGCGAGCAGCACGTTGACCGCCAGGTTCGCGGTCCAGCCGAGGACCGTCTGGGGGCGATTCGGCGCGTTGGCCGGGATGCTCGCGGCCGAGAAGAGCGTCATGGTCGCGCCCTCGGCGAGCGCCGCCAGCCACTTCGACGACGTCGCCGCGCGCACCCAGAGCCCCATGCGCGCCGCGGTCGCGCCGGCGGCGAACATGAACGGGATCTGCGCCACGATCGCGGCGATGATCTTCTTCTGCCGGACCTCGGGCGGGATCTTGTCGATCAGCACCTGGACGCGCTTCTGCCAGCCGTCGACCTTGTCCCCGATGCCGTCGTGGTCGCCGAGCTTGAGCTCGTCGGCAAACTCGCCTTCGAGCCCGACCAGTTCGTCGAGCCACGCCTGGCGGTCGTCGGCGGAGAACGGCAGCAGCGACTGGCCGGCGTTGTTCTGCGAGTAGAGCAGCTCGCGCAGCGGCTGGATGGGCTGCCACAGACGGTGGATGGCGACGCGCACCTGCACGTCCATGAAAAGCCGCGCCAGCGCCGCGTTCGACTCCGTGTCAGGCAGGTTGCGGACCTCGTCAAGGCTCGCCGGCAGCTTGCCGATCCTCTCCTCGCCGCTCTTGAGCTGGCGGATCGCGTTGACCGTGCGGCCGATCTCGGCGGTGCGGATGCCCTGCAGGCCCCTCTTCGAGTAATCGAGGATCCGCCCGGAATCGATCTGCGGATCGTCGGCCTTCAGGTCCTTTTCGAGGAGGAAATCGTAGTCGCCGCCGGTGGCGGCGCGCGTCAGGTTGTCGTAGAGGTCGGGAAGCTGCGCGCGGATGTAGGCCCACAGGCCGTAGCCCTGGATGAGCCGCGGGTCCTGGTAGAACGTGTCGAGGAACGTGATCGAAGTGAACACGCTGTCGAGGAAGGCGCTGGGCACGAGATCGAGGTAGTAGCCCGCCACGGTGTGGAAGGCTTCGCGGATCTCGGCCGGAGCGTCGGCGCCGAGATCCTCGGCGGTCTTCGACAGCTCGGCCACGCGCGGCTGCACGAGCTCGATCAGGGCCACGGTGTTCGACTCGACGCGCTCGAGCATCGCGAGCCCGCGGGCGCTCGGCTGGTCGTCGATCACGTAGTTGAGCGTGTCGATCGTGACGTCCTCGGGAGTCCCCTTGCCGGCGATCCAGGCGTCCACGATCTTCGCCGCCTCGGCCTTGCGCCCGTCGGCTCGCTTCGAGAGCTCCTGGATCTTCGCGATGCGATCCTTGAGCGGCGCGGTCGGGTTCGGCA
>JBEQUE010000020.1:0-20744 GCA_040349255.1 Acidobacteriota bacterium | reverse complement strand
GGAGGCGGCCCCTGTACGGTTCTGCAGAAGAAACTCGATTCTCGGCATCGTCGTGCTCCGTCTTCGGGGGTCATGAAAAAACGGGAGGAGCCGTCCTCCGCGAGGACGGCTCCGGGCCGTCGCTCAGAAGCCGGCGGCGGACGGCGGATCGAACACCAGGACGTCGGAACCGGGCATGCCGCTCGGCCGCGACCAGGTGACATTCACGCTGGTGACGCCCTGCGGGATGATGTACTTGAACTGGCCGGAGAACTCCTGCAGCCGCCAGTTGAAGCCGGTCCGCGTCGGGATCGCCACCATGAAGAACAGCGTCGGGTTGAGCTGGAACGTCTGGGTGGTGCCGAGGTTGAACCCGCCCTGCGAAACGATCGGGCTGCCGTTGATCGACCAGATGCTGTTGAGCAGGATGGCCGGGTCGGTCTGGTTGCTCACCGCCACCAGCTTGGAGCTCGGCGGCGGCGTGGAGATCATCGACAGCACCGGCCCCTGGTAGTCCTCGTTGGTCACGATCCAGGACTGGTTCGGCAGGACCTCCACCGTCGACGAGGTGCTCAGGGAGACCTGGTCCTGCACGGCGAGCTGGATGGAGTCCTGGAAGGTGAACGGCTGGCTGCCGCCGTTGGCCGACGGGTTCAGGATCTTCCAGGCGTTGTAGTTGTAGTCCTCGGCATCCGAGGCGTCGGTCGGGGTCAGGAAGACCAGGACCCGCTGGCCGGTGTTCTGGGTCACCTGGTTGGTCACATTGAAATCGCACATGATGGACATCTGAGGCTCTCCTTTCTGGTTTCAGGGTTGCGAACGAAAACGGTCGGGGACGGATTGACGGTGGTCGGCCGCTCACCTCCTTTTCCGGTTCGAAATGTTTTTGTCGGCGTCCCCCTGAAGACGGAAGCCGCGGATCTTTCGTGAACCGAAGGAGTATTCGGCATACTGGCGGTGAAGGATCTGGCGGGCAAGCTGGACGCGCTTCCTCGCCGCCGCCTCGTTGATCGAGAGGCGGCGGGCGATCTCCTCGTAGCTGTGCTGCTGGATGCGCAGCCAGAGGGCTTCCCGGAGCTTGGGAGGGAGCTCCCGGATGCGCACCTGGAGATAGGCGGCGAGCTCGGCGTCGAGGAAGCGCCGCTCCGGATTCCCGGCCGGATGGGCCTGCTGGAAGCAGATCCTGCCGTCGTCGTCCACCTCGTCCAGGCTCTGCTCCCCCCGGCGTCTCCTCTCCCGGTGGAGATCCATGCAGGTGTTGTAGGTCAGGCGCAGGAACCACGCGCGAACATCGGTGATCTCCCGCGCCTTGGAGGAGAACTTGCAGAAGATGGCGCTCGCCGCGCGGCTGAACGCCTCCTCGGCATCTCCCGCGTTCCCTCCGGTCCAGGAAAGACAGCGTCGCTGGAGCTCGGGGGCATGGCGGCTCCAGGCTTCAAGAAACTCGATCTGCTCCCACGCCTCCCCGCACCTTTCGCACTGGCCTTCTCTTGCGAGACGCACGAATACCTCCTCGGCAGAACTGCCGGCCATTGCCTGATCGTCGGAGGGAACTCCGTGACGAGATCTCGCCCAGCGGCTCGGGTGAGGCGCCCTGGCTTCTCTCGGCAGAGCCCCGGACTTGGGCTTGGATCTGCCTCAGAGACGCAGTGGCGTCGGTGATGTGAAGTTTCAACTTCTCTGTCAGGAGGGCAGAGAAATCTGCGGTAGGCACTTGCGCAAACGGGAAAACCTTTTCGGATATTCTGCGTAGCAAGCGAGAGACGGAATCATTCCTTTGGAGGAATCCTCATGACACGCGCGATTCGTGCCCTGTCCCTGACGGCCCTGGTCGCCGCCGGCCTGGCCGGCCCTGTCGCGGCCCAGGCCGGCCTCACCCTGCCGCCGGACGGCGACAACCAGCGCTCGACCGTCACCCAGCAGATCGGCCTGGTGCGGGTGACCGTCGACTACAGCAGCCCCGACGTCCATGCCCCGAACGGCGACGACCGGCGCGGCAAGATCTGGGGCGGCCTCGTGCCCTACGGCATGGCCGCCCTGGGCTTCGGCACCTGCGGCGACCAGTGCCCGTGGCGCGGCGGCGCCAACGAGAACACCGTCTTCACCACGACCCACGACGTGAAGGTCCAGGGCCAGTCTCTGCCGGCCGGCTCCTACGGCCTGCACTTCATCCCGGGCGCCGACGAGTGGACGGTGATCTTCTCGAAGAACCACACATCGTGGGGCAGCTTCTTCTACGACGCCAAGGAGGACGCTCTCCGCGTCACCGCCAAGCCCGAGAAGAGCGAGTACCACGAGTGGCTGAGCTACGAGTTCACCGACCGCCACCCGGACAAGGCCACGGTGGCGCTCAAGTGGGAAGACCTGCAGGTGCCGTTCACGGTCGCCGTGGACAACGCGACCGACCTCTACCTCGCGAGCCTGGGCCGGGAGCTGCGCTCCGAGCCCGGCTTCACCTGGCAGGGCTGGGCGAACGCGGCGCAGTACGCGCTCGCCAACAAGGCCAACGCGCAGGCGCTGGAGTGGGCGACCCAGGCGGCTTCGCAGGGGACCGGCCAGGCCAACTTCACGACCCTGTCGACCCTGGCCCGCGCCCAGGAGGCGAACGGCAAGGCCGACGAGGCGAAGAAGACCCTGGAGATGGCCCTCAACCATCCGACCGCCGGGGCGTTCGACCTCCACCTCTTCGCGCGCCAGCTCCAGGCCCAGGGCAAGAACGACGAGGCGATGCGGATCTTCGAGCTCAACGTGAAGCGGCATCCGGGCGAGTGGCCGGTCGCGTTCGGCCTGGCCCGCGGCTACGCCGGCCTGGGCAAGACCAAGGAAGCCATCGACGCCGCCCGCAAGTCGCTCGCCCAGGCGCCGGACGCGGCGGCGAAGGCGAACGTCGAGAACTTCATCAAGCAGCTCGAGAGCGCGAAGTAAGAGCCTTCCTGGCGCGTCGGGGAGGCTCCCCGGCGCGCCGGGAAGGGTCCCGGCAGACGGCGGCGGTTGTCGCTCATGTGCCCACGAACACCTGATTTCCCGAAACCTGCAGGACTTCCGAGGCATTCTCCATGCGCACAGCCCTGATTTCCACCGCCCTGCTCCTCGCCGCCCTCCCAGCCTTCGGGCTGGAGCCGTTTCTCGTCAAGGACATCAACCTGGAGCCGGAGCCGGCGAGCTCGGATCCGAATGAGTTCGCCGCCCTGGGTTCCGTGGCGCTGTTCGCCGCGGACGACGGGCTCTCGGGCGAGGAGCTGTGGCGGAGCGACGGGACCGGGGCCGGCACCTGGCAGGTCGCCGACCTCTGCCCGGGGGAGTGCTCCGGGGGCCCCAGGCCCTTCGCCACGACCGGGAGCCTTGAGTTCTTCGCGGCCCGGGAGGAAGACGATCCGATCTCCGGCCCCACCCTGTGGGTCACCGACGGCACGCCGTCCGGCACGTTCCGGCTGACCGACTCCTCGCTCCGGCTCGCGGGACGGGCGGTCTGGGTGGCCGGTCCGGACGTCCTCTATTTCCCGGCCACCGATCCGGAGCACGGGGTGGAGCTCTGGCGCACGGACGGCACGGTCGCGGGGACCTATCTCGTAGCCGACCTCTGGCCCGGCACGATCGGCTCGAACGCGGGCTCGCTGGCCCTGTTCAAGGGCCGCCTCTACTTCACCGCGTCCGACCCGGTCCGCGGCGGGGCGCTCTGGCGGACCGACGGCACGGCGGCCGGCACGGTGCCGGTCAAGGACCCGTTTCCGTCGTCGGCGAAGAACTTCCGGCCCTTGACGATCGGGGTGGCCGGGGGCCGCCTCCTGTTCCTGGCGCAGCCGTCGCCGGGGCCCGTGGAGCTGTGGTCCAGCGACGGCACGGGCAAGGGCACGGCAAGGATCGTCACTCCGGGAGCGCTCTCGATCCTGGATGCCAGGATTCAGGGAGACCGCCTGTACTTCGTCGCCGACGACGGCCGCCGGGGGCAGGAGCTCTGGGTCTCGGACGGCACCGCGAAGGGTACGCGGGCGGTGACCAACCTGCCGCGCAAGGAGGCGTTCGTCTCGGGCCAGGAGTTTCTGGACCTTCCGAGCCTGAGCCCCGGCCTGGGGAACCGGTTCCTGTTCCGGGCCAACGACGGGATCCACGAGGTCGAGCCCTGGGTGACGGACGGCACCCCGAAGGGCACCCGCCTGGTGCGCGACCTCTGTCCGGGCCTCTGCGACGGCGCGGGCTTCATCTGGGACGCGACCCTGGCGGGCCGCGCCTTCCTGAACGGCACCAACGGGACCCGCGGGGAGGAGCTGTGGGTCACGGACGGCACGGAGGCCGGGACGCGCCTGGTGCGCGACATCTGCCGGGGGAGCTGCGGCTCCTATCCGTACGGCCTCTTCGCCGTCCGGGGGCGGATGGTCTTCGCCGTGCTCGCGAGCGACGGCGGCGAACGCGGGCTCTGGGCGACCGACGGCACGGGGGCCGGGACCGTGCGCATCTACGACTTCCCCTTCTACGGGTTCGACGGCGAGGTGGTGGGAGACCAGCTCTTCCTCGGCATCGACGGTCCCGAGGGGCGCGAGCTCCGGCGCACCGACGGCACCGCCGCCGGGACGCGCCTGGTGCGCGACATCAACCAGACCGATCCCGAGCCTTGAACGGTGGAGAAGAGTCATCCGTAAAACAGTGTAGATAGAACGGAGGGACTCTCATGCGGACCAGGCTCGTCCTCATTCTTCTCGGCTTCCTGTGTGCCCTCCCGGCCCTCGGCCTGGAGCCCTATGTGGTCAAGGACATCAACCCGGTGTCGGAGCCGGCGGGCTCGTCGCCGGGCTTCTTCGCCATCCTGGGCTCCGCGGTCCTGTTCGGCGCCGACGACGGCGTCACGGGCCGGGAGCTCTGGCGCAGCGACGGAACCGAGGCCGGGACCTGGCTGGTCGCGGACCTCTGCCAGCCGTCCTGCTCCGGCAACCCGCGGAGCTACGGCCTCACCGGCCGGTCGTACTTCTTCAGGGCCGCGGACGCGGACACCTTCGAGTCCCTGTGGGCCACGGACGGCACGCCGGCCGGCACCTTCCAGCTCACCGACCGCTCAATGAGGATCGAGGACGTCCGGGCCCGGATCGGGAACATCCTCTACTTCGTGGCCTGGGACGGCTCCCATGGGGAGGAGCTCTGGCGCAGCGACGGGACCCCGGCGGGGACCTACAGGATCACCGATCTCCTGCCCGGTCCCGACAGCTCCGCTCCGCGCTGGCTGACGGTCTTCAAGGGGAGCCTCTGGTTCTCCGCCTTCGGCCCCGCCGGAGGGGCGCTGTGGAGGACCGACGGCACGGCGGCCGGCACGGCGATGGTCAAGGATCCGGTGCCGGCGTTCCCGGAGAACAACCGTCCCGAGTGGCTGCGGGTCGTGGGGGGCCGGCTGGTGTTCGTGGCTCCCACGCGGCAGCAGGCCGGGGCGCTGTGGTCGAGCGACGGCACGGCCCGGGGCACGGAGCCCCTGCGCGGCGTCTTCACCGCGGGGTTCACGGCGTTCCTGGACTTCTCGGCCCAGGGCGGACGGCTCTATTTCATCGCCGAGGACACCGACAAGGGGCAGGAGCTCTGGGTCACGGACGGCACCGCCCAGGGCACGCGGAGGCTCACCAACCTGCCGCAGAAGAGGGCGTTCATCGGGGACACCTATTTCCTCAGCCTGCCGCGGACGGGCCTGGGGAACCGCTTCGTGTTCGCGGCCTTCGAAGGCAAGCGCGGGATCGAGCCCTGGATCACGGACGGCACGCCCAAGGGCACGCGCCTGCTCAAGGACCTCTGCCCGGGCGCCTGCAGCGGCCTGCTCCAGGTCTGGGAGCGCGCCCAGCCCGGGCGCCTCTATCTGACCGCCACCGACGGGACCCGCGGGGCCGAGCCGTGGGTCACGGACGGCACCGCGGCCGGCACGCGCCTGGTGAAGGACCTCTGCCCCGGGAGCTGCGACTCCAATCCGCTGTCCCCGTACCTGGTGGGGAGCCGCCTGGTCTTCGTGGCGGCCGTCGGCTCCGGCTATGACGTCTGGAGCACCGACGGCACGGGCCCCGGCACCGCGCGGATCGTCGACTTCCCCATGGGCTTCCCCCTGAATTCGTTCGAGGGAGCGGTGGTGGGGAATCAGCTCCTCTTCGCCGGCAACGGCCTCGAGAGCTGGGAGCCCTGGCGCACGGACGGCACCGCCGCGGGCACGCGGATCGTGCGCGACATCAACCAGACCGACCTCGGCGGCTCCGATCCGCGCGGCCTGATGCCGCTCGGGGACGAGGTGTTCTTCTTCGCCGACTACGGGGGCGGGGGCCCGGCGCTGTGGAAGAGCGACGGCACCGCGGCCGGCACCTTGAAGGTCAGCGACTTCGAGCCCGTCGACCAGGTCCGCTCCGCGGAGGCCGGCGGCGTGCTCTTCTTCCGCGACCGGACCAACCAGCTCTGGCGCACGGACGGCACGGAGGCCGGCACCTTCGAGCTGGGCGTGCAGCTCTGCTGTAACTCTCCGGAGATCGCCGGTGTGGGCGGCACGGCCTTCTTCCCGGTCCGGGAGGGAGAGGAGCCCTTCGCGCTGTGGGCGAGCGACGGCTCGGTCGCGGGCACCCGGCAGGTCCGCCCCGGCGACTCCGGGCCGATGGACCCGTCCGCCCTGACCGCCTTCCAGGGGAAGCTCTACTTCGCCGCGGACGATCCGGTCCACGGGCGGGAGCTGTGGGCGAGCGACGGCACCGCGGCCGGCACCTTCGTGGTCAAGGACATCCGCCCGGGCTCCGGCTCGAGCCCCATCCTCCTGACCGTCCACGCCGGCCGCCTGTGGTTCTTCGCGGACGACGGCGCGCACGGGCTGGAGCTGTGGTCGAGCGACGGCACGGCGGCCGGGACGGTCCTGGCCGCCGATCTGGAGCCCGGGGCCGCTTCCTTCGGCGTTTCCCTCCTGGTCTCGCTCGGCGACCGGCTGCTGATGCTCGGAGGCGGCCAGACCCGGGGCGCCGGGATCTGGGTGTCGGACGGCACCGCGGCGGGGACCAGCCTGGTCAGCACCCGGAGGGTGAACTCGCACGCCGTGTTCAAGGGCGGGTTCTACTTCGGCAGCTATGAAGAGGATTTCCACGAATTCCTCTGGGTCGCGGACGCCACCGGGGTGAGGCCCGTCTTCGACCAGGCCCTGCAGCCGATCCTCTATCCGCGCCGGTTCGCCGCCCTGGACGGCCACCTCCTGTTCGACACCGGGGAGGACGACGTGCCGCTCTGGGCGACCGACGGCACGCCGGCCGGCACGTTCCGGCTCCTGCCGGAGACCTTCCCGGATTCCGACGGGGCGGCGCACGAGCTGGTCCGGGCCGGCTCGCGCGTCTTCTTCCCGGCCTTCAGCCGCGAGGACGGCGTCGAGCTCTGGGCGGTGGAGGAGGCCGCGCCGTAGTACGCTAGAGGAAACATCCAGACGTCGAAGACCGGGACCCGGGTTTGAGGGAGCGGCCGGTGCCTGTTCCGGGGGCGCGAAAGGACACGAGTGAACAAGGCAACAACCGCCAGGCCGGCCGTCGACCCGGAGATCCGGCGTCAGGTCCTCTCCGGTTTCCGCGGCACGGTGCCGCCCTGGAAGCCGTCGCTCGGCTACCGGCTGACGCTGGCGGGGGCGGCCGTCGTCATGCTGCTGATGCCCCTGATCTACGCGGCGGTGGTCGGCGGCCTGGGCTGGTTGATCTTCCAGTACCTGATGCTCCTCGACTTCAAGTTCCTGACCCAGGGTCTCGGGCTGGTCATGCTGCCGGCCCTTCTCCTCCCCGCGGGGCTCGGGGTCTTCGTCGTGATCCGCCTGCTGAAGCCGCTGTTCGGCGGAGGGGGAGGAGAGACCCGCCTGCGGCTCGACCGGGCGAGGGAGCCGCTCGTCTTCGAGTTCGTCGGCCGGCTATGCAAGGCGCTGGGAGCGCCGGTCCCGAAGGAGATCCACGTCGACTGCGAGGTCAACGCCTCCGCCTCGTTCCGCCGCGGCCTGCTGTCCCTGTTCGACACCGACGACGTGGTGCTCGTGATCGGCCTGCCGCTGGTCGAAAGCCTGACCCTGCAGCAGTTGGCCGGCATCATCGCGCACGAGACGGGCCACTTCAGCCAGAAGGCCGGCCTGCGCCTGTCCCTCGTCATCCGGGTGATGAGCCGCTGGCTCCAGCTCCTGGTCTACCGCCGCGACCCCTTCGAGGAGACGATCAGGGCCAATGCCGAGCAGACCGGGGTCTTCACGGTCAAGGCGATCCTCTATTCCGTCGTCGCCGTGATCTGGCTCAGCCGCAGGATCCTCTGGACCACGATGCTGGCCGGCTACGCGGTGAGCGCGTACGTGAGCCGGCACCTGGAGTACGACGCCGACCGCTACCTGGTGCGCCTCGCCGGCTTCGACGCGCTCACCACCTCGATGCGCGAGATGTTCGCCCTGAACGCCGCCCACGACATGTCGCTCGAGGAGCTGCAGTCGCAGTGGGAGGAGAAGCGGCTCGCCGACAGCCTGCCGCGGCTGGTGCTGGCCAACCGGCAGAGCAAGGCCGGGGAGATCGCCGCGGCGCTCGAAACGCACTTCGCCGACGAGAAGGAAGAGGTCTTCTCGTCGCACCCTCCGGTGCGCAAGCGGATCGCGCGGGCGGAGCTGGAGAAGAGCGCCGGGGTGTTCTCCTCGGACCTGCCGGCCGGCGCGCTGTTCGCCGACCTGCCGTCCATCGAGAAGGCGGCATCGCTGCAGTTCTATGCTTCGAGGCTGGGACGGCAGATCCGCTTCGCCGATCTCGTGCCGGTGCAGGCGATGCGCGACCTCAAGCAGCAGAGCGAGGTGGAGCGCGCCGCTTTCGCCAGCTACTTCCAGAACCCGCCGCTGCGCGCGATGCGGATTCCGGACCGGATCCCGGCGTGCGAGGACAGGGAGGAGGGGATCCGCCGGCTGGAGGAGGCGCGCCGGGTCGTCGCGGAGGGCGCCGCCGATCACGGGCGCGCGAAGGCCGAGTTCGTCGCGGCGTCGAAGGACCGGTCCCACGCCCTGCGCGCCTCCGCGCTGCTCAGGGCCGGATACGCGATCCAGGCCGTGACCTTCAAGCTGCCGGCCGGCGACCTGGCGACGGCCCAGCGCGCCGCGAAGCGCGCCCAGGCCAGGATGGAGGAGATCGCCGTCGTCCTCGCCAGGTACGAAAAGGACGAGGCCGGCCGGCTGGAGGCCGCCCTGGCCCTGTTCCAGCACCCGGCCGTCGCCGCGGAGCTGCCCGGGGTGGCCATGGCGCCGGAGGAGATGGCGCGCCTCCTCGGCTGCGGCGCCCTTCTGGCCGAACGTTTCCCGCAGCTCTTCCCGCTGCAGGAGGACTGGAACGCCCTGGACATCCTCGTGCGGCAGCTGGAGACCGACGGCGAGCCGCCGCCGGAGCTCTCGACCGAGATCCAGCGGATGCTGCTCGAAGTCCGCGGGCACCTCAAGGTTGTCCATCGCGCGCTGCGCGACCATCCCTACCCCTTCGAGCACGGCGTCAAGGGGACCACGCTCGTGCAGTACATCGTCCCTGCCCTTCCCATGGAAGGCGACCTCGCGGGCCACCGCGGAATGATCGGGACCGCCCTGCTGAACGCCGAGGAGGTCCAGGCGCGGCTGCTCAGCCGGCTGGCCTGGATCGCCTCCAAAGTGGAGGAGGCGCTGGGCATGCCGCCGCTCACTCCCCAGGAGGCTCCCCAGGAAGCTCCGCCAGAGGCTCCAGAGACCGCCGCCACGCCGATGCCGGTCCACCTGGCGGAGCCGCCCCTCGAGCCCTCCGTACCGCGCGCGGTCGTGGCCGTGAAGATCGCCGAGAGCAAGGCGGACGCCGTCGAGGGCCGGGAGCTGTTCCAGCGCTACTTCCGCAATCCCCTGGAATGGCGCGCGGTCCCGCTTCCGGACCGCCCCCCGGAGCCGTCGGGCGACCCGCAGGCCGCGGTCGAGGTCCTGTGGGGAGCGCTGATTGCGCTCAAGAAGGACGCGGACGAGAACGGCCGCCGCCTCCTGCAGTACCGGGGCGCCGAGAAGCGCTGGACCCGGGCGGTCCAGGCGGAGGAGCTGCTGAACGCCGGGTTCAGGATCAAGCCGGAGGACTTCGGCCTGTTCGCCGCCGACCTCCGCAACGCCGCGCACCAGCGCGACCGCTCGCTGGCCCAGATGGAAGCGCTGGAGCCGGCGCTCGCCGCGGCCGAGGAGACGCAGCGCCAGCGCCTTCTGCAGTCCCTGATCCTGCTGGCCGAGCCGCAGGTCGCGGACAAGGTGGCGGGCGCCGACAGCCGCGGCGAGTCCGCGACCCTGCTCGCCTCCCTCGCGGGCCTCCAGCGGTCCTTCCCGGCCCTCCGGGAGCTGCGCCGGAACCACCTCGGCCTGGGCGTCCTGATGGCCCAGGGGCCGGGGGTCCGCGCCCGGAAGCCGGTCGCCGACCGCCTCGCCCCCCGCGTGCACGAGGCGAACGCCCTGCTCCGGCGGCTCCAGCGCGACCTTCAGGCCGAGGTCTATCCGTTCGAGCATCCCGGGGAGGCGTGGGGAACCCTGGCGCAGAAGGTGGTCCCGAGCCCTCCCGCGGCCGGCGACTTCGAGAGCACCCACGCCGCCGCGAGCCTCGCGCTCCGCGAGTCGGCCGACCTGCACCGGCGGCTGCTCGGCCGCCTGGCGGGAGTGGCCGAGAGGGTCGAGCTCGCCCTGGGCCTGGGATGAGCGCCGAGCCCTGGGCGGTTCAGGAGGATCATCCGTAAACTCAAGACAGACTGGAGGGATCTATCTTCCCATGCGAACCTCGCCCGCGCTGGTCCTCGTTTGCCTTCTGTGCGCCCTCCCGGCCTTCGGGCGGGATCCGTACCTGGTCAAGGACATCAACCCGCTGCCGGGGGATCCGGCGGACTCCGCTCCGGACAACTTCGTGAGCCTGGGCCCGGTGGCCCTGTTCAGCGCCGACGACGGCGTCACCGGCCGGGAGCTGTGGCGCAGCGACGGCACGGCGGCCGGGACCTGGCAGGTGGCCGACATCTGCCAGCCGGACTGCTCCGGCAATCCGTACAGCTACGCCGTGGCGGGCGGGAAGTACTTCTTTTATGCCGCGGACGGAAGCTCGTCCTACTACGCGAGCCTGTGGGTTTCAGACGGCACGCCGGGCGGCACCTTTCCGCTCCTCTCCGGCGGCTCGGTCAGGCCCACTTCGGTACGGCTGGCGGTCGAGGGCGTGCTGTATTTCGCCGCGGAGGAAGACCACGGCATACAGCTCTGGCGCAGCGACGGCACTCCCGGGGGGACCTACAGGGTCTCCGACCTCTGGCCCGACGGCCCCGGCCCGCGGTGGCTGACGGCCTTCAAGGGCGCGATCTACTTCTTCGCGCGCGGCCCCAACGGAGAGGGTCTCTGGAAGACCGACGGCACGGCGGCCGGCACGGTCCTGGTCAAGGGCCTCGTCACGTCGCAGCTCTGGTGGGTTACCGCCGATTCGCTGCAGGTCGTGGGAAACCGGCTCGTGTTCGTGGCTCCCGCGCCGCACCAGCAGCTCCAGGCGCTCTGGTCCAGCGACGGCACGGCCCAGGGCACGGATTTCTTCCGCGGCGTCTTCCGCGGGAGGCGCACGTTTTTCCGGGACTTCTCGGTCCAGGGCAACCGCCTCTACTTCGTCGCCGAGGAGGCCGACAACCAGCAGGATCTCTGGGTCACGGACGGCCGCGCCAACGGCACGCGGAGGCTCACCAACCTGCCGATCAAGCAGGGATTCTTCTCGGATCAGTATCTCTACTTCCTGCCGCGGACGGGCCTGGGGAGCCGGTTCGTCTTCAGGGTCTTCGACCCGCAGTACGGCACCGAGCCGTGGGTCACGGACGGCACGGCCGAGGGCACGCGCCTGCTCAAGGACATCTGTCCGGGTCCCTGCAGCGGCGGCTCGTTTGTCATGTGGGACCATGGGCTGCCGGGGCGCCTCTTCCTGGTGGGCGACGACGGCACCAGCGGCTCGGAGCCCTGGGGCACGGACGGCACCGAGGCCGGCACGCGCCTCGTGCGCGACCTCTGCCCGGGGGACTGCGATTCCTCCCCGACCTCCTTGTTCGCCGTGGGGGGGCGCGTGATCTTCATGACCTTTATGAGCGGCCCCTGGAATTCCAGACTCGATCTCTGGGCGACCAACGGCACGGCGGCCGGCACGGTGCGGCTCAGCGAGCTCTCCCCGGATCTCCCCTATGGCTTCACGGGCGCCGTGGCGGGAGGACAGCTCTTCTACCCCGGCATCGGTCCCGGAGGGCTCGAGCCCTGGCGCACCGACGGCACGGGCCCGTCCGGCACGCGGCTCGTGCGCGACGTCAACGAGACCAATCCCGGCAGCTCCAATCCGAGCCAACTGATGACGCTGGGCGACCAGACGGTCTTCTTCGCGTCCCGTGGCCCGGATCTCGGCCTGTGGAAGAGCGACGGCACGCAGGCGGGGACGGTCGAAATCCGGACGTTCAGCCCCGATGAGGTGGACGGAGGAGCCTTCGGGAAGCCCTTCCGGGAGGCCGGCGGACAGCTCTTCTTCTTCCTGAACGAAGGCGAATCCTCCGATCTGTGGCGGACGGACGGCACGGGACCGGGCACCTATCGGCTGACCCGCGCCGGCGCCGGGATCGAAGCCGTGGGCGACAGGGTGTTCTTCCCGGCGCGGGACGAGAATCTCGACGTCAGTCTCTGGATGAGCGACGGCACCGTCGCGGGCACGCGGCGGGTCCGCGCCGCCGCGTCGGCCCCCGGGACTCCAGGGCCGAGCGAGCTGACCGCGTACCGGGGGAAGCTCTACTTCGCGGACGAAACTCCCGGGGAAGGGCGGGGGCTGTGGCGCAGCGACGGCACGGATGCGGGCACGGCGCTGGTCAAGGACGTCTCGGAACCGTCCCTGCTCACCGTCCACGCCGATCGCCTGTGGTTCTTCGCGGACGACGGCGTCCACGGTCGGGAGCTCTGGCGGAGCGACGGCACCGCGGCAGGGACGGCCCTGGCTCTCGACCTGGAACCCGGTCCCGGCTCCTTCAAGGCCGAGGCCTTGATCTCTCTCGGCGGCCAACTCCTCGTCTTCGGATCGTCTCCGAGCCAGGGCCGCGGGCTGTGGGCGACGGACGGCACGTCGGGCGGGACCCGGAAGATCAGCGATCACTCGGTTATCGCCGGGAGCTCCGGGCGCGCAATCTTCAAGGGCCGGCTTTATTACCATGGCCGCGGCGACGTCCTCTGGGTCACGGACGGCACCAGGGCGGGCACCGGGCCCCTCATCGACACCGAGGGCGCCCCGGGGCAGTTCGCCGTGCTCGGCGACCATCTCTACTTCAACACCGCGTCGTACGGGGTGCCTCTCTGGAGGTTCAACGGCACGTCGTCGTACGGCCCCGTCCAGGTGATGCGGGCGACCCTTCCGAATTCCACGCATCCCATCGATCTGATCCGGGCCGGCTCGCACGTCTTCTTCCCGGCCGCCATCCAGTTCCCGCGCCAGGGCGAGGACACCGGCATCGAGCTATGGGCGGTGGAGGAGGCTGATCCGTAAACAAGGGCAGATCGGAGGTCTTCATCATGCGAACCTGCTCCGTGCTCATTCTCGCCTGCCTGGCCTGCCTGCTCTGCGCCCTTCCGGCCCTCGGGCTGGAGCCGTATCTCGTCAAGGACATCAATCCTGTATCGGAGCCGGCGGACTCGCGCCCGGCGGACTTTGGCAGCCTCGGGTCCGTGGCCTTGTTCGACGCGGACGACGGGCTCACCGGCGTGGAGCTGTGGCGCAGCGACGGCACCGCGGCCGGCACCTGGCAGGTCGCCGACCTCTGCCGGCCCGATTGCTCCGGCCGGCCCACGCGGTTCGCCGCGACCAGCCGGCACTATTTCTTCCGTGCCCTGGACGAGAACCATCATCCGAACCTCTGGGTGACCAGCGGCGGGTCCGGCGCGCTCCAGCTCACCGATCCGTCGGTCACGATCGGGTTCCTCTGGGCGGCGGCCGGGGACGTGCTGTACTTCACCGCCGAGGACCAGGCGCACGGCCTGGAGCTGTGGCGCAGCAACGGGACTGTCGCCGGGACCTGGCTGGTGACGGACCTCCGGCCCGGCCCCCAGGGCTCCGACCTGCGGTCGATGGCGGCGTTCAAGGGCAGCGTCTACTTCTCCGCGGACGACGGCCGCGCCGGCCTGGCGCTGTGGAAGACCGACGGCACGGCGGCCGGCACGGTGATGGTCAAGGACCCGGTGCCCTCCTCCCCGGCGGGCCCCGGCCCCACGTTGCTGCAGGTCGTCGGGAGCCGGCTCGTGTTCCTGGCCACCACGCCGGGCCGGGGGACCGAGATCTGGGCCAGCGACGGCACCGCCAGGGGCACGCAGGCGATCACCGACATCGTTCCCGGGCCGGGGTCGCCGGCGATCTGGGACCTCTCGGTGCAGGGCGGCCGGCTCTACCTCGTGATCGGCGACGGCCGCAAGGGGCAGGAGCTGTGGGTCACGGACGGCACCGCGAAGAACACGCGGGTGCTCACGAACCTGTCCCGGAAGGACGCGTTCTTCTCCGATTCCCAGGCCTATTCCCTGTACCTCCCCCGCGCCGCCGCGGGCGGCCGCTTCGTCTTCCTGGCCCACGACGGGGCCCACGGGATCGAGCCCTGGGTCACGGACGGCAGCGCGAAGGGCACGCGCCTGCTCAAGGATCTCTGTCCGGGCACGTGCAGCGGCGCGAACACTCTCTGGGACCGTCCCCTGGCGGGGCGTCTCTTCCTGACCGGCACCAACGGGGTCCGCGGCCAGGAGGTCTGGGTCACGGACGGCACCGCGGCCGGCACGCGCCTGCTGCGGGACATCTGCCGCGGGCCCTGCGACGCCTTGCCGTTCGCGCCGTTCGTCGTCGGGAACCGGCTGGTCTTCGCGGCGAACGACGGCATCCACGGCTACGAGATCTGGTCGACCGACGGCACGGCGGCCGGCACGGTGCGGATCAGCGACTTCGTTCCGGAGCTCCCCTGGGACGTTTTCGGAGGCTCGGTGGCGGGAGGACAGCTCCTGTTCGGTGCGCCCGGCCCGGAGGGGCGCGAGCTCTGGCGCACCGACGGCACCGCCGCGGGCACGCGGCTCGTCCGCGACATCAACGAGTCCGATCTCGGCGGCTCCGATCCGCACGCCCTGATGCCGCTCGGGAGCGAGGTGTTCTTCTTCGCCCACGACGAAAGCGGCAGCCAGGGCCTGTGGAAGAGCGACGGCACCGAGGCCGGCACCGTGTGGGTGGCGCCCGTCGTACCGGTCGACCAGGCTCTCTCCACGGAGGCCGGCGGCAAGCTCTTCTTCATGGGTACGCAGCAGTTCCTCTGGCGCACGGACGGTACGGAGGCGGGCACCTTCTCGCTGGGAGTCCAGATCTCGGGCCTGAGGGCGGTGGGCGCCACGGTGTTCTTCCCGGTCCGGGGGCTGGAAGGCCCCGCCGTGCTGTGGGCGACCGACGGCACGGTCGCGGGCACACGGCAGGTCCGTCCCGGCGACTCCGGACCGTTCGATCCGACCTATCTGACCGCCTTCCAAGGGAAGCTCTACTTCGCCGCGCGGGATCCGGACCACGGAGTGGAGCTGTGGCGCAGCGACGGCACCGAGGCCGGCACGGTTCTGGTCAAGGACATCTATCCGGGCTCGTTCTCGAGCTCGGGTCCCTCGGCGCTCACCGTTCACGCCGGCCGCCTGTGGTTCTTCGCCGACGACGAGCACGGCCGGGGACTGTGGAGCAGCGACGGCACGGCGGCCGGGACGGTCCTGGAGGTCGAGACGGAGATTGGATTCACCCCCTTCCAAGGCTTCGGCCTGGTCTCCGTCGGCAGCCAACTGCTGATCAACGGGCTGTCCCGGAGGTACGGGTTCGGGATCTGGAGGACGGCTGACACGCCGGAAGGGACCCAGGTGGTCAGCTACCAGGTCATGCTCGCGAGTGCGTTGTTCCAGGGCGGGCTCTACTTCGGCAGCTCCGATCCGGATCACCATGAATACCTCTGGGTCACGAGCGGGTACGGGGCCCAGCAGGTCTTCGACCGGAATTCCCAGCCGATCCCCTCCCCGCGCCGGTTCGCCGCGCTGGACGGCCACCTGGTGTTCAACACCGGGGAGGGCGGCGTGCCGCTCTGGGTCACCGACGGTACGCAGGAGGGCACGTTCCCGCTCCTGCCGGAGACCCTCCCGGGGTCCGACGGAGCGGCATGGGATCTGGTCCGGGCCGGCTCGCGCGTGTTCTTTCCGGCCTACAGCCGGGAGAACGGCGTCGAGCTATGGGCGGTGGACGAGGATACGCCGTAGACTGGGACGATCGGAGGAACAGCATGCGAACCCGGCCCGCGATCGTTCTCGCCTGTCTGCTCTGTGCCCTTCCGGCCTTCGGGCTGGAGCCGTACCTGGTCAAGGACCTCAACCCGGTGCCGGACCCGGCGAGCTCATGGCCGGAGGCTTTCGTCACCCTGGGGTCCGCGGCCCTGTTCGTCGCGTCCGACGGGATCGCCGGCGAGGAGCTGTGGCGGAGCGACGGCACGGAAGCCGGCACCTGGCAGGTCACGGACCTCTGCCAGCAGCCCTACTGCGAGGTCCATCTCGAGACCATCGCCCTCACCAGCCGGCACTCTTTCTTCCAGGCCCTGGACGAGAACCGGGACTGGCACCTCTGGGCGACCGACGGCACGCCGGCCGGCACCTTCCAGCTCGTCGACCCTCCGGCCCATGCCTGGGAGGCCTGGGTGCCGGTCGGGGACGTGCTGTACTTCGGCATGTCGGTTGGGAAGGACGAGGATTCCGTCCCCGGGCTCTGGCGCAGCGACGGGACTCCCGCGGGGACCTGGCAGGTGTCGGACCGCAGCCCGCAATTGATGGTGGCGTTCAAGGGCAGCCTCTACTTCATCGCGGGCGAGGGAGAGCTGTGGAAGACCGACGGCACGGAGGCCGGCACGGTGAGGGTCGCGGAGCTCCCGGCGCAGTACAGCCTATCGGCCAACCCGCTGTATGTCGTCGGGAACCGGCTCGTGTTCCTGGTCTACGCGCCGGACGTCCGGGAGGAGCTCTGGTCCAGCGACGGCACCGCCGAAGGGACGCGGCGGATCGAAGGCATCGTTCGCCGGCCCGAGCGTTCGTGGTTCGCGGACTTTTCGGTCCAGGGCAACCGCCTCTACTTCGTGCTCGACGACGTCCGCAACGGACAGGAGCTCTGGGTCACGGACGGGACCCCGAAGAACACGCGGGCGCTCACCGCTCTGCGCGAGAGGGAGGCGTTCTTCTCCTACACGGGGAGTCCCTACCTGTATCTCCCCCGCGCCGCCCAGGCCCTGCCGGGAAACCGTTTCGTCTTCGCGGCGAACGACGGGCTCCACGGCGTCGAGGCCTGGGTCACGGACGGCACGGTAGAGGGTACGCGCCTGCTGAAGGATTTCTGTCCCGGTCTCTGCTACGGCCTGACCGAGGTCTGGGACAGCACCCTGCCGGGGCGCATCTTCCTGGCCGCCGACAAACGGAACCGGGGCAACGAGCTCTGGGTCACGGACGGCACCGAGGCGGGCACCCGCCTCGTGAAGGACATCTGCCCCGGGAGCTGCGGCGGGCGTCCCTATGCGCACTTCGTCGTGAAGGACCGGGTGCTCTTCGCGGCGGACGACGGCGTCGACGGGTACGAGCTCTGGGCGACCGACGGCAGGGAGGCTGACACCCTCCGCATCAGCGACTTCGCGCGCAAGGAACCCTGGGGCATCCCCGGGTACGATCATTTTGAAGGGACGGTGGCCGGCGGCCAGCTCCTGCTCCGCGCGCCCGGCCCCGAAGGGGACGAGCTCTGGCGCGCGGACGGCACGGGGCCGTCCGGCACGCGGCTCGTGCGCGACATCGCCACGGCCGACGTCGGCGGCTCGCGTCCGTACCAGTTGATGGCGTCGGGCGACCAGGTTTTCTTCTTCACCTACTGGTTTGACGGCTTCCCCGACCTCACCCTCTGGAAGAGCGACGGCACGGACGCGGGGACCGTCCAGGTCCGGGTCTTCCAGCGGGAGGACACGGATGGGCCGCTGTACGAGGGGCCCGTCAGCGCGCAGGCCGGCGGCCAGCTCTTCTTCCTGATGGCCCGGACACCCTACCGGTCGCCCGTGCCCTGGCGGACGGACGGCACGGAGGCCGGCACCTGGCCGCTGCTCGCCGACAACGAATGGATCCCGTGGAAAGATCCGGAGATGCGCGCCGTGGGCAACGCGGTCTTCTTTGTGGTCGAGGACCTGGAGCACGGCGTCGAGCTGTGGACGAGCGACGGAGTACCTTCCGACAGGGCCGGGACGCGGCTGGTCCGCGACGTCGAGCCCGGGACCTCCTCCTCGGAACCGGCCGGCCTGACCGATTTCCAGGGGAAGCTCTATTTCTCCGCCTTCAACCAGGGCCTGGGGCGGGAGCTGTGGGTGAGCGACGGCACCGAGGGCGGCACCGACGTGGTCAAGGCCATCCGGCCCGGCGCCGGTTCGAACCCCTCGCTTCTCACCGTCCACGCCGGCCGCCTGTGGTTCTTCGCGGACGACGGCGAGCACGGCCGGGAGCTGTGGTCGAGCGACGGCACCGCCGGCGGAACGGCCCTCGCCGTGGACGTCGAGCCCGGCGCCGGATCCTTCGAGCCCTCCCTCCTGGTCTCTCTTGGCGATCGTCTGGGCGACCGGCTCCTGATCTCCGGACGGTCCCCGAGCCAGGGCTCCGGGATCTGGGTGACGGACGGCACGGCGGCGGGCACCCGCAAGATCAGCGACCGGAGCATGAACGGATATGCCGTCTTCCAGGGCCGGGCCTGGTTCGGCAGCGCCGACGCCGGCTCCCAGCTCCTCTGGGTCACGGACGGGACCGAGGCGGGGACCATGCCCTTCCTCGACCGCGAAGGCCAGCCGATCTCGTACCCGGGACGGTTCGCCGTCCTGGGCGGTCATCTCCTGTTCACAGCCATCCAGACCAAGGTATGGCGGCGCTGGTTGTGGGAGTCCGACGGCACTCCGGCCGGCACGGTCCGGCTCCTGCCCGAGGTCGAGGAAAACGAGCTGGTCCGGGCCAGCTCGCGCGTCTTCTTTCCGGCTTTGAGCCGCGAGACCGGCGACGAGCTCTGGGCGGTGGAGGAGGGTGCGCCGTGAAAGGCCTGCTGTCCTTGCTGTCCCTTCTGTCCTTGTCCGCCCCGGCCGTCGGGCTGGAGCCGTACCTCGTCAAGGACATCAACCCGGTGCCGGAGCCGGGGAGCTCGTCTCCGTCGGACTTCGTCACCCTGGGGTCCGTGGCCCTGTTCAGCGTGTTCGACGGAAGCGCCGGCTCCGAGATCTGGCGCAGCGACGGCACGGAGGCCGGCACCTGGCAGGTCACGCACCTCTGCCAGCCCTTCTGCAACTTCGGCGATCCCCAGGCCTTCGCCCAGACCAGCCGGCACTATTTCTTCCAGCTCCTGGACGAGGGCTCGAACTGGCGCCTGTGGGCGACCGACGGCACGGCTGCCGGCACCTTCCAGCTCACCGACCCTTCGGTCAATGCCTTCGGGGCCGGGGTGTCGGACGGGGACGTGCTGTACTTCAACGTGTCGGTCGGGGACGACGAGGATTCCGTCTACCAGGTCTGGCGCAGCGACGGGACTCCCTCAGGGACCTGGCGGGTGGCGGATCAGAGCCCGTACGCGATGGCGGCATTCCAGGGCAGCGTCTACTTCGCCGGGACCGACGGGCTGTGGAAGACCGACGGCACGCCGGCCGGCACGGTGATGGTCTCGCCGCTCACCGCCTCCGCGCTGTTTGTCGTCGGGGACCGGCTCGTGTTCCAGGTCTACCCGCCGGGCCCCACGGAGGAGCTGTGGTCCAGCGACGGCACCCCCGAGGGGACGCTGAAGCTCAGCGGCGCCCTGTGGTTCCCGTACTTTTCGGTCCAGGGCGGCCGCCTCTACTTCGTGGCCGAGGACGACGAAGACGGGCAGGAGCTCTGGGTCACGGACGGGACCCCGCAGAACACGCGGGCGCTCACCCGCCTGCCACGGAGTGATGCGTTCTTCTCGCATTCGCAGGGGTATTTCCTGGAGCTCCCCCGCGTCGCCGCGGGGAACCGCTTCGTCTTCATGGCGAACGACGGACCCTACAACATCGAGCCCTGGGTCACGGACGGCACCGTGAAGGGTACGCGCCAGTTGAAGGATCTCTGTCCGGGATACTGCGAAGACGTGACCCGGATCTGGGACAGCACCCTGCCGGGGCTCGTCTTCATGACCGTCACCACGCCGGACCGCGGCAACGAGCTCTGGGTCACGGACGGCACCAGGGCGGGCACCCGCCTCGTGCGGGACCTCTGCCCCGGGAGCTGCGACGGGCATCCGTACGCGCCCTTCGTCGTGAAGGACCGGCTGATCTTCGTGGCGAACGACGGCGTCCACGGGGAGGAGCTCTGGACGACCGACGGCAAGGAGGCCAACACCCTCCGGATCAGCAACTTCGCTCCGGAGGAGCCGTGGTATGAACCCGACTGGACGGTGGCCGGCGGCCAGCTCCTGTTCGACGCGCCGGGCCCGGAAGGGGACGAGCTCTGGCGCACGGACGGCACGTCCAAGGGCACGCGGCTCGTGCGCGACATCAACACGGCCGACATCGGCGGCTCGCACCCGATCTACCTGATGGCGTCGGGCGACGAGGCCTTCTTCTTCACGTACTCGTACGAAACCTCCGACATCGCCCTCTGGAAGAGCGACGGCACGGACGCGGAGACCGTCCAGGTCCGGGCCGTCGACCGGGAGGACACGGAGGGTCTGCTGTACGGGGGGTCCGCCAGCGCGCAG
>JBEQUE010000016.1:0-53405 GCA_040349255.1 Acidobacteriota bacterium | reverse complement strand
GCAATCTGGCTGCCGCTGCCGGCGGCGAGGCCGCCGATCGCGAGGGTGCAGGTGGAACCGGCGTTGTTGTCCGGCGTGCAGCTCCAGCCCGCGGTGCTCGCGCCGGCGTTGAACGTCGTGTTGGCCGGCACGGTCTCCGTGAGCGTGACGCCCGTCGCGCCCTGGTCGCCGCCGTTGGCGTAGGTGAGGGTGTAGGACACAGTGCCGCCCGGCGCCACCGAGGCCCCGCTGTCGCTCTTGGTGATCGGGAGATCCGGAGCGGCGGTCACCGGCGTGGTGTCGCTGGCCGAGTTGTCGGCCGGCGTCGGGTCGGCGCCGTGGGTGCCGTCGTCGGCGATGGAGGCCGTGTTGGAGATCTGGTCGACGCCGGCCGCCACCGGGTTGGCGACGGTGACGGCGAAGGTGGCGGTCAGGCCGCTGCTCGAGCCGGCGACGGCGCCGATCGCGAGCGTGCAGGTCGAACCGGCGTTGTTGTTCGGCGTGCAGCTCCAGCCCGCGGTGCTGGCGCCGGCGTTGAACGTCGTGTTGGCCGGCACGGTCTCGGTCAGCACCACGCCCGTGGCGCCGCCCGTGCTGCTGTTGCCGTAGGTGAGGGTGTAGGACACGGTGCCGCCCGGCGCCACCGAGGCCCCGCCGTCACTCTTGGTGAGCGAGAGATCCGGCGCGGGGACGTTCACGAAGCAGACGGTCACGTCGTTCAGGGTCGGCGTGGTCGTGTTGACGGTCGTCGAGAGGTACGCCTTGTACTTGAGGTAGCGGAAGCCGTCGAACTGGCTGAGCGACGCGCCGCTGGTGGTGAAGAACGTGCCCGAGGTGGTGTCGGGGCCGACGAAGTTGAACGGACCCGTCGGGGAGTTGCTGGCCGCCACCTGGAAGCTGAGAGCCGTGTTGGCCGGCGTCGAGGCGTTCCAGGACAACGTGGTCCAGGTCGGCGTGGTGCCGACGGCCGGGTTGCTGTCCTTGAGCCCGGAGACCAGGTTTCCGGACGACGCGAAGCCGGTGTTGATGTAGATCTTGAAGCCGGCGTCGGTCTGCACGCCGCCGGTCAGGGGGATGGACCACACCGTGCCGCTCGTGGCGCCGGCGACCCGGGCGCCGCCGGCGTAGACGTCGGCGCCGGCCGTGGAGGTGCCGCTCCGGGTGAGCGCGTAGGTGCCCGGCGAGGGGTTCGCCGTCGGGCGGATCACGATCGCGTACTGCGTGCCGGAGGTCAGCGTCGGAGGCGTGCCGAAGGTCGCGGTGTAATACGCCGAGGCGCCGCTGTTGAAGCCGGTGATCGTGGCCGAGGCGAGGTCGGCGCCCGTCGGCAGGCCGCCGCTCGTGGCCCGGAGGCTCAGCGTCAGGTTCGGGGTCGTGCCCGTGCAGCCGGAGCAGAACAGGTTGATGTCGACCTGGGTCATCTGGCCGGTGACCGACGGGGTGAAGGTCTGGCCGCCCCAGGTCGTCACGGTGATGCCGACGCCGCTGGTGCCGAGCGTCGTGTTCTGCTGGTTGATGTTGGCGGCGTTCAGCAGGATGACGTCGCCCGGGCTGGTGTTCAGGTCGACGTTCGTCCCCGTGCCGGTCTGGAAGTCGGACTGGGTCGTGTCGGTCAGGCACGCGCTGGCCGGCGCCGACGCGAGCGAGAAGTTCTGCGTCGTGGTCGCGGCGTCGTTCACGACGATGCTGGTCGCCGTGCTCGAGACGTACCCCGGGGCGCTCGCCGTGATGCTGGGATAGGTGCCGGCCGGGATGTCCGTGAACTGGTAGAAGCCGCTGCCGTTGGTGGTCGTCGTCCGGGCGCCGAACGTGATCGTCGCGCCGCTGATCGGGGCGCCGCCGACCGTGGCCGTCACGGTGCCCTCGACCGTCCCGCCCGCGCCGACCGGCGTGCACTCGTCGTACTTGAAGGAGCCGATGCGGGTCAGCCACCGCTGGTTGGCCGCCTGCGACAGGGGGTTGGCGTACTCGCTGGTGAACCAGAAGGTGCAGCCGTCGGGGTCGAGCGTCATGGCGGCGTAATCGCCCCAGCGGGTGCTGCCGGTCTGCGACGCCGTGCCGGTGAACATCGTCTGCTCGGTCTTGCTGAACGTGTTGATCGGGTCCGCGGCCAGGCGGCCGGCGTACTTGATCGACGGGAAGGTGGTGCTGCTCGACGTGCTGTAGCCGAGCGCCAGGTTGCCGGCGCGGTCGAGCGCCAGGCTGGGGATGAAGCGGTGCATCACGTTGGCGGCGTCCGGATCCCAGGTCGCCGCCTGCGGCAGGTTGGCCGCCACCGTGCCGCCGGTGACGTCCACCTGATACCAGCGCGGAGCCGCGAAGCCCGTGGTGTTCGCGCGGCGCACCGTGTGGGTGTTCCACAGCGACTCGACGCCGCCCATGTTGGTGTACTGGTTCTGCATCATCGCGCGGATCTGGAGCACGTCGAGGAGGGTCGCCGTGCCCGACTGCGGCGCGTTGGCCACGCTCGCGTTCGGCCAGCTCGTGGCGGCGAGCGGGACGTCAGGGCCGGTGAAGGTGGACAGCGAGGGCCGGACCCAGTCGACGTGGAACTTGTACACCGTCAGCGCGTTGAGGAAGTTCCACGAGGACACGTAGTAGTTGGGCGTGCCCGGAGGCGGGGTGCCGGTCTGCAGGCGGGCGTTGCTCGGCAGCAGGGTGAAGTCGCCGCTGCCCGGGCTGAAGCTCACCACCTGCACGGTCGGCGCGCCGGCGTACATCTGCGCCTTGTTGAAGGCCCACACCCGGGTGGTCTGGAAGCTGCCGCCGGCGGCGAAGCCGAACATGTTCGACGACATGTAGATGCCGTCGGTCCACACCGCGAGCTTCGGATAGTCGTTGAGGAAGTCGGTGATCTTGATCGAGTAGAACCACCAGCCGCCGGAGACCGGGTCGGCGGTCTTCGAGACCGCGAGGCACTCGAACGCCTCCGGCGGGTTCACGGCGCCGCCGCCGTCGAGCGTGAACGCGAAGTCGGTCAGCACCCAGCGGTCCTCGAACGTGTCGTAGAGCACGACGGGGTCGCCGAAGTTCTCCGTGTCGCACTGGTTGCCGAAGCTGCCCTGGCTCATCAGGGTGTCGAAGGTGAACGCCGTGATCTGGGAGCCGTCCGATTTGTTGTAGATGCCCACCGACGAGTTGACCGACTGGATGTAGTGGTCCGGGCCGACGTCGCCGTTGGCGTCGGGCGGGCTGCCGGCGCCCCAGTTGAGCCGGTCGAGGCCGTCGAAGTTGATGATCGGCGCCGGCGCCGGAGCGGCGCGGTCCGGCGGGACCGACGGGATCCCGGGCTCGGTCGGCCGACCCGTCGCCTCCATCGGATCGAGCGGCGGCGCGGGGCGCTCCCCCCGCTCGCGCCGCCGCGGCTCCGTCTCGGGCAGCGCTCTCAGGTCGATGTCCGTACCCCCGGCCCGCACCATGGTGAACTCATCCGGCTCGCCGGCGGAGTCCACGGTGGGCACGGTACGGAGATCCTGGGCCCGTGCGCCGCCGATCGTGGCGAGGAAAAGCAGGCAGGCGAAAACGGAGAGAAGGCGTTTCATAATCTCATCACCCCTTGAAGAGAGCAGGTCATGGCTGCGGCCCGGTGGACACGCGCAGGCACGTTCGGTAGTTTGGCGATGCTAGTCCTATCAGGCTTCCGGGTTTTTGTCCAGCCCTCCCTCGCCGTCCTCGTCATGGCATCGGGTGGGGGGACAGAGCGATGTACAGATCCGTGGACAGACGGTCCCGTATCTGAGAGAATCGCCGCATGCGGGAGACCACCTTCACCGACTTGAGGAACAATGCCAGATCCTTCTTCGACGCCGTCGAGAGCGGCGAGACCGTGCGGGTCTATCGCAACGGCCGGCCGGTGGCGGACATCGTTCCGGTCAGGGCGGCGATGCCGGCGTGGAAGAAGCCACCCCAGGCCCGGCTCTCTCTGGGAGACCTGAGCCTCGGCGACGAGATCCTGGCGGACCGCGACGAGAAGCGATGAGGGTCTTCTTCGACACCTCCGCGCTGACCAAGCGCTACGTGGAGGAGGAAGGGTCGGAGCAGGTTCGCGCTCTCTGTGCCCGGGCGGATGCCCTGGGTGTCAGCGTCCTCGTCCTGCCGGAGCTGATCTCGACCCTTTGCCGGCTGGTCCGCGAGGGCCGGCTTTCCGCCGAGGACTATCAGAGCCTCAAGGCCGCCGCACAGGCCGACCTCTCCGACGCCGACCTCTGCGACGTATCCCAGGAGATCTTCGAGCAGGCCATCCGCTGCCTTGAAGCTCACCCCCTGAGAGCTCTGGACGCCCTCCATGTGGGGAGCGCCCTCGTCTACCAGCCCGACCTTTTCGTCTCCGCGGACCGCCGCCAGACCGAGGCGGCCGATCGCGAAGGGATTCCCGTGCTGAACCTTTCGCATCCCTGAATTCCGAAAACTTTTCTCCCCCTCCCGCGTATCCGTCTAGAATCGGTCGGCCGAGCATGGGTGAGGTCTGCCTTGCCGCGCCCGGTCCCTTCCTAACTTGATTGGAGGACATCCCGTGAAACGAGTCTCCGTCGCGTTCGTCCTGCTGTCGCTCCTGGCGGCGGGGAGCGCCTCCCACGCCGCGAGCACGCAGAAAACCGACGACAAGGGCAAGAAGAAGGACGAGCCGAAGAGCAAGCTCGACGCCGGCACCTTCGGCGGCCTCGCGCTGCGCGGCATCGGCCCCGCCGTCACCTCCGGCCGCATCATCGACATCGCCGTCGATTCCAAACAGCCCGGCACCTACTACGTGGCCGCGGCCTCCGGCGGCGTCTGGAAGACCACCAACGGCGGCGCCACCTACAACCCCATCTTCGACGGCCAGCCGTCCTACTCGATCGGCTGCATCACCATCGACCCCAACGACCACCTGGTCCTCTGGGTCGGCTCCGGCGAGAACAACAGCCAGCGCAGCGTCGCGTACGGCGACGGCGTCTACAAGTCTCTCGACGGCGGCAGGACCTGGACCAACATGGGGCTCAAGAGCTCCGAGCACATCGGCAAGATCGTCGTCGACCCGCGCGACTCGAATACCGTCTACGTGGCCGCGCAGGGCCCGCTCTGGGCGCCGGGCGGCGACCGCGGCCTCTACAAGACCACCGACGGCGGCAAGACCTGGAAGGCCGTGCTCACCGTCAGCGAGAACACCGGCGTCACCGACGTGGTCATGGACCCGCGGAACCCCGACGTCCTCTACGCCGCTTCCTACCAGCGCCGGCGCCACGTCTGGACGCTGATCAACGGCGGCCCCGAGTCGTCGCTCTACAAGTCGACCGACGGCGGCGCCAACTGGCGCAAGATCGTCTCCGGCCTGCCGAAGGAGGAGATCG
Organism: Acidobacteriota bacterium; assembly: GCA_040349255.1. Classification (GTDB taxonomy): domain Bacteria; phylum Acidobacteriota; class Thermoanaerobaculia; order Multivoradales; family UBA5704; genus DATMER01. The sequence continues at coordinate 48,099 of JBEQUE010000016.1, read as the reverse complement.
GGCGCATCGGCCTCGCCATCGCGCCGTCCCAGCCCGACACGGTCTACGCCATCGTCGAGGCCGCGCGCGGCAGTGGCGGCTTCTTCCGCTCGCGCGACGCCGGCGGCAACTGGGAGAGGCGCGGCAAGTACAGCACCGGCAGCGCCCAGTACTACCAGGAGATCTTCGTCGATCCCAACGATCCCGACCGCGTCTACTCCATGGACGTCTTCCTCCAGGTCACCGAGGACGGCGGCAAGTCCTGGCGCAACCTGGGCGAGCGCTTCAAGCACGTGGACAACCACGCGCTGTGGATCGACCCCGCGAGCACCGATCCCCTCCTGGTCGGCTGCGACGGCGGCCTCTACGAGACCTGGGACCGCGGCTCCACCTGGATGTTCAAGCCCAACCTGCCCATCACCCAGTTCTACCGCGTGAGCGTCGACTACGACAAGCCGTTCTACAACGTCTACGGCGGCACCCAGGACAACTTCAGCCTCGGCGGCCCGTCGCAGACGATCACCAACCACGGCATCCGCAACGAGGACTGGTTCGTCACCAACGGCGGCGACGGGTTCGAGACCGTGATCGATCCCGAGGACCCGAACATCATCTACGCCGAGTCGCAGCACGCCGGCATCGTGCGCTTCGACAAGAAGAGCGGCGAGGCGGTCGACATCCAGCCGCAGCCCGCGGCGGGCGACGACGCGCTGCGCTTCAACTGGGACTCGCCGCTGATGATCAGCCCGCACTCCCACACCCGCCTCTACCTCGCGGCGCAGCGCCTGTTCCGCAGCGACGACCGCGGCAACACCTGGCGCCCGGTGAGCCCCGACCTCACCCAGCAGATCGACCGCAACAAGCTCAAGATCATGGGCAAGGTGTGGAGCATCGACGCCGTGGCCAAGAACGCCTCCACCTCGTTCTACGGCAACATCGTCTCGCTCACCGAGTCGCCGAAGAAGGAGGGTCTGCTCTACATCGGCACCGACGACGGCCTGATCCAGGTCACCGAGGACGGCGGCGCCAACTGGCGCAAGATCGCGAAGTTCCCCGGCATCCCGGAGACCACCTACGTCTCCGACCTCGACGCCTCGGCCCACGACGCCGGCACGATCTACGCCGCCTTCGACAACCACAAGAGGGGCGACTTCAAGCCCTACGCGCTCAAGAGCACCGACATGGGCAAGACCTGGACCTCGATCGCGGGCGACCTGCCGGACCGCGGCACGGTCTACGCGCTGGCCGAGGATCCGGGCGATCCCAACCTCCTCTTCGCCGGCACCGAGTTCGCCGCCTACTTCAGCCTCGACGGCGGCAAGAAGTGGATCAAGCTCGCCGGCCTGCCGCCGATCGGCGTGCGCGACTTCGCCATCCAGACCCGCGAGAACGACCTCGTCCTCGCCTCCTTCGGCCGCGGCTTCTTCATCCTCGACGACTACACCCCGCTGCGCGGCATCACCGAGGCCACCCTGGAGAAGGACGCGATCCTCTTCCCGATCAAGCCGACCTGGATGTACATGGAGTCCTCGCCGCTCGGCGTGCCCGGCAAGGGATTCCTGGGCGAGACTCACTTCAACGCACCCAACCCGCCGTTCGGCGCGATCTTCACCTACTACCTCAAGGACGACTACAAGACCCTCAAGAAGACCCGCTGGGAGGCCGAGGCCGCGACCGAGAAGGAGGGCGGCAACGTCGAGTATCCCAAGTGGGAGGACCTGAAGGCCGAGGAGCGGGAGAAGGAGCCCGCCGTCATCCTGACCGTAACCGACGAGGATGGCCAGGTGGTGCGCCGCATGGAAGTGCCTTCGGGCGCCGGCTTCCACCGCGTGTCCTGGGACCTGCGCTACCCCACCTCCATGCCGACCCAGCTCACGCCGGGTCCCACCGACAACCCGTTCTTCACGCCGCCGCAGGGCCCCCTGGCCGCGCCCGGCAAGTACACCGTGAGCCTGGTCAAGCGTGCCGGCAACACCACCACGCCGCTCGCCGAGCCGCAGACCTTCGAGGCCATGCCGCTGGGCAACGCCTCGCTGCCGGCCGAAGACCGGGGGGCGACGCTGCAGTTCCAGCAGAAGGTGGCCCGCCTGCAGCGCGCGGTCGTCGGCACCATCAACGCGGTCGAGGAGGGCCTGAACCGCATCGAGTTCGTCGAGAAGGCGCTCCTGGAGACCCCGGGCGCCGACCAGAAGCTGCTCGACGAGGCCCGCGCGCTCGAAGATCGGCTCCGCGACCTCAACGACCAGCTCACCGGCGATCCCATCCGGGGTGGTCGCAACGAGCCCACCCCGCCCGCCATCGCCGACCGGGTCTTCCAGGTCGTCGGAGGCGCATGGACGTCCACCTCGGCCCCGACCCAGACGCACATGGCCAACTACCAGCTCGCCGCCGAGGCCTTCTCTCCGATTCTCGAGCAGGTCCGCAAGGCCGTGGGCCAGGACCTGGTCAGCCTGGAGAACCGGCTCGAAGCCGCCGGCGGACCGTGGACCCCGGGTCGCCTCCCGGCCTGGAAGCCCGAGTAGACCGACAACCTACCGAAACCCCCTGAAAGGAGGCCCGGATCTTCCGGGCCTCCTTTTTTTCGTATCGGGCCAGGCTCACCCCAAAAAAGCGACGACCCGCGGTATGAGGTCCAGCAACCGCGCCACACCTCCCGTGGCCTCCGGCCCCCTGAAGGCCACGGCGACCATCCCCAGTTGACGCGCGGCATTCACATGGCCCGGATTCTCCGTGATGAACATCGCATCGGCGAAGGCAAGGTTCGGCTCGATCTTGTCGAGCGCCGCGCGGAAGATCCTCTCATCCGGCTTGAAGACTCCGACCTCGGTCGAAAGCGTCACCCGTCGCTCCACCGGCTCGAAGAAGGAACGAATGCCCAAGCTCTCCAGAATCGCGAAGTACTCCTGTCGGATGTGCGCGATCTGGCCATCGTCCTCCGGCATGAGGAAATCGGAAACCAGGCCGAGCGCGGCGGGCTCGCCGCCTGTGCTCCGGAGGCCTGCGATCTCTTCCAGCGTTTCGAGGGCGTCCGGCAGCAGGACATCGTTTTCTTCGAGAGTGTTCCCAAGGTCAAAGAGCACGGCTTTCATGAATTCCCGCTCCTCTCTGCGGCAAAGCTAGCCGACTCTTCAAGAGGACGGACTGGAGCTCCATTTTCCTTGCGAAGCCGGGTTTCCCTCAGCGCCGCAGCACCCACAGACCGGTCGCGGCGAGCAGCGCCAGGAGCGCCGCCAAGCCGGCAGCCGAGAGCGCCGGGACCTCGATGACCGCCTCCGCGCTCTGCCGCTCGAACGAGCCGAGATCGACGCGGCCGCCGAAGATGCGGACGAACCCCGGACCGCGCTGGTCCGTCGCGGGCGGGGCCGGCAGGAACGGATCCCCCGCGTTGATCGCCGGACTGCCGGAAAGCAGCGAGTGGGTCTCCGTCGGACCGCCGTTGTCCGCCAGCGGGCCGAGGCCCGGATCCACGCCCAGTCGGTTGTTGGCGTTCGTCCCGTTGATGGCGGTGCCGGGCGTCTCCGCGAGGCTGTAGACCGCGTTGATCGTGCCGCTCTCCCGGAAGAGGTCCTGGGGCGAACCGTTCGCGACGATCGCATGATCGAGATTGATCGTCCCACCGGTGTAGACCGAGAGATTGCCGTCGGATCCCGAGTTTCCGGACACCGTGGTCAGGCGAAGGTCGAGAGTGGCATCGAGCACGTCGGCGCCGGCTCCCCGCAGCGCGCCGGTGTTCCCGGAAATCGTGCTGTTCACGACCCGCACCACCGCCCCGTCGAAGAGAACCAGCGCGCCGCCGCCGTTGCCGGAGAGAGTGCTCTCCTCCACGTCGAGCTCCCCGGCGTCGATCGCGATCCCGGCGCCGACTGCGAACAACGCACTGTTGTCCACGATGGCCGTGCGGTGGATGACGTGCGTGCCGCCTTGCAGATAGACCCCTGAGCCCATATCGCCGCTGCCGTTCGAGACGACGCTATCCAGCAGAGTCAGAGACCCTCCCTCGACGTAGAGGTTGGCTCCCACCGAGGGACGTCCGGAGAGGCTCCCCCAAGAAACCTGGTTGCCGGTCACGGTGGAACGCTCGATCCGCAGGTTCCCGCCGAGCGAAGCAATGCCGCCGCCGAGCCCCTTCGTGGTCGCGCCGATCGGAAGGGCGGCGCTCTGCGAAACCGTCGAGTCGAGAACCGTGAGGTCTTCTCCAATGACCTGGACTGCGCCGCCGTAGATCCATCCGAATTCCTGAACTTCGGCCTGGGTCAACGCGAGCCCCGAAATCGTCACCTCGCGGACGACCGCCGTGCCGTCATTCACCCGGAAGATCCGCGAGCTCCGGTTGCCACTGACGGCAAGAACGCCGGCACCGGGGCCGGAGACCACCAGGTCATCCGTAATCGGGATCTCGCCGGACGTAAGGACGATCGCGCCGGTCAGCAAGGGCTGGAACGTCACCTCGTCGGCGCCCGCCAGCGCATTCGCGTCGAGAACCGCCTGGCGAAGGCTTCCCGGACCCGAGTCGGCCAGATTCGAGACCTGAAACGAGGCCGCCATGACAGGACCTGCCGTGGCGGCCAGAGCCAGGGCGAGGGCAGCCTGTCGCATGCCCTCGATTCTACCTTTTTCCTACATACTCCGCTTCGCAACCCGCGCCCACGGCTCGTCCCCCTCCGGACCGCCAGCTATCCTGCCGGCGTCGAATCGAGCGGCTCGGTGTGCCCGCAGCGGCCTGGGAACCCCTGGCGGAACCTTTCGCGCTCCTCCGGGGTCATCTGCTCCAAGCGCTGCTCCCAGCGCTCGGCCATCCGCCGCCGGAAGTAGGAACGGGGTGGACCGCCGGCGAGGCGAAAGCCTCCGAACAGGATCCGGCAGAGGCCCAGCAGCCCGACCGCCTGCCAGAAGGTGATGATCCGCAACCCGAACAGCGTGGGCATCAGCCAGTTCCACAGATTCATCACCACCCAGCCGCCGAGGGCGACGAAGGCCGCCATCCCCAGGATGGCGAGCGGAGCGATCCAGATCCATCTCTTTCTCATGTCGTTGTTCCTCATCGAGCCATCAGCTCGTCGTAAAGGCTCTGCAGCCGTTCGCGCAGGTGAAGCACGGCGTACCGCTTGCGCGAGAGCAGAGTGTTCAGGTTGGTGCCGCTCTCCGCCGCGAGCTCCTTGAAGCTCCGTCCTTCGAGCTCATGGGCGACGAACACCTCGCGCTGCTCGTCGGGCAGCTCATCGAGAGCCAGCTCCAACTCGTCGAGGAGCAGGTTGCGGAGATAGAGAGCGTCCGGACCGGCGTCCGGCGACGGCAGCAGGTCCTCGATCCGCAGGGCCTCGCCGTCCTCGTCCTCGACCGCCGCGTCAGCGAAGGTCTCCGGCCTCTTCTTCCGGAAAAGGTCCGTGATGCGGTTGCGCGCGACGCGAAACAGCCAGCCGGTCACGTGCTCGATCGGCATCAGCAGGCGGTTGGCTTCGACCAGCTCGGAGAAGACGTCCTGCACGATGTCCTCGACGTCCGCGGGGTCGGGCACCCGCCGGCGGATGAAGTTGAGCAGCCGGGCTCGTTCTTCCGCGATGATCCCGGAGATCTGTCGGTCCTGTTCGGGCATCGAAGCAACGCTCGGCTCGCTCATCCACTCCTGTAGACGTACGGCGGACCCGGATATTGTAGAGAGGGCCGGGCCGGGAGCCTGCTATCCTGCCGGGACATGAAGGTCTGGATCGACGCGGACGCCGCGCCACGCGAGGTGAAGGAGATCGTCTTCAGGGCCGCAAAGCGGCTGAGCGTCGAGGCGGTGCTCGTGGCGAACCAGTGGCTGACCGCGCCGCCCGGCAATCCGTTCGTCACGGTCGTGCGGGTCGCGGGAGGCATGGACGTCGCCGACCGCCACATCGCGGAGCACGCCGAGCCGGGCGACCTTGCGGTCACGGCCGACATTCCGCTCGCCGCCCGCCTGGTCGAGAAGCAGGTCCTGGTGATCGACCCGCGCGGCGAGGAATACACCGAGGAGAACGTCGGCGACCGGCTCGCCGTCCGGGATCTGATGGACGGCCTCCGAGGAGCGGGCATGCTGGACCAGATGGCAGGAGGCCCGCGTCCCTACAACCCCAAGGACCGGCAGGCCTTCTCGGCCACTCTCGACCGGCTGCTCACCCGGGCGCTGCGCCGGCACCGCTGAGTAGAAGCCTCGCCTCCCACTTCGGAATATTGACGCCTTTTATCAGCAGCCACAGGCAGAGCGACACCTCCCCGATGAAGGCCGGCAGCAGGATCGCGGGAAAGAGTCCGGCCGCGAAGGCGGGCGCGAGGATCAGCGCAAAGCTGTTGATCAGATAGCTCAGGCCCGCCGCCGCCATGAGGATTCCCAGAACCCTGGGCAGATAGCCGGAGCGAAAGATCAGATACCCCACGACAAGGCACTCGCACCCGAAGAAGACGAGCGCCACGCTGAAACCGTAGCCATGCGCCTTGATCGACAGATAGGCGAGAGCCTGCTGTTGCTGCGGCGCCAGCGCCTTCAGGTAGCCCGCCTCTCCCAGGAAGAACTGGGCCACCAGGAGATTCAGCTTGTTGGCGGACGCGACCGCGGTCTGGACCAGGTTGAACAGCACCGCGAGCAGGGCGAGATTCCGGTTGACCGGCCGCAGCAGCACGTAGAAGACCAGCATGAGGGGGATGTCGCAGACGTGCATGAGCACATCGCCGGCCACGCCGATCCGCCACAACTGCGGAGACGCCGCGATGCGGCCCGCCGTGGCCGCCGCGTCGCCCGATACGACGAGCGCGCCGCGAATGAACATCTCGCCGAGGATGCCGGCGACGATGATGATCAGGTACAGCAGTCCGCCGATCCGTGCGTAGACCTGGGGCGAGGCTTCAACGGTGCGCTGGGTCATCCCGGTACCCTTCCGAGGTTGATCTGGTTGGCATCAACCCTCAATACGCCGAAAGGGCCTGCGGCTTACACTCCGGCCATTGTCCTGCTGCGGACCTGCAATTTGCCACCTGCGGGGCTACGACTACGCGGGATGGAGCTACAGCCTGCACTCTACCTAATCCCTTCTATGTTCCGAGGCTCTCCAAACCGATCACAGTCTGACCGAAATCGCTCGCGACGTCTCCCCGAAAAGTTCTCACCTGGACGCCAAATGAGTAGTGTTCGCCCTTAATATACTTTCCCAAATTTGGATTGTATGGCTTGACTGAGAGCAGATAACAGCCAGATAGTTCAATGTCATCCTTATCCCATTTAGTCTCTTTAATAACAGCATGATAATAGTCCATACCTCCCCAAGCACTGGAAGTGACTCTAAAATTTTCAGCCGTGAGTCCGGTAACCGGCTCGCCCGTATCGGCCCGCGATACCGACACAAGAAGCATTATCTCATGAACCTCATCCACACCACCTTCATCCGATGCCGCCTCAACGATCAGCCTTGCCATACAACACCTGCCTTTCAAAATAATTAAATTCGCGCGGCGGCGTTAGCCGTCCGCTCGACCGATCGGATACTGATTTGAGGCCCCCTCCGGCCTACCCACACGGTAGGCTGTCTGGGATAGGAAACCCTTTGACCAAGGAGGCCTCGATGAGATTCTACACCCAACAGCACCAGCATTACTGCGGAATCGACCTGCACGCTCGCAGCCTCTATGCGCCGCAGGCTCTTTTTCGCCCGGAAGCGGGGAGAACTGCTGGCCCATATTGAGAACACTAACACGCAGTACAACCTGCCGCCCATGGAGGAACGTGTCCGAAAGGCCAAGGACCGGGGGGCTGTCATCGAGCACTTCGGCCAAGAGGTAGTCCAGATGTCGATTGCGTCGGATGTGTCTCTACTGGGTACGTACGACCACGTCATTCGCGACCTCGAGTTTATCTGATCCACGAGGTCCGCAAAGACCACAATGCAAGCTTCTTTCTCCTGCGCTCGATCCCAGGCATCGGAGAGATTCTGGCCTTGACGTTGCTTTATCCGAGGCCGCGGCGCTGTTTCTTCGCAGCAATTCCATTGGACAGAAGTACTTCCAGAGACTGGAGAAAAAGCATGGGAAGGGCAAAGCTCTGGGCGTCCTGGCGGCACGGATCGGCCGGGCCGTCTACTACATGCTGCTGCGGAGCTGGCAGTGAGGCTCGGTTGGCTGGCAGCGCCTCCCAAACCTCGGAAAATCAGGGCCGCGGCCAGTCCGGATCTCCTTCCCTGGCGCCGGCACCGTCCCTTCTTCAGCCGTGAATCTTCTCGCCCCGCTCCAGCATCTCGATGAACTGCTGGATGCGCCGGGCCCGGGTCTCGGCCTTCTTGACGGTCTGGATCCGCCACAGGATCGCGTAGCGGTTGGCGCTGTTGAGCGTGGCGAAGAACTCCCTGGCTTTGGGGTTGCGGTCGAGCTCCGCCTGGAAGTCGTCCGGCACGGTCGCTTTTCCGGGCGAATCGTAGGCGGCCTCCCAGCGGCCGTTCTCCCTGGCGCGCTCGATGGCCGCCAGCCCGGCCGGCCTCATCCGGTCACTCCGGATGAGCTCCTCGGCCTTCTCCCGGTTCACCTTGGACCATAGGCTCCGGTCTCCGCGCGGCGTGAACTTCTGCAGCCAGGACGACTCGTCGTAGCTCTTCTTCTGGCCGTCGATCCACCCGTAGCAGAGCGCTACCTCGAGCGCCTCGGCGTAGGAAAGCGACCGGATGTCGCTCCCCTTCTTCGCCAGCCGCAGCCAGGCGCCCGGCGATCCGGCATGGTGCTTCTCCAGCCAGGTCTCCCAGTGCTTCTGGTCCTTGAACAGCTCGATGGGCAGCTCGCGGGCGGGCTGGATGCTCATGGGCTCTCCTCGTCAGCACGCATGCTAGCCGTGCTCACAAAGTCGGTCAACGGGTCCCCGCTTCACTGGCATCCTGCCGGACCATTCACGCCTTTGACGAGCAGCCACTTCGGCCTGCGCTTTGCTGATTGACGCGCATTAGCATCTCGGATAGTCTTGGAACATTCGATTTCCCAGCGACGGGGATACCCGTGGACCGCAAGAAGACTCGTCGGCATCGCCCTGAGGTCCGCACGAAGCAGACACGCGGCGGCTGGAAGCGGCGTGTCTGGCCGGGCCTCTCGCTCGCCGTGGTGATCGCACTGCAGATTGCCAGTGCATGGGGCCGGCTCGACGTGCCCTTTCTCGACACCCGGCTTCATTACAGCTACGACAATGCCGACTTCGGCTTCAAGATGAGAAACGGCATCCGAAACGGTGATCTGCGGTCACAGTTCGGGGTCACGGTGAACGCCTACGGCGACTGGGGCGAGAGAACAGGACAGCCCTCGTATTACACGGATCATCCGTTTTTCCTGAAGGCGCTTCTCCAATTGTATGGACGTATCGCCGGGGTTTCGGAATGGACGACCCGATCCTTCTATCTGTTTGTCGCCATGCTGACGGCCGCCGGATTCCATTGGATCCTGCTGCAGACCACGGGGAACCTGTTCTCCTCGACCGCCGGGGCGGCGACACTGGTCACCCTGCCGCTCTTCGCCGTCTATCAGACCTGCGTGAAGTTCGAGGCCGACGGGATGTTGCTCGCGGTCTGGATCTTCGTGTTGTTTGTCGCCTGCCTCAGAAGGCAGTCCCGGAGCCTTCGGCTGCTCTATGCCTTCCTTGTGGCCGCCGCCTTTGTGACTCATTGGACGGCGATTCTTTTTGTCGGATGTCTCGGCGTCTATCAGTTGCTCCTGCGCAACCGGCATCCGAGAGCTCTCGAGCTGTTCCGTACAACCGTTCTGGCGTCCGTTGCCGGGCTCGTCGCCGTTCTGGGCTTGATGAGCTATCTTCAGTACGTATGGACCGGCGCGATGGGACCGCTCCTGAGATCCTTCGCGGTCCGCTCTGCGTCCATTCCCCTGAATATCTGGACCGGCCGGCAGCTCGTCTACCTGCAACAAAATTTCACGGCGCCCGTGGCTCTGGTCTGCGCCGCGATGCTCTGGCTCTTTTCAAGTCATCTGTGGAGATCGCGACGCAACAGCATGGCAACGCAGGAGACGCCGGGGCCGGACGGCCTGACTCTCCTCGCGGGCTTCATTGCCATCACCTCCGCGGTGGGCATCCTCTGGGTCGTCGCGTTCCGGCAGGGCAGCTTCGTTCACATCTATTGGCAGTATTGGCTCTGCCTTCCGATCGGGGCGCTTGTCGCGGGCGCCATGACGGTGACCGAGACGAGATGGCGCAACCCCGGGATCTGGAGGGTCCTTGCGTGTGTCCTCGTGGTCTGGCTCTTCGCCTCCGCCCAACGGGCCTTCAGCGGCATCGCCGCGGATCAGCTCGGAACGCCGGCGGATATTGAATTCCTCCGATCGATTCGAGCCGACCCTTTCGACCGGCTGGTCTTCGTGCCGGTGACGGACACGGCGCTCACTCAATGGTTCCAGGGTCCCCTGTTTCTTTACTATACGGACAGGCCGATCGCCGTTGCCACCAGACCGGACGAGGTGCGCCGGGGTGACAAGCTTCTTGTTCTGCGGTACCAGCAGCGCCCGGCCGTCGTGAGCGCCATCGAGGGATGGTCAGGCGCGCAACTCGCGAATGAGAAGTGCGGTCCTCGAATCTGCGCTTATGACATCACCTTCTGAGGCACTCTAACGCGCCGGCCCTGCGGGAAGCCGATGCTCACGAAAGAACGCCCACATCCGGCTCGTCGCGTCAACGGCGTTGCTGGTGAACCCGGCCAGCTCTTCCGGCATCGGCTTGCCGCCAGGCCAGGTGTGGCCACCGCCCTGGACCGTGTAGAGCACCACGGCAGCGTCGTCGGCACAGCTCGGGTATTCGAGCCGGGTGACATCCGCAGCAACCACGGATTCGACGGGGTTGGGCCCGCACTGGTTTCTTCGAGCCCAATTCGACGTCCAGGTGGGGATGTCCGGCAAGACCAACGAGTCCGGAAAGACCGGCGAGCGACCGCCATGGTATGGAGTCAACGCATCCGATGTCCCATGAAAGGTGATCATCGGCACCGGTCGAGGATCCGTACACCAGCTCCAGGGCAGGGAGTAAGCCGCCGCCACCATCCCGACCGCCGCGATCCGATCGGATAGCGTGCAGGAAAGGACGAAAGCCATGCCTGCGCCATTGGAAAGTCCGTTGGCATAGATCCGCGCCGGATCGATGTTGTAGGCCGCCTCCAGCGTATCGATGAGCTCCGAGATGAATCTGACATCGTCCTGGAGGCCGGTTCCGTGGTCCACGCTCCAGGCCCTGGGCGCGCCACTTCCGGCCGGGTAGACGACAAGGAACCCCTGGCTCTCGGCCAGCCGGTTCCATCCGCTCGTGTCTCTCTGATGGGCCGGCCATCCTCCCCCACCATGCAGGCTGATGACGAGGGGCGCCGGCTGGGAGCGGTCGTAGCTGCTTGGGACATAGAGCAGATACTCCCGCCTCTGGCCCGACAGGACCATGGCGCCGCTCGTTCGATTCAGGAACCAGTAGGACCCCGAGGCCAGGAGCGCCGACACCGCGGGCAGACCGAGAACCAGCACTGCGCGGACGATCATCCTCCCAGGATTCGCCGTCCTCGACGGCCACCCATGCCGGTGCCCCGCGAGCGCCAGTGGCGCCGCGGAGAGTCGCGCCAAGGGGATGGCCAGGACCGCGACCAGAGCCAGAAAGTAGCGCGGGATGAGCGGTGTGGTGACGAGCCAGGCGAGCAGGCCGTAAAGAGCGAGCACGGCGACCAGCCAACCGGCCGCGGCGGCCACGAGCGTGCGGTCGTCGAGCAGCCGCTGGCGGCGCAGCCGCGTGGCGATCGAGGCCGCGGCGGACAGTTTGAGGCCGATCAGGGCAGCGGCGATCCAGGGCAGAGCCTTCGTGGCCAGGGCCATCCCGTACAAAGCAAGGATCCATCCGGCGATCGGTCCGAACACGGCGAGACACGCCAGGACGAACAAAACGCCCGATTTGACGACCCGTTCGCGGCCGGTCAGGCCGAGATAGAGATTCTGCACGAGCTGCCTCCACGTCAACCCAAACAGTCCCAGGAAGACCAGGAGCACGATCGCGGCAGCGCGGAGCGTCCCTTCGGCTTCGATCCACTGAATTGTCCGCTCGATCACCACCGGCCAGGTCGAGGAGAAAGTGAGCGCGAACGGGATGGCGATCGCGACCAGCAGCCACGCGGCAAGCGTGCTCCGGAGCGCCACTTCGAGCTTGGCGGCGACGAGCGATGCGCTGGTCAACGGCCGTGTCGCATCGCTCGACTTGCTGATCGTCGCCGCGGCAAAAGCGGCCATGAAGGACGGAGTGAGCAGCACGCCGAGAAGCGTGTAGCGGACGATCTCCGGCCGGTCGTCGCCGGCGATGAAAAGAAGGGCCAGCTCGAACGGCAACAGGAGGCCCATCCATGCCGGCAGCCGCCAGCCCTGCCGCCGCCACTCGAACCACGCTTGAGCGCGGGCGGGCGAAGAAAAACGGACTCGCCGGCGCGGCAGGAGATCGGCGATCTGTCCCGGCCAGGCGAAAATTCTCCGCCAATCGGGTAGGTCGCCGCGGCGAGCCCGCGCAACAGCAAAACAGGCGGCGAGATAGGCGAGCGGAAGCTGCGGCGCCAGGAGGGCCACCATCTGGGGCTCGGTGGCTTCGTAATGGACCGCCAGGAGAACGATGGCGTCCAGCGAAACCAGCCACAGCACGGCGACGATCACCCGCAGCCCCGGCAAACCGTAGGGCATCCACATCAGCACCTGCGTCCAGGCGAGAAAGGCCGCGGCCAGCAGTCCCGGCCAGATCAAGGGCAGGTCGACTTCAAACGGCAGCAGCACGAACAGCACCGTTGCCAACCACAAGCCCACCATGGCCATCGTCCCATAGAGCATCGGCCAGCCCACGAGCGCCCTGGTCGTCACCGGCAGGGTGAACATGCGGGCGGGAAACATCGATCGGCGCCCGGCCAGGTCGCCGGCAAGACCGAAGCTGAATACCGCCAGGAAATACAGGAATATCAGGGAAAAGGGCCCGATCAGGACGGCAGCGGTTTCATTGGGAGTATCGAGCTCGATGGGCTCCCACGGTCCGGGGATCAGGAGCCTGATCGTCCCCAGGACGAGCGCGTAGCCGGCCAGCGCGATCAGTGCGAAGCGATGCCCTTGGCGAAATTCCCAGGCGATGGCGAGAGCCGGGGAACGCACGATTCACTCCTCGGAGCCTAGCGTCGGGGTCATTGCGGCCATTCCGACCCGGGCGACGAAAATCTCGTCGAGGGAAGGGACACGCTCGCCGACGCGGTGCGATTCCTTGATTTCGCGAAGCGGCGCGCTCAGCGCGATCGTGCCCTGATGGATCATCGTGACGTGATCGGCGACCTGCTCCACTTCCTCCAACAGGTGCGACGAAAAGAGCACCGTGCGGCCTTCATCGGCAATGGTGCGGACGACGGCGCCGAGAATGTCGCGGCGAACGATGGGGTCAAGGCCGGACGACGGCTCGTCCAGCACCAGTAATTCGGGCCGATACGCCAGCGCGATGAGCAGTCCCGCCCGAGCCTTCTGCCCCTTGGAGAGGTTCCTGATTTTCGCCGCGGGGTCGAGCGCGAACCTCTGCCGCAGCTCTTCGGTGTAAACATCGTCCCAGGCGGGGTAGAACGCGCGCGAGTAGCGGATGAGCTCGTCGACGCGCATCCAGCCGGGGATGTCGTTCTCCTCGGAAAGATAGCCGATGCGCGACAGGACGCCGGCGGGATCGGCGACGGGATCGAGCCCGAAGACGCGCACCGAGCCGCTCTCCGCGCGCAGCAGGCCGAGGACATGTTTGATGAGCGTCGTCTTGCCCGCTCCATTTGCGCCGACGAGGCCATAGACCGCGCCACGCGACAGGGACAGGCTCACCGAGGCAAGTGCGGTCCTGGCGCCGAAGCGGCGCGTCAACTCCGACACGTCGACGACCGGTTCATTCATCTTCGAACCCTCGTTGAGGGTCGATCTTAACGGGCACCGTTCGGGCCTTCAAGGCCTTGTCACATTCTCTCTTCGTCGTCCGTCATGCCTGTGACGAGCGAAACGCCGTCGATGCGACAAAGGAGACACCATGAAAGCACGGATGAGCAACCCGGCGATGATCCATCCAGACGCCATGAAGGCTCTGTACGCCCTGGGGGCGTCCACGAAGAAGGGCGGCGTGCCCACGGGGACGCTCGAGCTGGTCCACCTGCGCGCGAGCCAGATCAACGGCTGCAGCGTGTGCGTGGACATGCATGCCCGCGACCTCAGGAAGGAAGGCGAAACGGACGAGCGGCTCTTCGCCGTGGCGGCCTGGCGGGATGCGCCCTGGTTCACCGACGCCGAACGCGCCGCACTGGCGCTGACCGAGGCCGTCACCCGGCTCAGCGACCGGGAGGACCCGGTGCCGGACGAGATCTGGAACGAGGCCGCCCGGCACTACGACGAGCCGGCGCTCGCGAGCCTGCTCCTCGCCATCTCCCTGATCAACGTGTGGAACCGCCTCAACGTCGCCACCCGTCAGGTGGCGGGCGAGTGGGCGAAATCGCCCGAGGCGAGAGAGTGGGTGGAGAGGAGCGTCGCCGCCCACTGAGCGTCGGCCCGGCGGCACGGTCATCGCTGTACCCGGTGACCGCGTCGCTGGAAAATCCTCACCCCCGCGTGTACTCGGTGCCTTCGCCGGGCCAGCCGATGCGGACCTTGTGCTTGACCTTGATCCAGCCCCGGGTCCGCACGCCGGGCTCGTAGATCGAGGCGGGGGCCTTGGCGATCAGGCCCTCCCAGCCTTTCGCCACCACCTCCCGCCAGGCCTCCAGGCCGTCCGCGGCCAGCCGGCGGGCCACCATCACCGGCCCCGCGGCGCCGCGGACCTCCTTCTCCAGGACCGTCCGGCGGCGCTTCAGGGGCTGGGTCATCAGGTTCTTCCCCCTTGCGTAGAGGCAGTCGAAGGCCACGAAGACCGGCGGCGTGAGGAGCTTCTCCTCCGGCGCTCCGCGCAGACCCCGGAGATAACCCAGGTGCGAGACAAGGTTCTCGTCGAAGACCGCCACCTCGCCGTCCAGGATCAGGGTCTTCGCCCGGAGCGCGCCCACCGCCCGCGCGATGTCCGCGAACTGGCGCGTGAAGTCCTTCCGGTTGCGGCTGATGAGGCGCACCCGGTCGCCCTCCTTGTAGGCCACCATCCGGTAACCGTCGTACTTCTCCTCATAGACCCAGCCCGGCCGGTGGAAGGGACGCTTGACCTCGTCGGCCAGCATCGGAGCCAAAGGGAGAGGAAAGTCGTCCATGGGCAGCCCGCGAGCCATCTGAGCCAGCCAACGCAAGCCATGCGCCATAAATTCTCCAGACGCCAAACTCTTCTCTCCATCCGCCGTACGGTAGAGTTGCCCTGCTGACTCCCGAACGAGGTGCCCGAAAATGAGAGTCCACGTCCTCCGTCTCGCCGCGCTCGCTCTTGTCCTGTCGAGCGTCGCCGCCCATGCCCAGACGACCCCGTCTCCGAGCCCTTCCCAGGACGCCGTCATGTCGTTCGAGGACTACGAGCCGCGCTCCACGCTGGTGGTGCCCGAGCACCCGCTCACGCGCGCCCGCTACCCGTTCATCGACGTCCACAACCACCAGGACGCCGAGGAGATGACGCCCGCGCAGGTCGACGAGGTGGTGGCCGCCATGGACGGGCTCAACATGGCGGTCATGGTGAACCTGAGCGGCGGCAGCGGCGAGACGTTCCAGAAGGGTCTCGCGAACCTCGCCGGCCGCCATCCGGACCGCTTCGTCCAGTTCGCCAACGTCGACTTCAGCCGGATCGACGAGCCCGACTTCGGCGCGAACGCCGCCCGGCAGCTCGAGCGGGACGTGAAGAACGGCGCGCGGGGCCTCAAGGTGTTCAAGAACCTCGGGATGTTCGTCAAGGACAAGGACGGAAAGCGGGTGCAGACGGACGACCCGCGCATCGATCCGGTCTGGGACAAGTGCGCCGAGCTCGGCATCCCGGTGCTGATCCACGTCGGCGAGCCGGCGGCGTTCTGGCAGCCGTGGGACCGCTTCAACGAGCGCTGGCTGGAGCTCAAGCAGTACCCGAACCGGCGCCGCGACTCGCCCGAGTTCGCCAGCTTCGAGCAGACGATCCGCGAGCTCCACAACGTCATCCGCAAGCACCCGAAGACGGTCTTCATCAACGCCCACCTGGGCTGGCTCGGCAACGACCTCGCCCGCCTTGGCAAGCTGCTCGACGAGATGCCCAACATGAACACCGAGATCGGCGCGGTGCTCCACGAGCTCGGCCGGCAGCCGCGCATGGCCCGCGAGTTCCTGATCCGCTACCAGGACCGCGTGCTGTTCGGAAAGGATATCTGGGAGCCGTCCGAATACCACACCTATTTCCGGACGCTCGAAACCGCGGACGAGTACTTCCCCTACTACCGCAAGCGCCACGCCTTCTGGCGCCTCTACGGCCTGGAGCTGCCGGACCAGGTGCTCAAGAAGATCTATTATAAGAACGCGCTGCGCATCATCCCGGGGCTCGACAGGTCGAAATTCCCGGAATAAACAAAGAGGGAGGAGGCGGGCGCCTCCTCCCTCTCGTCCAATGACCTCAGGGCATTACTCGGAGCAGTGGCCCGGTCCGAGAAGCCCGTTGTTGTACATGTCGAGCAGACCGGCGAGCTCGAGGAACCGCTTGCGCGGTTGCTGGCTGCCCTTCTGGGCTCCGATCTGGGCGGGGGTCCAGCCCTGGAGTAACGTGGTCGCCTCCTGCCAGCCCTGCAGGACCTCCGGCGGCATGGTCGCTCCGTTCAGGCCGTTGAGAGTGGTCGCGATCCAGGCGTGCGCCAGGATGTAGTAGGCGTTGCCCTGCGGCGCCTGCCACAGCACCTGGTAGTAGGTCTTGCCGCTCAGGAAGAAGGCCGTGTTCTCCTGCGCGGCGCCGAGGAGCGCCCACGCGTCGTCATAGGGCGCCGGCCCGCGGCGGGAGTGGGTCTTCCAGTAGCCCGGAGTCAGCGTGCAGCCGTTGTTGCAGACCACGTGGACGAGGACGGTCCAGGTGTCGTCTCCGGTCGCGCCCGTGTCGCCGGCCACGAAGGAGGCGGTGTTGACAACGGTCCGATCACCGCACTGGCCCGGCGAGGAGAACGGACCCACGGGGCGGCTGTAGGTCAGGCTTTTCGGCGCCTGGTCGGCGCAGACCGTCCCCAGCGAGCCCTGCAGGCTGTCGTTCACGTCCACGCACTCGTCGAACGAGCTGACGGCCGCTCCCGAGAAGTCGACCACGGCCGTGCCCGAGGCGGAGGTGGTCCCGATCGGCGTCGCGGTGCCGTCCGGCGCGTAGGAGAAGGCCTGGCGCGTGGCGGTGGCCGTGTTGGTGCGGGTCGCGGCGCTGGGCAGGTCGGCGGTGTAGGAGCAGCTCAGGTCGCCGCCGGCCGCGAGCTGGTACGGGAACGCCACGCCGCAGTCCACGCCCGCGGGGATGCCGCCCACCGAGTCCGCCACGCCGTTGATCGTCGCGGCGCGGGTGGGATGCGGATTGGAAACATGAATGGTTCCGTAGGCCTTCCAATCGTCGTCCTTGGACACCGCGCTCAGATCGACCCTGTAGGTCACGAGGAACTGCTCGCCGGGCGCGAGGGTGATCTCCGACTGGTCCGCCGACTTTTGGAGGCTCCACGTCCAGGTGCGGTCGAGCGAGGTGCGGGCATCCTTCGTGACGGCGAGGTTGTAGCACTGGACGGAGACCGAGGCGCTCGCGCTCTGTCCCGTCTCCAGGATGGTGGCCGTGTTGCCGTGCGCTCCCGCGTCGCCATTGCAGGCGAAGGTGCGGTCGTAGCTCACGGAGCCGCTGTTTCCGAAAGCCCAGGCGCCCCCATTCGTGTCGCCGACGTGAACCGACGCGTTCACCTGGGTCGTGGGATCGCCGAACGCCACCGCGGCGCTGCCGGAGCCGCCACCCACCGGTCCGGTCGTGGCCGCAGTCGCGGTGTTGGTGCGGCCGGAACCGTCCGGCAACGCAGTCTGATAAGAGCACTCCAGAGTCTGGCCTCCGCCGAGGGCGTACGGGAAGGTCACACCGCAGTCCACCGCGGCCGGGATGTTGCCCGACACGACGTCGGCGACCGAGTGGATCGTCGCCGTCATCGGCGCGGGATTGTAGATACGGATGGTGCCCGCCACGGCCCAGGCGCTGTCGATGAAGCCGCTGCGCTCGACCGCGACGGTGTAGCGCGAGGTCCCCTGATCGCCGACGAAGAGCTGCCACTGCGCCGGGCTCACGGACTTGTCGATCCGCCACTGCCAGGTGCGCGTGAAGGACGTGCGGGCGTCCTTGGCGACCTCGACCTCGTAATCGAAACAGAAATCGATATGGCTCAGGCCATAGGCCTTGCCGTTGCTGGGATTGATCGGCGAGTGGAGGCCCGTATCGGACTTGCGCTCGGCCGGCGGATCGTAGACGTAGAGATTGGCGTTCGGCCCGCCCTTCGAGATCACGGCGTCCATGCCGAGGGTCGAGCTCCAGTCGAAGCTCACGCCGTCCGTGGTGACGGTGACGGTGTTGATGCCGTCGATCGAGTAGGTCCCCGCGTTCGGCGGATCGATCTTGAAACCGGCGTCGTAGCCCAGCGAGGTGCAGGACGGGTTTCCGGCGATGAAGATCGGGGTGACGTCGGTCGCTCGCGCCGGCGCCGCCAGGGCGAGGAGCGCTCCCAGCGCAAGCCCTGCCTTGAGCGTGGTTCTATGGCAATACAAAAATATCATTGTTTCCATCCTCCTGGGAATCCGGCATCACCAAATCCAGAGCAGACAGGCATTTAGATGGAATCAATGATGAAACAGACGGAGGCGGAGCACAATCCCGCCGGATCATCATTTTGCCTGATGCCGGCGGATCAGAAATGTTTTCGATTGCAGATATATCAAAGGAGGCCGTGGCGGCGGGCGGCGGAGACGGCCTGCAGGCGGTTGTGGGCGCCAAGCTTGCGGAGGAGGTTCTGGACGTGGTTGCGCACGGTGGTGGAGCTGATGCCCAGCTCGCGCGCGATTCCCGGAGTCTGCGCCCCCTGGGCGAGGAGGCGCAGGATGTCCAGCTCCCGGGCCGTCAACGGAGAGGAGAGGGTTTCGCCAGCCTCCTCTCGGAGAGCGGCCGGGGAGGCCGAGCGCCGCCGGTCGGGCTGAAAGCGGTAGGTCCAGCCCTGCGCCGGCCGGTCCGTCCCGGCGCCGGCGACCACCCGGATGCGGTGCCCGCCGGCGTGCCGGACGTCGAGCTCGAACTGCCGCACGGTCTCGCCGGAGCGGAAGGTTTCGCGCAGCCAGCAGGCCTCACGGCAAAATCGGTTGCCGAAGATGTCGCGGCCGTCGAGGAGATCCTGCAGTCGCAGGCCGAGCGCCTTCGAGGCCGGATATCCGAAGAGACGTTCGGCATCGGCTTCCCAGAGAACGATCCGGTCCTGGCCGTCGACGATCACCTCGACCGCGAAGACTTGCATGCTCCCTCCCGGCTTGTTTCGAAGACTCTGAAGATTCTATCGCAGGACGGATCAACCCGGGGCGCGGCAGGTCGAGATGCCCGGGACCGCGCCGCTGCAGCCGCTGATCGTCGGGCACCGGGGCGCTGCGGGAGTGTTGCGGCCCGGCCCGCACTCCGGCCCGGTCGGGTTCGGCCTGCCGAAGTCCACGCCGTTCGGGCAGACGGTCTGCACGCCGAGCATCATGCCGCGGTCCTCGTGGCCGAGGAAGTGGCAGTGCAGGACGTACTGGCCCGTGAAGTCCTCGAAGTGCGTGCGGATCTTCACCACCTTTGCCGGGCCGGTGGCCGGGCTCGCCGGCAGCGAGATGCTGTCCTGCCAGACGTACGGCGGCGCGAGCGGCGTCGTGCCGTTCTGGACCACCTGAAACGCGTTGGTGTGGACGTGGAACACGTGGAACGGGTCGGCGTCCGTGGTGTTCTGGATGGTCCACTCCTCGGCCGTGCCGAGCTTCGCGGTGACGTCGACGCAGGCGGGGTTGAACTGGCGCGCCTCGCCCGGCACGAGGTTGATGTAGAACTTGCTGGGCAGGGCGCCCGGCGCCGCGTTGTTGCCGGCCGGATCCTTGATCTCGAAGAGCAGGCTCCGCTTGGCCGAGTCCTTCGTGGGCGCCGGGATGTCGGCCAGGTAGGAAGGCATCGCGGGCCACTCCGAAGCCGCGGGGAATGCCATCGGCTGGCAGCCGTCGCAGGGCACGACTTCGATGCTCACGATCCGCGGCTCGGTCGCGGCCGGAGCGAGGAAGTTGAGCAGCGCCCGCTGCGCCTGGGCGCCTTCGGAGCCGGACGTGGCGCCGAACACGTCGAACGTCACGTCATAGGCGCCGGGCGCCACCGGCGCCTGGACCAGGAAGTCGGCGCGGTTGCCGGGCGACAGTTGGAACCTCAGCGTGTCCTGGGGCAGCAGGGGTTGGCGGTCGTAGTTCTCCGGCGCGAAACGGATGCCGTCCATGGCGATCTGCCGCGCCAGCACGGGCGAGCTCTGGGGCGAGTTGAAATCGATCTCGAGCTGCGCGCTCGCCTGCATGGTGGCGCCCACGAAGCGCCAGCGCTGGATCTCGCCCGGGTACATGCGGATCTTCGGGTTGGCCTGGCCGTTGACCAGGATCTGCGGCACGCTGCCACCCGTGAAGAAGTTCAGCTTGTCATTGACCTGCTGGACGACCAGGACCCGGTCCTTCAAGTCCGCGCCCTGCGCCTTGTAGACCCCGCGCAGCCAGTCGTCGAACGGGCCTTCGATCATCAGGGTGCCGGCCATGCCGTTGGCCACCTGGAGCGCCACGGCGCCGTGCTTGTGCGGGTGGTACCAGAAAGTCCCCTCGGGCTGGTTCCAGCGCAGCGGATCGACGTCGAACTGGTACTCGCCCGCCACCGCGAGGCCGCCGACGTGCGTCGGATGGCCGAGGTGCTCGGTGCCCTGGGGGTTGACCTCCAGCAGCACGTAGTCCTGCGGCGGCTGGGGCGAGACGTGGGCGCCGTGGAAGTGGAGGTTCGTGATGTTGTCGCCGTGGAAGCAGTTGGGCGACACGTCCTGCGCCCGGCAGCACGGCGGCGGGGTCGGACCCGAGCAGTTGCCGCAGCCGTGGCATTCGTGATCCCCGCCGGTTTCAACGGGCAGCGCGTTGACCAGCTTGATCCGCAGCCGGTCTCCCTGGCCGGCCGGCGTCTCGGCCTTGCGCAGCTTCAGCGTGGGGCCCGGAAAACCATACTGAAAGGTGCCGTCCAGCTTGGGAAAGCCATAGGTCCGCAGGTTCAGGGTCTGCATGCAGCACGACCACCCGCCGGTGGTCTGCTGCCAGACGGGCACGGCCTGCGGCTTGATCTCGACGCGCAGCGTGGTGTCGAGCACGCCGTTGGACGACTGGATCACCGGCGGCTCGATCAGGTTCTGGTCCAGCGGGCACGGGGTACAGGCCTGGGCCGTGATGGAGCGCTGGGCCTGTGCGGCAAGGCCGGTCGAGAGCAGGAGGAGCACCAGGAGAAAACAGAGCTTCTGCGCCATGAAAACCATCTTCCAAAAGAAAATAAGTCAGTACCGGCGCGAGGCCGGCTTCAATCCTTGCAGGGCCAGAACGAAGAAGCATACAGGCAGAACCGCCAGATAGAGAACCCTTCCGGCCAGATCGGGCACCGGGATGGAGAGGAGCGCGCCGCGCCAGATCTCCACGACGCTGCTGAGCGGGTTCAATCCCGCAAGCCCGGCGAGCCAGCCGGGCATGTGCGCCCGCGGGACCAGGGCCGTGCTGGTGAAGAGCAGCGGCATGTTCACCAGGTGGACGAAGGTGGCAAGGGTCTCCTGCGCCCGGGCATGGAGGGCGATGGCGCAGGAGAGCGAGCAGAAGGCCGCGGCGAAGAGCGCCAGGCCGAGGACGGCCAGTGGCAGCCTCGCCGGATCGGGCCGGAGCCGGGCGCCCAGGGCCAGGGAGAGCGCCAGCACCGCCAGTGCCTGCAGCAGGAGGCGCGCCACGTCCGCGAGGATCTTCCCCGCCAGGATCGCCGCCGGGCTGGCCGGTGTGTTTAGCATCCGCGGCAGGAAGCCGGTGTTGAGGTCCCGGATCCAGCCGATGCCGGACTGCGAGGCGCCGAAGAGCACGGTCATGGCGCTTACGCCCGGGGCCAGGAAATCAAGATAGGAGAATCCGGCGATCGGAAACCGCTGGAAAAGGAAGCCGAAGAAGAGCATCCAGATGAGCGGCTGGCCGAGCGAGAACGTCAGCAGCACGGGCCGGCGCCAGGTGAGACGCCAGGTGCGGAGGCCGACCTCCCAGAGGACGTCAAGGAAGGAGATCACCGGGCTCCTCCCCTCCCCCGCCGTCCTCCGGGAACTGGGGCCTCCGGCTCCGTTCCGGTGAGGCGCCGGTAGGCCGCGGCGAGATCGCCGGCTCCGACCTCCAGTGGCGAGCCGGACGCGCGGAGACGGCCGCGGTCCAGGAGCGCCACCCGGTCGGCGTGGCGCTCGATCGCCCGCAGGTCGTGAGTCACCACGGCCACCGCCCGGCCGGCCGAAGCCCGGCGCTTCAGCTCGGTCCAGAGGAAGTCGGCCCCCTCCAGGTCGAGGCCGGCGGTCGGCTCGTCGAGCAGCAGCAGATCGGGATCGTGGATCATGCCGGCGGCGAGATGGAGACGCCGCTTCAGGCCCCCCGACCAGGTGGAGGTCAGCCGGGGCAGGTGCTCCTCCGTGCCGAACGCCCTGGCGAGCTCGGCGACGCGGCCGGGCCGCTCCCGCCGCGGCACGCCGTGGAGCGCCGCGAGCAGGACGAGCGTTTCGCGGCCGGTCATCTCGGGATCGAGGGCGACGTCCTGGGGGATGTAGCCAGTCGCTCCAAGGATCTCGACCTTTCCCGAGTCCAGCGGCAGCAGGCCGGCGAGCACGCGCAGGAGCGTGGTCTTGCCCGCGCCGTTCGGCCCGATCAGGGCCGTGACGCCGGCACCCGGGAGGTCGAGGTCGATCCCGTCCAGCGCGGCGCGCTCGCCGAAGCGCACGCCCACGCCGCGGACGGAGGCGGCTATCTCCGGGGTCTGACCGGACATCGCGGTGCGGCCTCGACGAGGTTGCCTTCAACGCACTCGGGCCGGCCGGCCGGCCGCGCCCTGCCGAACGAGCCTCCGGGACAGACGGTCTGCACGGCATACATCATGCCCCGGTCCTCGTGCCCGAGGAAGTGGCAGTGGAGCACGTACTCGCCGGTGAAGTCGGTCTGGCGCTGGCGCAGGAGCACCGAGGCCGGAGCCGCCTCGCTCCCGGACGGCAAGGCGAGCGTGTCCTGCCAGACGTAGGGAGGCGTGTACGTCCTGCCGGCGTGGCGAACCACCTGGAACGGGTTGATGTGGATGTGGAACGGGTGGAGCGCGTCCGAGGTGTTGCGGACGTTCCATTCGAGCGCGGAGCCCAGCGTGGCGGTCACGTTGGCGCAGCTCGGATCGAACCGCAGGCCGCTGATGTCGGGCTCCGCGGGGGTCTTCATGTTGAACGACAGATCGACGGCGCCGCGGACCTCCCCGGGCTCGATGTCCTTCAGATAGGAAGGCATGGGCGGCCAGACGTCCTTGCCCGGAAAGCCTGTGGCGACCGCTGCGGTCGAAGCGGCGACACGGATCGTCGCCAGTGTTCCGCCGTGGCCCTCGGCCCCGGCGAGATGGGCGAACAGACCGAACGTGACAGGATGATCGCCGACGGTCCGCGGCGCCTGCACCAGGAAGTCCGCGCGGTTGCCCGGCGAGAGTTGGAAGGCCTCGGCGGAGAGCCCGGCGGACAGGGGCTGGCGGTCGTAGTTCTCCGGCGCGAAGCGGACGCCGTCCATGGCGATCTGCCGGACGGCGGCGCCCGGCGGGAACCGGAGGCTGAGCTGCGACACCGGGCCCACGGTCGCGTTGACGAAGCGCCAGCGCTGGACCTCGCCCGGCGCCATGGTGACCGCGGGCTGAACCTGGCCGTTCACCAGCGGCCCCGGCAGAGGGTCGGGCGCCTCGACATCCTGATCGTAGAGATTTGTCCCCGCCCCGATCCGCTGGATGACAAGGATTTTCTCCGCGAGCTTCCAGCCGTAGAACGACTGGAGCCAGTCGTCGAAAGGGCCTTCGACGATCAGCGGCCCGGCCATGCCGTTGGCGACCTGGACGGTCACCGAGCCGTGCTTGTGCGGGTGGTACCAGTGGGTGCCTTCCGGCTGCGTCCAGAGCAGCGGATCGATCTGATAGCGGACCTCTCCGAGGACGACCGCGCCGTGCGAATGCGGAGGGGCGTTCCTGTCCCCCAAAGCCGGCCGCAGCACGAGCAGAGGGTCGTCCTGCGGAAACTGGGGCGAGACGTGGCTGCCGTGAAAGTGGAGATTGGTGTCGTTGTCTCCGGATCCCGCGGGCAGCTCGTTGCGGAGCAGGATCGAAAGCCGATCGCCCTGGCCCCCTTCGGCGTCCGCCTTGCGCAACCGCAGGACCGGCCCCGGAGATCCCCAGATCCATTCGCCGTGCCGGGCGGGGTCCGGAAACCCGTAGGTGCGCAGCGGCGTCGGCAGGTTGAGCCAGAAACCTTTCTGAAAGACGGGCAGGCAGCGGTCGCGGAGTTGCACACGGAGCGTGGTGTCGAGCGTCCTCGTCGCGCGGTCCGCGCGGATCTCGGGCAGATCGCGCAGCTCGTCTCCGGACCGGATCGCCGGGCAGGAGAGGGTCCCGGCCTGGCCGGCGCCGGCCATCGCGGCCATCGCGGCGGCGAGCGCCAACCCGGACAGGACCCTCCGCTTCATCGTCAATGGCCGGAATGGCTGTCGTGATCCGTCGATCCCGTCGCGGAGCCCGAGGACGCGCACACAGGGGTCGCCGGGATCAGGTTGCCCGGCACGCACTCCGCCTGCGGATACGGCTTCGACTTGCCGAACTTCGTCGGGTCGTCCTTGCACACGGTCTGCACGTTGAACATCATGCCGCGGTCCTCGTGGCCGAGGAAGTGGCAGTGGAACACGTACTCGCCGGTGAACTCGGTGTAGCGGTGCCGGAAGAGCACGTAGCCGTCGCCCGTGTACGAGCAGCCGCACACCGACATCACGCCCGGGATCGTGGTGGTCCACTGGTTGTTCCAGGTGCCGCCGCTCGCGTTCTTGCAGGTGGTGGGGCACTTGGTCTGGGCGTCGTTGTTGTTCCAGATCGGCCCGGCCTTCACGTCCCAGGTGTTGTTCTGCACCGGCAGCGCGATCGTATCCTGCCACACCGGGCTCGCGTACTTGACGAACGGCACCTGCTTGCCGTTGATGATCGTGCCCTGCTCCACGAGCTGGAACGGGTTGATGTGGATGTGGAACGGGTGCGCGAGCGGGCTGCTGTTCTGGACGAGCCAAGTCTCGGTCGTGCCCAGGACCGTGGTGACGTCGGCGCAGTCGGGGTCGTATCGCTTGCCGTTGATCTGGAACTGGGTCGTCGGATCGCCGGGGCCGCCGGTCATCTCGAAATCCATGTTCTGATCGATCGTGCCGCTCGCCTTGAGATTCTGCAGGTAGGGCGGCATCGGCGGCCACTGGTTCGCCGGCGGGAAGCCGGTCGCCAGCGCCTTCTTCGCTTCCGGCGCCTTGACCACCAGCGTGAAGAGCGCCGGCTCCGACGCCGCGCCGCTCGCCTTCGCATCCCCGAGATTTATCTTCTCCAGCTTGAGCAGCGCCTCGTCGCGCTGGCGGATCTTCTCCTTCTTGCCTTCCGCCACCGGGCTGTTGCGCTGCAGGTGATGGGTCACCCGGTAGAGGCCGGGCGCCGTGGGCGCCTGGACCAGGAAGTCCGCGCGGTTGCCGGGCGAGATGTTGAACTGGGTCGGATCGAACGGATCGAACAGCGGCTGCGTGGCGTAGTTCTCCGGCGAGAAGCGCACGCCGTCCATGGCGATCTGCCGCACCTTCACGTTGTCCGGGAAGTTGAGCGACACCTGCGCCGCCACCTGCATGGTGGCGTTCACAAACCGCCAGCGCTGCACCTCGCCGGGCGCCATGGTGACCGTCGGGCTGACCTGGCCGTTGACCGTGTAGGCGGGCGCGAACGGGTTGTTGTAAAGGTTCGTGTCGGTCTGCACCTGCTGCAGGACGAGGATCTTCTCGGCCAGCTTGCCGCCGTAGTAGCCGCGCAGCCAGTCGTCGAACTTCCCTTCGATGATGAGCGCGCCCGGCATGCCGTTGGCGACCTGGAGCGACACCGAGCCGTGCTTGTGCGGGTGGTACCAGTGCGTGCCTTCGGCCTGGGTCGGAGGCGGCGGGTTGACGTCGTACTGGTACTGGCCGTAGACCACGACGCCGTTCTTCGCCATGGGATGGTCGTCCGCGGGCGGCTGCGCGCCGGCCGGCAGCGCGGGTCGCAGCTCGAGGAGCACGAAGTCCTGCGGCGGCTGCGGCGACACGTGGGTGCCGTGGAAGTGCAGGTTCGTGGTGTTGTCGCCGTGGAAGCACTCCGGATAGGTCTGGCTGTTGTTGACCACGCAGCAGCAGCCCGTGAGGATCGATCCCTTGGCCGACGCCGCCGCGCACTCGAGGCCGGTCGGGAGCTTCGAGATCTTGGAGCAGTCCGTGCCCGTGCCGGCGCAGGCGTCGTCGCACTTGCCGTGCGGCACCGTGTCGGGCGCCAGCTTGTTGACCAGCAGGATCTTCAGGCGGTCGCCGGGCGTGAGCGCCGCTTTCTTGCCCGTCGAGACGAGGTCCTCCTGCTTGCGGATGCGCAGCGTCGGACCCGGGAAGCCCCAGGTCGGCTGGCCCGTCGCGGGGTCGGTATAGACATAGGTGCGCAGCGGCACGAGCTGATAGGACCAGGCCTGCGTCGTGGCGTTCTGGACCGGGACGCACTGATTCTTCATCTCCACCGAGAAGGTGGTGCTGAGCACCCCGCCCGTGGCCCGGAGCTCGGGCAGGGCGCGCAGCTCCTGCCCGGTCGGCACCGTGCTCGGACAGGTCTGCGCCCCGGCGGCGCCCGAACACAGCGCCAGAGCCACGAACAACGCTTCGACCGGCCAGCGAAGGTTTCTCATCTCATGTCCTCCTGAGGTCTGCAGCGTTCAACCGCGATGCACGATCGTCCCGACGTGCTCGCCGCGCAGCGCCGCCTGGATGCGCCGCGGCTCATGGCCGTTGACGATCTGGAAACGGTCCAGCAGCCGCGCGTTCCGGAGCAGGTCGAGCACGACCGGCTCGAACGGCAGCGTCTTGAGATGGCGGGCCCGCAACTCGGCCAGGGTGATCTCCGGGATGAAGGTCGCCGACGGATTGAGCTTCGGATCGGCGTCGTAGAGGCCGTCCACGTCCTTGACCAGCGTCAGGCTACGGCAGCCGAAGGTCTCGGCGAGCAGGAACGCGCCCGCGTCCGTGCGGTGCGGCGGGATGCGGCCGACGCCAGGAGGGTGCTCCCAGAGCGAGTACGGCGGCACGCTGCTGAACACAACGCCCGGCGCGCTGTGGAGGAACAGGGGCAGCAGGTGGCCGAAGATCTCCGGCGGGATCGCCACCACGCCCCACGGCGCGAGCAGCGTGCCGAGCAGGTGGGCGTTGGCGAGCGCGTCGGCCGCGGCGAGCTGGGCCAGCACGCCCGTGGGCAGGCCAAGATCGAGACCGATCGAAAACACATGGCGCGTGCGCACGCCGCCGCCGGTACCGAGGATCAGCTTCCATTCCTTGAGGCACTCGGCGAGCACCTCGACCACCGGATAGACCACCTCGCGGCCGGCATCCATGATCGATCGGCCGCCGATCTTGAGAACGTGCGCCTCGGGGAGCATGCGGTAGACGGCGCCCTCGGTGGAGCGCTCGACCTGGCGGTCGAGGAGGCTCTCGCGCATGAGCTTCGAGCGCACGT
The DNA here is from genome assembly GCA_040349255.1 of Acidobacteriota bacterium. Classification (GTDB taxonomy): domain Bacteria; phylum Acidobacteriota; class Thermoanaerobaculia; order Multivoradales; family UBA5704; genus DATMER01. Next base: position 20,354 of record JBEQUE010000016.1, on the reverse strand, counting down.
GATGGCGCGGCTTGGGATTTTCAGTCACGTCAGCTCCTAATCAGCCGTGATGATCGTGCCCACGGGCTCGCCGTTCAGGGCGCGGGTGAGGTTGCCCGGCACCAGGCCGTTGATGACCTGGATCGAGCGGCGGTGCTCGGCGTTGTGCATCAGGTCGAGCACGGCGCGCTCGACAACGACGTCCTGGAGGTCCATCTCGCGCAGCTCGGAGATCGTGGCGCGCGGGATGAATTTTGCGTTGGAATCCTTTTTCGGATCCGCGGTGTAGAGGCCGTCCACGTCCTTGACATAGATCATCGAGCGCGCGCCGAGCACCTCGCTGACCAGGTAGGCGCCGGTGTCGGTGCGGTGCGGCGGGATGCGGCCGACGGCCGGGTTCTGGTGCCAGTAGACGTAGGGCGGCATGCCGAAGAAGATCACCGCGCCGCGCTCGGCGAGATAGAGCGGGAGCTGCGCGAACTGCGCCGGCTCGATGAACGGGATGCCGTGCTTGGCGAGCAGGTAGTTGAGCATGCGGGCGTTCTGCATGCTCACGAACGTGCCGAGCACCGAGAGCACGCCGGTCGGCATGCCGAGGTCGAGCCCGACGCTGTAGGCGTGGCGCGCGCGCGTGCCGGCGCCGGTGCCGAGCACCATCTTGTGCTTCCCGAGGTTCGCCACCACCTCGTCGATCAGCGGGAAGACCGCGGCCCGGCCGCGGTCGATGAAGCTCTGGCCGCCGACCTTGATCACGTTGGCGTCGGGCAGGATCTCGATCGGCGCCGGCGCGCCGGGCCCGCCGGTGCGGGCCAGGAGGTCCTCGTCCGAGAGCGAGCCTTCGACGAGCGCGTGCCCCAGATCGGTCAACAGGTCATCCATGCAATCGTGCTCCTTCCAGGACGTACGCGTCCTCGGTCTCCCGGGCCGCGTCGAGGCCGCCGAACGCCTCCACCGCCCACGTTTCAAGCTCCGTCAGCACCTCTTCCTGCACGCCGGGAGGGAGCACGAGGCCGCCCAGCCCCTCCTTGCTGCGCCAGTCGTCGAGCGACTGCCGGGCCGTGTGGCGCGCGGGCCACCGGGCCACGACCGTCTTCGGCAGGTCCCCGGCGCCTTGCTCGCGACAGGCCTGGAGAACCCGCCGGCTGCCCGCGGTCCGCGCCGGGAAACCGCGCTCGCGCAGGCGCCGCTGCATCTCCCTCGACATCCGGGCCTTGACGCTCTCCGGCTCGCGCTCGACCCAGCCCAGCACCAGCGCGGCGCCGGGAAGACCGACCCGAAACAGCTCCTCCACCACGTGATCCAGCGGCAGCAGGTGGATCGCCCGCGAGCTGAACACCGCGCTTACCGAGCCGTCCGGGAACGGCCAGCGATCAGCGCCGTTCGCCTGGACGAGCCGAGCGCCCGCCGCCCGCCGCCGGAACACGCCGAGCATATCGAGCGACAGGTCGAGACCCGTGTAGCGCACAGGGTGATCCAGGAACCAGCGGCCCATGATACCCGTTCCAGCGCCGATCTCCACCACCCGGTCTCCTTCGTTTACGCCGGTCAGAGACAGGACTGCCGCGGCAATACCGCGGCAATCCTCCTCCGGCAGGCCCGCGCGGCGATCGAACTCCGCCGCCTGGCCGTCGAACGATGTGGGCTTCGGCGTCACGGGCAGGCCGGGACCGCCGGAATCAGCTCACCGGAGCACTCCGGCACGAGCGCGCCCGCCTTGCCGTAGAAGGTCGGCTTGTCCTTGCAGACCGTCGAAACGGCGAACATCATGCCGCGGTCCTCGTGGCCGAGGAAGTGGCAGTGCAGCACGTAGTCGCCCGTGAACTCGCGGTAGCGCTGCCGGATCACGAACGAGGCCGGGGTGATCTGGATCGGGGTCGAGAGATCGGCCGGCGCGTTGGCCGGGTTGACCGTCGCCGTGGGCAGCGTGAGCGTATCCATCCAGAACGGCTCCGGCTTGGTCTGCCCCGCTGCCTGGACGGGCACGCCCTTGACGCTGAACACCTGGAACGGGTTGGTGTGGATGTGGAACGGGTGCGGCAGCGTGGTCGCGTTGCCGACCGTCCACTGCGAGGCCGTGTTCAGCTTCGTCGTGACGTTGGCGCACGTGGCGTCGAACTGCTTGCCGTCGATCTTGAACGTGGACAGCGGGCTCGCCGAGTAGGGCCACATCTGGGTCGAGCTGCCGGCGAGGAACTGCTCGAAGGTCATCTTGACGTCGTTGCCCTGGACCTCGGCGTCGGTGATGTTCGACAGGTAGTCGGGCATCGGCGGCAGCGTGGTCGGCAGCGTCGGCGCGTTCGCGGCGAGCTTCTTTTTCTTGTTGTCATTGCCCTTGATGCCGTCGTCGACGACGACCGTGAAGAGCGCCGGCTCGAGCTTTCCGGGAGCGAGCGACTCGTCGCGCTGGAGCAGGGCCTTGCGCTGGCCCTTCTGCTCGCCCGCGATGTTGATCAGCTTGCGCTCCATCCGCAGCCCTTCGCGGCCCTTCTTCGTCTCGGTCAGCGGCATCTGGACCAGGAAGTCCGCCCGGTTGCCGGGCGCGATGCGGATCGTGGGGTTGCCGGTCGGGCTCGGGTTGCAGGGGAAGCTCGGGTTGTTCTGGTTGAAGTTGAGCAGCGGCTGGCACTCGTAGTTGACCGGCGAGAACCGCACGCCGTCCATGGCGATCTGCCGGAAGACGAGCCCGGCCGGGAAGGTGATCTGGAGCAGCGTGCGCGAGCTCATCGTGGCGTTGATGATCCGCCAGCGCTGGATCTCGCCCGGCTTGACGGTGATCTTGGGCTTGATCATGCCGTTGACCAGGATCTGCCCCGCGCCCGCGCCCGGCGTGAAGAGCGGCGCGTCCTCGGCGACCGACTGGATGACCATCACCTTGTCGCCGGTGGCCGGGTCGTAGTACTGCCTCAGCCAGTCGTCGAACGGACCTTCGATCAGCATCGCGCCCGCCAGGCCGTTGGCGACCTGGAGGCTCGTCGAGCCGTGCTTGTGCGGGTGATACCAGTGGCTCCCCTCCGCCTGCATCCAGCCGAACGGCGCGACGCTGTACTGGTACTGGCCGTAGGCCACCTGGCCGGAGGTACCGTGCGTGCTGTGGTCCACGGCCTCCGCGCCCGCCGGCTTCGGCGGATACAGGTCGAGCAGCACGAAGTCCTGCGGCGGCTGGGGCGAGGCGTGGCTGCCGTGGAAGTGGAGGTTCGTGACGTTGTCGCCGTGCTGGCAGTTGGGCGCCTGCTGGGTGACGTCGACGATGCAGCAGCAGTTGGCGGCGCCCGTGTTCGCCGCACAGGTCGTCATGAGCGCCTTGAGAGCGTCGGGGTTGGTGTACTGCGAGCAGTTGGTCCCCGCGGAGCAGGCCGAATCACAGGCGGTGCTGCTCGGGAACGGCAGGCTGTTCTTGAGGAGGATCTGGAGCGAGTCGCCCGCGCCGCCCGGCTGATCGGCCTTGCGCAGGCGCAGGGTGGGTCCGGGGAGGCCCCATTTCAGCTGGCCGGTCGTCGGATCGGGGTAGACGTAGGTCCGCAGCTTCATGAGCTGGGTGGTCCAGGTGCCGTTCTTGTTGTCCGTCTTGGGGATGCAGAAGTCCTTCTGCTGGACGTCGAAGGTCGTCTTCAGCACCTTCCCCACCGCATGGATCTCGGGCGGATTCACGAGCTCCTGGTCCTGATAGGCGTTCCCGCAGGTCTGGGCTCCCGCGACTCCCATGGACAGGGGCGACAGCATCGCCAAGGCCAGGCAGCCCGCAGTCAGACAAAGCCGATGTCTCATTTTTGCCTCCGCGATTCAGTTAAGGCAGCAGCCGACCGGCTCACTTCGGACAGGAGGGGGTCGGGCCGAAGAACGGCGCTCCTCCGATGCACTCGCCGTTCGGGTCCGTGGTCGGGTGACTGTACTTTCCCACCCCCGGCGTATTGGGACCGCAGATGGTCTGCACGGCGAACATCATGCCGCGGTCCTCGTGGCCCAGGAAGTGGCAGTGGAGCACGTACAGGCCGGTGAAGTCCTCGTAGTGCTGTCGCATGACGAACGAAGCCGGGGTGATCGTCACCGGCGTGTTCAGGTCGGTCGGCGGATTGGCCGGGTTCGCCGTCGCGGTCGGCAGGGTCAGCGTGTCCATCCAGATCGGCTCCGGCTTCGTCGCTCCCTCCGGCCGCACCGGCACTCCCTTGACGCTCCAGAGCTGGAAGGGGTTGGTGTGGATGTGGAACGGGTGAGGGATGGTGGTGTCGTTGGTAACCGTCCACTCGTAGGTCTTCCTGAGATCGGTCGTGATGTTGGCGCAGCTCGGGTCGAACTGGCGGTTGTCGAGCTTGAACTGGGTGAACGAGCTCGTCGCGTAGGGCCACGGGGAGGTCCGGCCCACGACGAACTGCTGGAACGTCAGCGGGACCTTGCCGTCCACCGTCTTGAGCTCGCTCAGGTAGGAGGGCATCGGGGAGAGCGTCGTCGGCAGCTGCGGAGCTCCGGCCTTGAGCATCTTGGGCTGGTCGTCGTTGCCTTCGATCCCGTCGTCGATCACGACCGTGAAGAGCGCCGGTTCCGCGGCGCCCGGCGCCAGCTCCTCGTCGCGCTGCATCAGGAGCTTGCGCTGGGCCCTCTCCTGGTCCGGCGTTTCGCCGGTGATGTTGACCAGCTTGCGCTCCACGCGCAGACCCTCGGTGCCCTTCTTCGTCTCGACCAGCGGGAACTGCACCAGGAAGTCGGCGCGGTTGCCGGGCGCCAGCCGGATCGTGGGGTTGCCGCCCGGATTGGGATCGCAGGGGAACGCCGGCTTGTTCGGGTTGAAGTTGAGCAGCGGCTGGCACTCGTAGTTGATCGGCGAGAAGCGGATGCCGTCCATCGCCACCTGCCGGAAGGTCAGGCCGGCCGGGATGGTGACGTTGATCAGGGTGCGCGAGCTCATTGTGGCGTTGATGAACCGCCAGCGCTGGACCTCGCCGGGCTTGCCCGTGATCTTGGGCTTGACCTGGCCGTTGACCAGGATCTGTCCGGCCCCCGCACCCGGGGTGAAGAGGGGCGCGTCCTCGGCGACCGACTGGATCACCATGACCTTGTCGCCGGTCTTCGGTTCGTAATACTTCTTCAGCTCGTCGTCGAACGGTCCTTCGATCAACAACGCTCCCGCCAGGCCGTTGGCGATCTGCACGCTCGCCGAGCCGTGCCTGTGCGGGTGGTACCAGTGGCTGCCCTCGGGCTGGTTCCAGGGGAACTGGGGGATCGCGTACTGGAACTGGCCGTAGGCGACGTCGCCCAGGGCGCCGTGCTCGCTGTGCACGGCCGCCGGCACGCTGGCCGGCTTGGGCGGGTACAGGTCGAGCAGCACGTAGTCCTGCGGGCTCTGGGGGGACACGTGACTGCCGTGGAAGTGCAGGTTGGTGACATTGCCGTCATGCAGGCAGTTCGGCAGCTTCTGGGTGCAGTTGACGATGCAGCAGCAGCCCGCCGGCTGCGGGCTCGTCCCGCTCTTCGCGCACTCATTGATCAGGTTGTTGAGGGCCGTGGAGGAGCAGTCGCAGGTCGTGCCTTCGGCGCAGGCGGAGTCGCACTGGTTGCTGCTCGGGAACGGCAGGCTGTTCTTGAGCAGGACTCTGAGAGGGTTGCCCGCCATGCCGCCCACCTGCTTGCGCAGGCGCAGCGTGGGACCGGGGCCGAAGGTCAGCGGGGTGGGACGCCCGGGATACATGTACGTCCGGAGCGTCATCGGCGTGGTCGACCAGGTGCCGTCCTTGTTGTCCTTCGAAGGGATGCAGAAATTTTGCAGCTGGACGTCGAGGGTCGTGCTCAGGACTCCGCTGATCGGAGTGATCTCGGGCGGGTTCTTGAGCTCTTCGCCCTCCTTGACGTTGCCGCAGGTCTGGCCGAAGGCGGCCAGGGGCAGCAACAGCGACAGCGCCAGGAACAGAACGCAGAACGACAGGCGGCCTCTCATCCTCTCCTCCTTTTCTCCGGCCGGATGGCCCGGATCAGGGTGCGCTTCAGGATTGCCAGCAACGTTGGATTGGCAGGCTACAGGACAGGAGACCCGGAATCAAGGCGCGGCGAGGCCCTCGATCTCCACCAGCAGCTCAGACCGGCAGAGGTCGGCGCGCATCCATTCGATCCGCCCGGCGCGCGGGAAGGCGCCTTCGAGGAGCTCCCGCAGCTCGCCCAGCTTCTCCGGGTCCGGGTAGTAGACCCGGAGCTCGCGATAGCCGGCCAGCGGCGCCAGGGCGGCCAGGTTGGCGAGGGTCTCCTCCGTCTGCCGGGCCAGGTCGCCGAGGTGGACCGACTCTTCGCCGACGATGCTCGCCGTGCCGCCGACCAGGACGAGCGGCCGGCCGCCGGCCTCGATCCGCGTGGCTCGCGCGAAGCAGGGTGGCAGCGGGCCGTACTTGCGCGAGTAGCGGTAGGGAGCGGTCTGGCGCGGGTTGTCCACGGCGCGGCCGGGCCGCTCCGAGGCCAGGCAGTGGATCACCAGGTCGCGCCCCTGGTGGCCGACGCCCGAGGCCGAGGCGACGCGGGTGTCGAACGCCTGGTCGCCGCCGAACCACTCCGAGAGAGCCTCGTAGCGTCCGGCGTTGAAGACCATGTAGCGGTCGAGCCCGTCGCCCATGGGCTCGTGGATGCCCGGGATGTGGTTCCACAGCCGCACGGGATGGACCGCGCCGCGGGAGACCAGCTCGGAACGGATCTGCTCGTAGGCGCGGGTCGTGGTCTCCTGGAACGCCGCGCGCCCGAGCCCGCGAGCCTCCGGGATGCGGACGCTGGCAAGGCCATGCCCACCGGTACGGCAAAGCCCATCCACCCACGCGGGAGGCCGGAGACCCGGGTCTTCCGCGCAGCGCGGGGCCGGGAGCGCTGAAGGCGACGACAACGGCTGAATCATGGCGAAAGCGGCGCCACTCTACCCCGGAGCACGCCGGGGCACAAGCGGGCACTCCCGCCTGTAAACCTTGGCTTCGGCCGGTTCATCGAGCTCGTCGGAGGATCCGAAGAGTTTCCCGAGCCTCTCGACAAGGTCGATGAACGGTCCGACGAGGCCGTCGGATGTCTCATCGAGGTCCATGAACCTTCCGTCGAGGTTCCCGAACGATCCGAAGAGGTCCCCGAAAGCCCGCGGAGCCCGACGAACGGCTCAGCAAGGTCGTCGGACGGCCCGGAGGGTTCGACGAGAGGCCCGTCGGGCTTCCCGGAAAGCTCGCCGAGGTCGTTGGACGATCCGACGAGGTTCTCGAACGGTCATCGAGGTGGATGAAGGGCTCATCGAGGCCGTCGGACGTCTCGTCGAGATCGACGGGCCTCAAAAAACGACCGCGCCAGGGTCATCTCCATTCGGTGCTCCGGCTTGGCCGGCTGGAAGCCGGCGGTCCCAGCGAAAAGCAAGAAACCCCGGTTCGTTTTTGCCGCGCAGGCTCCCAGGCGTCAGGGCAGGCCGGTATCGAGCAGCCAGGCTCTCAAGTGCGCCAGTTCCGCTCGCGAAGCTGCTGGCGCCAGGGATCTTCCGTGTCCGGGCTCCGCTTGAGCTGGCCGCGCAGATGCCCGGTCCTGTCAGCCAGAGATCTCTCCTCGACGGCCTCGCTCAGGATCTCGCGAGCCACCTCGGAGACAGATTTCCCCTGGACTGCAGCCCTCTTCTGAAGGGCTTCCAGAAGCTTCCCATCGGCCTGGATCGTCAGCGTCATGGAGAGAGTGTACTACGCCTACTCCACCGCCCGAGGCGTCGACTGCGACCAGGCCACGCCCACGACGCCGCCCAGGGTCAAGGCGGCGCCCAGGAGCTGGAGCGGCGCCAGACGGTCCCCGAGAAAGATCACTCCAAGGAGCATCGAGGTCACTACGGTGAGCTGCGAGAGGACGCCGGCCTGGAGGTTCGTGACCCAGCGGTAGGCCCAGGTCATCAGGAGCTGGGCCGCCACCGAGCTGACCCCGATGAACGCGAGGAGCAGCCACTCGGTCGAAGTCGGCCGCCGGAAGGTGGCGATCGCGAACGGCGCCGTGGCGAGGAGCCCGCACAGGGAAAAGCTGCCGTAGATCGACCACGAGCCCTCGGACCGGCGGGCCGCGCGGATCGCCGTGAGCGCCGCGCCGGAGAGCACCGAGGAGCCCACCCCGACCATCTCCCAGACACTGAAATGCAGCAGCGGCCCGTCGCCGTGGTTGCCGGTCGCCACGAAGAACAGTCCGGTCAGCGCCGCGATCAGAGGCAGCACGAGCCGACGGTCCACCTTCTCGCCCAGGAACAGGGCCGCGAACGGCACGCTGAAGATCGGCGACGAGTAGTTGAACAGCGTCGCGATGCCCACCGGGATGTGCTCGATGGCGACGAAGTACAGGAGCACCGCCACGCCGCCGAACACGCCGCGGTAGAGCAGCAGGTCGAGGCGCTGGTACTCGACCGCCTTGCGGGCCAGCCGCGGCACCGCCAGGACCGGCATCATCATGATGATGAACCGGATGAACGCCACCTGGCTGCCGGACAGGTGCGCCGAGGCCATCTTGGCCGTGAACGCCATGAGGGCGAAGAGGACCGCGGAGGTCGCCATCAGCAGGAGAGGTCGGCGCATTGGTCCGGGAGTCTATGACGAGCGGAGGGCTGATAGAGTCTTCTCATGATCACCGGCGCCCATTTCCTCCTCTACAGCACCGATCCGGACGCGGACCGCGCGTTCCTCCGCGACGTCCTGGAGCTCCCCTCGATCGACATCGGACACGGCTGGCTGATCTTCGCCCTGCCGCCCGCGGAGGCCGCGGTCCACCCGGCCGACGGCGACAACCTGCAGACGCACGCGGAGCGCCCGCTGCTGCGCTCGGTGCTCTATCTGATGTGCGACGATCTCGACGCGCTCCTGGCGTCGCTGGCCGCGAAAAACGTCTCCTGCTCTCCCGTCTCCGAGGCGTCCTGGGGCCGGAAGACGACGATCCCGCTGCCCAGCGGCGGGGAGATCGGCCTCTACCAGCCCAGCCATCCGACGGCCCTGGGACTCTCATGAAAACCCGAGTCTTCGCGGCCCTCCTGCTGCTTCTCCTCTGCCGGCCGGCCGTTCCGGCTCCCGCGCCGGCCAGCCAGATCAACCGGACCGAGCTCGCCGAGCAGGTCCGCCGCGAGCTTCTCTTCTCGTGGAAGGCCTATGAGCAGCACGCCTGGGGCCACGACGAGCTCAAGCCGCTGAGCAAGGCCGCGCACGACTGGCACTCCGGGTCTCTCCAGATGACGCCGGTCGACGCGCTCGACACGCTGCTCCTGATGGGCTTCACCGAGGAGGCGGACAAGGCGAAGGCGTTGATCGTCGACAAGCTCTCCTTCGACCAGGACATCGAGGTCAAGAACTTCGAGGTCACGATCCGCCTGCTCGGCGGCCTGCTCTCGGGCTACCAGATGACGGGCGACCCGCGCCTGCTCAAGCTCGCCGAGGATCTCGGGACCCGGCTCCTGCCCGTCTTCAATTCACCCACGGGCATGCCCTACATGTACGTCAACCTGAAGACGGGCAAGACCTCGGGCTCGCGCTCGAACCCGGCCGAGATCGGCACGCTGGTGCTCGAATTCGGGACGCTCGCGAAGCTCACGAACAAACCGGTGTTCTTCGACAAGGCGAAGAACGCGCTCGTCCAGCTCTACAAACGCCGGTCGAAAATCGGCCTCGTGGGCGAGGAGATCGACGTCGAGACCGGCGAATGGATCAACCGGGCCAGCCACGTCGGCGGCGGGATCGATTCCTACTACGAATATCTCCTCAAGTGCTCGCGGCTCTTCGGCGACAAGGAGTGCGGCGACATGTGGCGGGAGAGCGTGCGCGCTCTCAACCGGCGCCTGGCCGACAAGACCCCGTCCGGGTTCTGGTACGGACAGGCCGACATGATGTCCGGCAAGCGCACGGCCACGGAGTTCGGAGCGCTCCACGCGTTCCTCCCGTCCGTGCTGGCCCTGGGTGGCGATCTCGGGCGGGCGCGGCGCCTCCAGGATTCGGCCTTCAGGATGTGGAACCTGCACGGCATCGAGCCCGAGGTCCTCGACTACAAGACGATGACGGTCCGATATCCCGGTTACCCCCTGAGGCCGGAGATCGTCGAGTCCGCCTACTATCTCCACCGGCTCACCGGAGATCCGCGCTATCTCGACATGGGACGCACCTTCTTCGAGGGGATCGTCCGGCATTGCCGCACCGACGCCGGCTACACGACCTTGAAGGATGTCGTGACCAAGGAGAAGGGCGACCTGATGCCCAGCTACTTCCTGGCCGAAACGCTCAAGTATCTCTACCTCCTCTTCGCACCCGATTCGACGCTCGATCTCGACAAGGTGGTCTTCAACACCGAGGCCCACCCGCTGCGGCGAACCTGGTAGGAGATGAACGGGCTCAAGGCCGGCCTTGTCCTGCTCCTGGCCTGCGCCGTCTGGTTTTCCGGGTGCCAGGCGAAGCGCGATCCGAACGTCCTCATCCTGGTGATCGACGCGTTGCGCCCCGACCACCTCGGGTGCTACGGGTACGATCTCGAAACCTCACCGACCCTCGACGCGCTCGCCCGGCGCGGCGTGCTCTTCGAGGACGCGACCAGTCTTTCGAGCTACACGCGGGCCGCGGTGCCCTCGATCTTCGCCTCGGTCCATCCCGGCGCGCACGGCGTGCTGAGCCAGGGCAAGAAGGTCGAGATGCTGAGCGACGAGTACAAGACGCTCGCCGAGACCCTGAAGGAACGCGGCTATGTCACGGCGGCCTTCACGCCGAACCCTTCGCTCCAGCGCGCGTTCAACTTCGATCAGGGTTTCGACCTCTACGACGACGATTTCGATCTCGACGTGCGCGGGAATCAGGACTACGAGACGGCGCGCCGCATCAACGCGCGCACCCTGCGCTGGCTCCGGGCGAACCGCGAAAAACCTTTTTTCGCCTACCTCCACTACCGAGACGTGCACGCTCCGTACGTCCCGCCGCCGCCCTACGATCGGATGTTCGACAGATCCGGAGAGGGCCGTCCGCTGACCGAAGGTGAATACAAAACGCAGCCGCCGGACATCCGCCAGCCGCGCCGCTTCCGCGATCTCGATTCCTACGTCGAGCAGTACGACGGCGAGATCCGCTATACTGACGACCATCTCGCCAGGCTCCTCGAAACCCTTTCAAAAGAGGGGCTGCTCGAAAACACGGTGATCTTCCTCACCGCCGATCACGGCGAGTCGTTCCTGGAGCACGGCTCGTGGACGCACGGCACCGGCCTCTACGAGGAGCTGACGCGCGTCCCGCTGCTGCTGGTCCTGCCCGGAGACAAACACGCGGGGAAGCGTGTCGCCGCGCCCGTGCAGACGACAGACCTCTACCCCACCATCCTCGATCTCCTGGACGCCGAGACCCCGCCCGAGCTTCAGGGCAGGAGCCTCCTCGACGCCATCGACGGCAAGGCGGATCCGGACCGGCCGGTCTTCGGAGAGGCGCTGGTGGGCCGGGGCCATCGCCCGAAGAACTTCGGCCAGTTCGTCTCGGTCCGCACCGGCGGATGGAAGCTCATCTACAACCGGTGGAGCCGGGGTATCGAGCTTTACAACCTCGCCGAAGATCCCGACGAAAGGCAGAACCTCGTGACCCGGGAGCCCGGGAAGGCAAGAGCGCTCCTCCGCCTGATCCTCGCGCAGGACAAGGAGACCGCCCGCCGCAGCCACCGCGTCGAAGGACAGGAGCCGCTACCTGAAGATGTGGTCGAAGGGCTCCGCTCGCTGGGCTACGTACGGTAGCTACTGTACGCTCAGAACATGCCGTTCTCGTTGACCGAGTCCTCAGGCACGGCCTGCCCGACGTCCCAGAGCTCGGCGATCCGGTCTCCTTCGAAGCGGAAGAGGTGAACCACCGCTCCGCCGAGGTCGCCCGGGCGTTGCCGGACTCGCGAGAAGACCGCCACGCGGTCGCCGTCCTCCAGAGCCATCTGAACTTCCAGGGACTTGTCGGGATTCTGCGCGGCGTTTTCCGCCATCGCCGCCTTCAGCGAATCGGCGTCGCCTCGAAAGTAGGAGTTGTGATGGCGAAACCCGGACCCGGCATGCCGGTCATAGGCTTCCTGAACCCTGCCCGTGGCGGCGAGCGTCAAAAATTCGATAGCGGCTTCTTTCAGCGACTGACTCCCCATGATGCACCTCCTCCGTCCCGAGGATTCTACACGGGCCCGTCAGGAGCTCTACGACCGTTCCGTGGGAGGATTCGCGCCAGGGCCGGGAAGCTCCGGCCATTCGCCTCCAGCCTCCTCCGCGGCCAGCAGATGCTCGAGCGACTTGTAGCGGTACAGGGTCGGCGCATGCTGGAGGAAAAGGCCGCCTGTATCCGCGGTGGGGCCATAGGTGGAATAGACGGGCCGGCCGAGGAGCCGGAGATAGACCGTGAGCTGGCCTCGATGATGCGCGGAGTGGTTCAGGCGGCGCAGGAAGATCCACGCCCGGGATCGCAGGACATCGAAGAAGGCAGACTCCGCCGACCACCAGTCGGACGTCCTCTCGGACAGGATGTGGCGCCGCGCTTCCGACGCCTGCGCGTAGTGGCGCAGAAAGGACAGCCGATCCTCCGAGGCTGGCAAGGCGGGGAGCGGGACCTCGACTCCCAGCATGTTGCGCATCCATCCGTCTTCGGAGATGCACTGATGCACCATGTGCTCGAGAGGAGTCCGGGCGCGCGGAGCGGGCCGGAATCGGAGGTCCTCGTCGCCGAAGCACGACCAGACGCTGAGCGTCTTGAGCCTCTCGGTATCGTAGGCCTCCAGGAGAAACGAGCCGGGTTTCGAGTCTGTCATTCAGCTCGCCTTGGCAGCCGCCGCCGGAGGGTTGGCGAGCTTCCGGCCGATCTCCCGGATCGTCGCGCACTCACCCTGGGTGACCAGCAGCTTGTCCAGGACGGTCTTGGTCGACTTCGATTCCTTGTTCTTCTTGTCGACCGTGACGCTCACCGCGTCGACTTTCAAGGTGTTGGTCATGCCGCACCTGCCGCACTTGTGGAGCCCGGCCTGCAGCCAACTGCTCGCATCCGCGGCGCGCCCACCCAGACGCTCCAGGTATCCGAAATCCTTGAGCTCCATGCGGCGCTTCAGCTCGTCCGGATCGCAGGTCTGCAACTCGGCGACGTTGCTCTCCGCCGTGCACCAGGAGTTGCACGACTCGCAGTAGGGCTCGTCGTCCATCAGCGACAGCGCCGTGAAGACCGCGGCCCCTCCGATCAGGAGCGCCTCCAGCCCCCAGATCGCCCAGAGCATCCCGCCGGTCGGCGCGCTCCCCTTGAGCTCCCATGCTCCTACCTCGTTGACCTCCAGGATCACCGACCACAGGACGGCCGGGTCGAAGGCGAGCACCGGGAGACTCCTTTCGATGTTCGACCGCCCCAGGAGCGCGAAGATCCAGACTACCCACTGCGCGTAGAGCGCGAAGAGGCCGAGCGCCAGGCCGACCACGACGGCCATCCGGGTATTCCTCACCTTCTGGCGCTTCAACAGGGTCGTCCCGACGAATCCCACCGCGCCGCCATAGAACAGCGTCGCGAAAAAGTTGATGTAGATGAACGGGCAGTACAGAATCACGTAGGCATAGACGAAGGACAGCACGACGGTGGCCGCCGCTCCGCCCCCCAGGCTGAGGAGAACTCCCGAAGCCGTGTAGTTGCCGGAATGTTTGTAGTACAGCAAGCTGTCCATGGTGGCCATGCCCGCTCCTCCGCCAGTTTGTGCCGTCCTGTTTGAAACAGGCTAACCCCCGGAAACCCGGCGAGTCAAGCCCGGCGGGGCCTATCCCGACGGCATGCCGAGGACGGTCTCCAGGAAGAACTTCACGAGCTCTCCGAACTTGCCCGTGATCAGGGCCGTCACCGTCGGCACCAGGGCGGCCAGGGCGGTGGAGGCGTACGCGGACAGCGCGGGCACGTCGTGCACGGCGGTCAGGTCCCGCACGCGAAAACCGTGGCTCCGCAGGAGCCGGTGATCGAAGGCGATCAGGCCGAGCAGGCTGCAGAACAGGAAGAGCTGAGTCGCCCAGAGCAGGAAGGACCTCATGTCGGTCAGCGACTGCGCGTTGAGGAGACGGTAGACCGCGAACGGCAGGCCGAGCGCGAAAAAGAGGTGGATACCTTTGCTCAGGCCGCTGCGGCCGCGCAGGGAGGCGTAGTAGAAGCCGAAGAAGAACGAATAGAGCAGCCAGCTCGCGGCGGCCGAGAGGATGAACACCAGGAGGGTGACCAGCGGATAGGGATAGCTCACCCGGCTGTAGGGCAGAAACTGATACAGAGCGATGAGAAAGGGGCCCGAGGCGAGGACCGCTCCCGTCCGCACCGCCGCCGATACGTTGCTCCAGAGGTCGGGCCCGCCGACGGCGAAGACCGCCTCCCGCGAGGTCACGCCGCGGGCCACGTTTTCGAGCTCGAGCTTGTCCTCGAGATGGGTCCTGTAAACGTCCAGCTTGTCCTCGTACTCCTGCGGCGTCAGCTCGGCGCTGTTCAGCTTCTGGTTCAGCGACTTCCGGATGGCCGCGAACTGCTCGCCGGCGGTGCTGGCGTCGACGACGTCCTGGATGAGGCGCCGCGCGCGGGCGAGCTTCTCCAGGGGAATCGCCCGCAGGCGCTGCATCTCCCCTTCCGGCCGGAAGAGCCACGAGCCGGCGATCAGGAGGCCGACGAGGAACGGGACGGGCAGCAGGAGCCAAGGGCTGTAGCTGTTGATCAGCACGACGGCGAAGAGGTAGACGCCCGTGCCCAGGACTGCACGCTCCACGACGGGCGACTTGGAGGCGCGGGCCTGCTCGCGCAGGAGCAGGATCAGCCCGAGGCCCAGAACATAGACGAAGAGATTCTCTACCTGGAGGTTGAGGCTCCGGAGCTGTCCGGGATCGAGCTTCGTGGCCGGGCCGGTCATGGGCCAGGCCAGCAGGAGGGCCAGGAAGAGCAGGGCGCACCGGGCGGCCCGGGGCCAGCTCCGGACGGCGTGGGCCCAGGGCTTCGCGGCGTCGAAGGTGAGCAGCAGCCTCAGGAGGACTCCGCCGAAGCCGTACAGCAGGAGGGCGCCTTCGAGGGCCAGGGCGCCGCGGACCGGCAGGTGAGGCGCCAGCAGGGCGCCCGCGATGAGCGCGGCAGACAGGAGAGATGCGCCCCGCCAGCCCAGGAACGAGCCCGTGAGCTTCCTGACGAGGAGAACGACGAACGGCGCGGCGGCGAGCACCACAATCAGGAGAAGTAGACCGGCCGGGAGGCGCGTGAGGAGATCCAGCCCGGAAACGATTCCATTCCCGGCCAGGTGGCGCAGGACGACCAGCAGGACGGCCGCTCCCACCAGGAAGGCTCGAAGGCCGAAGCCGAGCAGGACGAGGCAGAGGCACAGACAGACTCTCAGGCTCATGGCCCAGAGCCACGGCCCGGGCTCCAGGACGTCCTCGAGCCGGAAGATTCCGCTCGCGACCGCCAGGAAGAGGAGACACGCCGCCAGGATATAGGCCGACCAGGCTCCGAAGGCGACGAGGCGGAGCCTGGACCACCGGCGCCCGGAAGGGCCGGAGAGAGGCTCGGAGTCGGCGAGACGCTGCCAGCAGGAAGGGAGCGCGGCGGCAAACAGCGCGAAGGGGATCCAGAAGGCCTGGGAGAGGAGATTGCCGGCCTGCGCATCTCTCTCGGAGTCGTAATCGAAAAGACTCAGCAGGAGGTACCCAATCCCTTCGAGGTAGGGAGCGACCGCGACGAGGACCCTCCAACCGGCGAGGACGAGCGCCGTCGCGGCCAGCGCGCGCCAGAAAACGGGTGAGCCGAAAGGCCGGCGGACCGCCAGCCAGAGCAGCCCCGCGAAGGGGATCAGCAGGACCGTTTTTTCGCGCCAGGCGGTCTGCAGCACCGCGCCTCCCTGTCCGCTGATCCTGCCGATGAAATCGCGGAACCGCTCTTCCTTCCCCGGACCCGCCTGCCCTTCAACCGTGAACCCCTCGTAGGAGCGGGCGAGATCGTCGATGCGGAAGCCCAGCTCGATCTCCTGGTCCTTGCGCAGCGGCCCCTGCCAGATGGCGGCGTCCTTTTCGAGGAACGCCGGCGGGGGGTCTCCGAACCAGGCAGGCGCGACCTCGAAGCGCACTTCGAAGCGATCCCGGCCGGTCAGCAGGGGGTACTCCCCGATGCCCGTGGTCCCCACCCAAAACAGCATCGGCGACGGGAAGGTCCAGGTCTGCTCCAGCTCCACGACTCCCTCGGTCGGGGTCTTTCGCAGGGAGGTCAGCTCGAGCTTTTCTGGCAGGAAGCCGGCGCCGAAGACAGCCTTCCTGAACTCGTCTGTCGAGATGAGTCCCTTTTCGAGCAGCTCGAAGTAGGGATGGGTGGCCGGTACCCTCGCGGTCAGGATCAGGCGCGTCTCCCGGCGGTTCTCGATCCGGATCGTCCGTGAAAGTGGGAGGTTCGCGGCGCTCGTCCACGTCACGTCGAACGCCTTCCCATCCGTGGCCCGGCCTGCCAGGACCAGCGCGCCCGGCGGCTCGCGGTCCGGAGGGATCGGGACCAGGAGGTCGAAGCAGCCGTTGGCGTCGATCTCGACGCTGCCCACCGGCTCGCCCGCCGCGGACCGCAGGAGAAAGGTTTCCTTGGGGTGGCCCCGTCCGGCGACCCAAAGGACCCGCGGCTCCTCGACGAAGTAGGCGAGCGCGATCCTCGGCCCGGGCGGCATGCCCGGGCGCCGGGGAAGAGGGAAGACGTCGCTCCTTGCCACCTCGAGATCCGGGTGGCCTTCGGAAAGGACCCGGGCCCAGATCCCCTGGGCGTCCGGCGGCGCGTCGGCCCACACCTCGAATCGGCCTCTCCAGTCCGGGAAGGTGGCTCCAAGGCTCCTCTCGCCCGCCAGGAGCTCGATCATGTCACCGGGCCAGGCCTGGCCGCGGACCCGCAGCTCCTTTCCCTCGACATGGACCGACGTGATCCGGATCCGCTCCAGCCGGTCGCCGGTCAGCGAGATCCCCGCGAGCAGGAAAAAGCAGACGTAGACGCCTGCCGCCAGCGCGGCCAGCTTCGCGAGCCGGAAGGCCCAGGCCAGAAACGGCGAGGGCGGCGGCGGTACCGGATCGGCCGGATGGCTCGGGTCCACGAAGCGGTCTCCGGATCAGGGGAAGAGCTGGCTCGCGGGCACGACCTGGCGCACGATGCCCGGCGCCGACCACAGCAGCCGCAGGCCGGCCTCCCCTTTCGTGTCGTGATATTCGAGACGGATCGCGTAGCGCCGTCCGCCCTGGAGCTGGACCTGGCCCTGGCTCACCCGCGACGTGTGATCGTTCCAGTCATCGACGATCAGCTTGCCATCCACCCAGAGCCGCGCGCCGTCGTCGCTGCGCACGTAGAACGTGTGCAACCCGCTCACTTCGGCTTCGATCTGGCCGCTCCAGCGCGCGCTCCAGTTGTCAGGACCGATCCCGACATCGCCGGACACCGGAGATCCGGTGTCCCAGTTGAAGTTGATCGTGGGATCGATGCGGATCGTCGAGGTCCCGGTGAAGCCCGGCTTGCTGAAGTAGGTGCCGGTGAGACCGATGCCGTCCGCGGCCTCGACCTTGCGGAACGTGGCCGTCCAGGTGGTCTCGGTCTCGGGCGTCGCGATGACGTGCGAGGCCGCGCCGCCGTCCGACCAGGAGACGAATTCGTAGAGCTCATCACCGAGTGTCTGCGGTGAGAGCGCGGCGAGCGTCCGGGTCATGCCCACGACGCCGACCTCCGAGTACGGCGCCACGTAGGGCAGGCCGTCGAGCGTCACCTTGAGGCCCGAGGGCTCCGTGCCGATCCGGATCGTGGCGAGCTTCGGCACCACGTCGACGTAGGTCTCCGCAGTCAGACCGTCCTTGTCGCGCACCACCAGGTGGATGCGGAACCAGACCGTCGGCGAGGTCTCGCCCTGGACCGGAATCGTGAACGTTCCTTCCGAGATACCCGGGGTGTCGAGCAGGAAGGGGTGCAGGTGTTCGTCGTGGTGGAAGTCGATGTGCCACGTGAGGGCCGAGACCGGCAGCGCGCCGTCCTCCGCATCGCTGCCCTGGCCCCGGAAATGGATCACGTCCCCGGCGCGATAGACCAGGCCGCTCGCCGGCGCCGTGATCGTGGCGGTCGGCCGGTGTCCGGCCACCACGGAAAGCCGCGCCTGGCGGCTCGTGACCTTGCCGGCGGAGTTCGAGACCACGACGTCGAAAAGCGCGCCGTCGTCGGCCTGGATGGCGGTCAGGATGTAGGACGCCTGCGTGGCGCCGGGGATCGGATTGCCGTTGCGCCGCCACTGGAAGGAGAGCGCCTCACCCGAGGCCTCGACGGCGAACGTCGCGGGCTCGCCCGCGGGCACGCGCTGGTCCTGGGGCTGCACGGAGATGGCGGGCACCTTGCTGCCGGTGTAGCGCACCTGGAAGACCTCGCCGCCGTGGTGGGCCAGGTAGTAGAGGGTGCCGTCCTCGCCGACCGTCAGGCCCACGGCCGAGAGGATGCCGCCCGCGAACGGCGCGGTCTCGCCGGTCGCGGGATCGAAGTTGCGGATCCAGCCGTTGCAGTAGTCGGCGTAGAAGTAGGTGCCCTCGTACTCCGGCGGGAAGAGCGGGGCCGGCGGGTTGTAAAACGTGCCGCCCGAGATGGCGCAGCCCTTCTCCGGACCGCTGCCGTGCTGGTAGGCGAAGAGCGGCGGCTTGAAGCGAGGGTCGTTCGACGGCCCCTCGACCTCGGGCCAGCCGTAGTTGGCGCCGCGGACGCCGTCGTTGATCTCTTCCCACAGGTGGTTGCCCACGTCGTTGACGAACATGCGGCCGGTGCCCGGCTGGAACGCGAAGCTGAACGGGTTGCGGAAGCCGAGCGACCAGATGGCGCGGGCGCTGCCGGTGGTCTGGCTGTAGAACGGGTTGTCGGTCGGGATCGAGCCGTCCTTGTTGATGCGCAGGATCTTGCCGAGCGGGTTCTCGAGCTTCTGGGCGTTGGGCGGGATGTAGTTCTCGCCCACCGCCACGTAGAGCTTCCCATCCGGCCCGAAGCGCAGGGTGCCGGAGTTGTGCAGCTCGGTGACCAGGATGGGCAGCTCGAAGATCACCTTCTCGCTGCCGGGCAGGGCTACGTCGCCATCGGCCCCCCCGGCGGTAAAACGGCTGATCTGGTTGTGCGCCACCGGCTTGCGCGCCGTGTAGTAGATGTAGACGTAGTGGTTCTGCTCGAAATCGGGATCGAGCACCACGCCGAGCAGCCCGCGCTCGCCGTGGGCGTAGACCTTGACGGTGACGAACGGCTTCGGCAGCAGCGCGCCGTCCTTGATGACCCGCAGCCGGCCCTTCTCCTCGCAGACGAACACGCGTCCGTCCGGGGCGACGACCATGGCGGTGGGCCGGTCGAGGCCCGTGGCGAGACGGGTCTCGGCGAATCCGGACGGCAGGGTGGCGGCGCCGGCGGCGGCCACGGAAAGGACGAAGACGAGGAGCGAGAGGAGGATCTGGGAGTGCCTGCGGGTTGTCATGGGGCGGAAGTGTAGCGGATGGACCGGCGGCGTGGGACTCGGCCCGCAGGAGCGGCGCCTAGCCGGTGGCGGCGGGCATCCCGAGCGCGAGGAGCCGGAGCAGCTCGTCGATCTCGACAGGCTTGACGAGATGGTGGTCGATGCCGCTGCGGCGCGAGCGCTCGCGGGCCTGCTCGTCGCCGAAGCCGGACACGGCGATGAGCAGGGGGCGGCGGTCGGTGGACTGGCACAGCCGGACCGCCACCTCGTATCCCGTGATGTCGGGAAGATCCAGGTCGAGCAGGACGGCGTCGAAATCCTCCGCGCTCGCCGCGGCCAGCGCCTCGCCGCCGTTGGCGGCCGCCTGCGCCTCACAGCCGCGGAGGCACAGCAGCTCGGTGAGGGCGGTGGCCGCGTTGCGGTTGTCGTCGACCACCAGGACCTTGAGAGGTATCGCCGGGACCGACTCGGGGCTTCGGGCCGGCGCCTCCGGAGACGGAGCGGGCCCGGAGGCGAGCGGCAGCCGGATCGTGAAGGTGCTCCCCTGCCCCAGCCCGTCGCTGTGGGCCTCCGCCGAGCCCCCGTGCAGCTCGGCGAGCTGCCGGACCAGGGTGAGCCCGATGCCGAGGCCGCCGGCGAGAGGACCGCCGTCGCTGCGCGGCACCTGGGTAAAGGGCTCGAAGATGTGCTCGATCATGCCGGGATCGATGCCGAAGCCGTGATCGCTCACCTCGATGACCGCCATTTCCCCATCGCTCCCGTCGGTCCCATCGCTCCAGTCGCCGCGCACCGCGAGGCGGATCTCCGTCCCCGGATCGGAGTACTTCGAGGCGTTGCCCAGCAGGTTGGCGAGCATCTGCTGCACCCGCCGCGGATCGGCGTCGACGCGCAGGGCCTCGTCCGGAAGGGAGACGGTGAGGCGTTGCGAGGCCTCGGCCAGCCGGGCGGCGGTCGACGCGGCGGCCGCCTCC
>JBEQUE010000004.1:0-20423 GCA_040349255.1 Acidobacteriota bacterium | reverse complement strand
TTCCTCGGCGAGAGGATCGGCGTGGCCGCGCGCATCGGCGGGACGCCGTGGATTCCGGCGCTCGACGCCTCCGGCGTGCCGGTCGTGGCGCTGGTGGGCTCGTGCATGAACTGCGGCAAGACGGCGGCGGCCTGCTCGCTGGTGCGCGAGCTGAGCCACGGCGGTCTCATCGTGGACGGCTTCAAGGCGACCGGCGTGTCCCTGCGCCGCGACGTGCTCGCCATGGAGGACGCCGGGGCGCGCCGGACCGGGATCTTCACCGACCTCGGGGTGGTGACGACCACGGGCGCCAACGCGGCGCCGCTGACGCGCACGCTCCTCACCCAGCTCGCCGCCGGCCGGCCCGACGCGATCGTGGCCGAGCTGGGCGACGGTCTGCTCGGCGCCTACGGCGTGGACGCGATCCTCGCCGACGCGGAGATCCGCGCCGCCTTCACCGCCGTGGTGCTCGCCGCGAACGATCCCGTGGCGGCCTGGGGCGGGGTGCGCATGCTCCGCGAGCGCTTCGGCGTCGAGCCGGTGGCGGTGACCGGGCCGGCCACGGACAACCTCGCGGGCACGCGGATCATCGAGGAGCAGCTCGGCGTGCCGGCGATCAACGCCCGACTCGACGGCGCCCGCCTGGCCGCGCGGGTGCGGGAGAGCCTGGGACTGGCTTCGAAGAAGGCGGTCAAGGAGGCCGTGGAGGCATGAACCCGGTCCCCACGATCGTCCTGGGAGGCTCGGGCTATGTGGCGGGCGAGCTGCTGCGTCTGCTCGCCGTCCATCCGGCCCTGCGCCCGGCGGCGGTGCTCTCCGAGAGCCAGGCGGGGGAGCGGGTCGAGGCGGCGTTCCCGCACCTCGCCGGCTGCTTTCCGGACCTGTCGTTCGTGGACCGGCCGGGGCTCGCGCGGGCGATCGCCGGCCTGGGAGACGGCCGGGCGGCGGTGTTCTGCGCCGCGCCGCACGGCGCCGCCGCGGCTCTCCTCGACGGCGTGCTGGCCGACGCGGAGGCCGCGGGCGTCGAGGCTCGGGCGGTCGACCTCTCGGCCGACTTCCGGTTCGCGGACGGCCAGGCCTACGCGGAGGTCTACGGCCACCCGCACGGCGCGCCGGACCGGCTGGCGTCGTTCACCTGCGCCGTGCCCGAGCATGTCGTCCAGGTGGGGGGGACCCCGGACGGACACGTGGCCCATCCCGGGTGCTTCACCACGGCGACGCTTCTCGCCGTGGTGCCGCTCTTGAAGCTCGGGCTCGTCGAGCCGTATTTTAGCGTCGTGGGAGTCACCGGCAGCACGGGCGCGGGCCGGACGCCGACCGCGACCACGCACCACCCGGCGCGGCGCAGCACGCTCTTCGCCTACAGCCCGCTGGCCCACCGGCATGAGCCCGAGATGAGGGCGCTCGCGGCGGCGGCCTCGGGGGTGGAGGCGGAGATCCACTTCATCCCGCAGGCGGGCCCGTTCGCCCGCGGCATCTACGCCACCGTGCAGGCGCGCCTCGTCCGGCCGATGCCGGCGGCCGAGGTGCGGGCCGCGCTGGCCTCCTTCTACGAGGGCTCGCCGTTCGTTTCGGTGCTCGACGCGCCGCCGAAGCTCCAGGACGTGGTCGGCACGAACCGCTGCCGGATGGGGGTGGCGGTGGACCGCGGTCACCTGGCTGTGTTCTCCTCCATCGACAACCTGGTGAAGGGCGCCGCCGGCGGCGCCGTCCAATGGATGAACCGGCTGCTCGGGATGCCCGAGGCCGCCGGTCTGACCCAGCCGGGCATCGGCTGGCTGTAGGGGAGGAGACCGAGAGATGGAGGCCATGACCCTGGAGGAGCGGCGCTGGATGCTGCCCGTCTATCCGCACTCGGACATCGAGCCGGTGCGGGGGGAGGGAGCGCTGCTCCACACCCGCGACGGCAGGACGCTGATCGATTTCTACGGCGGCCACGCCGTGGCGCTGCTGGGCTACGGGCACCCGCGGCTCGTGGCGGCGCTGGAGGAGCAGGCGAAGACGCTGTTCTTCCAGAGCAACGTGGTGCCGCTGGAGGTGCGGGCGAAGGCCGCGCGGCGGCTGGTCGAGTGGGGGCCGGAGGGGCTCACCCGCTCCTTCCTGGTCAACAGCGGCGCCGAGGCGAACGAGAACGCGCTGCGCCTCGCCTTCCGCCGCACCGGCCGCAGGAAGGTGGTGGCGCTCGAAGGCGCGTTCCATGGCCGCACCGCCGCGGCCGCGGCCGTGACCTGGGGCTCGCAGCGCTGGTACGGCTTCCCGCAGGCGCCGTTCGACGTGGCGTGGGTGCCGCGCGGCGACCTCGACGCCCTGGAAACCGCGCTCGACGGCGCCGCGGCGCTGATCGTCGAGCCCGTCCAGGGCCAGGCCGGGGCCTACGAGGCCGGCGCGTCCTGGCTCGAAGCGGCGCGCGCGATGACCCGGGACAGCGGCACCGTGCTGATCTTCGACGAGGTGCAGTGCGGTCTGGGCCGCAGCGGCCGGCCGTTCGCGGCGCAGGCCTACGGCGTGACACCCGACCTGCTCACCACGGCCAAGGGGCTCGCCGGTGGCTTCCCGGCGGGCGCCGTGCTGGTCAGCGACGAGCTGGCCTGCGGGCTCAAGGAGGGCGACCTCGGCACCACGTTCGGCGGCGGGCCGCTCGCGAGCGCGCTCATCCGGACGGTGATCGACATCATCGAGGACGAGGGACTGATGCCGCGCGTCCGCGAGCTGTCGGAGCGCCTCCGGGCCACCTGCGTGGCCGGGCCGGTGACGGACATCCAGGGCAAGGGCTTCCTGATCGGCCTGCGCACGACGCGGCCGGCCAAGGAGATCCAGGCCGAGCTGATCGAGCACGGCATCCTCACCGGCACGAGCGGCGACCCGCATATCGTGCGCCTGCTGCCGCCGCTCGTCCTGGAGGCGTCGCACGTGGACGCGCTCGCCGCGGCGCTCAAGGAGATCCGCCCTTGAATCGCTTCGTCTCCCTGTCGGAGCTTTCCCGCGAGGAAGTCCAGGACTTGTTGGCGCTCGCCGCGCGGCTGGAGGAGAAGCCGTCCAAGGCGTTGCTCGGCAAGGTGCTGGGGCTGCTCTTCTTCAACCCGTCGCTCCGCACGCTGGCCTCGTTCCAGTCCGGCATGGCGCGGCTGGGCGGCTCCTCGTTCGTGATCACACCGGGGCAGGGGAGCTGGCAGTTGGAGACGAAGATCGGGGCGGTGATGGACGGCGTCGCGGCCGAGCATGTGCGCGAGGCGATCCCGGTGCTCGCCGGCTACGCGGACGCGCTCGGCATCCGCTCGTTCGCGGGCGGCGTGGACCTGGGCGCCGACGTGGCCGACGACGCGTTCCTGGAGATGGCCGAGCTCTGCCCGGTTCCGCTGATCAACCTGGAGTCGGCCATCGACCACCCCTGCCAGGCGCTCGCCGACTGGCGGACGCTCGACGAGCTGGGGATCCCGGAGAACGGCAAGCTCGTGCTCACCTGGGCCTGGCATCCGAAGGCGCTGCCGCTCGCGGTGCCCGCCGCGGCCGTGCACATGGCGGCGATGCGTGGCATGGAGGTAGTCGTCCACCGGCCGGAGGGGTTCGGCCTGCCGGAGCCGGTGATGGAGAAGGCGCGCCGCGCCGCTTCCCTCTCCGGCGGCTCGGTGCGCGAGACCTCCGACCGCGAGGACGCGATGGCCGGGGCGCGGGCGGTCTACGCCAAGTCGTGGACGGCGCCCTCCTGCTACGGCCAGGCGGAGGCCGAGGCGGCGCTGCGCGTGCCCTTGCGCTCCTGGTGTGTGGACGAGTCGTGGTTCGCGCCGGCCGATCCCGGCTGCCGGTTCCTGCACTGCCTGCCGGTGCGGCGCAACGTGGTGGTCCGCGACGAGGTGCTCGACGGGCCGCGCAGCGCCGTGGTCCGGGAGGCGCACAACCGCATGTGGGTCCAGATGGCGGTGCTCCACCGCCTCTTGCACGGAGGTGAGGCATGAAAGACGTCGGCCAGAGGAGCGCCGAGCTGGCGGGCCTGCGCCACGCGGCGCCGTACATCCGCCTGTTCAAGGGCGCCACGTTCGTGATCAAGGTGGGCGGCGAGGCGCTGGAGACCGAGTCCGCGACGTTCGACCTGCTCGGCCAGGTGGAGGTCCTCCACCACGTCGGCATCCGGGTCGTCCTGGTGCACGGCGGCGGCAGCGAATCGACGGCGCTCGCCCGCGCGCTCGGCGCCGAGGCGCGCTTCGTCGAGGGCCGCCGGGTGACCGACGCCCAGGCGCTCGCCGTGGCCACCATGGTGCTCAACGGCTCGGTCAACACGCGCATCCTCGCGGCCTGCCGGCGGCTCGGGCTGCCCGCGGTCGGCCTCTCCGGCGTGGACGCCGGGCTCGTGCAGGCGCGCAAACGGCCACCCGTGGAAATCGGCGGCGAGCGGGTCGACTACGGTTTCGTGGGCGACGTCGTGTCGGTCTCGCCCGGCGTGCTCTCGACGCTCCTCGACGCCGGCATCGTGCCGGTGGTGAGCCCGCTCTCGGCGGCCGACGACGGCACGGTGCTCAACATCAACGCGGACACCGTGGCGTCGGCGCTCGCCACGGGCCTGCGCGCGGAGAAGCTGATCCTCCTGACCGGCGCGGCGGGCATCCTGGAGCGCGCGGAGGACCCGGGCTCGCTGGTCTCCTACACCGACCTCGCCGGCCTGCGCCGCCTGCGCGAGCAGGGCTGCCTGACGCGCGGCATGCTGCCCAAGGCGAGCGCGATCGAGTCGGCGATCCTCGGCGGGGTGCGGCGGGTCCACATCGTGGGCGCCGGCCTGCCGGACAGCCTGCTCGGCGAGGTGTTCACCAACGAGGGAGTCGGCACTCTGGTGGTGGAGAACGTGAGCGCCCTCACCCCGGCGGAGCAGGCGGCGGGAACGGTGTCTGGCGACATGGAGGCGGTGGCGTGAGGCTGCCCGAGCGCGAGATCCTCGCCCTGCACCGCGCGGTCGTCGGCATCCCGTCCGTCTCGGGCGGCGAGGCGGAGCTCGCCGGCTTCCTGGAGACCCGGCTGCGGCAGCGCGGCGTCGAGCCCGTGCGCGTGGGGGACAGCCTGCTGGCGCTCCACGGCGAGGGTCCGGTGCTGTTGCTCGACACGCACCTCGACACCGTGCCGCCGGCGCCGGGCTGGAGCCGCGACCCGTGGGCGGTCGAGGTGGCCGACGGCCGCGTGACCGGGCTGGGCTCGAACGACGCCAAGGCCTCGGTCGCGGCCATGACCGCGGCGTTCCTGGCGTTTTCGAGTCTGGAGCTGCCGTTCGCGCTGGCGCTCGCGCTGGTCGAGGGCGAGGAGACCAAGGGGACCGGCACGCAGGCGGTGCTCGCGGAGCTCGCGCGCCGCGGCCTGGAGGTCGAGGCCGCGGTGGTCGGCGAGCCCACCGGTCTCGACGTGGCCGTGGCGCAGAAGGGGTTGATGGTCCTGGAGCTGACCGCCCGGGGCGACGCCTGCCACGCGGCCAACGCGCAGGCGCTCGGGGCGCGCAACGCCGCGCGCCTCCTGGCCCGCGACCTGGTGGCGCTGGAGGGGATCGACTTCGGGCCGGCGCACCCGCACCTGGGGCCGATCACGTTGGAGCCGACCCAGGTGCGGGCCGGCACGGCGCGCAACGTGGTGCCCGGCGAGGCGACCGCGGTGCTCGACGTGCGCAGCACGCCGGCGCTCTCCGCGGCCGAGACCCTGCGCCGGGTCCAGGAGCGGGTGAAGAGCGAGGTGAGGGTGCTGTCCGACCGGCTGATCCCGCGGGAGACGCCGCGCGACGCCGCGATCGTCCAGGCCGCCTGCCGGGTGCTGCCGGAGGCCCGGGTCTACGGGTCGCCGACGCTCTCGGACATGGTGTTCCTGGGCGCGCCGGCGATCAAGTGCGGCCCGGGCCGGAGCGAGCGCTCGCACACGCCGGACGAGTTCGTGATGGAGGAGGAGGTGCTCGCCGGAGCGCGCTTCTACACCCGCCTGATCGGCGTCTACGCAGAGCTCAGGGCCGGAGTGCTTGCCGAGGAGATGGAAGTCCGATGACGCGCCTCTGGGACAAGGGCGGGCCGCTCGACGAGCGGGTCCTGCGCTACACGGCCGGCGAGGACCACCTCCTCGACGCCCGCCTCGTCCCCTACGACGTGCGGGCGTCGATCGCCCATGCCGGGATGCTCCACGGCGCCGGCCTCCTTTCGGCCGAGGACCTGGCGGCGATCCGCGAGGGCCTCACCGCCCTGGCCGCCTCCTACGGCGAGTGGCGGATCGAGCTGGCGGACGAGGACGTCCACACGGCGCTCGAATCGCGGCTCACGGCGCGGATCGGCGAGGCCGGCGCGCGTCTCCACCTCGGCCGCTCGCGCAACGACCAGGTGCTGGCGGCGCTGCGGCTCTATCTGCTCGACGAGGTCGCGGCGCTGCGCGAGGGGGCCCTTGCGGCGGCCGAGGCTCTGGACGCGCTGGCCGATCGCGAGAAGGGCAAGCCGCTGCCGGGCTACACCCACCAGCAGCCGGCCATGCCCAGCTCGGTGCCGCTGTGGGCCGGCGGCTTCGCGTCCGAGCTGCGCGACGACGCCGAGGGTCTCGCCGCGGCCCGCCGCCGGCTGGATCGGAACCCGCTCGGCTCGGCCGCGGGCTACGGCGTGCCGCTCCTGCCGATCGACCGCGAGGCCACGCGCCGGAGCCTCGGGTTCGCCGAGGTCCACGAGCCGGCGACCGCGGTCCAGCTCTCGCGCGGCAAGGCCGAGGCGAACGTGCTCTTCGAGGCCGCGATGCTGATGCAGGACCTGGGGCGGCTCGCCGCCGATCTCGTGCTGTTCAACATGCGCGAGCTGGGCTTCGTCACCCTGAGCCCGGAGACGACCACGGGCTCCTCGATCATGCCGCAGAAGCGCAACCCGGACGTCTTCGAGCTGGTCCGCGGGCGCACCGCGACCGCTCATGCCTGCCTGGCCGAGGTGCTGGGGATTGCCGCCAAGCTGCCGTCGGGCTACCATCGCGACCTGCAGCTCCTGAAGGCGCCGCTCTTCCGGGGGATCGATCTCGCCCGGGACACGCTGGCGATCGTGGTGCCGGCGCTTCAGGGGGTGCAGTTCCAGGCTGTCGAGCTGGCGCCGGAGCTGTACGCGGCGGAAGAGGCGTACCGGCTGGTCCTCGCGGAAGGGATCCCTTTCCGCGAGGCCTACCGGCGGGTGGGAGAGCGGTTCAGCTAGAGATCTCCCTCTCCCCCGGAACGGGGGAGAGGGCCGGGGAGAGGGGGAACGGGATCAAAGCCTCTCCAGCTCGTCGATCCGTTCCTTGACCAGATCGAAGCCGCCCTGCCAGAACGCGCGGTCGGTCATGTCGATGCCGACCTCCTTGAGGATCGCCTCGGGCCGCGCCGAGCCGCCGTACGAGAGAAGGCGGAGGTAGCCGGGCTTGAACGCCTCTCCCTCCTCCTGGAAGCGGCGGTAGAGCGCCAGCACCAGGAGCTGGCCGAAGCTGTAGGCGTAGCAGTAGAACGGCGTCTGGTAGATGTGCGGGATCGACAGCCACTCGTAGCGGAACTCCGGCCCGATCTCCACGCTGTCGCCGAACTGCTCGACCAGCTTGCCCATGTACATCTCGCTGACCTCCTCGACCGAGCGGCCGGCGAGGATCGCCTCGTGGGCCTCCTGCTCGAAGAGCACGAAGTAGGCCTGGCGGAGCACGGTGGCGTAGACGTCGTCCACGGCCGCGGCCAGCAGCTCGCGGCGGGCGAGCGGGTCGGGCTCCTCGCGCAGCAGGCGGTCGGTCATCAGCATCTCGCCGAACACCGAGGCGGTCTCGGCGAGCGGCAGCGAGGCGTGCTGGGTGAGGATCGAGTGGTGCTCGGCGAGCATGCTGTGCACCGCGTGCCCGAGCTCGTGCGCGAGCGTCGCCACGTCGCGCACGCGGCCGGCGAAGTTCACCAGCACCCAGGGCGTGAAGCGGGGGAGCACGGTCGAGCAGAACGCGCCGCCCCGCTTGCCCTTGCGGATCTCGCTGTCCACGTGGTTCTCGGCGAAGACCCGCTCGGCCATCTGGGCGAAGCGCGGGTGGAAGGAGTGGAAGGTCTCCAGCACGGACTGCACCGCCTCGCCGTACGGGATGCTGCGGTCCGAGGTGGCGAGCGGGGCGTAGATGTCGTAGCGCCGCAGGCGGTCCATGCCGAGCCAGCCCGCCTTCATGCGGAAGTAGCGCTGGAAGACCGGCGCGTTCTCGCGCGAGACCTCCAGCAGCACCTGGACCGCCTCGTCCGGGATGTCGTTGTCCACGTTGCGCACCGACACGGGCGAGCGGTAGCCGCGCAGCACCACGTTCTCGGAGTGCCAGTCGTGGACCCGGTTGACGTAGATCTGGCCGAGGATCGTGGCCTCGCGGCCGTAGACCCGGTAGAGCTCCTGGTAGGCCGCGGCGCGCAGCTCGGGCCGCGGCGAGAAGGCGTAGCTCATCAGCGCGTCGCGGGTGAGGGTCTGCGTCTCGCCATCGACCTCCAGCGTGTATTCGAGGCGGTTGGTCAGCATGGAGTAGAGCGTCATGACCGCTCCCATGCCGTTCTCGTCCTTGATGTTGATGATCTGCTCGGACTTCTCGTCCAGGGTGTGGGGCTTGAAGCGCCGCAGGTCCTGCAGGTAGTGGAGGGAGTCGGAGGCCTCGGCGGCGGACGGCAGGAGGCGCTCGGCCTCCTCGTCGGACAGCCCGCGCCACCAGAGGGTGAAGAAGAGCATGCGGTTGCCGGACGCGGTCATGGCGGTGCGCACCCGGTTGCGGAAGGTGAGCGCGTCCTGGCTGCTGGTGTCGGAGTAGAACCAGAGCGAGGCGTAGCCCGCGACCGCGTTCATCTGCTCGACGAGCGCCTCGTATTGCTTGAGCAGGCCCAGGAACGCGCCCGGAGCCATCTCCGGATGCAGCTCGCCGCGCCGCGACTCGAAGGCGGTCACCGTCGCCTCGATCTCGGCGAGACGGCTCGAAATCATCTCCTCGGTGGGTTCCGGGAGCAGCTCCGAGAGATCCCAGCCGCGCGGCTCGTAGGTCGCGAAGCGGGAGGGGGGCATCACAGTGGTGGTCGTCATGGTTGCTTCACCGAGGTTGGGTTCGTGAGAGGAGGGAGCCGGAGATGGGCATCCGGCTCCATGTTTCCGTCATTTTAGCCGAGAAGGAGAGAGGATCACCGCCGGAACCCCTTCCGCCTTCGCGAGATCGTTGAACGCGGGCAGGTCCCGGTCGAGGATCTGCGCGAGCGCGGCGAGCTGCGCGTCGGCGGCCTGGACGAGCTGATCGCGGACCTGGACGGCCTGGGCGGTGGGCCGGTTGTCGCCCATGGAGACCGACCCGCCCAGCGCATTCAGCTTGTCGTTGAGCCGCACCGGGAAGTTGAGCGGGTCCTGCTGGCTGCGGTTCTTCGTCTGGTAGAGCGCCTCCTCGACCTTGGTCATTTTCTCGTCCAGGGCCTTGGCGGCGTCGAGCACCTTGCCGTGATTTCCTTCCATGTCCTCCAGCCGCGCCTTGACGTCGTCGAGCTGCGCCCGCACGTCCCGGATGCGCCGGATGGCGTCGTGCATCTCGTCGAGCTTGGCGCGGACCGACATCAGGAAGTCGTGCTGGGACTGCAGGTCCTCCAGGGTGGCCGCGGAGCGCGGGTCCTTGAGCACCTGGATAGGAGCGGTGCGGGTGATGCCGCCGACGGTCAGACGCACCTGATAATCGCCGGCATCGCCGGGCACCGCGAAGGGCTGGACGGGGTCGCCGCTCCACAGGATCATGCCGGGGAAGGTCTTGCCGGGGCCGTACAGGAGGTCCCAGTCGAAGCGGTTGAGGCCGGCCTCCATGGGCGCCTTCTGCTCCTCGTCGTCGTCGGTCTTCTTCTCCTTCTTCTCTTCCTTCTTTTCCGGCTCGGTGGTCAGCTCGCCGCCCTTCTCGTAGCCGGTCTTCTTCTCCGTGGCGGATTCCGGCTTCTCCTCCGGCTCGGGCTCGCCCTCCGTGCGCGGCTTCGCCTCCTCCTTTTTACCGGCCTCGGCCGGTTTGCCGGAGAAGGAGCGCAGGACCTTGCCGTCGCGGTCGAGGATCTCGAGCTTCGCGGCCTTGGCGTCCTTGTCGGACGGGGCCTTGTCGAGGAACCAGTAGATCGCCACGCCGCCCCGGGTGCCGTCCGACAGCAGGTAGCCCGGCGCCGGCTGGAACAGGTGGGGCGACTGCACCTCCCGGCCCCCGGGGAGCTGGCGCAGGTTGGCGAGCCCTTCGAGGATCCAGAAGCCGCGCCCCTGGGTGGCGGCGGCCAGCTCGTCGCCGCGGATCGTCAGGTCGGTCACCGGCACGATCGGCAGGTTGAGCTGGAGCGGCTCCCAGCGCCCGCCATCGTCGAAAGAGACGTAGGCTCCGCTCTCGGTGCCGGCGTAGAGCAGGCCGCGGCGCACCGGGTCGGCGCGCACCACGCGGGTGAAGTGCATGGGGTCGATGCCCTTGTCGATCCGGGTCCAGGTGGCGCCGTAGTCGCTCGTCCTGTAGAGGTAGGGCCGGAAGTCGTCGGACTTGTACATCGTGGCCGCGACGTAAAGGCCCCCCTTCTCGTAGGGGCTCGCCTCGACGCTGTTGACCATGATCCACTTCGGCATGCCGGGCGGGGTGACGTCCTTCCAGGTCTTGCCGCCGTCGCGGGTGACGTGGATCAGGCCGTCGTCGGAGCCGGCCCAGATCACGCCGGGCTCGAGCGTCGACTCGGCCACGGTGAAGATCGTGGCGTAGTACTCGACCGCGGTGTTGTCCTTGGTGATGGGGCCGCCGGAGGGGCCCTGGGTCGACTTGTCGTTGCGGGTCAGGTCCGGCGAGATCGCGGTCCAGGTCTGCCCTTCGTCGGTGCTCTTGAAGAGGACGTTGCCCGCGGCGTAGAGGGTGTCCGGATCGTTGGGCGAGAAGAGGATGGGGAAGTTCCACTGGAAGCGGTATTTGAGGTCCGCCGCACCCCAGCCCATGGGGTCGTCGGGCCAGACGTTGACGTCGCGCCGCTCGCCGGTGGCATGGTTGACGCGCTGGAGGAAGCCGCCGTAGGAGCCGCCATAGACCACGTCCGGGTTCTGGGGATCGGCCACGATGTAGCCGCTCTCGCCGCCAGCCGTCTCCTCGAAATCGGGGCCGAAGCCGGTCGGCCGGCTCGGGATGCGCAGGGCCGAGTTGTCCTGCTGCGCGCCGAGCAGCCGGTAGGGGAAGTGGTTGTCGGTCGAGACGCGGTAGATCTGCGCGGTCGGCTGGTTGTCCTGCCGGGTCCAGCTCCGGCCGCCGTCGGTCGACACGTTCACGCCGCCGTCGTTGGCCTCGATCATCCGCAGCGGGTCGCCGGGGTCGAGCCACAGGTCGTGGTTGTCGCCGTGCGGCACGCGGATGGCGCTGAAGGTCTTGCCGCCGTCCTTGGAGCGGTGGAAGCGGACGTTGAGCACGTAGACCGAGTCCTCGTCCTTCGGGTCGGCGTAGATGCGCGTGTAGTACCAGGCGCGCTGGCGCAGCTCGCGGTCCTCGTTGGTCTTCGTCCAGGTCTTGCCGCCGTCGCGCGACCGGAAGATGCCGCCATCCTCGGCCTCGATCCCGGCGTAGAGGTTCTCCGGGTTGGACGGCGAGACCGTGACGCCGACGATGCCCACCGTGCCCTTGGGCATGCCGGGGTTGCGGGTCAGCTCGGCCCAGGTGTCGCCGCCGTCCGTGCTCTTCCAGAGGCCGGAGCCGGCGCCGCCGCTCTCCAGGCTGTACGGGGTGCGGCGCACGCGCCAGGTGCCGGCGTAGAGGATGCGCGGGTTGGCCGGGTCCATGGCGAGGTCCACGGCGCCGGCGTTCTCGTTGACGAAGAGCACGCGCTCCCAGGTCTTCCCGCCGTCCTTGCTGCGGTAGACGCCGCGCTCCTTGCTGGGGCCGAAGAGGTGGCCGAGCACCGCGGCGTAGACCAGGTCGGG
The DNA here is from genome assembly GCA_040349255.1 of Acidobacteriota bacterium. Classification (GTDB taxonomy): domain Bacteria; phylum Acidobacteriota; class Thermoanaerobaculia; order Multivoradales; family UBA5704; genus DATMER01. The sequence continues at coordinate 8,547 of JBEQUE010000004.1, read as the reverse complement.
GTTCCGCGGGTGGATGCGCAGGCGGGCGATGTGGCGCGAGTCCGCCAGGCCGACGTGTTTCCAGGTCTTGCCGGCGTCGGTGGACTTCCACAGGCCGTCGCCGTGCGAGACGTTGCCGCGCACGGTCTGCTCGCCGGTGCCGGCGTAGATCACGTTGGGGTCCCACTCCGACACGGCCACGGCGCCGATGGCGCCGCCGAAGAAGCCGTCCGAGACGTTCTTCCAAGAATTTCCCCCGTCCTGGGTCTTCCATACGCCGCCGCCGGTGGCTCCGAAGTAGTAGGTGCTGCGGTCGGCCGGGAGGCCGGCGACGGCGTCGGCGCGGCCGCCGCGGTTGGGGCCGACCTCGCGCCAGGTGAGGCCCTTCCAGCGCTCGGGGTCGAGCGTGCGGGCCGCGGGGCCGGCCGGATGGGCGGGCGCGGCGGCCAGGACGGAGAGCAGCAGGGCGAGGGACGGGGCGAGGGGGAGAAGGCGCATGTCTCTCATCGTGCTCCTGAAGAAAGGGTTGAAAAAGCGATCGGCCTGCCGGAGCAGGCCGATTCGAACGACCGGGGCGGCGAGCGACGACTAAGGATAATCGTCCAGCTTCTCGAGCGGCAGGCCGCAGGGATAGAACAGGTTGAACACCGGCTGCTCGATCACCTCCGCAAAGTGGAGGAGGAGCGGACCGTACTCCTCGATGCCCGACTGGCCGGCCTCGATCTCTTCGTACTGCTCCTTCGGGATCTCGAGCTGCTCCGCCATCTGGTCGACGCTCTTCTGGCGGCGCTCGCGGTGCTTGCGGATCAGCTCGCCCGCCTGGCCCGGCTTGCAGTCGGCGGACTTGCCGCTGTCGGCCAGCAGGCGCGATGTCGGCGTCTCCAGCTTGATGGCGACCCGGGCGAGGAGCGGACCCCAGCTCTCGGCCGGAGAGGTCCCTCCTTCCATCTCGCCGTATTGATTCTCCGAAATCCCGAGACGGGCGGCCGTCTCCGGAAAGGAGAGCTTCTTGCGCTCTCGCTCCTTTTTCAGCACGTCTCCGAGTTTCACCGTCATCCTCCTGTGTCATGGAATGTCGAGCCGAAAGCCCCGCGATCCGCTACGGAAGAAGATCGGATCGCGCTCCCCGGCAGCCAACGGTCCGAGGATGCTAGCACAGCCTCCGGGATTGCTCTACCATTCGCGCGGCGCGCGCATTTCCGTCCTTTCCGGGGCGCCCCCGGCTGTCACGGTTTGAGTGGTTTACGATACCTCTATTGAGGGACGGCACCGGCCAGGGAGGACACCATGCGCGCGAGCCCCCTCTTGAACTCTATGAAACTGAAAGAAAAATCGGACGAGCCACCGACCCGCCGAGGCGTGCTTTCGGCGGTCGGCAACACGCCTCTGGTACGGCTCGAACGGGTCTATCCCGGTCTACCGTTTCAGCTTTACGGAAAACTGGAATCGCTCAATCCCGGCGGCAGCATCAAGGACCGGCCGGCGATCGAGATCCTCGAGCAGGCGATGGCGAGCGGCGAGGTCGGGAAGGACTCGGTGATCGTCGAGTCGAGCTCGGGCAACATGGGCATCGGCCTCGCGCAGGCCTGCGCCGTCTTCGGGCTGCGGCTGATCTGCGTGGTGGACGCCAAGGCGTCGAAGCAGAACCTCTCGATCCTGGAGGCCTACGGCGCCCGGATCGACTACGTGGCCGAGCCCGACCCGGCCACGGGCGAGTTCCTGCAGGCGCGCCTCAACCGGGTGCGCCAGTTGGTGGCGGAGATCCCGGGCGCCTTCTGGCCCAACCAGTACGCCAACGAGCGCAACTCGGGCGCCCACTACCGCACCACCATGCACGAGGTGGCCACGGCGCTCGGCGGCAAGGTGGACGTGGTGTTCTGCGCCACCAGCACCTGCGGCACGGTGCGCGGCTGCGGCGAGTACGTGCACGACCACCGCGAGCAGGGCATGACCACGCGCGTGGTGGCGGTGGACGCCAAGGGCAGCCTGATCTTCTCGGATCAGAAGTCGAAGCGGATGTTCCCCGGCATGGGCGCGGGTCTCCGGCCCCCGCTCTGCGACCTGCGCGTCATCGACGACTTCATCCTGGTCTCGGACCTGGAGTGCGTGGCCGGGTGCCGGCGGCTGGTGCGGCGCGAGGGCATCCTGGCGGGCGCCTCGTCGGGCGGCCTGATCGCCGCGGTGGACCGGTTCAGGGATAAGATCCCGGCCGGCTCGAACGCGGTCGTGATCCTGCCCGACCGCGGAGAGCGGTATCTCGACACCGTCTACTCCGACGACTGGGTGCGGGAGAACCTGGGCGAAGTCCCGGATGTCTCCTGACCCTCTTTCCCTGACGACAGGGGGGACCCCGATGCCTTCCAACGACGTTCTGATCCTCCGCGGAAGCGAGGTGGAGGATCTTCTTGCCGGCCGCGAGGCCGAGATCATGGACGCGGTGGGCCGGGCCTACGTGGCCCACCGCCGCGGCCACAGCTCCCTGCCGCACTCGACGTTCCTGCGTTTCCCCGAAGACGACCTCAACCGGATCATCGCCCTGCCGGCCTATCTCGGCGAGGGCTTCGACGTGGCCGGCATGAAGTGGATCGCCTCCTTCCCGGGCAACGTGAAGCAGGGCTTCGCCCGCGCCTCGGCGGTGCTGATCCTCAACAGCGCCGCGACCGGCCTGCCCGAGGCGATCCTCGAAAGCTCGCTGATCAGCGCCCGCCGCACGGCCGCGAGCGCCGCGCTCGCCGCCCGGCTCCTGCGCCAGGGCAAGGACACCGGGAGCGCCGGTCTGATCGGCACCGGCGTGATCAACCAGGAGACCGCCCGGTTCCTCGCGAAGGCCATCCCCGGCCTCCGCCGCTTCGCGCTCTTCGACCTCGACCGCGAGCGCGCCGAGGCGTTCGCCGGCAAGCTGCGCGAGATGCTGGGGGAGACTGCGGTGGACGTTGTGGACGATCCGCGCGAGCTGTTCCGCACCTGTCCGCTGGTCGCCTTCGCCACCACGGCGGTCAAGCCGCACGTCTCCGATCTTTCGGACTGCCTGCCGGGCGCGACGATCCTCCACACCTCGCTGCGCGACCTGACCGCGGACGTGATCCTGGCCGCCGACAACGTGGTGGACGACGCCGACCACGTGAGCCGCGCCTCGACCTCGATCCACCTGGCCGAGCAGCAGACCGGCAACCGGGACTTCATCCGCTGCACGATCGCCGACCTGGTCACCGGCGAGGCCCCGGCCAAGAAGAGCGAGGACCAGATCACCATCGTGAGCCCCTTCGGCCTCGGCGTGCTCGATCTGGCGGTGGGCCAGCTCGCCCGCGACCGCGCCCGGGAGACCGGGCGCGGCACGGTCATCGAAAACTTCCTGTAGAGGACCAAAAGGACTGCAGGGACAAACAAGGACTGCAGGTCTTTCGTCCTTGCAGTCTTTGCAGTCCCTTGGGTCCCTTACCGCTTCCTTTCCGTCGAGAGCTGCTTGAGCGCGTCGATCGGCCGGCGGTCGGGGCTCATCAGCTTGATGGCCCTGCGCAGGTGGGCCTCGGCCTCGTCGTGGTTGCCCACCTGGCGCTCGATCTCGCCGGCATAGAAGGCGGCGATGCCGCAGTTGGGGTCGCGGCGCAGGGTCTCCTGGAGGTCGCGGATCGCCTGCGGCGCGGCGGCGCTGCTGTTGAGGAAGCGGCACCAGGCGAGCTCCGCGGCGTAGAGGCCGTTCTGGGGGTCGCAGTCGGCGGCGAACTCCAGCAGCATGATCGCCTCGCGCGGCTTGCCGGCCTCCATGGCCGCCTTGCCCTTCTTGAACTGGGCCTCGGAGTCGAGCAGGTCGGTCTTGATCTGGTGCTGGCTCGGCGCGCGGCGGGCGCGCTCCTCGCGCAGGGTCCTGCGCCGGAAGAGCAGTGTGTTGCGGCGCTCGGAGTCGGTGAGCTCGCCGTAGGCCTGGGCGCCGGCGAGGAACAGGTCCTGCGCCTTCTCGGCCAGGTCGCCCTGGAACGTCCAGGGCGCGAACCTCTCGGCGAACTGCAGGAACTTCTGCTGGACCAGCGGGAGCAGCGCTTCCTCGGGCAGGCCCAGGAGGTCGAAGGCGTCCTGCCGGCGGTGGACCAGATAGGCCTGCATGACCTGGTTGCGGCGCCCGGTTTGCTCCGAGGTGGGCTCGGCGGAGACGGCCGGGGCCGCTCCCGGGATGGGAATCGCCTGGGTCGAGGTGAGCTTCGGCAGCGCCACCGGGCGCGTGATTTCCGGCGAGCCTTTGGGCATGCGGCTCTCGGGCACGCAGACGCCGAGGATCAGCAGGGCGTAGAGGAGCCGCGTGATCTCGTCCACGGAGAAGCCGGTCGCCTCCGCCAGCTCGCCCATGCGCCGGCCCGGCCGCAGGGCCTCGACCAGGGCGCTCTGCTTGGTCGAGAAGCGCATCTCCTCCAGCGGCACCGGCGGCGACGGGTGGAGGCAGAGCTTCTGCCCGACCAGCGGGCCCACCGCCATGTCGATCTCCTCCTGCGGCGCCAGCTTGGTGACGCCGGTCAGGATGAGCTGCGGCACGCGGAGCTTGAGCGAGGAGTCCGCCGCGTGGAGGTCGTCGTCGACCGCGTGGAACTCACCCTCGCGCCAGGTGAACAGGTCGAGGAGCTTCTTGGCGAGATTGGCCTGGAGGATCTTGAACAGCTCCTCCGGCGTGACGAGGCCGCGCTCCCGCAGCTCCTCGCCCAGCGGAACCCCCCGCGCCGCCGCCCGGCTCAGCGCCGCGGTGAAGCTCTCCTCGCTCAGCTTGCCCTCGCCAACCATGTAGCGGCCGAGGGTCTCGTGCGCCAGGTTCGAGCGGCAGTCCACGGGCACGCCGCTCTCGAAAACCACCTTCTTCCACACCTGGCGGCGGCGGATCTCCAGCACGCAGGTGGTGCGGTGGACCGCCTGCGCGAGCAGCAACGGCGCGATCGGCACATCCTGCAGAGTGCCGCTCATCATCCGCGAGATGGCGTCGAGCTGCTCCGGGGTCGGGATCACCTGGCGTCAGGCTAGCGGGAGAGGAAGGGCCTGTCAATCTATAGAATAGCGGCCATGAGCACGCCCGACTTCCTCTTCGACGGCGATCCCGGAGACCTCACGGTGATCCTCGCCCATGGCGCCGGAGCGCCCATGGACTCCCCGTTCATGAACACCATGGCCCGGGGGCTCGCGGAGAAGGGCCTGCGCGTGGCCCGCTTCGAGTTCCCCTACATGCGGCACAAGAGGGAGGGGAGAGGCAGCCGGCCGCCGGACCGCGAGCCGGTCCTGCTCCAGACGTGGCGCGACGCGGTCGAGGCGCTCGGCGGAGGAGAGCGGGTGGTCGTCGGCGGCAAGTCGATGGGCGGGCGCATGGCGAGCCTCGTGGCCGACGAGCTCGGCGTGCGCGGCCTGGTCTGCCTCGGCTATCCCTTCCATCCGCCGGGCAAGCCGGAATCGCTCCGCGTCAAGCACCTGGAGCCGCTGCGCACGCCGGCGCTCATCGTCCAGGGCACGCGCGACGCGCTCGGCTCCCGCGAGGACGTCGAGGGCTACACGCTCTCGCCAGCCATCCGCCTGGTCTGGCTGGAGGATGGCGACCACTCCTTCAAGCCGCGGGTGTCGTCGGGCCACAGCGAGAAGGGCCACCTGGCGGCGGCGGTCGAGGCGGTGGCGGGGTTTGTCAAGGAAAGGACATAGAGGACTGCAAGGGCTGCAGGGACGAAAGGACTCCATGTCGAACCCCTATACCGGCCAGCTCGCGGCGCTGGGCGCCGCGGGCCTGTGGGCCTTTACGGCGCTGTCGATCGAGGGCGCGGCGCGGCGGATCGGCTCGCTCACCGTCAACCTGGTGCGGCTGGCGTTCGCGTTCGCGTTCCTGGCCGCCGTGGGGCTGGCCTTCCGGGGCCACCCGCTGCCGACCGACGCCACGCCGCACAACTGGGCCTGGCTCACCGCCTCCGGACTGGTGGGGTTCACCTTCGGCGACCTGTGCCTCTATCGGGCCTACCTGGTCCTGGGGCCGCGGCTGTCGAGCCTGATGATGGCTCTGGTGCCGCCCATGACCGCCCTCGCCGGCTGGCTCGCGCTCGGCGAGACCCTCGCCCTCCGGGACCTGATCGGCATGACGCTCACGGTGACCGGGATCGGCTGGGCCATCCTCGACCGCACCCGGCGTTCGGAGACCCGGCTCGAGCACCGCGTCACCCCGGCCGGAGTGGCCCTCGGCTTCGGCGGCGCCCTCGGCCAGGCCGGCGGCCTCATCCTCAGCAAGATCGGGATGGCGGGCTACAACGCCTTCGCCGCCACCCAGGTGCGGGTGATCGCGGGCTTCGCCGGCTACTCGCTCCTGTTCTTCGCCCTCCGGTGGTGGCCGAACGTCCGCGCCGGCCTGCGCGACCGCACGGCGCTCGGCTTCGCCGCCCTGGGCGCCTTCTTCGGCCCCTTCCTCGCCGTCTCCCTGTCCCTCATCGCCATCCGGGAGACCGCGGCCGGCGTGGCGGCCAGCATCATGGCGCTCACCCCGGTCCTCATCATCCCGCTCGTCGTCGTCCTGCGCGGCGAAAGGGTCGGGATCGGCGGCGTGGCTGGCGCCCTGGTCGCGGTCGCCGGCGTGGCCCTCCTGTTCCTCTGATTGACACCTGCTCCCGGGTGATTCTAGAATTATGGTGTATCGGCAAGATTCCCTAACTCTGTATCGGAGGAGGTTCACATGAGGTCCAAGCCTGCCCAGTGGCTCGCGACGTCCGTGCTCCTGTTGGCGTGGTCCGTTCCGGGCTGGTCCCAGCCAGACCTGGTGGGAGAGGAGTTCCAGGTCAACCAGAACACGACGAGCCGTCAGCTCCAGCCGGTGGCATCCTTCAGCCCCTCCGGCAAGGCCGTCATCGTATGGGAAAACGACATTCACGGCCTCCTGGGCCGCTTCTTCGACCGCAACGGCGCCGCCTCGGCCGAGATTACCCTGGTGGCCAACCGGAACCTGCCCGGCATCCCGGCCAAGGGCGAGGTCCTGGTGCGCAAGGATCCGGCGGTGGTGCAGCTCCCGAACGGCGAGCTCCTCGTGTTCTGGACGGAGGAGAAGGACTTCCTCATCCTCGACCACTTCTATGAGAACCGCAGGCTGCTGGACCAGGACATCCTGGGCCAGCGCTTCGACGCCTCCGGCGCCCCGCTCGGCGAGCGTTTCCAGGTCAACGCCGAGACCGCCGGCTTCCAGAGCCGACCCAAGGCCGCGCTCAAGACGGGCGGGGTGGTGGTGATCTGGGAGAGCTCGCGCGACGGCAAGAACTCGGTCTCCGTCCAGGGCCGGCTGCTCACCCGCCGCGGCAAGGCCGATGGCAACGAGTTCCGCGTCGACGCCGGCAAGACCCGCGAGGTCTGGAACACCGCCCTGGCCGCGAACGCCTCGGGCGACTTCCTGGCGGTCTGGGAGACCACGGACTCCGACGGCCCCGGCGTGGCCGCCCGCCTGTTCGACATGAACGGCAAGGCCGCCGGTAGCGAGCTCGCGGTCCCCTCCAACCCCGTCGGCCGCCAGCGGCGCCCGGCCGCCCTGGCCACCCGCAACGGCGACTTCCTGGTGGCCTGGCAGGGCTTCCGGGACAGCTCGTTCCACGGCATCTACGGCCAGCTCCTCGACGGCCGCACCGGCGCGCGGATCGGCGGCGAGGTCCAGATCGGCCACGGCACCGGCGACGTCCAGATCTCGCCCGCGCTCGCGCTGCTCCCCTCGGGCGGCATCGTCGCGGTCTGGATGGACTGGGTCAACACCTGGCCGACCGGCGCCTACGCGGTGACGCTCGACTCTACCGGCCGCCCCACGGGCCCCGAGGTCCTGATCAGCCAGGAGCGCCTCTACCCGCAGTACCGCATCTCCGTGGCGGCCAGCGCCAGCGGCGACGTGGTCACCACGTGGGAAGGCCGACTCGCCCGCGGACGCGCCATCGCGGCCCGGCGGCTCCAGGCCGACTGAGCTTTCCGAGCTTCTCTGTCCAACCCGGAACGCCCCACCCTCGCCGGTGGGGCCCTTTTTTTCTCCGGCACCAAGTTTGCTTCGACTCGCTCTCCCATGGACAGGAGAGCTACGTCCCGACCCCTCCGGCAGCCGGGCTGGCGGAGCCTCGACATCCTGCGGGCCGCCGCACTGGTGATGGGGCTCTACCTGGCCCTGCGGCTCCTGTGGGTCGCCTATCCGCTCCTCTTCGTCTCTTTCCTCGGCCTGCTCTTCGGGCTGGCGGTGGCGCGCGGCGCGGACTTCCTGGAGCGCTTCCGCATCCCGCGCGGGCTCGGATCGGCCCTGGTGGTCTTCGGCTTCGTGGGAATCCTGGTGGGGATCGGGCTGTGGATCGCGCCGACGCTGCGGGAGCAGACGCGCCTCCTGCGCGCCGCGCTGCCGGAGGCGATCGGCCGGGCGGAGGACTGGCTGGACCGCCACGCCTTAATCGGCCAGCTCCTCCAGGAGCCCGAGCCCGAGCCGACTCCGGCTCCGGAGGGACGGTCCACACCGGCCACGCCCGGGCGCGACCAGGCCGCGCAGGCCGAGGCCGCCGGAGCCCGGGCGGAGGAGGGCTGGGCCCGGAAGACCGGGCTGCCGCGCACCTTCTC
>JBEQUE010000246.1:0-11816 GCA_040349255.1 Acidobacteriota bacterium | reverse complement strand
TCCTGCGGCGCGGCCACCGTGGGGCTCGGCTGCACGCTGGCGACGTTGGCGAGGATGCTCTTCAGGCGGCCGATGTCGAGCGGCTTGGTCAGGTAGTCGCTCGCTCCCAGGCGCAGCGCCTGCACCGCGCTCTCCACGTCGGCGTGCCCGGTCATCAGGACGACTTCGGTCGATGTTCCGAGCTCGAGGTCCTTCAGCAGATCGATGCCGCTGCCGTCGGGCAGGTAGAGGTCGACCAGCGCCACGTCGGGCGTCCGGTGGCTGACCTGCGCCCGCGCATCGCGCAGCGTGCACGCGGTGTTCGTGGTGAAGCCCTGCCCCTCGATCAGCTCGGCGAGAGCGGAGAGGAAGTTGGGATCGTCGTCGACCGCTAGCGCGTGTGGCATGGCATCCTCATTCCTTGTTCCTGACTGCCGTCAATTCTATCTCATAGGCCTGCGGCTCCCCGGCGGCCTGCCGGACCTCGCCGCCCTGGGAGGCGACGAGCATCCGCGCCGCGTAGATCGGGGCGACGGTGCCCGCAGGCGAAAAACGGATGTCGAAGCCGGCGGCCGGCTCCGGCCCGGGCGGGTCGCCCGCGATCCGCAGCCAGGCCTTCTCCCCTCGATCCCCGCGACGCTCCAGGAGGAACTCGATCTCGCCCTCCTTCGGCACCCCGGAGAGCGCCGCCAGGCTCAGGTGCAGCAGGGCCTGGCGGAGGAGATAGCGGTTCACCTCGACGAAGAGCGGCGCGTCGGGCAGCTCCGAGTGGGTCTGGACCTGCTGCTTGCGCGCCGGGCCGGTCAGCAGCACGGCGAGCTCCTCGATCAGCTCGCGCAGGTCGAGCACCTCGGTCTTGTCGCCGCGCGGCGAGATGTGGGCGATGTAGATCTCCATCTCGCGGTGCAGCCGGCTGAGCTCCTCCTTGAGCACGCTGACGTAGCGCAACTGGCGCTCGCGCCCGGCCGGCTCGGCCCCCTTGCCCGCCGCGATCGTCTCCTTGAGGATCTCGACGTTGAAGACCATGGCGTTGATCGGCGCGCGCAGGTCGTGGGCCACCGCCGGGGTGATCTGCGAGAGCGACCGCATCAGGGCGCTCAGCCGCAGGTCGGCCTCGAGGGCTTCGGCGGCGTCGGCGTCCCGGATGAGCAGGATGCCGCCGTCGGCCCGCAGGTCGAAGCCGAGGCTCCGGCCGGACAGGTCGAGCACGGCGCGCCGCGCCCCGCTCCCCCCTGCGCTCAATACCCCCGCCGATTCCAGGCGGGGCTTGATCTCGTTCCAGGCGCCCTCCAGGCCGCTCAGGTCCCGGCATCCCAGCAGCTCCAGCGCCCGCGCGTCGGCGGAGCCCAGGGCTCCGCCGGGCCGTAGGACCAGCACTCCCGGCTCCAGGGCGTCGGCGAGGCCGGGCTCTGTTGACCTGGATCGGGGCTCGTTTTGAATGGCATTCATCGTTCGTTCTCCGCTCCCGGCAACGTTATATGGTCTCGCCGCCGAGGGTGCAAGTAGGCCGCCGGTCGCCGTGCGACGCGCGGGACGGACGGCTCCGGAGGCCGGCGGCGTTCCCGGCGCGAGAGGAGCCGTCGGCCAGTCCTCACGGCAGGCCCGGCTCCAGGGCTTCCGGCTCTTCGAGGGCGGCGGCCAGGAAGGACTCCGCCCACCAGAAGACATCGTGCCGGCGGACCTCGTTCCGGAGCCCGCGCAGGCGCGTGCTCCGCTCCGGAGCCGGGAGGCGCAGGGCCCGCAGCAGGGTGCGCGCGGTCGCCCGGGTGTCGTGCGGGTTGACCAGCAGGGCCTCGGGAGCGAGCTGGGCCGCCGCGCCGGCGAACTCCGAGAGCACCAGCGCGCCGCGGTCGTCCACATTCGCCGCGCACGCCGCGCAATACTCCTTGGCGAACAGCCCCATCCCCTCGCGCAGCGGCGTGACGAAGGCGACGTCGGCCGCGCGGCACCAGGCCAGGCGCTCGTCCGCTTCGAGGGGGCCCTGGTGGTAGTGGACCGGGATCCAGCCCGGCCGGCTGAACCGGCCGTTGACCTCGCCGACCCGGCGCTCGATCTCCCGCCGCAGCTCCGCATGCCGCGGCAGGTCCTCGTGGCCTGGCGTCACGAACTGGACCAGCGAGACCCGCTCGTGGAGATCTGGGTGGCGGTCGAGCAGGTCGGCGAAGGCGTCGAGCTTCTCCGGGATCCCCTTGGCGCGGTCCAGGCGGTCGACGCCCAGCACGAGCCGGCGCCCGGGATGGAGGGCGCGCAGGCGCTCCGCCGCCTCTCCCAGGTCCGCGGCGCGCTCGACGATGCCGCGGTAGTCGACGCCGATCGGGAACGCGCCGGCCCGGAGCCGGAAGGAACCCAGCCGGGTCTCGCCGCGGATCGACCGGAGCCGGTCCCCGGGCCCCTCTGGGGGATCGACCGCCGCGCCCAGCGCCTGCATGCACTCGAGGAAGTTGCGCAGGTCGCGCGCCGTCTGGAAGCCGACCTGGTCGTAGGACAGCAGGCCGATCAGCAGGCGCTCCCGCCAGGGCAGCTTCAGGAACAGGTCCGGAGCGGGGAAGGGGATGTGCAGGAAGAAGGCCGTGCGGCACGAGGCGCCGAGCGTGCGCAGCTCCGCCGAGAGGTTCATCAGCAGGTGGTTGTGCACCCACAGGAGGTCGGACTCGCCGCGCAGGCCCGACGTGGCCAGCGTCTTCGCCACGGAGCGCGCGAATTTCCGGTTCACCCGCCGGTAGGCCTGCCAGGAGGCGGGCTCGAAGCGGCCCTGCACCGGCAGCTCGTGGAACAGGGGCCAGAGGATCTCCCCGGCGAAGCCGTCGTAGGCGCCGCGGATGTCGCTCCCCTTCAGGGAGACCGGGCGCAGCGAGCAGCCGCCTTCCTGGATGGCTCCGGCGAGGACCTCCTGCGGCTCCGGCGCCTCCTCCTCCGGCACCCCCGGCCAGCCCACCCAGACGCCGCGGCGCTCGCGGAGGACCGGCGTCAGCGCCGAGATCAGCCCACCGTGCGTCCGGGCGGCCCGCCACCCCTCGCCGCCTTCGCGGGTCAGGTGGATCGGCAGCCGGTCGGAGACGACCACCACCCGCCGGCGGAACCGCGGCATTGGATTGGAGCGGAGGGCGGAGGGGGTCTGGACGGGAGCGGTGGTCATGGAATCTTTCGAGGGTGGCCGGTCGGACTCGGTCCTCCCCGCTTGTGCAGAGGGCGTGCCACGCGCGCGGCCGACCCGTGAAAAGCCCGGAAGTCCTGCGTTCTGAGGGCCCGGGCACGAGGGATGCAAACGCCTCCGGCGGGCGGCGAGGGCGATCTTGGGCGATATGGAGACTCCGGGTGCGCCGGAGGAGGTCCGTCCGTCTGTACATCTTGCAAGGGACTGGCTTTGCCATAGGTAATGCTGACATGCAGGCTGCTGCGATCGAAAAAGCCACGGAATCTCTCGACAACGGACTCACGCTCGCGCTCTACGTCGACCCGGAGGAGAGCGCCCGGGCTGCCGGGCTGCGCTACGTCTCGGACGACATGCCGGGCCTCCGCCGGCGCAAGCGCGGCAAGGGTTTCAGCTACGTCGATCCGAAAGGGAGCGCGGTGCGCGATGCCCGGACGCTGGAGCGCATCGGGAAGCTGGCGATCCCGCCGGCCTGGACCGACGTCTGGATCTGCCCGACCGCGAACGGCCACCTGCAGGCGACCGGCCGCGACGCCCGCGGCCGCAAGCAGTACCGGTATCACGCCGACTGGCGCAACGTCCGGGACGAGACCAAGTTCGGGCGCATGATCGCGTTCGGCGAGGCGCTGCCGAAGATCCGCGAGCGGGTCGAGGCCGACCTGTCGCTGCGCGGCCTGCCGCGCGAGAAGGTGGTCGCCACGGTGGTGCGGCTCCTCGAGACGACGCTGATCCGCATCGGCAACCGCGAGTACGCCCGGCAGAACGGCTCCTTCGGTCTGACCACGCTGCGCGACGGCCATGTGGACATCGACGGCTCGCGGCTGCGCTTCGAGTTCCGCGGCAAGAGCGGCAAGGATCATCTCGTCGAGATCCAGGACCGGCGGGTGGCGCGCATCGTCAAGCAGTGCCGGGACCTGCCCGGCCAGACACTGTTCCAGTATCTCGACGGGAACGGCGAGCGCCAGAAGATCACCTCCGAGGACGTGAACGCCTACCTCGGGGAGGGCTTCACGGCCAAGGACTTCCGGACCTGGGGCGGCACGGTGCTGGCGCTCTCGGCGCTCCTGGAGGTCGGCGCCGCCGGGTCCGAGAAGGAGGCCAGCCGCATCGTGGTCTCGACGATCAAGCAGGTGTCGGAGAGCCTCGGCAACCGGCCGGCGATCTGCCGCAAGTACTACGTCCACCCGGTCGTGATCGAGAAGTTCGTGGCGGGCCAACTGGAGGATGCGCTGGAGGGGGCCGTCGAGGATTCACCCGACGACAAGAGCGGCGGTCTGCGGAAGCTGGAGGCGCAGGTGTTGGCGTTGCTCCAGGGTCAGCAGACCACCATCCATTGATCCCGTTCCCCCTCTCCCCGGCCCTCTCCCCCGTGCCGGGGGAGAGGGAGAATGCGGGGTTTACCGCGCCGGGACCGGCCGGCCGGCGAGGATGTTCGACAGCGACGTCTCGGGCGACTCCCAGCCGCCACCGCTGATCCGCCCGGCCTCGCGGCCGTTGACGAAGACAATCGCGAGCGGCACGCCATCCACGTTGTACCTCTTGGCCTCGGGCTCGTTCGAGAAGCCCTTCGGCAGACCGTAGTACTCGAACTGGATGCTCGTGCCGGAGCCGCGGATCTCGTCCTCCACGCGCAGCATGTAGGGCAGGTGCTGTTTGCAGTGCGGGCACCAGGAGCCGAAGAAGACCTTCACCTTGACCGGCTTCTTCTCCTTCTTGAGCGCCGCGATGACCGCCGGCTTCGGCGTGTAGCCGCGCGCGGTCACCATGTACTCCGGGCTATGGTTCTTGAGGTCCGGCGCCGGGTGCGTGCCGAGGAGCGGCGGGTTCGAGCCCAGGCTCGCGCTGCGCCCCTCGGAGGCGAAGACCACCTTGTCGCCCTGCAGGCTGAACTTGCCCTGCGGCCGGGTGGCGGCGTCGGCCGCGACCGCCATCGTGCCGTCCGGCTGGCGCAGGAGCTTGGGCGCGGCCACGGTCTCCACGGTCATCGAGCCCGCCATGAGGAGCACCGGGCTCGGGAAGGCCGCGGTGACGATCAGGTACGCCGGCAGCCGGTCGTTGCGGTAGATCTCGGCCGCCGGGACCGGCTTGCCGTTGACCATCAGGAGGTACTCGCCGGTCCGCACGAAGCCGTTGAGCACGTTGTCGGCCGTGGCGGGTTTGGCCGGCGCCGGCGGCTTGGCGGGCGCAGCCGTGACGGTCGCGCCAATCAGGAGAGCGAGGAGCGCTCCGGGAACGATTCTGCTGTTTGTCATCTCGAAAACCTCTCGAACGTTGAGCCGATCAGGTCTGCGGCAGCCCCGGCCAGGTCTCGGTCACCTTGCCGTCCTCCACCCGGAACGAGCGGGGGAGGCGGCGATACAGAGGCCGCACCAGCGGTTCCGGAGTCTCCACGATCTGGAACCTCGGACCGAACCGCCAGAAGAATGCCTGCTGCGTCTCCTGCGGCGAGGTGCTCAGCACCCACACGGCCTCGCCCCGGTCGGCACGGTCGTTCAGCGCGCCCACCGCCTTCTCGAATGCCGGGTCGTCCAGCTTCGCCATCACCACGAGGTGCGAGCCCGACTTCAAATCGGGCGCCACCGTGCTCAGGCAGACCGGGTCCGCTCCGCCTCCGGCGCACAGGTTCTGGATCTCCACGCCCGGGCGCAACCGGGTGGCGAGGTCGTCCAGCGGCAGCTCCGGCGACTTCCAGGCGAACAGCGCGACCGCGACCGTGGCGACCGCGACCAGGGCGACCCGGGCCGTGGGAAAACGGCCGGATCGGTTCCGGCCGATGAACGCGAGCAGCAGGGCGGGCACCAGCAGGAGCAGGTCCTGCCAGAAGGCCTCGGCCGGCGTGCGCTGCACGAGGTTGCCGAAGCAGCCGCAGGACTCGGCCTCGCGCAGGCCGTGGGCGCTCATCCACCAGGCGCGGCCGGTGAGGAACACGAAGAAGGCGACCAGCAGCGCGGCCGGCACGAGCACCCAGAGCCGGCGGACGCCGAGGAAGAGAGCCAGGCCCAGCCCCGCCTCCAGGGCGAGCGCGAGGAGCGCCACGGCCTGGGCGGAGAGCAGGACGTCCAGCCCTTCGATGCGGATCTGCTCGGCGAACGCCGCGGGGTCCAGGGCCTTGGCCCAGACCGCGACCAGCAGGACAGCGCCGAGCGCCACGCCGCCGACCGCCCCCAACCAGGCGAGCCGGGGGCGGTCGATCTGCGGGCTGGCGGCGGTCGGTTCCATGATCAAACCCGGAGAACAGGAGGCCGGGTGAAAAAATTCACGCCTTCCGGCGCATCCGCTCCTCGGTCTCCCGGTGCCAGCGCAGGTGGCGGCGCAACTCGTCGGCCGTCGGGCTCTCCACCTCGTTCAGGAACGGCTCCAGCGGTCCCGAGTAGAGCACCTCGCCGCCGTGGACGCCGCCGCCCGGACCCATGTCCACGATCCAGTCGGCGCGCGCGATCAGGTCCGGGCTGTGCTCGACCACGACCACGCCGTCGCCGCGCTGCACCAGCTTCCGGAGCGTATGGTAGAGCAGGTCGATGTCCGCCAGATGAAGGCCGGTCGTGGGCTCGTCGAACAGGAACAGCCGCTTGCCTTCAGACGCCGGGCGATCCAGGAAGCTCGCGAGCTTGAGCCGCTGCGCCTCGCCGCCCGAGAGCGTCGAGGTGGACTGCCCGAGCCGCAGATAGCCCAGGCCGACGTCGGCCAGCAGCCGGAGGCGCCGGCAGAGCCGCTTCTGGTCGGCGAAGAAGTCCAGGGCCGACTCGACCGTCAGGTCGAGCACCTCCGAGATGTTGCGGCCGTGGTAGCGCACGGCCAGCACCTCGGGCCGGAAGCGATGGCCCTGGCAGGTCTCGCACGGCACCGTCACCGGCGCCATGAACTGCATGTCGACCTCGGTCACGCCGGTCCCCTCGCAGGCCGGGCAGCGCCCCATCTCGACGTTGAACGAGAAGTGGGCCGGCGTGATCCGGCGCACCCGCGCATCCGAGGTGCCGGCGAAGATCTTCCGGATCTCGTCGTAGGCCTTGATGTAGGTCACCGGGTTCGAACGGCTGGACCGGCCGAGCGGGCGCTGGTCGACCAGCGTCACGTCCTCCAGCCCTTCGAGACCGAGGAGCGCCTGGCATTCGCCGGGATCGACGTCCACCACTCCCTTCGCCCGCTGGTAGGTGCCGTAGAGCACGTTCTCGATCAGCGTCGACTTGCCCGAACCCGAGACGCCGGTCACCGCGACCAGGGCGCCGAGCGGCAGGTCGACGTCGACCTCCTTGAGGTTGTGGGCGCGGGCGCCGCGGATCGAGACCCGCGGCAGGTGCGAGATCTCCTCGGACAGGCTCTCCCAGCCCTGCTCGCGCCGGAACCGGGCCACGTGGCGGCGGGCCGGCGTCTGCGGTCGCTCGCGCAGGTAGCGGCCGGTGAGCGACTCCTCGGAGGCCAGGATCGTCCCGATCGGCCCCTCGGCCACCACCCGGCCGCCGTGCTCGCCCGCCGCCGGCCCGAGGTCGATCACGTGGTCCGCCCCCTTGATCAGCGTGCGGTCGTGCTCGACCACCAGGACCGTGTTGCCGCGCCGGGCGAGGTCGCGCAGCAGGTCGAGCAGACGCTCGCTGTCCTGGGGATGGAGGCCGATCGTCGGCTCGTCCAGGACGTAGAGCGTGCTGGTCAGGCCGGAGCCCAGGGCCGCGGCGAGGTGGATGCGCTGGGTCTCGCCGCCGGAGAGCGTGCGCGCCTGGCGGTCGAGCGTCAGGTAGTCGAGGCCGACCCGGTGGAGCACCTCGACGCGCTCGGTCAGCTCGTCGAGGAGATGGCCGGCCACCTCGCGCTGGCGCGGCGTCCAGCGCCGCTCCCGCAGCCAGGCGCGGAGCTGCTCGACGCTCAGCGCCGTGAGGGCCGGCAGCGTCTCGCCTTCCAGGGTCACGGCCAGGGCCTCGGGCCGCAGCCGGGTGCCGCCGCAGTCGGGACACGGGTTGTAGGAGCGGTAGCGCGCCAGGAGCACGCGCACGTGGACCTTGTAGGTCCGCGCCTCCAGCCACTGGAAGTACTCCTCGAGGTTGGTGAATCTGCCCTTGCCGCTCCAGATCCAGGCGCGGTCCTCCTCGGGCAACTCGCCCCAGGGCGCGCCGAGCGGGATGCCGCGCTTCTTGGCGGCGGAGAGCAGCTCGTCGTACAGCTCCTCGTAGGCCGGCGTGTTCCACGGCGCGATCGGGCGGTCCGAGAGCGAGCGCCGCGGATCGGGGATGACCCGCGCCCGGTCGATGCCGATGACCCGGCCGAACCCCTGGCAGGTCGGGCAGGCGCCGAGCGGCGAGTTGAACGAGAACAGCGCCGGCGTCGGCCGGCGGAGCACCTCGCCGCAGACCGCGCAGGACAGCTCGCGGCTGTAGTAGCGGATCGCCTGAGAGCCCCGCGCCTCGACCCTGCCGTTGGACATCTTGTAGCCCTGCTCGACCGTGTCGAGGATGCGGGCCAGGGCGTCGGGCCGGGCCGGGAAACGGCCGAGCACGAGAGGAAGCGGGTCGAGACTGGCCGGCCAACGCTCGCCGGGCTCCATGCGCACGACCTCCTCGGTGTCCAGGCGGCGCAGCCGGCGCTGGAAGCCCTGGCGGATCAGCTCCGCGAGCGCCTGGTCCGCTCCCTTCTTCGGTCTCGGGATGCGAACGACCAGCGTGAACGGGTCTCCGACGATCCCCTCCGCCAACTCCGCCGCCGCCTCTTCGGGTGAATAGCTGCGCGCCGGGCCGTGGCCGCGCGGGCAGCCGACCTCGCCGAGATGGGTGTAGAGCAGGCGCAGGACGTCCAGCGTCTCGGTGATCGTGCCGACCGTGGAGCGGGCGTTGCGGACCGCGTTCTTCGCCTCCAGGGCCACGGCCGGGAGGATGTTGTCGATCGAGTCCACCGGCGGCCGTTCCATCTGGTCGAGGAACTGCCGGGCGTAGGTGGACATGGACTCGACGAAGCGCCGCTGTCCCTCGGCGAAGATCGTGTTGAAGGCGAGGGACGACTTGCCGGCGCCGGACGGTCCGGTCACCACCGTGACCGCCTGGTGGGGGACCCGGCAATCGATTCCCTTGAGATTGTGGGTGCGGGCCCGCTGGACCAGGATCGAAGGCGTTTTGGACATCGGGTTTACAGCTCGCTCCAGGGAGAACAGCGCCGCACGGCTGGTTATGCCGGCCGGCGACCCCGGCTGAGCCCGCCATCATAGCGCGGAACCCGTCTATCTGGGCCAGGAGAGGGCCGGGTCCTGGTTCTGCCGCATCCAGGCCTGGAGCCGGGACCGCAGGTCGCGCAGGATCTCCTGCGCCGCCGGGTCGGCGACGAGGTTGTGTGCCTCCGCCGGATCAGTCCTGAGGTCGTACAGCTCCTCGCCTCGGGCTGGGTCCTTCCAGAGGATCAGCTTGTGCGTCGGGGTCCGCACGGCGCGGAACGCGAGCTTGCCGAAGGCCGGGCTTTCCTCGTCGGACCACTCCGCGAAGGTCTCCCGCAACTCGGTCTTTCCGGCGAGCGCTGCGGTGAGATCGCGGCCGATCCAGGAGTCCGGAGCCCGGACTCCTGCGAGCGAGAGGAGCGTCGGCGGTAGATCGAGGCTGTTGACAGGGAGGTCCGAGACGAGGCCCTTCGGCAGCCCCGGCCCGGTCATGATGAACGGCACCCGGAGCGAGCTTTCGTAGGGGACCGACTTGCCATTGGCGCCCGAGCCCGGCCCGCCGATCCCCCGCTCGCCCATCATGTAGCCGTTGTCGCCGAGCAGCACCACGACCGTCCGCTCGGCCAGACCGGTCTCGCGGAGCGTCGAGAGCACGCGCCCGAGCTGCTCGTCGAGAAAGCTCACCGACGCGTCGTAGTGCCGCCAGTCGTTGGCCAGCACGTCCTGGGGGAAGCCCGGAGGACGGAGATCCTTCTCGGAGCGCCCGGCGTAGAGGTCGTCGATCCTCTGCGGGTTGGGCTCATAGGGGAAGTGGGGAGCGGTGTAGCCGAGCCAGAGCAGGAACGGACCGGCCTGGGCCTCCTTGCCGCGCAGGAACTTCACGGCGTCGTCCGTGAAGATCTCCTGCGTGAAGCCGTCGACGGTGTCGTGCTGGTCGGATTTCCCGTGGACCAACTGGGGGTTGTGGAAGTCCGTGCCGCCCTCGGGCAGCCAGGTCCGCGCCTCGTCGAAGCCGCACGCCCAGGGCGGCGGAGGCACGTGCCACTTGCCGACCACCACGGTACGGTACCCGGCGTCCCGCAGCAGGCTCGCCACCGTCGGCCGCCGGCAGAGCGTCTCGGCTACCCCGGCCTGGACCTTGGTCGAATAGACGCCATGCTGGAAGGACGGCAGTCCGGTGAGCAGGCTGGCGCGTACCGGATGGCACTGCGAGACCGAGGTGATGGCCTGCCGGAAGTAGACGCCTTCGCGCGCCATGCCGTCCATCACCGGCGTGATCACGGCCGGATTCCCGGCCGCGCCCAGCGCATCCCAGCGGTGATCGTCCGAGAGCACGACCACAAGATTGGGCCGCGCCCGCGCCGCCGCTGGCGCGAGCAGGAGGAGCGCCGCCGCCAGGCTCCGGCAGAGCTTCACCTTCCGCCGATCCTGTAGGAGAGCGCTGCCGAGATCAGGTTGAGCTGGATGCCCGTGTACTGATCGCGCTCCATGCCTTCATGCTGGACTTCCAGATACCGATAGCTCGCCCCGACGGACCAGGGCGACTCGCCGAGCGCCAGCTCGAGGCCGACCTTGCCGCCGTAGGAAAACTCCGCATCCCGGTCCGGAGGACCGTTCACGTCGATCTGGTAATCGACCCAGGACACCTGCGGGCCCAGGTAGAAATCCAGCCGGTCCGGGGACAGGTGGAACAGGAACGCCACGGCCAGCGGCCGCAGGGAGAGCGTGCCCGAATCGGAGGCGACCGTCACTTCACGCAAGACAGTAGGGTTTGTTGAAACGAGGCGGAGCTGGGTCTGGCGCCAGTCGGCATCGAGGTCGATCCGGCTGAGCGACAGCTCGACGCCGATCCGCAGGCTGGGGCGGTACTCGGCGGCGACGCCGAATCCCTGGCCGCCGTCCAGTCGAAGCCTCGAGGTATCGCTCTGGTAGCTGCTGAACGTCTCGGATGAGTAATCGGTCGTGCCGCCTTCGACCCGGATCGTCCAGGGTCCGGCGGCGCGGCAGGGGATGGCGCCCAGGGCGAGCAGGCCCAGGAAGGCGACGGCAGATCGAGAGGGCAAAGCCATGTCCGGAAACCTCCTTGGGAGGAAAGACCCGGGACCCGCCGCCGCGATTTACCCGGGCGGCCGGTTCGGATCGTCTTCCTTCTTCTCGTCCTTCTCCCCGGGGCCGCGCTCGTCCCGGCCAGGGCTGCTGTTGCCGCCGAAGACCTTCTTGAACCAGCGGCGGATGGGGTGGCGCTTGCGCTCGCCGCGATCGTCCGCAGTGGAGGCAGCGGTGGCGGCCTGGTCCCCGGCCTCGCCGGCGGCGTCCATCACCGCCTTCTCCTCGCCGTAGCCCTCCGTGGCCTCGGCGAACTGGGCGTCGAAGTAGCTGCTGTGCCGGTCGCAGAGCTGCGACGGGGCCTCGCCCTCCCGGAACACCTCGGTCATGACGTAGGGGCAGAACTCGGTGGCGAGGAGCCCGGTCGTCGGGTCGATCACCGCGGTCGTGATGCCCGACGGCTGCGGGAAGGTCGAGCCGGTCCGCGAGACCTTCCCCGTGAACCGGACC
>JBEQUE010000226.1:0-14048 GCA_040349255.1 Acidobacteriota bacterium | reverse complement strand
GCTTCGAGCCCGCCCTGCCGCGCACCGCGACCGAGGAGATCCTGGCGGGCGTCTGGAGCGAGGTGCTGGGCCTGGAGCGGGTCGGGACGCGGGAGGACTTCTTCGCCCTGGGCGGCCACTCGCTGCTCGCCACCCGGGTGGCCGTGCGGCTGCGCGAGACGTTCGGCGTCGAGCTGCCGCTGCGGTCGCTGTTCGAGCATCCGACGGTCGAGAGCCTGGCCGCGACGGTCGACGCCGCGCTGCGGTCGGGGCTGCGCACGGCGATGCCCGCGATCGCTCCGGGACCGCGGACCGGAGCGCTGTCGTTCGCCCAGCAGCGGCTCTGGTTCCTGGACCAGCTCGACCCCGGCAACCCGGCCTACAACGTGCCGGTGGCGCTGCGCCTGCGCGGCGATCTGGACGTGGCGGCCCTGGCGCGCACGCTGAGCGGGATCGCGTGGCGCCACGAGGTCCTGCGCACCCGCTTCGCGGTCGAGGACGGCCGCGCCGTGGCCGTGGTCGAGCCGTTCGCCTCCGTGCCCTTGCCGACCGTGGACCTGAGCGGATTGGGGAGGTGGGAAGAGACGGCTGCCGGGCTGATGAGAGAGGAGGCAGGGCGCCGGTTCGACCTCGAGCGCGGACCGCTGATGCGCGCCTTCCTCATGCGGCTCGGGCCCGACGACCACCTGGCGCTGCTCTCGACCCATCACATCGTGAGCGACGCCTGGTCGATGGACGTCCTGGTCCGGGAGGTCGCGAGCCTCTACGGCGGAGCGGAGCTGCCCGACCTGCCGGTGCAGTACGCGGACTACGCGGCGTGGCAGAGGCGCTGGCTCCGGGGCGAGACGCTGGAGGCGCACCTCGCCTGGTGGCGCGCCCGGCTCGCCGGCGCCTCGCCGGTGCTCGGCCTGCCGGCCGACCGGCCCCGTCCGGCCGTCCAGAGCTTCCGCGGCGCCTCCCACGGCTTCGAGCTGCCGGACCTCGCCGGACCGCTGCGCGCCTTCGCCCGGCGCGAGGGGGCGACCCTGTTCATGGCGCTCCTGGCGGCGTTCCAGGCGCTGCTCCACCGCGTCACCGGCCAGGACGACCTCTCGCTCGGCACGCCGGTCGCCGGGCGGGAGCACCTGAGGACCGAGGACCTGATCGGCTTCTTCGTCAACACCCTGGTGCTCCGCGCCGAGGTCGATCCGGAGGCCTCGGTCCTGGCGCTGCTGCGGGAGACGCGGGAGAGCGTCCTGGAGGCGTTCGTCCACCAGGACCTGCCGCTCGACCTGCTGGTCGAGGCGCTGCGGCCGGAGCGCGACCTGAGCTGGCAGCCGCTGTTCCAGGCGGTCTTCGCCTTCGAGCCGGGCGCCGCGAAGGTCCCGGAGCTGCCGGGCCTGGCCCTGGAGCCGCTCGCGATCCCGGGCGGCGCGGCGAAGTTCGACCTCTCCCTGACCGTGGTGGACGACGGAGCCCTGCGCGGCGCCTTCGTCTATGCCGCGGAGCTGTTCGACGCCACGACCCTCGCCCGCCTGGGCGGCCACTTCGAGGCCGTGGTCCGCGGCCTTGTCGAGTCCCCGTCCACCCCGTTGGCGGAGCTCGCCCTGCTGTCCGCGCCGGAGCGCCACCAACTTCTCCGGGAGTGGAGCGACACGGAGGAGAGGGTCGAGGCGGGGACGGTGGTGGACCGCTTCCTGGCCCAGGCGGAGCGGACCCCGGACGCGGAGGCCGTCGCGCCGCTGACCTACGGGGAGCTGGCGCGGCGCTCCGGCGAGCTGGCGTGCCATCTGAGCGGCCTCGGCGTCGGCCCGGAGGTGCGGGTCGGTCTCTGCCTGGACAGGACGCCGGAGCTGGCGGTGGCCCTGTTCGGCATCTGGCGGGCCGGCGGCGCCTATGTGCCGCTCGACCCGTCCTACCCGGATGCGCGCCTGGCGCTGCTCCTGGAAGACTCGGGAGCGGCCGTGGTGGTGACGGAGGAGCGCTGGCGGGATCGACTCGCCGGCGTGCGGCGGGTCTCCGTGGAGTCTCTCGGTGAAGAGCGGGGACCGGAGCGCCGGCCGGCGCCGGAGGATCTGGCCTACCTGATCTACACGTCGGGCACCACGGGCCGTCCGAAGGCGGTGATGGTCGAGCATGGCTCGCTGGCCAACCTCCTGGATGGCAGGGAGGCCGTCGGCCGCATGCCCTGCCTGGCGGCGTACACGTTCGACATCTTCCTCTTCGAGCTGCTGAGCCCATTGCTCTCCGGCGGCACGTCGGTCCTCTACAGCCTGACCCCGACGCTGGACGTGGACGCAGTGGCGGCGGACCTGGCGGAGATGACGCACCTGCACGCCGTGCCGGCGGTGATGCGCCAGATCGTCGATCGCGCCGGAGAGGCGCCTCGCCTGAGAGAGCTGTTCGTTGGCGGCGACGCGGTGCCGTCGGACCTGCTGGCGGCGATGCGCGAGCGCTTCCCCGCGGCCCGGGTGCGCGCGCTCTACGGTCCGACCGAGGCGACGATCCTGGCCACGAGCAGCACGGAAGGCCCGGGCTCGGTGATCGGCCGTCCGCTGAAGAACGTGCGCCTGCGTCTGACCGACAGGTTCGGATCAGAGGTGCCGATCGGCGTGGCGGGCGAGATCCGGATCGGCGGCGCCGGCGTGAGCCGCGGCTATCTCGGCCAGGAGGAGCTGACCCGGGAGCGTTTCGTCGAGGCCGACGGCGAGCGGTGGTACAGATCTGGCGACCTCGGCCGCTGGCGGCCGGACGGGACGGTCGAGTTCCTGGGCCGCTCGGACGACCAGGTGAAGGTGCGCGGCTTCCGCATCGAGCTGGGCGAGGTGGAGTCCGCGATGGCCCGCCATCCCGGCGTGCGCGCGGCGGCGGCGGCGGTGCGGGCGGGCCGGCTGGTGGGCTGGTACGTCGGGGAGGCCGGGGACCTGCGTCCGTTCCTGGAGTCGGAGCTGCCGGCAGCCCTGGTGCCGTCCGCCCTGGTCGAGCTGGAGAGCCTGCCGCTCACGCCGCACGGCAAGGTGGACCGCCGCGCGCTGCCCGATCCGGAACAGACGGCCACCGAGGCGGTGGCGCCGCGCACCCAGGCGGAGGAGATCCTGGCCGGCATCTGGTCGGACCTCTTGGGGCTCGACCGGGTGGGCGTCCACGACAGCTTCTTCGATCTCGGCGGCCACTCGCTGCTCGCCACGCAACTCGTCAGCCGGGTGCGCGAGGCGTTCGCGGTCGAGCTGCCGCTGGCCCGCCTGTTCGAGGCGCCGACCGTGGCCGGGCTCGCCGAAGCCGTGGCGGCGCGGCAGGACGTTCCCACGGCTCCGCCGCTGGAGCCGGTGGATCGGAGAGGCGATCTGCCGCTGTCGTTCGCCCAGGAGCGCATCTGGTTCTTCGAGCAGCTCGAGCCGGGCACGCCGACCTACCACCTGCCGCTCGCCCTTCGCCTGGAGGGCGAGGTCGACGCCGAGGCGCTGGCGCGGATCTTCGGCGCCATCGTCGAGCGCCACGAGGCGCTGCGCACGGTGTTCGTGAATCCCGGCGGCGAGCCGTCGCAGAGGGTCGAGCCGGTGGCGGCCTGGCACCTTCCTGTCGTCAGCGGCCCCCTGGAGAGTCTCGCCGAGGAGGAGGCGCGGCGGCCGTTCGACCTGGGCCGTGGTCCGCTGCTGCGCACGACCCTGGTTCGCCTGGGCGAGCGCGAGCACGTCCTCCTGCTGACGCTCCACCACATCGCGTCGGACGCGTGGTCCATGGGCGTGCTGGTGGACGAGGTCCAGCGGCTCTGGATGGGTGAGACGCTGCGTCCGCTGCCGGTGCAGTACGGCGACTACGCGGTCTGGCAGAGGCGCTGGCTTCAGGGAGAGACCCTGGAGCGGATGGTGGACTACTGGCGCGGTCACCTGGCCGGCGCCCCGGCGCTCCTGGAGCTGCCCGCGGACCGGCCGCGGCCGGCGGTGCAGAGCTTCCGCGGCGCGGCCGGCTCGCTGGAGCTGGGCGAGCGCGTCTCGGAGGGCCTGCGGGCCCTGGCGCGCGGCCGGAGCGCGACGCTCTTCATGGTCCTCCTGGCGGGCTTCGAGGCGCTGCTCGGCCGGCTGTCCGGCCAGGACGACCTGGTCGTGGGCACGCCGATCGCGGGCCGGACGCGGCGCGAGCTGGAGCCCCTGATCGGGTTCTTCGTCAACACCCTGGCCCTGCGCGCCGACCTGTCGGGAGACCCCACGTTCGGGGAGCTCGTGGGCCGCGCCCGCCGCGCCGCGCTCGCCGGCTACGAGCACCAGGACCTGCCGTTCGAGAAGCTGGTCGAGGAGCTGCAGCCGGAGCGCAGCCTGGGCCACGCGCCGCTCTTCCAGGCGATGTTCGTGCTCCAGAACGCGCCGCTCGGCCCGGTCGAGCTGCCCGGCGTGCACCTGCGCTCCGAGCGCACCGGCACCGTGGCGGCGGAGCACGACTGGACGCTCGAGACCTGGGACGTGGACGGCCGCATCCGGGCCTCGCTCCAGTACCGGACCGACCTGTTCGACGAGGCCACGATCCGGCGCGCCCTGGGCCACCTGGAGACGCTCCTGGAGGCCGCCGTCGAAGATCCCCGGCAGAAACTCTGGGACCTGCCACTGCTGCGACCCATGGAGAGACAGCAGATCGTCTCCGAATGGGGAGAGGGCGGGGCCACGGGCTCCGGGGAGGTGCCGGTCCACGAGCGCATCGCGCAGCTCGCGGCCGAGCGGCCCGGGGCGCCGGCGGTGATCTTCGCGGACGGCGTGCTGAGCTTCTCGGACCTGGTGGCGCGCTCGCGCCGCCTGGCCCTGGAGCTGGCCGGTCTCGGTATCAGTCCGGAATCGGTGGTGGCGCTCTGCGTGGAGCGCTCGCCGGAGATGGCGATCGGCATCCTGGGCGCGCTCGCGGCCGGCGGCGCCTACCTGCCGCTCGATCCGTCCCACCCCAAGGAGCGCCTGGCCTTCCTTCTGGAGGACTCCGGCGCGGACGTGGTCCTCACCCAGCACCGGCTGCTCGGCGCGCTGCCTACGGATGGCCCGAAGGTCCTCTGCCTGGACGACGAGCGGCCGGCTCCCGCTGCGGTCGCGTTGCCGGCGGTGCTGCCGGATCAGGCGGCCTACGTCATCTACACCTCGGGCTCCACGGGCCGGCCGAAGGGCGCCGTGGTCTCGCACCGGGCGCTGTCGGTCTACACGGAGACGATCGCGCGCGAGCTGGACCTCGGCCCGGACGACCGCATGCTGCAGTTCGCCTCGCCGGCGTTCGACGTGGTGGTCGAGGAGCTGTTCCCGGCCTGGTCGAGCGGCGCGGCGGTGGTGCTGCGCGAGCCCGAGGCGCTCGCCACGGGCGCGGGCCTGCGGCGGGTGCTGGCCGAGGACGGGGTGACGGTCTGCGAGCTGCCGACGGCGTTCTGGCACGAGTGGGTCTACGAGCTGGCCCGCACCGGCGAACCCCTGCCGGAATCCCTCCGGCTTGTGCTGATCGGCGGCGAGCACGTGCTGCCCGAGCGGCTGACCGCCTGGAGCCATCTGGGCGTGCCGCTGGTCCACGTCTACGGCCTGACCGAGACCACGGTGACCTCGACGACCTGGTCCGTGCCGGCCGGCTGGGCGCCGCCGTCCGCGGACTTCGTCCTGCCGATCGGCCGTCCGGTGCCGGGCACGCGGGTCCTGGTGCTCGATCGGAACCTCCAGCCCGTGCCCGCCGGCGTGGCCGGCGAGCTGTGCCTCGGCGGCGCGGGCCTGGGCCGCGGCTACGTGGGGCGCCCGGACCTGACGGCGGAGCGCTTCGTGCCCTCGGAGAACGGGCGCCTCTACCGCACCGGCGACCTGGCGCGCTGGCGCTCCGACGGCGCCCTGGAGTTCCTGGGCCGGCTCGACCAGCAGGTCAAGGTGCGCGGGTTCCGGGTGGAGCCCGGCGAGGTCGAGGCCGTGCTGGCCCGGCATCCGGCCGTGCGGGAGGTGTCGGTGGTGGCCCGCGCGCAACGGCTCATCGCCTACGTGGTCCTTGGAGACGGCGGGGCGGAGGACCTGCGCCGGCACCTCCAGGGCTCGCTGCCGGACTACATGGTGCCTTCCGCGTTCGTGGTCCTGCCGGCCCTGCCGCGGACCGCCACGGGCAAGCTCGACCGCCGAGCCCTGCCGGAGCCGGTGGAGAGCGCGGGCTCCGGCGACGTGAGGCCGCGCACCGCCACCGAGGAGATCCTGGCCGGCCTCTGGAGCGAGGTGCTCGGCCTGGAACGGGTCGGGACGCGGGAGGACTTCTTCGCCCTGGGCGGCCACTCGCTCCTTGCCACCCGGGTGATCTCGCGGCTGCGCGAGACCTTCGGCGTCGAGCTGCCGCTGCGGGCCCTGTTCGAGCATCCGACGGTCGAGAGCCTGGCCGCGGCCGTGGACCATGCGCTGCGCTCCGGCCTGCGCTCGGAGATGCCCGCGCTCGTTCCGGCGCCGTGGACCGGAGCCCTGTCGTTCGCCCAGCAGCGGCTCTGGTTCCTGGACCAGCTCGACCCGGGCAACCCCGCCTACAACGTGCCGGTGGCGCTACGCCTGCGCGGCGCGCTGGACACCGTGGTCCTGGCGCGCACGCTGAGCGAGATCGCGCGGCGTCATGAAGTCCTGCGCACCCGTTTCGCGGCAGAGGACGGCCGCGCCGTCGCCGTGGTCGAGCCGTTCGCTCCGGTTCCGTTGCCGGTGGTCGACCTGAGCGGAGCCGAGGACCGGGAGGCGCTGGCTTCCCTCCTGGTGGTAGAAGAGGCCGAGCGCCGCTTCGACCTGGAGCGCGGGCCGCTGATGCGCGCCAGCCTGGTGCGGCTCGGGCCGGACGACCACCTGGCCCTGTTCTCGACCCACCACATCGTGAGCGACGCCTGGTCCATGGACGTCCTGGTCAAGGAGGTCGCGAGCCTCTACAGCGGCTCGTCCCTGCCGGAGCTGCCCGTGCAGTACGCGGACTACGCGGCGTGGCAGAGGAGCTGGCTGCAAGGCGAGGTGCTGGAGGAGCACCTGGCGTACTGGCGGACCCGGCTCGCCGGTGCCTCGCCGGTGCTCGACCTGCCCACCGACCGCCCGCGCCCGCCGGTGCAGAGCTTCCGCGGCGCCTCGCACGCCTTCGCGATCCCGGACGACCTGGCGGCCGGCCTGCGCGAGCTGAGCCGGCGGGAGGGCACGACCCTCTTCATGACGCTCCTCGCCGGGTTCGAATCCCTCTTGCTCCACCACAGCCGCCAGGAGGACTTCTGCGTCGGCACGCCCGTCGCGGGCCGCAACCTGCTGGCCCTGGAGGACCTGATCGGGTTCTTCGTCAACACCCTGGTGCTCCGCGCCGATCTCGCGGACTGCGGCTCGTTCCGCGACCTCCTGCGGCGCTGCCGCGAGGCCTCGCTCGGCGCCTTCTCGCACGCCGAGATGCCGCTCGACCGCCTGGTCGAGGAGCTGCAGCCCGAGCGCCGGGCCGACAACCAGCCGCTCTTCCAGGTGATGTTCGCCTTCGAGACCGAGCAGGAGAGGGTACTCCTGCTGCCCGGCCTGACCTTCAGCCCGGTGGAGGTCCACGAGAGCCGCGCCAAGTTCGACCTGACCCTGACCTTCTCCGAGGCCGGAGGCGCCCTGGGCGCCGGCTTCTCCTTCGCCTGCGACCTGTTCGACGCGACCACCGTGGCCCGCCTGGGCGAGCGGCTCGTCACCTTGCTGCGCGCCCTGGCCGAGCGCCCGGACGAGCCGTTCCGGACGGTCTCCCTGCTCGGCGAGGCGGAGAGGCACCAGACCCTCGCGGAGTGGAACGACACGGCGTTCGCCTCCGCCGGCGGCACGGTGGTCGAGCGCTTCGCGGCCCAGGCGGCCCGGACCCCCGGCGCGCCCGCGGTGGAGGCCGGCGGGTCCGTCCTCTCCTATGGCGACCTGGCGCGCCGCTCGGGCGACCTGGCCCGGCATCTGAGGACGTTGGGCGTCGGTCCGGAGACCCGGGTGGGCCTGTGCCTGGACCGGACGGCGGACCTCGCGGTCGGCCTGCTCGGCATCTGGAAGGCCGGCGGCGCCTACGTGGCCATGGAGCCGTCCTACCCGGACGCCCGGCTGGCGCTCCTCCTGGAGGACTCGGCGGCGCCGGTCGTCGTCACGGAGCGGCGCTGGCGCGACCGGCTGGCCGCGATGACCCAGGTCCCCCTGGTCTGCGCCGACGAGGTCGAGCCGACCGAGGGCGCCGAAGCGTCGCCGGGTCCGAGGGACCTGGCCTACCTGATCTACACCTCGGGCACCACCGGCCGTCCGAAAGCGGTGATGGTCGAGCACGGCTCCCTGGCCAACCTCCTGGACCACACGGGCAGGATCTTCGGCTTCGCGCCGGGCGACCGCATGCCTTGCCTGGCGGCGTACACGTTCGACATCTTCCTGTTCGAGCTGCTCTCCCCGCTGCTCTCGGGCGGCACGTCGGTGCTCTACGGCTTGCGCCCGACGCTCGACGTCGAGGCCGTGGCCGCGCGCCTGCCCGAGATGACGCACCTGCACGCCGTGCCGGCCGTGATGCGCCAGATCGTGGACCTGGCCGGCGAGGCTCCGAGCCTGCGCGAGCTGTTCGTGGGCGGCGACCTCGTGCCGCCGGACCTGCTGTCGGCCATGCGCGAGCGCTTCCCGGCCGCCCGCGTGCACGTGCTCTACGGCCCGACCGAGGGGACGATCCTGGCGTCGAGCCACCATGCCGAGAGCATCGGTCCACGGCCGGTGATCGGCCGTCCGCTCGGCAACATGGTCCTGCGGTTGGTCGACAAGGCGGGAGCGCCGTCGCCGATCGGCATCGCCGGCGAGATCTGGATCGGCGGCGCGGGCGTGAGCCGGGGCTATCTCGGCCAGGAGGAGCTGACCCGCGAGAAGTTCGTCGAGGACGGCGACGGGCGCTGGTATCGCACCGGCGACTTCGCGCGCTGGCTGGCGGACGGCGGCATCGAGTTCCAGGGCCGCTCGGACGATCAAGTGAAGATCCGGGGCTTCCGCATCGAGCTCGCCGAGGTGGAGTCGGTCCTGGCCCAGCACCCGGCCGTTCGAACCGCGGCCGCCGCGGCGCGAGGCGAGGGCGAGGCCCGGCGGCTGGTCGGATACTTTGTGCCAGCCGAAACGGTATCGGCGATATCGACGGCCGTGCTGCGCGAGTTCCTGGAGGAGCGCCTGCCGGCGCACATGGTGCCGTCCGCCCTGGTCGAGCTGGAGGCGCTGCCGCTCACGCCGCACGGCAAGGTGGACCGCCGCGCGCTGCCCGACCCGGAGCGCTCGGACGAGGAGGCCGGCGTCTACGTGCCGCCGCGCACGCCCGCCGAGGAGCTGCTCGCCGGCCTCTGGGCCGAGGTCCTGAAGCAGCCGCGCGTGGGCGTCCACGACAACTTCTTCGACCTGGGCGGGCACTCGCTCCTCGCGACGCAGCTCATCAGCCGGGTGCGCGAGGCGTTCGACGTCGAGCTGCCGCTGGTCCGCATCTTCGAGGCGCCGACCGTGGCCGGCCTGGCCGAGGTGCTCGCGACCGGCAGCTCGTCGGCGGACAAGGCGAAGTCCGACCCCATCCTGCCGGCGCCGCGCGACCAGGATCTGCCGCTGTCGTTCTCCCAGGAGAGGGTCTGGTTCTTCGAGCAGCTCGAACCCGGCACCTCGGCCTACAACCTGCCGCTCGCGCTGCGCATCGAGGGCGACCTCACGCCGGCCCTGCTCTCCGCCCTGCTCGAAGCCATCGCGCGCCGCCACGAGCCGCTGCGCACCTCGTTCCCGGAGCGCAACGGCGAGCCGGTCCAGGAGATCGCGCCGCCCGGCGAGTGGCTCGTCCCGGTGGTGGACCTCTCCGGCCTGGAGAACCGCCTGGAGGTGGCGCTCGCGATCGGCACCCGCGAGGCGCAGCGGCCGTTCGAGCTCGCCGCCGGGCCGCTCCTGCGCACCCGGCTGCTCCGGCTCGGGCCGGACGACCAGATCCTGCTCTTCAACATGCACCACATCGTCTCGGACGGCTGGTCCATGGGCGTCCTGATGCACGAGTTCTCCGAGCTCTACCGCGCCTACCGGACCGGCGTGCCGCCCGAGCTGCCCGACCTGCCCGTGCAGTACGCCGACTATTCGGTCTGGCAGCGCGAGTGGATGAAGGGCGAGGTCCTGGAGCGCCAGCTCGACTTCTGGCGCGGGCAGCTCGACGGCGCGCCGGCCATCCTCGACCTGCCGACCGACCGGCCGCGCCCGGCGTTCATGAGCTTCCGCGGCGGCACCGAGTACTTCCGGCTCGACGCCGCCCGCATGGCCGCGCTCCACGCCCTCGCCCGGCGCCGCGGCACCACCATGTTCATGGTCCTCCTGGCGGCGTTCGACGCCCTGGTCGGGCGCCACACGTCGAGCGGAGACGTGGTGGTGGGCTCGCCGATCGCGAACCGCACCCGCTCCGAGGTCGAGAACCTGATCGGGTTCTTCGTCAACACCATCCTGCTGCGGGTGAGCGTGGCGGGCGATCCGACGTTCCTGGAGATCCTGGACCGCGTGCGCCGCGCCACGCTCGCCGCCTACGGCCACCAGGACCTGCCGTTCGAGAAGCTGGTCGAGGCGCTGCAGCCCGACCGCAACCTCGGCGAGACGCCGCTCTTCCAGGTCATGTTCGTGCTCCAGAACGCGCCCGCCGGCGCGGCCGGGGCCGAGGACCTGAAGATCACGCCGGTCGAGACCCCGGGCGAGGTGGCGGCCGAGTTCGACTGGACGGTCGAGCTGGTCGACGCCTCCGAGGGGCTGCTCGCCTCGCTCCAGTACCGGCGCGACCTCTTCGACCAGGCCACGATCCAGCGCGTCGCCCGGCGCTTCGAGGTGCTGCTCGACTCGCTCTCGGCCGAACCGGAGCGGCATCTCTCGGACCTCGTCGTGCTGACCGAGTCCGAGCGGCACCAGCTCGCCGCCGAGTGGAACGACACGCAGAGCGACGAGCCCGGGACCCTCCTGGTCTGGGAGAGCATCGCCGCCTGGGCGGACCGCCGGCCGGAGGCGCCCGCGGTGATCGGCGCGGGCAGGTCGCTGTCCTACCGAGAGCTGGTGGACCGGGCCGGGCGGCTGGCCGCGGAGCTGAGCGGGCTGGGCGTCGGGCCGGAGGTGGTCGTCGCCCTCTTCCTGGAGCGCTCGCCGGAGACGGCGGTGGGCATCCTGGGCGTGCTCGCGGCCGGCGGCGTCTACGTGCCGCTCGACCCGGCCTACCCGCGCGACCGCATCACGTTCACGCTGGAGGACTCGGGCGCCCGCGTCGTGCTGACCCAGCGCCGGCTCCTGGGCTCGCTCCCGGCGGACGGGTTGACCGTGCTCTGCCTCGACGAAGAGAGGGAAACGGCGTCCGCCAGCGAGCCGGTCCTCATCCATCCGGTGCATCCGGAGAATGCGGCCTACATCATCTACACCTCGGGCTCGACGGGGCGGCCGAAGGGCGCGGTCATCACCCACCGGGCGCTGGCGGTCTACGTGGAGGCGATCTCGCGGGAGCTGGGCCTGGTCCCGGACGACCGGATGCTCCAGTTCGCCTCGCCCGGCTTCGACGTCGTGGTCGAGGAGATCTTCCCGGCCTGGGCCAGCGGCGCGGCCGTGGTGCTGCGCGAGTCCGAGGCCTTCGCGACCGGCGAGGGGCTGCTGCGGGTGATCGCCGAGGACGGCGTCACCGCCTGCGAGCTGCCGACCGCGTTCTGGCACGAGTGGGTCTACGAGCTGGCGCGGACGGAGAGGGAACTGCCCGCAAGCCTGCGCTTCGTGATCATCGGCGGCGAGCACGTCATCCCCGAGCGCCTGGCCGCCTGGGCCCGCTTCGGCGTGCCGCTGGTCCATGTCTACGGCCTGACCGAGACCACGGTGACTTCGACGACCTGGAACGTGCCGGCCGGCTGGACGCCTCCGTCCGAGGACTTCGTGCTGCCCATCGGCCGGCCGATCGGCGCCGCGCGGGTCACGATCCTCGATCGGAGCCTCGAACCGGCGCCGCTCGGCGTGCCGGGCGAGCTGTGTATCGCCGGCGACGCCCTGGCGCGCGGGTACTTCGGCCGTCCGGACCTGACCGCCGAGCGCTTCGCTCCGGGCCTGTTCGGTGAGCGCGTCTACCGGACCGGAG
Source organism: Acidobacteriota bacterium (assembly GCA_040349255.1). GTDB lineage: Bacteria > Acidobacteriota > Thermoanaerobaculia > Multivoradales > UBA5704 > DATMER01. The sequence continues at coordinate 2,018 of JBEQUE010000226.1, read as the reverse complement.
ACCTGGCGCGGTATCGCGCCGACGGCGCGGTCGAGTTCCTCGGCCGGCTCGACCACCAGGTGAAGATCCGCGGCTTCCGCATCGAGCTGGGCGAGATCGAGGCGGCGCTCGGCCGCCATCCCGCGGTGCGCGAGGTCGCCGTGCTGGCGCGCAAGGGGCCGGACGGCATGCCGAGGCTGGTGGCCTACCTCGCGCTGGGCGCGGACGTCGGGTCGGCCGAGCTGCGCCCCTACCTCCAGGAGCTGCTGCCCGAGTACATGATCCCCGGCGTCTTCGTGCCCCTGGAGGCCCTGCCGCGCACCGCCACCGGCAAGGTGGACCGCAAGGCGCTGCCGGAGGTCGAGCTGCAGAGCGACCGCGCCTACGTGGCGCCGCGCGACCCCACCGAGGAGCTGCTCGCCGTGCTGTGGACGCAGGTGCTCGGCGTCGAGCGCGTCGGCGTGGAGGACGACTTCTTCGGCCTCGGCGGCCATTCGCTCCTCGCCACCCGCCTGATGGCCCGGGTGCGCGAGGCCTTCGGCGTGGACGTGCCGCTGCGCAGCCTCTTCGAGTCGTCGTCGCTGGCCGGCCTGGCGCAGGAGGTGCGGACGATCCAGCGCTCCGGCAGCGGCCTGGCCATGCCGCCGATCGAGCCCGTCGGCCGGACCGAACCTCTGCCGCTCTCGTTCGCGCAGCAGCGCCTGTGGTTCCTGGGCCAGCTCGAGCCGGACAACCCGGCCTACAACGTGCCGATCGCCCTGCGTGTGACCGGCGATCTCGACGTCCGCGTGTTCGACCGGACCCTGGGCGAGATCGTCCGCCGCCACGAGTCGCTCCGCACCCGGTTCGGCATGGACGGGGCTGATCCGGTCCAGGTGATCGATCCGGCCTATCCCTGGCGCACTCCCGTGATCGACCTCGGCGCGCTGCCGGCCGACGTGCGCGAGCGCGAGGTCTTCCGCCTGGCGACCGAGGAGGCCCAGACGCCGTTCGACCTCGCCCGCGGCCCCCTGCTCCGCGTGCGGCTCCTCGCGCTGGCGCCGGGCGAGAGGGTGGTGCTCTTCTCCATGCACCACATCGTGAGCGACGCCTGGTCCATGGAGGTGCTGGTCGGCGAGATGGCGCCGCTCTACTCGGCGTTCCTGCGCGGCGAGGGTTCGCCGCTGCCGGAGCTGCCGATCCAGTACGCCGACTATGCCGCCTGGCAGCGGCGCTGGCTCCAGGGCGAGGTGCTGGAGAAGCACCTGGCGTACTGGAAGGAGCAGCTCGCCGGCGCGGCCCAGGTCCTGGAGCTGCCCACGGACCGGCCGCGCCCGTCCTTCCAGACCTTCCGCGGGGCCACGTTCTCCTTCGACCTGCCGCCGGCGCTCGCCCAGGCCCTGCGCGCCGTGGCGCGGGAGGAGTCGGCGACGCTCTTCATGACCCTCCTCGCGCCGCTCGAATGGCTGCTCTCGCGCTACTCGGGCCAGCAGGACTTCTGCGTGGGCACGCCCATCGCCGGCCGCAACCACCTGGAGACCGAGGGGCTCATCGGCTTCTTCGTCAACACCCTGGTCCTGCGCGCCGACCTCTCCAGCGCCACCGGCCCGCGCGACCTGCTGCGCCGCGGCCGCGACGTGGTGCTCGGCGCCTTCTCGCACCAGGACCTGCCGTTCGAGAAGCTGGTGGAGGAGGTGCAGCCGGAGCGCGACCTCGCCCGCCACCCGCTCTTCCAGGCCGTCTTTGCGCTGGAGACCGAGAGAGAAGATGCCTCCGAGGCAGCCCCGCCGATAGGCGACGGCCTCGCCTTCGCGCCGCTGGAGTTCGAGGGCACCGCGGCCAAGTTCGACTGGGCGCTCTCGGTGGTGGACTTCGGCGAGCGGCTGTCGGTCGGCATCGACTACATGGCCGACCTGTTCGACGAGACCACCATCCGGCGCATGGCCGCCCACTACGAGCGGCTCGCCGCGGCCCTGGCCGAGGAGCCCTGGCGCGCGCTCGACGAGACCCCGCTCCTCGCCGCGGGCGAGCTGCAGCAGGTCGTCCGCGAGTGGAGCGAC
>JBEQUE010000209.1:0-20830 GCA_040349255.1 Acidobacteriota bacterium | reverse complement strand
CTGGCCGACGATGGGCAGCTCGCCGACCGCGGTGCCGGGGCTCCGCACGGCGGTAGCGATCAGCGCCTCGAACCGGCGCGCCGTGCGCTCCATGTCTTCGGCCGTGAAGACGAGCGGATCGTAGCTCAGGCCGGCAAGCCAGCGGTCCCCCTCGCGGACGCACTCCAGCCGGAGCTTGCAACGCTCAAGACAGGTCGACAGGGCTTCGAGGGACGACTCGATCCCGGCCGGCGAGGGCCACTCGCGGATGTCGCAGCCCACGGGGCTGTCGGACGGCCGGAGGCTCTCGCCCTGGAGGCCGGGGGGGAGGACCTCGACCAGGTCCGAGACCTCCTGCAGCGCCCCATGGCACTTCCGGACGAGGTCGGCAAAGCTCTCCCCGCCCGTCACCCGGCAGAGGACGAGCAGGGCTTTCGCCAGCGGACCCGCCATGGATTCCAGGTCCTCCTGGCCGCGGTTGTCGAGCACGACGGAGAGCGTGAGCTCCGCACGCCCGCTCAGGCGGTGGAGCAGCGCCTGCCAGCCGGCCAGCAGCACCACGGCCGCCTCCGACTCCCGCTCCCGGGCCAGGGAGTCGATGCCGGCGGCCGTCTCCGGCGTGAACGCCACGGGCGCGAAGCGGGGCTGGAACGAGCTCTCTCGCTCTCCTTCCGCGGAGAGCTCCAGCGGCAGCCGGAGGGACGTGCGCGCCTCCCCGGAGAGGCTATTCCAATAGCGCTCGGCCTCGTCGGGAGACTCCTCCAGCAACTCGTTCTGCCACTCGGAGAACTGCTCGTACTGGGCGGGATCGTCCGCCTCGCGGGCAGGGGCCAGGATCTCCCCGACCAGATTGCCCAGGGTGCGGGCATCGGCGCACAGGGCCGGCAGCGCCAGGCCGAGCAGGGCCGATTCCGGACCGAGCCGCAGGAGCACGGCGTGGAAAACCGGCCCCTCCTCGACGGACGAAGCGGGAGGAGGACCGGCGTGGAGCAGATCCCGGAGCGCCTCCTCCTTCTGCTCCTCGGAACGGTCGCGCACGTCGATCTCGCGCCAGGCGGCGGCGCCCTGGTCGTCGATCACCTGGAGAGGCACCTTGAGGCCGCGCTTGCGCTGGAAGGTCGTGCGCAGGATGCCGTGGCGCCGGACCGCCTCCTGGACGGCGGACTCCAGGGCGTCCGGCCGCACGGGTCCCTTCAGGCGGACCACGCAACGGGACCAGCACGCGTCCGGGCTGGTCCTCCAGAGCGTCCAGAGGTGCTTCTGCTGCGGAGAGAGGCGGTAGCTTTCCACTTGACGTTTCTCCGACCCCGGGGCTATCCGACGTCCTCGTAGCTTCCCATGTCGCCCATGGCCACCAGGATCTTCCGCGGGCCGACGAAGGCATTCCTGGCGTGGGCGACCAGCATGTTGTCCAGCATCAGGATGTCCCCTCTCTGCCAGGGGAAGACCACCTCCAGCTCGCGGTAGACGTCGAGGATCTCCCGCATGACGGAGTCCTCGATCGGCGAACCGTCGCCGTAGTAGCAGTTGCGCGGCAGGTCGTCCTCGGCGAACAGGGACTGGACGTAGGTCCGGGTCTCCGGATCGAGGCAGGACACATGGAAGTGCTGGGCCTGGTTGAACCAGCTCATCTCCCCGGTGCGCGGGTGCTTCGCCGCGGCCGGACGGTGGGCGCGGGTGCGCACCCGGTCGCCGTCCTTCCAGTCGAGGGCCATCCGGTTTTCCCGGCAGTACTGCTCCGCCTCCGCCTTGTCGGAGGTCTGGAACACCGTCCGCCAGTCCAGCCCCACGTCGTTCATGTAGTTGCGCATGTAGAGGATGCCGTGCTGGAGGAACCGGTCCCGGACTTCGGGCCGGAGCCGCTCGAACACCCTGCGGCTATCCACGATGGGCGTCTCTCCCCCCTGGTCGGCCGGCCGGGCGCAGCAGAACAGGATCTTGCCGGGCCAGCGCAGGTTGAAGGAGTTCTCGTTGTGCCAGAGCAGCTTCTGGTCGGGCGGGTAGAAGACGGGCGTGTAGACGTTGCCGCTCAGGCTCTCGCGGGGATGCTCGCCGTTTTCGTTGAAGAGCTCCTTGCAGACCTGTCCGGCGAACTGCTCGAAGACCTGCTCGTTGTCGACCTTGAAGCCGCGGAAGAGGATGGCGCCATGCTTGAGGAGCTGGTCGTCCACGTACTGGCGGTTGTCCGCCGCCCATTCCGCCAGGTCCAGGTCCGGGACGGCGGGCGTCAGCACGAGCGGGAGCGCCTGCTCCGGCTCCAGATAGCTCTCCTCGACCAGCCGGCCGTCGGAGGCGTCGAGCCCCCGGGGCCTGGCTTCCTTGAAGCGGCCGAAGCTTGAAGTCCGGCGTTTGGAGGTTTCCATGGCTCGCCTTCTCCTTCGTGTTTGTTGGATCCGTTCGTCGAGCTCGTCGAGCCGGATCCCGGGCTGCTCGACGACCGCGGTCAGAATCGCGATGAGCTCCTCCGCCATCCTGGAAATGGTCGGCTCCTCGAACAGGTCGGTGCTGTAGTTGAAGCTCAGGGTCAGCCCCTCGGGGACTTCGGCCAGGGCCACCACCAGGTCCATCTTCGCCGTGCCGCCGTCGATCTCGATCGGGCTGACGGACAGTCCGGCCAGCTCCCTCTTCGCCACCGGCGTGTTGTTCAGGATGAGCTTGACCTGGAAGAGCGGCGCGTGGCTCAGGCTCCTCTTCTGTCTCAGGGCATCGAAGAGGATGTCGAAGGGGAGGTCCTGCCGGGTGTAGGCATCCAGGACGACCTGGCGCACCCCGGCCAGGGTTTCGAGGAAGCCGGCGCTCCCCGCCAGGACGCAGCGCAGCGGGAGCTGGTTCATGAAGAAGCCGAGGAGCGGCTCGATCTCGCGGCGGCTCCGGTTGGCGAAGTCGGTCCCCACGACGACGTCGTCCCGCCCGGTCCAGGTCCTCAGCAGGACGTTGAAGGCCGCGAGCACGGTCATGAAGAGGCTCGCTCCCTGGCGGCGGCCGAGCGCCGTGAGCCCCTCGCGGACCGCGAGGGGCACGAGCCGGCTGAGGAGGGCCCCCCGCGAGCTCTGGATGGGAGGGCGGGGCCGGTCCGCCGGCAGCTCCAGGAGCGGAGGCACCCCCGCGAGCGCCCGCTTCCAGGCGGCGAGCTGTTCCTCCAGGAAGCTGTCCCGCAGCAGCCCCGTCTGCCAGTGGGCGAAGTCGGCGTACTGCACGGGGAGCCGAGGAAGGGACACCGGGCCGCCGGTGACGTGCCCCGCGTAGAGCTCGTTGAGCTCGCGGATGAAGATGCCGAGTGACCACCCATCTGCAATGATGTGGTGCATCACCAGCACCGCCGCGTGCTCTTCGCGGCCCAGCCGGACCAGAAGCACCCGCAGGAGGGCTCCGCGGTCCAGCCGCAGGGGGAGCCCGGCCTGGGCCGCGACAACCCGGTGCAGTTCCTCCTCGCGGCGCCCGGCCGGGAGGTCTTCGAGGTCGACGATCGGCACGGGCTCCGGCGCCGGCGGCAGGGCGACCACCTGGACCGGCTCTCCCCGGACCATGACGAACGCCGTCCGCAGCACCTCGTGGCGGGCGATCACCCCGTTGACGGCCAATGCGAGACAGCGGACGTCCAGGGGCCCTTCCAGACGGATGGCGGCAGGGAGGTTGTAGGCGGCGTTGCCCGGCGAGAGCTGGTCGAGCAGCCAGAGCCTCCGTTGGGCCAGGGACAGCGGGGCGGGACGAGGCCGTCCGGGCTCGATCGGCGCCGGAGGCACGGCGCCCTCGGCCCTCTCCGCCTCGACGCGGCGGGCCAGATCGGCGACCGTCGGTCCCTCGAAGAGCGCGCGCACGGGGAGGCTCACACCCAGGGTCTCGCGCAGCCGCGTGAAGACCTGGGCCGCCAGCAGCGAGTGTCCCCCAAGCTCGAAGAAGTCGTCGCGAACGCCGACGCTCGCGCGCCCCAGGACCTCGCACCAGATCCCGGCCACCAGCTCCTCGACGACGTTCATCGGCGCCGCGGACCCGGCCTCCTCCGCCGGTTCCGGGTCGGGCAGGGCCCGGCGGTCCACCTTGCCGTTCGGCGTCCGCGGCAGCTCCGGCAGGACCACGAAGGCCGCGGGCAGCATGTACTCCGGCAAGCGCCGGCGCAGGGCCTCGCGCAGCTCGCGCACGGACGGAGGGACCCCGGCCGCCGCCAGGTAGGCCGCCAGGCTTCGACCGCCCGGATCCCCGTCCCGGACGACGACGACCGCCTCCCGCACTCCGGGCTGGCGCAGGAGCGCCGCTTCGATCTCCTCCAGCTCGATGCGGAACCCTCGAATCTTGACTTGGTGGTCGCGCCGGCCGAGGAACTCGATCTCTCCGGAAGGAAGCCGGCGCACGAGGTCGCCCGTCCGGTAGAGACGTCCGGACCCGAACGCGTCGGGCAGGAACCGCTCGGCGGTCAGGTCGGGTCGTCCCAGGTAGCCGCGCGCCAAGCCGTCGCCGCCCAGCCAGAGCTCGCCCGGGACCCCGGTGGGCACCGGTTCGAGGCGGGCGTCGAGCACGTAGGCCCTCGTGTTGGCCAGCGGCCTCCCGATGGACGGAGGCTGCTCCGCGCCGCGCTCGACGAGCGTGCCGGTCGAGTAGGTCGTGTCCTCCGAGGGGCCGTAGAGGTTGTAGACCTCCTCGATCCAGGGCAGCTCGTAGAGGCGGGAGACCAGCTCGCGGCGCAGCGGCTCGCCGGCCAGGTTCACCGTCCTCACCGAGGCGGGGACGGCGTTGGCGCGCAGCAGCTCCGCCATGGCGGACGGGACGGTGCTCAGCAGGGTGACCTCCGGGCCGGCCGGCAGCTCCGGCAGGGCCAGGAGGTCGTCGGCCAGGACCACGGCCCCGCCCCCGGCGAGCGGCACGAACAGCTCGAACACCGACAGGTCGAAGCACATCGAGGTCGACGCCAGGACCCGGGCGAGCCGCTCGGGCGGGAAGGTCGCAAGGGCCCAGGAGACCATGGCCACGGCGCTCGCGTGCTGGATGGCCACTCCCTTGGGGTTCCCGGTCGAGCCCGAGGTGTAGATCAGGTAGGCCACCTGCTCCGGCCCGCAGAAGCCGCCGGGGCCCGCGTCGTCCTCCCCGCCGTCATCCAAGAGGACGACCTCCGCGGAATGGGGCGGCAGAGTCGCCGCGAGACGCTCCTGGGCCAGCACCACCGGCGCCGCGCTGTCGGCCAGCAGGAAGCCGAGGCGCTCGGCGGGATAGGCCGGATCCAGGGGCACATAGGCGCCGCCGGCCTTGAGCACGGCCAGAAGGGCGACGACGAGGTCCGGCGTGCGCTCCGAGCAGACGCCGACCAGGACCTCCGGCCCCACGCCCAGGGCGCGCAGGCGGCGGGCCAGCCGGTTCGCCCGGCGGTCGAGGCTGCGGTAGCTCAGCCGGACGGAGCCGCCGATCAGGGCCACGGCCTCCGGCGTCCGGGCCACCTGCCGCTCGAACAGCTCGTGGAGCCCGGAGCCCAGGGGCCGGGCGGCCTCCGTGGCGTTCCATTCGACCAGGGCCTGCTGCCGTTCGAAGGGCGAGAGGAGCGGCAGGTCGCCGATCCGGCGCGACAGGTCCTCGACGGCGCCCGAGAGGAGCCGGGCGAGGTGGTCGGCCAGGCGGCGGACCGTCGTCGCCTCGAAGAGGTCCCGGTCGTACTCGATCCCTCCGGCGGCGCTCCCGCGGTCCACGGCCAGCGAGACGGTGAGGTCGAACTTGGCGGTGCCGCTGTGGAAGGCCAGCGGCTCCGCCCGGAGGCCGGGCAGCCGAAGGTCGGGCGGCCCGCTTTCGTCGATCAGCAGGAGGACCTGGAAGAGCGGGCTCAGGGAGAGGTCCCGCGCCGCGCGCGTCTCCTCGACCAGGCGCTCGAACGGCACGTCCCGGTGGGCGTAGGCGCCGAGCGCCGTCGCGCGGACGCAGGCCAGCGACTCGGCGAAGGTTGTATCCGCCGCCATGGGCGCCACGCGCAGCGGCAGGGTGTTGACGAAGAAGCCGACCAGGTCCTCGAGCTCCCGCCGGTCGCGGTTGGCCACCGGGGTGCCCACCACCAGGTCCTCCCGGCCGGTGTAGCGCTGGAGCAGCGCGGCCAGCCCGGCGAGCACGGTCATGAACAGCGTCGCCCCCTGGCGGCGCGCCTCGGCCTGCAGGCGCGCCAGGAGCTCCGCGGGAAGGGCCCAGGGCTCCAGGCCGCCGCGCCCCCCCTGGACGGGCGGCCGCGGCCGGTCGGTCGGCAGGTCCAGGGATGGAGGGGCGCCGTCGAGCCGCTCGCGCCAGTAGGCGAGCTGCCGTTCCAGGACGCCGTCCGCCAGGCGGGCGCGCTGCCAGACCGCGAAGTCTGCGTACTGGACCGCCAGGGGAGGCAGGGGCGACGGCCGCCCCGCGGCGAACGCCTCGTAGAGCGCGCCGAGCTCCCGCGCGAAGATCCCCGCCGACCCGCCGTCGAACACGATGTGGTGCAGGACGACCAGCAGGAGATGCTCGTCGGGCGCGGCCGTCCACAGGGCGGAGCGCAGCAGCGGACCCTCGTCGAGCCGGAACGGGCGGTGCACCTCCCGCTCCGCCAGGTCGAGCGCCGCCTCCCAGGCTCGCGGCAGGGCGGACAGATCGACCTGCGGCATCGCCAGGGGCGCCGCCAAGGTCTCCGGTGGCCGGATGCGCTGCGCCGGCCGGCTACCCGCGGGGACGAACACGGTCCGCAGCACCTCGTGGCGCCGGACGACCTCGGTCAGGGCCTCGCGCAGGGCCCGCACGTCGGGCCGGCCGCACAGGCGGAGCCCGAAGGGGATCGTGTAGAGCGCCCGGTCCGGCGCGAGGCGGTCGAGGAACCAGAGGCGTTCCTGCGCGAACGAGAGCGGCAGATCGTCCGTCCGCGGGACCGGCTGGAGAGGCGGCTCTTCCCCGCCCCTCCGGTCTCCCGCCAGCAGGGCCTCCACGCGGACGGCGAGCCGGGCCACGGTCGGATTCTCGAACAGGGTCTGCAGCGAGATGTCCACGCCGAGCACCTGGCGCACCCGCGAGACCAGGCGCAGCGCGAGCAGGGAGTGCCCTCCCAGCTCGAAGAAGCTCTCCCCGACTCCGACCCGGTCCACCTCCAGCAGGCCGGCCCAGATCTCGGCCAGGAGCTCCTCCACCGGGGTGCGCGGCGCCGCGGCCTTCCCCTCCTCGTCTTCCAGGACGGCGGGAAGGCTCCCGCGGTCCACCTTGCCGTGGGGGGTCAGGGGGAGCGCCGGAAGCATGGAGAACACCGCGGGCACCATGTAGTCCGGCAGGCTGGCGGCCAGGAGCTCGCACAGCTCGCGGGAGGTCGGAGCCGCTTCCCCCGCCGGCACGACGTAGGCCACGAGCCGCGCCGCGCGGTCCAGGACCACCACCGCTTCCCGGACTCCGAGGTGCCGGCCGAGGGCCACTTCAATCTCTCCCGGCTCGATGCGCAGGCCGCGGATCTTGACCTGGTGATCGGAGCGGCCGAGGAACGCGAGCCGGCCGTCCGGCAGAAGGCGCACCAGGTCGCCGGTCCGGTACAGGCGGCCTCCGGGGTCCGCGCCGAACGGATCCGGCGCGAACCGCTCGGCGGTCATGGCCGGCTGCCCGAGATAGCCCCGCGCCAGCCCGGCGCCGCCGATGCACAGCTCCCCGGTGGCTCCGATGGGGACCGGCTCCAGGGCCCGGTCCGCCACGTACAGCCGCGTGTTGTCCACCGGCCGGCCGATGTCGGGCCTGGCGCGGAGCCGTGGATCGACCTCCACGGGTCCCCAGCTCGCCACCACGCTGGACTCCGTGGGCCCGTAGTGGTTCAGGACCGTGAAGGGGAGGCCGCGGCGCAGGGGGCGGCGCAGGGTGTCCCCTCCGGTCAGCAGGGCGCGCAGGGCCAGGCCCTCGGGCAGCTCCCGCTCCGCCGCGTCGAGCAGCGCCTCGGCCATGGGAGTCGGCAGGAAGCAGACGGTGATCCCCTCGTCCGCCAGCCAGCGCAGGAGCCGCTCCGGCGCCAGCCGGATCTCGTCGGGGACGACGTGGACGCTGGCGCCCGCGGCGAGGTAGGGCCAGAGCTCCCAGACCGAGGCGTCGAACGCCGGAGCCGCCACGAGAGAGGCGCGGTCCTCCGGGCCGATCCGGTAGGCCCGATGGTGCCAGCCCACCAGATTGAGCAGGCCGGCGTGGGGGATCTGCACCCCCTTGGGCCGGCCCGTGGAGCCGGACGTGTAGATCACATAGGCCAGGAGGTCTCCCCCGGATGGAGGAAGGGGTTGCGGACCCTCCGGAGAACCGGACGGGCGCGGGAGCCTGCTCTCCGGAGACAGGACCAGGCCCAGGCCGGCCTCGGCCGCGATCCAGGACAGGCGTTCCTCCGGGATCCCGGGGTCGAGCGTCAGATAGGCACCTCCGGCCCGGAGCACGCCCAGAGCCGCCACGACGGCCTCCGCCGAACGCCCCAGGCGGATCCCGACCACGCTCTCGGGACCGACTCCCAGCTCCCGCAGGGCGCGCGCCAGGAGGTCCGATCTCCGCTCCAGCTCGCCGTAGGTCCAGCTCCCGCCCGGCCAGGCCACGGCCAGGGCCCCGGGCGCAAGGCGGGCCTGCTCGGCGAAGAGCTCCTGGACGGGGGCGTCCCGCGGCGGCGCCCCCGAGTCGTTCCACTCCACGAGGAGCTGGTGGCGCTCCGGGGCGGACAGGAACGGAAGCTCCGCGAGCGGCGCGCCGGGGCTCTCCAGGGCCGCGGCCGCCAGGTTGGCGAAGTGCCCTGCCATCCTCGCGACGGTCGACCGATCGAACAGGTCCGCGTCGTGCTCCCAGACGCCGACGAGATCCCGCGAGACGTCCATGAGGGCGACTGCGAGGTCGAGCTTGGCGCTGCCGGTCTCGACCTCCAGGGTCTCCGTGGCGAGCCCGGGAAGCTCCGGCACGACCGCAGGGACGTTCTGCAGCACGAACATCACCTGGAAGAGCGGCTCGTAGGCCAGGGTGCGGTCGGGGCGCAGCTCCTCGACGAGCTTCCCGAACGGGAAGTCCTGCTGGGCGTAGGCCGCCAGCGCGGTCTCCCGGACCTGCTCCAGCAGGCGGTCGAAGCACGGCGCCGCCGCGAGCCGGCCGCGCAGCGGCAGGGTGTTGGCGAAGAACCCGATCAGCCCCTCGGTCTCGGTCCGGGACCGGTTGGCGACCGTGGTTCCGATCACCAGGTCCTCCTCTCCCGTGAGGCGGGCGAGGAGCGCCTGGAACGCGGCCAGGGCGGCCATGAAGAGCGTCGCTCCCCGGGCGCGGGCGAAGGCGGCCAGCCCGCGCGAGAGCTCGGGACCGAGAGGCCGGTGGACGCGCGCTCCGCGGGAGCCCTGGACGGTGGGCCGCGGCCGGTCCAGGGGGAGGGCAAGGGTGGCGGGCGCGTCCGCCAGCCGCTCCTTCCAGGCGGCGAGCCGGCCCGCGAGCTCCCCGCCCGACAGCCACGCCCGCTGCCACACCGCGAAATCCCCGTACTGGACCGGGAGCGGCGGGAGCGGAGAGGGAAGCCCCTCCAGGCCGGCGCGATAGAGCGCCTCCAGGTCCCGGCCGAGCACTCCGAGCGACCAGCCGTCGGCCGCGATATGGTGGAGCGTCAGCACGAGGTCGTGGCGCTCCGGCGCGTGCCGCAGCAGCAGGGCTCGCAGCAGGGGCCCCCTCTCCAGGTCGAACGCCCGCCCGGCCTCCTGCCGGGCCAGCGCTGCCGCGGCCGCCTCCCGACGGCCCTCCGGCAGGGCCCCGAGGTCCACCACCGGCAGGGCCAGCCCGGGAGGGGGCGGGACGACCTGCAACGGCCGGCCGTCCTCCGCGACGAAGACCGTCCGGAGCGCCTCGTGCCGCGCCACGATCCCGTCGAGCGCCGCCTCCAGGGCCGCGACCCGCAGCTCTCCCCGCAGGCGCAGGCCGGCCGGGATGTGGTAATCGGTGCGGCCCGGCGCGAGCCGCTCCAGGAACCAGAGCCGCTCCTGGGCGAAGGACAGGGGTAGGGGCTGCGTGCGCGGTACCGGCGCCAGGGGAGGGATCTCGCCCTCTCCCCCGGCGCGCCGGCCGTCGAGGACCGCGGCCAGGGCGGCGACGGTCGGCGCCTCGAAGATGGAGCGCAGGGGGATCTCCAGCCCGAACGCCTCCCGCACCCGGGAGACCATCTGGGCCGCCAGGAGCGAATGGCCGCCCAGCTCGAAGAAGCTCTCGTGGACGCCGAAGCCGCGGACCCCGAGCAGCCCGCTCCAGATCTCCGCCAGCAGCTCCTCGGCCAGGGTGCGCGGCGCCGCGCCGCCGCCGGCCGCGGGGGTCTCCGGCGCGGGGAGGGCGCGAAGGTCGATCTTGCCGCCGGGGGTGAGCGGCAGCGCGTCGAGGCAGACGAACGCGGCCGGGATCATGTGCTCGGGCAGGCGGCGGGCGAGGTGGCGCCGGAGCTCCGCGGCGGCCGGGGCGGATCCGGCGCCGGCGACGAAGTAGGCCACCAGGACAGGCCCTCCGGACGGGTGCTCCCGCCCCACCACCACGGGGTCCGCCACGCCCGGATGCTCGGCCAAGACCGCCGCCACCTCGCCAGGCTCGACGCGGAAGCCGCGGATCTTGATCTGGTGGTCCATCCGGCCCAGGAACTCCAGCGAGCCGTCGGCCCGGTACCTCCCCAGGTCCCCGGTTCGGTACACGCGCCCGCCCGGCTCGCGGCCGAGCGGATCCGGGGTGAAACGCTCCGCCGAGAGCGCCGGCCGCCCGAAGTAGCCGCGGGCGAGCCCCGCGCCGCCGAGGCAGATCTCGCCGGCCGCCCCGGCGGGCACGGGATCGATCCCGTCCCTCAGCAGCAGCGCGCGGGTCCCCGCGACGGGCCGTCCGATCGGCGGGTTCCGGCGGCTCCCCTTCTCCACCCGGGCGAAGGTCGAATAGGTGGTGTCCTCGGAGGGGCCGTACAGGTTGAAAAGCCGCTTGACCGGCGCGGCCTCCAGGACCTGGTCCGCCAGGGCGCGGGGGAGCGGCTCCCCGGCCAGGCAGACCGTCCGCACCGACGCCGGCAGCCCGCCCTGGCGCAGCAGCTCGGCCAGGGCGGAGGGGACGGTGTTGACCAGCGTCACGCCCTCCGCCGCCGGCAGGCGCGGCAGGACGAGCACGTTCTCCGCCAGGATCACCCTGCCGCCGCAGGCGAGCGTGGCGAACAGCTCGAAGACGGACAGGTCGAAGCTGACCGACGTCGCGAACAGCACGCCCTCCAGCTCCTCGGGCGCGAAGGTCTCCCGCACCCAGGCGACGAGGGCCGCGGCGCTGGCGTGCTGGATCGCGACGCCCTTCGGCCTCCCGGTCGAGCCCGAGGTGTAGATGAGATAGGCCAGGTTCTGCGCCCCTGCCTGCGGCCGTTCCCGATCTCTCTCTTCGACGGAGTCGGCCGCGTCGAGCCAGAGCACCTCCACCCCTCCTCCGGCCAGCTCTCTGGCCCGCCCGGCGGCGCCCCGCGAGGCCAGCAGCAGCCGGGCGCCGGAGTCGTCCAGCATGAAGGCCAGCCGCTCGCGGGGATAAGCGGGGTCGAGCGGCACGTAGAAGCCCCCGGACTTGAGGATTCCGAGGAGCCCGATGACCAGGAGGGCCGAGCGCTCGCTGCAGATCCCCACCGCCACCTCGGCGCCGACTCCCCGGGCACGCAGCCGCCTTGCGATGCTGGCGGCGCGCCGGTCCAGCTCCGCGTAGGTCCAGGTCTCGCCGCCGTCCACGAGAGCCACGGCTTCCGGTGTGCGCGCCGCCCGGGCCTCGAAGAGCTCGTGGAGGCACGCCGCGGGGTCGGCCGGCAGCGCCGGCCCCTCGCCCCACTCCGCCCGGAGCTGGTGCCGCTCCGTCTCGCCGAGCAGCGGCAGCTCCGAGAGCCTCGCCCCGGGGTCGGCCGCGGCCGCCTCCAGCAGGACGGCCAGCCAACCGCCCAGGCGGGCGACCGTCGTCCTGTCGAACAGCTCCGCGCTGTGCTCCCAGAAGCCCTCCAGGCCGCGCGGCGTTTCGGTCAGGAGGAGCGTGAGGTCGAAGCGGGCCACGCCCTGGTCCACCAGAACCGGATCCACGGCCAGGCCGGGCAGCTCCGGCGCCGGGAGCGGGACGTTCTGCAGGACGAGCATCACCTGGAAGAGCGGCGCGTGCGCCAGGTCGCGATGGGGCTGCAGCTCCTCGACCAGCTTCTCGAAGGGGACGTCCTGGTGGTCGTAGGCCGCCAGGGCCGCGTCCCTCGTCCGGGCCACCAGCTCGCCGACGGCGGGATCGCCGCGCAGGTCGCCGCGCAGCGCGAGGGTGTTGACGAAGCACCCGATCAGGCCCTCGACCTCCGGCCGCCGCCGGTTGGCCACCGGCGTGCCCACCACCAGGTCCTCCTGGCCGGAGAGGCGCGCCAGCAGGGCCTCGAAGCCGGCGAGCAGCGCCATGAAGAGCGTCGCCCCGTGCCGGCGGGCGAGCCGTTCGAGGCCGGCGCCGAGCGTGGCCGGCAGGGCGAACCCGAGCGAGTGCCCGAGCGGGCCTCGCACGGCCGGACGGGGCCGGTCGTACGGCAGCTCCAGCGGCGGCGGCTCCCCGGCCAGCCGCTCCCGCCAGTACGCGGTCCGGGCGGTGAGCGCCTCGCCCCGCAGCCAGGCCCGCTGCCAGCAGGCGAAGTCGGCGTACTGGATCGCCGGCTCGGGCAGCGGCGACGGCCGGCCGGCGGCGAAGGCGCCATAGAGCGCGGAAAGCTCGCGCCCGAGCACGCCCCGCGACCAGGCGTCGGAGGCGATGTGATGGAGACAGAGCAGCAGGAGGTGCTCCTCGGCGCCGAGCCGCACCAGGGTCGGGCGCAGCAGGAGATCCCGGGCGAGGTCGAAGGGCCGGCGTGCCTCCACGGCGGCGAGGCGGACGGCCTCCTCCTCCCGCCGGCCGCGCGGCAGGCCGCCCAGATCGGCCAGCGTCCACGCCGGTTCGGCCGGCGGCGCGACGCGCTGGACCGGGCGCCCGTCGACGGCCGGGAAGGAGGTGCGCAGGACGGCGTGCCGGCGCAGGATCTCGGCCACGGCGCCGCGCAGGACCGGGATCGACAGCGGCCCGGCCAGGCGGGCGAAGTAGGGCAGGTTGTAGACCGCCCCGCCCGGCTCCAGGCGGTCGAGGAACCACAGGCGCTCCTGCGCGAACGAGAGCGGCGCCTCGCCGGGCTCCTCCGCGGCGGTGAGCGGCGGCGGCTCGGGCCCCGGCGCCTCGCCGCGGGCCTCCTCCAGGAGCGCCGCGAGCCCCGCCACGGAAGGAGCCTGGAACACCTCGCGCAGAGGCAGGTCGAGATGGAAGACTTGCTGCAGCCGGGCGGCGAGCCGCGTGGCTAGCAGGGAATGCCCGCCCGCGGCGAAAAAGTCGTCATGGATTCCGACCCGCTCCCGACCCAGCAGCTCGCACCAGATCCCTGCCACCACCTCCTCCGTCAGGGTCCGCGGCCGCTCCGCGGCGTCCTCCGCCTCCTCCTCCGGCGCTCCGGCCGGCGCGAGGGAGGCCAGGGCCCGGCGGTCGACCTTGCCGTTCGGTGTGAGCGGGAACGCGTCGACGGCCACGAAGACTGCCGGGATCATCGGGTCGGGCAGCCGCCGGCCGAGCCAGGCCCGCAGCTCCGCGGCGGGCGCCTCCCGCCCTCCTTCGAGGACCAGGAACGCGGCGAGCCGGCGCCCGCCCGCCGCGTCTCCGACGGGCAGCACCACGGCGCCCCGGACGTCGGGGTGCTGCGCGAGCGCAGCCTCGACCTCCTCGGGCTCGATCCGGAAACCGCGGATCTTGACCTGGTGGTCGAGCCGGCCGAGGAACTCCACGTTGCCGTCCGGCAGGAAGCGGGCGAGGTCGCCCGTCCGGTACAGGCGCTCGCCGGGCTGCGTCCCGTGGGGGTTCGGCACGAACCGCTCCGCGGTCAGGTCCGGCTTCCCGAGATAGCCGCGCGCGAGACCCGCGCCGGCCAGGCCGATCTCCCCCGGAACCCCCGCGGGCAGGAGCTCGAGAGAGGGGTCGAGCACGTGGACCCGGCTGCCCGGGAGCGGCCTGCCCAGGGGGAGCGTGGCCGAGCGGCGCGGCGCGTCCCCGCGGACCGCGTAGGTCAGAACCCCCACAGTGGCCTCGGTCGGCCCGTAGTGGTTGAAGATCGCGCAGCCCGGCGCGCGCGCCAGGAGCGCCTCGGCCTCCTCCCAGGTCGACGCCTCGCCGCCCAGCACCAGCCGGCGACGGGGCAGGCCGCGCCCGGGGCGCGCGGCTTCCTGGAGGGCCGCGAGGTGCGACGGCACGATCTTCAGGCAGTCGATCCCGTGGCGCTCGAAGTACCCGGCGAAGGCCTCGGCGTCCGTGGCCCGCTCCCGGGAGATCACGTGCAGGCAGCCGCCGCTCGTGAGCGCGGGGAAGATGGCCGTGTTGCCGAGGTCGGCCGCCAGGGTCGACACCGTGGCGAAGCTCAGCCCCTCGCCGAGCGCCAACCGCTCCCGCACCCCGCGGACGTACGCGGCCAGTTGGCGGTGCTCCACCGCGACCCCCTTCGGCCGGCCGGTCGTGCCCGAGGTGTAGAGGACGTAGGCCAGGCTCCCGGGCAGGGTCTCCTCCGCGGCAAGACCATCCGGCGCGGCCGGGCCGGGATCGTCCAGGAGGAGGATCCGCGATCCGAGGCCGGCGAGCCCGGGGGCCTGCCGGGACGGGGCGAGGACTGTTCCGAGCCCGGCATCCTCCACGAGGAGGGCCACGCGGTCGCGGGGCCATTCGGGATCCAGCGGCACATAGGCGCCGCCGGCCTTCAGGATGGCGAGCAGCCCGGCCACCATCTCCACGGAGCGCTCGGCGAGCAGCCCCACCCGGCTCTCGGGCCCCACCCCGCGCCCGCGCAGGCTCGCGGCGAGCCGGTCGACCCGGCCGTTCAGCTCCGCGTAGGTCAGGCTCTCGTCCTCGAAGACCACGGCGCGGGCGCCGGGCGTCCTCGCCGCCCAGCTCTCGAACTGCCGGTGGACAGGCTCCGGGGGCGGGCCCGGCGGGTCCGCCGGGTCGTTCCACTCCCGGAGCAGTTGGCCGCGCTCGGCCGCGCTCAGGAGCGGCAGGCCGGAGAGCAACTGTTCCGGATCGGCCGCGGCGCCCGCCAGCAGAGTCAGGAAGCTGCCGGCCCAGCGGGCCGCGGTCGCGGAGTCGAGCAGGGCGCGGTCGTAGACCAGGGAGCCGGCGAGGCCGTGCGGCGTCTCGGTGAACGTGAGCGTGAGGTCGACCTTGGCGTCGATCCGCTCCCCCGCGAACGGCTCGACGGCGATGCCCGGCAGCTCCGGCATCCCCGGCGCGTTCTGCAGGGCGAGGAGGACCTGGTAGACCGGCGTGTAGGACAGGCTGCGCTCCGGCTGCAGCTCCTCGACCAGCCGCTCGAAGGGCAGCTCCTGGAAGGCGTGCGCCGAGAGCACGGTCTCGCGGGCCTGCGCCAGCAGCTCGTGGAAACCGGTCCGGCCGGGCACCCTGCCGCGCAGGGCCAGGGTGTTGGCGAACAGGCCGATCAGGCGCTCGACCTCCAGCCGGCCGCGGTTCGCGACCGGCGAGCCCACCACCAGGTCCTCCTGCCCCGCGATCCGGCCGAGGAACGCCTGGAAGGCGGCGAGGAGCACCATGAAGCGCGTCGCGCCGCGGCTCCGGCCCAGGGCCGCGACGCCGCGCTCGAGATCCGCGGGCACCGGCACCGCGACCTGGGCCCCGAGCGAGCGCCGGACGGCGGGACGGTACCGGTCGAGCGGCAGCTCCAGGAGCGGTGGGGCGCCCCGCAGGTGATCGCGCCAGAAGGCGAGCCGGCGCTCCAGCGCCTCTCCCGCGAGCCACTCCCGCTGCCACACCGCGAAGTCCGCGTACTGCACGGGCAGTATCGGCAAGGCGGCCGGCTCTCCTCCGGCCAGGGCGGAGTAGAAGGCGCCGAGCTCGCTCCCCAGCACCCCGGTCGACCAGCCGTCCGCGACGGCGTGGTGGAGCGTCAGGAGGAGGACGTGGTCGTCCGCGCCCAGGCGCAGCAGCAGCCGGCGGAAGAGCGGCCCCTCCGCCAGGTCGAACGGCTGCCGCGCCTCCGCCGCCGCCAGCTCCCGGGCAGCGCCTTCCGGATCCGGGAGCACAGAGAGATCAATCCTGAACAAGGGAGCAGAAGCCGGCTCGGCGATCGCCTGCACGGGCCTGCCCTCGACCGCGGGGAACGCCGTGCGCAGGGCCTCGTGCCGGGCAGCGACCGCGTCCAGGGCTCCTTCCAGGGCGGCCGGGTCCAGTCCGCCGCGCAGGCGCAGGGCCAGGGGCATGTTGTAGGCCGGCGAGCCGGGCTCGAGACGGTCGAGGAACCAGAGCCGCTCCTGGGCGAAGGAGAGCGGCAGGAGCCCGCCTCGCGGAACCGGCCGCAACGGTCGCAGCGGTGGCGCTCCGGTCGCCGGATCTCCCGCCCGCAGGCGCTCGACCACAGAGGCCAGGCCGGCGAGGGTGGGAGATTCGAAGAGGCTGCGCACGGGTACCTCGACGCCGAGCAGCCGGCGGATGCGCGAGACCGCCTGGACGGCGAGCAGCGAGTGCCCGCCGAGGCGGAAGAAGTCGGCTTCGGCCCCGATCCCCTCGACCCCCAGGAGGTCCGAGAAGATCCCCGCGAGCAGCTCCTCCAGGGGGCGGAGCCGTGCCTCCGTCCCGGCCGCCGGATCCGGGCGCGGCTCCGGCAGCGCCTTCCGGTCCACCTTGCCGCTGGGCGTCAGCGGCAGCTCCGGCAGCGCCATGAGGATGGAGGGCACCATGGCCTCCGGCAGCCGCTCCCGGAGGTGCCTCCGCAGCTCTTCCGCGTCCGGCAGCGCGTCCCCCACCACGTAGCCCACCAGCCAGGCCTCGCCGCGGACCTCCCGGACCACGACGACCGCCTCGGCAACTCCCGGGTGCTGCCGCAGCGCCGCCTCGATCTCCCCCGGCTCGACGCGGACGCCCCGCACTTTCACCTGGTGGTCGATCCGGCCCAGGAAGTCTATGGCGCCGTCCGGCCGCCAGCGCGCCAGGTCGCCGGTAGCGTAGAGCCGGCCGCCGGCGGTCCAGGGGTCGGGCACGAAGCGCTCCGCCGTCAGCTCCGGCCGTCCCAGGTACCCCCGCGCCAGACCCACGCCCCCGATGTGGAGGTGCCCCGGCGTCCCCACCGGGACCGGCGCCCCGCCGGGATCCAGCAGGTGGATCGAGGTGTTCGCGATCGGCCGTCCGATCGGCACCCCGCGCTCTCCGGAGTCGCCCCGACAGGCCCAGAACGTCACGTCCACCGCGGCCTCGGTCGGACCGTAGAGGTTGTGCAGCGGGCAGCCCAGGAGGGCGAGGCAGCGCGCCTCGAGATCGCCGGACAGGGCCTCGCCGCTGCAGAAGACCCGCCGCAGGCCGGCGCCGCACCTCCCCGCCCCCTCCGCCTCCAGGAAGGCCCGCAGCATCGACGGCACGAAGTGCAGGGTGGTCACGCCCTCGTCCGCGATCAGCCGCGCCAGGTACTCCGGGTCCCGGTGCCCGCCGGGGCGCGCCAGGACCAGGCGGGCTCCCGCCAGGAGCGGCCAGAAGAACTCCCAGACCGAGACGTCGAAGCTCGCCGGCGTCTTCTGCAGGACGCGGTCGGACGGCTCCAGCCCGTAGGCCTCCTGCATCCACAGCAGGCGGTTGACGATCGCCCGGTGGGAGTTCATCGCCGCCTTGGGGCGCCCGGTCGACCCCGAGGTGTAGATCACGTAGGCCAGGTTGTCGGGCTCCGTCCCGGCAGAGACCTCCGGCAGACCCTCGGCGGTCCGTTCCCAGGGGCCGTCGAGCGCGACCAGGGCGCACCCGGGATCGTCGAGCAGACCGGCGGTCGGTCCGTGGACCAGGACCACCGGCGCGCCGCTGTCCTGCCGCATGTAGACCTGCCGCTCGCGCGGGTAGTCGGGATCGAGCGGCAGGTAGGCCCCTCCCGCCTTCAGGATGCCCAGGAGGCCGACCACCAGCTCGGGCGAGCGCTCCACGCAGATCCCCACCTGGACCTCCGGCCCCACGCCCAGCTTCCGCAGGAAGCGGGCCAGGAGACCGGACCGCCGGCTCAGCTCCCAGTAGGTCAGGGACCGCTCCTCGCAGAGGACCGCCACCGCGTCGGGCGTCCGGCGGGCCTGCTCCTCCACCAGCTCGTGCAGCGCGCGGTCCGCCGGCGGATAGACCACGGCGGTGGCGTTCCATTCCACCAGGACCTGGTGGATCTCCGCCGGGGTGAGCCACGGCAGGCCGGAGACCGCCGTCCCGGGGCGCTCGACCGCGGCCTCCAGGAGCACGCGGAAGTGGCCCAGCAGGCGGTCGATCGAGACCGCGTCGAACAGGTCGGTGTCGTACTGGACCGAGACCGGCAGACCGTCCCCGGTGTCGGCCACGCGCAGGGTGAGGTCGAACTGCGAGGTCCTCTCCTCGAGCGGGAGCGCCTCGAGCGCCAGGCCGCCCAGCTCCGCCCGCACCCCGGGCTCCCCCAGGTTGAAGGCGGCGAGCGCGGGCGGCGCGCCGAGCGGCGACCTCTGCAGCACGTAGAGGACCTGGAAGACCGGCGAGCGCCCCGGGTCCCGCTCCGGCTGCAGGCGCTCCGCGAGGAGAGGAAACGGCAGCTCCTGGTGCGCGAACGCCTCCAGGGCCGTGGTCCGGGCCTGCCGCAGCAGGGCCTCGAACGAGAGGTCGCCCGCGGGCTCCAGCCGCAGCGCGACCGGGTTGGCGAAGTAGCCCACGACGCCCGCGAGCTCCGGCGCGTCGCGGCCGGCCGTGGGCGATCCGATCACCAGGTCCTCCTGGCCCGAGGCGCGGGCGAGGAGGGCGCCGAAACCGGCCAGGAGGACGGTGAAGAGGGTCGCGTCGGCCCCCCGGGCCAGGGCGTGCAGCCGGCCCGCGAGATCGGGAGGCAGCGCCGCCCGCCGCGCCGCGCCGCGATGGCCCTGCCGCTGCGGCCGGAGCCGGTCGAGGGGCAGGGTGCTCGCCGGCGGCGCCCCTTCGAGGCGCTTGCGCCAGTAGCCCCAGAGCCGCTCCCCCTCCTCTCCGTCGAGGCGCCCGCGCTGCCAGCGCACGAAGTCGCCATAGCCGGCGGCGGGCGGCCGGAGAGCCTCGGGCGGTGCGCCGGAGGCCAGCTCGCCCAGCTCCCGGGCGAGCAGCGCCAGGGACCAGAAGTCGGCCACGAGGTGGTGCACCACCAGCAGGAGCACCAGCCCCTCCCGCCGCCGCAACATCAGCACCCGGAACGGCGGCCCGGCCTCCAGGTCGAACGGCCGGCCGGCCTCCTCTTCCAGCCGGGCCGCGAGCTCCGCCTCGCTCCAGGCGCCGGCATCCTCCTCGGCGAGCCAGCCGGGGATCTCCCCGCGGACCCGCTGGCATGGCCCGTCAGCCCCGTCGCTTCCAGCGCCCCCGGAGTGGATCGTGGTGCGCAGCGCGGGATGGCGCTCCACCAGGGCGGCGAGGGCGCGGCGCAGGCCCTCGGCGTCGCACGGCGGAAGCACACGGACCGCGACCGGGATGTGGTAGGCCGCGTTCCCCGGCAGAAGCCGGTCCAGGAACCAGAGCGCCTCCTGCCCCCGGGAGAGGGGAAACTCGCGGGCCGTCTCCAGCCCCGCCGGGAAGCGGCCCTCCGGCTCCGCGGCGAGCCGCGGCAGCAGGAGACCGGCGAGCTCGCGGACCCCGGAGAGAGCCAGCAGATCGGCGACCGGCAGCGAGGCCCCGAGCGTCTCGTGGAGCTCGTGCTGAAGCTCGACCGCCGCCAGCGAGTCGATCCCCAGCGCGGCCAGGGGCTCGTCGGGACCGACCTTCGCCGCCGGGATCCGCGCCGCCCGCGCCACCCGGTGGCGCAGCCAGGCCTCCAGGAGAGGCCGGCGCGCCGGGGGATCGAGGGCGAGGAGGTCGCGCACCTCCGGCTCGGGCCCGTCCTCCTCTTCCGGCCGCGGCGCGCCGCTGCGGTACACCGCCGACAGGCCGCCTTCCAGGTACCCGCGGCGGCAGGCGTGGCGCTGCACCTTGCCGCTCGAGGTCTTGGGGAGGGTGCCGGAACGCAGCAGCACGACCTCGTGGACCGGGACCTCGTGCTCGTCCGTCACCGCAGCCCGGAGGGCGTCCGCCACCGCCTCCGGGTCCGCCTCCGGACGCCGCTCGACCTCGTGGACCACCACCAGCCGCTCCTCGCCCTCCACCTCCACGGAGAAGGCGGCCCCGCACCCCGGCCGCAGGGCCGGGTGGGCGCGCTCCGCGGTCAGCTCGATGTCCTGCGGATAGAGGTTGCGCCCGCGCAGGATGACGAGGTCCTTGATCCGCCCGGTGACGAACAGCTCCCCGTCCGCCAGGAAGCCGAGGTCGCCGGTGCGCAGGAACGGCCCCTCCCCGCTGCCGGCGAGGCGGGCCTGGAACGCGCGCTCCGTCTCCGGGGCCCGGTTCCAGTAGCCCCGCGCCACGCTGGGGCCGGAGATCCAGATCTCTCCGACCTGGCGCGGCGGGAGCTCGCGGCCCGATTCCGGATCGGCGACGGCGATCCTCTGCCCGAACGGCCGGCCGCAGCTCGTGAGCACCCGCGACGGCGCGCCGTCCCCGCGCGGCGGCTCCACCCGGTGCTCCTCCAGGGCGGCGGCCTCCACCTCGGCGAAGCCGGCGGGCTCTCCCGGCGCGGGGCCGGCCGCGAACAGCGTCGCCTCCGCCAGGCCGTAGCACGGATAGAAGGCCTCGCGCCGGAAGCCGTGGGGCGCGAGCTCCGCGGCGAACCGCTCCAGGGTCTCCGCGCGCACCGTCTCGGCGCCGTTGAAGGCGACGCTCCAGCTCGACAGGTCGAGGCCCTCCCTCTGCTCCGGCGTGGTGCGGCGCGCGCACAGGTCGTAGGCGAAATTGGGGCCGCCGCTCGTCGTGGCGCGGTAGCGGCTGATCGCCTGCAGCCAGC
>JBEQUE010000133.1:0-57098 GCA_040349255.1 Acidobacteriota bacterium | reverse complement strand
CGGGATCGGTCAAGCCCGAGAGCATGGCATGGACGAGTAACAAAGCCCCGAGTTCAGCTACCGGAGTTCGCCCGGCCAGCCCTGGCTCAGCTGGACCGGAGCCGAAGCACCGCTCCCAAGAGTTGCTCAAGCTCTCCGGGAGTCCCTCTCTCCCTAAATTCAAATCGTGGACACCCTTGAGTTGCCCGAAACTACGGTCAACGCTCGGCTTACGGCCGGTAGACAGCAAATGAACCGGACACTAGTGCCGTGAGCTCTTGACTCAAAGGAACCGACAGACGATACTTCCGGTGGAGGCTCGGCTCAAGGGCTGCTGTTTCTGGGTGGCCCTGAAGGCATTGCCTCCTTTTTCATTCCCCACCTTGTCTGGCCTCATACGGATCCGGCACGAAAACGATGCCGTATGAATCGTAGATGGCCCCGTCGCGGTATCTCTCCCCACGGAACTGAAGCTGGGCGAGCCATCGACCATAGTCGTTGGCGATCTCCGGCCGGTCAGGCGCGTCCATTCCTCGAGTCGGCAGGCGAAAGCCCCAGTTCACGCAATAGATCGCCAGGTCTGCGGCCTGGACAGGGTAGGCCATGTCCGACGAGACGAAGAACGGGGCTGGAACGATCCATTCCGACCGGTAACGTCCTGTCTTTGTCTTCCGGAAGTATGCCTCGAGGCGTCGAACGAAGCGGCGATCTTCGGACTTCTCCACTGCATCCATCACAAGCAAGCCGTGCTGTTTCTCTTGCTCCAGGAAGTAGAAGTAGCGCTCGAAAAGGAACACCTGATCTTTCCGCAGATACTCCTCCGCTTCGTATGTGTCCGGCTTGATGACGCTGCGCGGAATGGCCGCGGCGAACAATCTTGCCTTGTGCTGCCTGAGGAGCTCAAACATCCCCGTTGCCATCTCCATGGATGCCTGCCCATAAGCCGTAAACTCCGATCGGACCGGTGCTTTCTTCTCCAGCCCCTTGGTGAGAAAACCGCGGCAGTGTTTGCGACGCTCCTCATCAGACATTGGCGGCTCCTGTGCCGACCACTTGAACCGGTCCTTGTCCAAGAGCTTGCAGCCCTTCAACTCTTTCTTGTATTGATGTAGCGGGCTCCCAAAGGAAGCGAGCTCAAGGCGCTGCATAGCCTGCACAAACGGCCAGAGTTCCGAAGCATGCAGCGCTACGCCGCCGCGAACCTCATAGGGCATGGTCCGATGGTCGTGGCCGCTCTCATCAAGGAAAAGCAGGTAGCTCATTGGGACCCCCGGAGCAGTTGTCGATCCCAGTTTGGTCTGTGTCTCCAGGAAGTATAGCTCCCTCGGAGGGATATTCGTGACCGTTGGTCGCAAGTCAATTTCTTAGTATACGCGCCAAGCGCTCCTCCAGGTGCAGGCGGAGAATACGGCGCAATTCGAGGATGGCTTCAGGCGCCTGCTGCACGCTGTGACCCGAACGCACGAGCAGCTCCGAGGCGGCTCCGTCGAGGTGGGCGCTGGTGTAGGGCACCAGCCCGTCGGTACAGGCAGGCGGCGACGGTGTCCTGCAGGCGATGATCGAGTGGTAGGCGATCCCAGACGCGATCGGCTGCTTCGAGGTGGTCTCCAGATAGGGCCGCCGGTCGCTCAGGAAGTCGACCCCGTCGGCACCGGCGCGCACCCGGACGGCTCCGGCGGGCGCTTCGGCTTCGAGCGCGTCGGCGATCTCCCCGGTCCTCGCCATCAGCGAGCCCGGCAGACGGATCAGCCGGGAGGCGAGACGGCCCAGCCGGCTTCCGGCCAGCGGCGCACCCCGGTGCGGGCTCGCGAGGAAGACCGCCCGACCGACCTCCGGCATCGGTTTGAGATCGAGATAGGGCGCCATGACCGCCAGCCGCCGTCTCTGCCCGTCGTCCGGCTCGCGTCCCAGCAGGGCCCGCCACAGCGCGTCGCCCGGATCGAGCACCAGCAGCCTCGCAATGACGCCGCCCATGCTGTGCCCGACGAGCACCAGGTCCCGACTCGCTCTCGCCTTGCGCTCCGGGTCGTAACGGTCGAGCGTGCGCTCCAGCGCGAGACGGATGGCCTCCACGTTGTACGCGATGGGCGCGCTCGTCCGATAGAAGACCTGCCAGACCTGATAATTCCGCCGGATCTCCTCGTCGCCCGTGAGCTCGTTGCCGAGCTCGATCCAGGCCTGGGGGCTGCTCGCCAAGCCGTGGATCAGCACCACCGTCGCGCGCTCCGGATCGTAGGGCTGCATCAGGAAGACGCGCGGCTCCAGCAGGTCCTCGCTCCGCCGCACCATGTTGCCCTTCGCCTGGCGCCCGAAATGGGATCTCTCCAACCAGAGCGCGTAGGGCGCCGTGAAGCTCGCCGCGAGGCGGACCTCCGAGCCCTGCAAGAAAAGGCTTTCGTGGCTCGCGGAATCGTAGGCTTCGAACCTGGCGTCCCGGGTCGCCAGGACCTCTGCCAGCGAAGAGCCGGCGAAACGGAGCACGACCGAGGCCGCTACGTAACCCGTTTCGTCTTCTCCGGGAGCGGCCACGGCGACGAACTCAGCGCCGAAGCCGTCCCGCCGGTAAAGGTTTCGAATGCCCTTGAAGCTCAGATGCGAGGCGGCGACCAGGTCCTGCAGGGGCCGTCCCACGGGCAGCCGCACGTCGATCGTCCCCCGGTGGATCGTCCAGGAGCCGGCCGGCGTGCTCTCCCGCCGTCCGTCCTCGAACAGGAGCATTGCGACCCGCTCCGTCGCGTGGTTGTAAAAATCCCGCACCTGCCGCTGGCGATCCTCCAGGGCACGCTCGCCGAGCGTCCGCGGAGCAAAGAACAGATAGGCGTAGCTCGCCCGCGCTGCTTCGAGATAGGTTTCGAGCGCGGGCGCGCGCTCAGCCTCGGCGAGCCACAGCTCGGCCAGCGCCGACAGCCGCCGCTCCTCGTCGAGACCGCGGCCGGGCTGCATCGGATCCACACAGGAACGCGGCCGGCTCCGGCAGCCCTCTTCCGACAGGCCGAGGATGCGCAGGGACTCGCGTGTCGCGGCGCTCAGACCGCCGCCGTCGAGCACGTCGGCGCTGCGCTGTTTCGCGTATTGGCGGGGATCGGTGGGACGCACCTGGACGGCGCTGCAGGCGGTGAGGAAAAGCGCTGCCAGGCACCACCAGGTCCGATTGAATTTGTGAAGCATGGGGCTCCTCCTCAATGGGTCGCCGGGCGCCGCCAGTCGCCGGAGATACCGGCGGCGGCGCCCGGAAAAAGGGTTCAAACCGACACCGCATCCTTCGTGACGGCACGGCCTGCGGAGGCCAGGCGCGGGAAGAGCGCCAGCGCGTTGGTCTCCTCCATCGCTGGCCGGGTCACCGCGTCGAAGATGTCGAGCTTGTCGAGGCTCTGGACCTCCGCCGCCACCAGCGGCGCCTTGACGTACGGATAGTCGCTGCCGAACAGGATCTGCGTCGGACCGGCGAGGTCCATGACCGGTTTCAGGGCGTAGGGCGAAGGAGAGATGGCCGTGTCGTAGTACAGCCGCCGCAGATACGTCAGGATACCCTGCGGCACCCGCCGGCTGAAATGCGGCTCGTGGTCGGCCAGCGTCCAGCGCCAGGCGAGCGGCGCCACCGCGCCGCCGGCGTGGGAGAGGATCCAGCGGATGTCCGGATAGCGCTCCAGCGTGCCGGTCAGCGCCAGGTTCAGGACGGCCCGCGTGGTGTCGGCGATGAACTCGAACAGCGCCTCGGGGAATTCAAGCCCCAGCTTGCGGCTCGTCGAGTGCACGTTGGGATGGACGAAGACCACGGTCTTGCGCCGGTTCAGCTCCTGCATCAGCTCCTCGAACTCCGGATCGCCGAGGAAACGGTCGTCCACGCTGGCCAGCAGGTTGATCCCGTCGCAGCCCAGGGTGTCGAGCGCGTAGACGGCCTCGGCCACCGCCGCGCCGGTGTCCGGCAGCGGCACGGAGGCGAAGGCGCCGAGGCGCGCCGGGTGCTTTTCGACCAGGCCGGCGAGATATTCATTGCCGAGGCGGGCGAGGTCGCGGGCTGCGGCCGCCTCGCCGAACCAGACGCCGGGCGAGCCGAGCGAGGCGACCGCGGCCCGGATGCCGGAGCAGTCCATCAGGTCGATCATCGCGTCGAGCGACCAGTCCGGAAACGCAATGCCGCCGCCTTCCAGTCTGGTGCCCAGCCGGCGCAGGGCCGCGACGTACTCGGGCGGGAACACGTGGTGGTGGACGTCGATCTTGTTCGGGTTCATAACTCCTCCTGTCAGGTTTGTTCGGTTTTTCTGGAAACGTTCGGTCAGAATGCGATCCGGAGGCCGGTGAAGAATCCGGAGAGCGTCACGTCGGCGTCGACCTCGCCCGGCAGGGCGTCGTCCTTCTCGAACTGGATGTCCATGTAGCGGTAGCCGGCGAGGAAGGTGTAGCGGCTGCCGAACGACCAGCCGAGGCCGGCCAGGGCGCTCCAGGTCTGCTCCGTGCCGCCGGTGCTCGCGTCGGCCTGCACGGCCCAGGTCCAGCGCGGCGTGAACCGCCCGGCGTAGCGCGCTCCGAGCAGGCCGTCGTACAGCGTTTCGCTCACCTCGTAGCTCCGCGCGAGCGTCACGCCGGGAGCCGGCTGGAAACGGGCGTCGATCTCGATGTCGCGGTCCACCATGCGGCCGCCATAGATCAGCGAGAAGCCCTCGCCGTCGCCGCGCGGATTCCAGATGCCGCCCGCGTCGAGGATCGTCAGCGTCAGGTCGCCGTCAGCGATGGCCTCGCCGGCCAGGGGGGCTGGAAGCGGGAAGCGCTTGTCGTCGTCGGCGAGATGGACGTAGAAAAGGTCGAGCAGGACGCCGTGGCGGCCGTTCCGTCCCTCCATGTGACCCTGAGCCGCGAGGCTCAGATCCTCGGCCAGATCGCTGAAATCGATTGTCTTGTCCGCGACCTGGCGATCGTTGATCGAAACGTCGGCGCCGACATCGGTCGCCCACACGTAAGGGGTGGCGGTCCAGGTCCAGTCTCCCGCCGCGGCGGAACCGGTCGTGGAAACGGCGATGAACAGAGCAGCTCCGAAGGGAGCCATGATCTTGCGGGTCGAAGCTTTCATTTTCCTCTCCTCCTTTGGATCGACGCTCGACTGCGTCTGGAGGAGGTCCCTATGTCAAGGGCTGTGCCACGGCCCACCCGATTGATTAAACCTTTGAAAATCAGGAGTTTGGCGCCGCCGGCACGCCCGGCGGGGAGAGGCGGTGTTGTCGATGTATCGACAGTTTGCCGGTGGGTCTACAGGCCGTACTTTTCGAGGCGGAAGTAGAGCTGGGCGCGGGTCAGGCCGAGGAGGCGGGCGGCCTTGGACTTGTTGTTGCGCGCTTGGCTCAGCGCCTTTTCGATGACCGCTTTTTCCACGATCTCCAGGTTGGTGCTCTCCGGAAGCGTGCCCGGAGCTTCCGGCCTGCGCGGGGCCGCGAGCGGCAGCTCCTCTTCGGTGATGGGCCCGCCGTCGCAGAGGATCAGCGCGCGTTCCATGGCGTTGCGCAGCTCGCGCACGTTGCCGGGCCAGTCGTGGGCGAGAAGGGCCTCGCGCGCTTCCGGGGAAAGGCCGGTCGTGTGGCGGCCCATGGACCTCTCCAGGTCGCCGAGGAACGCCTGGGCCAGGGGTATTACGTCGTCGCGGCGCTCGCGCAGCGGCGGCAGCCGGATCTCGAACACGCGCAAGCGGTAATAGAGATCCTCGCGGAACTCGTTGCGTTTCATGGCCGCGCCGAGGTCGCGGTTGGTAGCCGCCACGACCCGCACATCGGCCTTCTGGGTGCGCGTCCCCCCGAGCCGCTGGAACTCGCGCTCCTGCAGCACCCGCAGGAGCTTGGCCTGGAGCGCGGGCCCCATCTCTCCGACCTCATCGAGGAAGAGCACTCCGCCGGCTGCCTGCTCGACCCGGCCGGGCTTGGACGTCAGCGCGCCAGAGAAAGCTCCGCGCTCGTAGCCGAAGATCTCCGATTCGAGGAGCTGCTCGGGCAAGGCCGCGCAGTTGACGGCCACGAGCGGCCCGCGGGCGCGCGGCGAGCCGCGATGGAGGAAGCGGGCCACGACCTCCTTGCCGGTGCCCGACTCGCCGGTCAGCAGCACGGTCGTATCGGTCCCCGCCACCCGGGTGGCCTGCTTGAGGACCTCCTTCCAAGGCCGCGATTCGCCGACGCAGCGATGAAAACCTTCCTTTTCATCCGCGCGCCGGACCAGCTCCTCGACCCGCTGTTCGAGCAGGGCCGCGCGGGCGCGGGCTTCGGCGGCGCGCTCGGCCTCCTCCGCCAGATGCTTGTGAGCCAACGCCAGGGACACGTGGTCCGCAACCCGGCGGACGATCTCGACCTGATCGAAATCGAAGCTCGCCGGCCGGACCGAGGCGCACATCAGGGCGCCGATCCGCTCGCCGTCGCGCCAGAGCGGTACGCGCAGGAAGGAACGGAATCCATACTCGCGGATGAGGCGGGCCCTCGCCTCGTCACCCCTCAGGACGACCTCCTTCACGCCGGCTTCGGAACGGAGCCGGCTTCTCATGATCGCGATGGAGCCGTCGAGCTCGACCTCGTCCACGATGAGGTCCAGAGGGACGTCGTCGATCCCCTTGAGGATCGGGTACTCCCATTCGCCCAGCAGGCGGTCCGCGGCGACCACATGGGCGACGATCCGGCCGCTCTCCCACTGGAAGAGCTGGATGCCCAGCGCATCGTGAGGGACGGCCTCCCGGGCGATGGCGGAGATGCGCTGGAAGATCTCGCGGATCTCCAGCGTCGAGGCGACGACCGGAAGCAGCGCCCAGAGGCATTCCAGGCGCCGGCGGGCCTCGCGCTCGGAGGCCGGGTCGGAGAAGGTCATTGGAAGGAAACGGTACCACAGGCGTGGAGCGCAACCGCGACGGCTGGACGGCACCTGAAACAGGTGCCGTCCAGGAGCAGGCTGGAAGCCTGGCTCAGCACTCGTACATGCAGCTCCAGTAATGGGCGGAGGTGCAGGTGCAGCTCAGTTGGTTGTGGCAGACGTCGGTACAGCTCCGCTTGGATCCGACGGTGGTGCACGAGGTTCCCTGGACCGCCGAGCAGTACGGGATGAGCGGCGGAATCCTCTCGACCGGCTGGGCCGCTCCCTCGATCTGCTGCAGGAGCGGCGTCGTGGGAGCAGCCTTGGACATCTCTTCGGCCGACACCGGAACCGCGAAGGCGACGAGCACAAGGACAACCGCGAAGGCAAATCTCTTCATCTGGGGGTCTCCGACCTGAGGTTGGGGAGAGCCACAGGTCCAGGGTCGGACCCGCGGCAAAGGAGCTCCGGCTCCTCTCCTGCAACAGTAGGTGTGCGAACGCGCCTTCAGCGAGCCGGGGGTGATGCGGCGGTGGCCGTCATCAATCCCCAGAGCCAACTGATCTTGTAGCGCTCCACATCCACGCCGCGGTAGCCGGCTTCCTGCAGCAGACGCAGGCACTCCTGTCGGCGGTACACCTTGGCGTAAGCCCGGTTGAACAGGCGCAGGTACAGATCGCAGACCCGGCACGCGAGGTAGTCGTCGCACCAGTCGGTGAGGATCAGACGTCCTCCCGGCGCCAGGACCCTCTTCATCTCGGTCAGGGTGGCGGCCGGCTCGTGGAAATAGTGGAAGGCGTTGCACGAGACGACGACATCGAACTGCTCGCTGTCGAAGGGCAGTCGCTCGGCCCAGCCGGTCCGCAATTCGACCTCGGGCGGCAACCTGCGGCGGGCCATCGCCAGCATCTCCGGTACGGGATCGACCCCGGCGAGTTGAGCGCCGGGAGCGGAAAGCCTCTGCAGTAGAGCGCCGGTCCCGCAGCCGACGTCGAGCAGGCGCTCTCCAGGCTGGAGATTCAGCCGCGCCAGGGTCTCGCGGGTCGTGGCTTCAATGTAGAAGGACCACTTCGCGTCATAGTGCGGCGCGAGGCGCTGGTATTCCTCAACGACGGGATTCTCCTCAACCACTGCCCTGCTCCGCATAGCTCTTTAAAATATGCCTGGCTATTTTGGCCCCTGTTGCATTCTGTGAGGCAAAGAAAAGGTAATAGACGATTGCATTCTTGCTGTTACGCATTGGTATGGGCTCAGGCACTTCCTGAAAGCCCGCTACGTCACGAAGGCGGGTTCGGAACGCAGTTGCAACCTGCTCATTCCCAACGAACTTCAGGAGATCGCTATCACCAAACAAGTTCCCCTGTTCTGCATAGACAATCTTGCGCCAGCAAAGGCATCCACGTACACATGTGTCATTCGGGGTTGCCTGGCCAGGATTGTTGAATACGCCTTTGCATAGTCCCTTACAATGTCGAGCTTGACCTGGGACCAGTATCCAATTTGATCGAACCGCAGGCTTGAGGTCATGCCCTCCTCCTGTAGACCCGACACTCCTACAATGGTACCATACGCGCATACAGAGGAGGTTGTCCGTGAGCGATCGAAGCGAGATTGAATGGACACACGCAACCTGGAACCCCATCCGCGGGTGCACCAAAATTTCGCCAGGATGTAAGCACTGTTACGCCGAGCGGTTCGCCGAACGATTCCGCGGCGTCTCCGGGCATCCCTTTGAGCAGGGCTTCGACCTGCGACTGGTACCCGAAGCCCTGGCACTGCCTCTTCGCTGGAAGAGAGGTCGCCTCATCTTTGTGAACAGCATGTCGGACCTCTTTCTGGACGGCGTTCCGGATGAGTACATCGTCAAAGTTCTGAAGGTGATTGAGGCAGCTCCTCAACACCAGTTCCAGATCCTCACCAAGCGGGCTGCGCGGCTGGAGACCTTCACTCGCGGGCGCAAGCTACCCGGCAATGCGTGGCTTGGCGTCAGCGTAGAAAGCTCTGCTTACACCTGGCGAATCGACCACCTTCGGAATGTTCCTGCGCAGGTCCGGTTTCTCAGCGTAGAGCCCCTGCTAGGTCCTGTGGGCACGCTGAATCTACGTGGGATCAACTGGGTTATCGTGGGAGGAGAAAGCGGGCCGCACGCACGCCCGATGGATCCATCCTGGGTCCGAGACATTCGCACGCAGTGCGCCCAGGCTCACGTCCCGTTTTTCTTCAAACAGTGGGGTGGAAAGCAAAAGAAAAAGACGGGCCGCTTGCTCGATGGCCGAACTTGGGATGAAATGCCTTCCGGCTTGCCATCCAACTTCGCACAAGCGGGCGCTTGAGAACGGGCGGGCGGAAGGTGAAGCGTTGTAACGTTCTCCACGGAGAAATATCGTTAAATTACTCCATAGAACCTTACGTTGCGCCATGGAATCTTGCAACGGACTATAGAGCCTTCCATCCCGTCCTGGAACGTGATGACGCCCCATAGAACCTTATAATCGGCCATAGATCCTGACGACGGGCCATAGAACCGTACAATGCGTCCAAGAACCTTGCAACGGACAATAGAACCTTACATCCACCCATAGAACCTTGCACTGGTCCATGGAACGTTACATTGCGCCATAGAACCTTATATTGCCTTCGCGCCGCCCAGATCACTTCCCTCCGGCAGCATCCAGGTCCCGGTCCCGATCCGCTCCCAGGCGAACCTGCCGATGAGGTCCGCTGCGTCACAGGGGGCGGGCCGATCCGCAAGGCCCAGGCTCCAGCCGAGGTAACCCACGAGTTCCTCCGGCCGCATGCCGGCCTCCCTTAGGGAGCGCAGGGTCAGGCCGGCGTCTCTTTTGGAAAGCTTCTCGCCCTGCGCGTTCACGACGAGCGGAACATGGGCATAGGCCGGGAGATTCCCGCCCAGGGCTTCGATGAGTTGGATCTGGCGGGCCGTCGAGTCGAGCAGGTCGGCGCCGCGCACGACCTCGTCGATCTCCATCCGCAGGTCGTCCACCACCACCGCAAGCTGGTAGGCCCAGAGTCCGTCCCGGCGCTTGAGCACGAAGTCGCCGACGGTCTGATCCACGCGCTCGATCTGTGGGCCGTAGACGCGATCGGTCCATTCCACGGGCCGGTCGTGGACCAGGAAGCGGAGCGCCGCGTCGGGCCTCTCCGAAGCCCGCAGCCGGTCGAGCCAATCCGGGTCCAGGCGATCGGGCCGGAAGGCGGCCGGATAGGGTGCGCTCCCCTCTGGCCCGTGGGGCGCCGAGGCAAGGGTCTGCAGATCCTTGCGCGAGCGGCGGCACGGGAACAGGCGGCCGGCCGCGGCCAGGCGGTCGATCGCCCCCTCGTAGAGCTCCGATCTCAGCGACTGGACGTACGGCCGGTGCGGGCCTCCCACGTCCGGCCCCTCGTCCCAATCGAGGCCGAGCCAGCGCAGGTCCTCCATCGCGGCCTCGGCCATGCCGGGGACGACCCGCGGCCCATCCAGGTCCTCCAGCCTCCAGATGAAGGCGCCTCCGCGGGAGCGCACCGAGAGCCAGGCCACGAGCGCCGTGCGCGCGTTGCCGACGTGGATCAGCCCGGTCGGCGACGGCGCGTAGCGGCCCCTGGGCTTCACCGCCTTTACCGGATATCCCGGACGGTCGCCGTCCAGATCTCCTCCGGACTGCTTGCGCGGCGGTCGGTCCAGGTCGGGAAGAACTGACCGGCGTAGCCCGAAAGGCCGTTGTAGTCGCCGTACTGCCTCGCGTCCGATCCTTCGCGGGTCTCGTCGGTCGGCTGCGTGGTGACCCGCAACGGTTTCGTCCAGGTCACGCCGTCGTCGTAGGAGGCCTGGTAGTAGACGTGCGTCTTCTTGCGGCCCGGATCGGCGACCGTGTCGTAATAGATCAGGGCCAGCGCGCCGGTCGTCTCGTCCACGGCCAGCGCCGGCGCGAACTGATCGCTTTTCGCGGCCGGGTCGTTGACCTTGCGCGGCGCGCTCCAGGTCGAGCCGCCGTCCGCCGAGCGCAGGAACCAGATGCGGGTCTTGCAGGCCGACGCCACGTTCTCGCCCGGCGCGTCCTCCCTGACTCGGCAGCCCGGGGCTCCGGAGAGGTCGGCCCAGGCGGCGTAGATCAGGCTTTTCTTCCCGCGGACGTAGGCGCCCGCCGAAAGATAAATCAGCATCTTGCGCTCGGCCACCGCCGGCACGATCATCTGGTAGATGCCCCAGGTCGAGCCGATCGATCGCGGCGCCGTCCAGGTCGCGCCGCCGTTCTTCGATTGAATGAAAAGGATTTTCCGGTTTTCGGGCTCGGGCCACAGGGCGAAGACGTGCCCCTTGGCGTTGGTCGTCACGTCGCAGCCGAGGCCGTCCACGCTCTCGGGACCGTTTACCTGCACCGGCATTGCGGCCCAGCCTTTGCCGGGGACCCGCCGGTTCATGAACACCCCGTTGCGGTCGCGCCAGATGGCGTAGAACGTGTCGCGGTAGGGCGACGTACGCGAGTGGTCCATCCAGGTCATCTGCTTGTCCACCCGCCCCTGTGCGCCGGACGGCGTGTCGTCGAGCTTCCAGGTCGCGCCGCCGTCGGACGACCGGTAGACCCGCAGGCGGAGCGCCAGCGGGGTGACCTCGACCGCGGCCGTGGTGGCCCAGGCCGTGCCGTCGGAGGACCAGTCGACCGTCGGGTCGGCGTGGATGGAGTCGTTCTCCACGAAGGGCAGGAAGCTCCGGCCCCAGGTCGCGCCGCCGTCCTTCGAGTAGAACACCGCCAGCCGGCCGCTCCCCTTGATGTCGTTCGACGCGACGAGAATCCGCTTCGGGTTCCAGCGGTCGATCTGGACGTCCGACTCGTTGATCGGATCCGGCCAGGGGCCGGAGACGCGCCGGTTCGCCCCGATCCTCGCCTTGCGCCTGGCGGGCACAGGGATGGGCTCGGGCTCCTCCGGCGGCACGAGGTCCGGATGCGCGAGCATCCACTCGTGGACCTCCTTGAGGAGGAGCGGATACGGCCCGTCCGGGTGGTCCCGACGCCAGAGCACGCGCAGCCAGGCGGGGACGGGGAGGCCGTCGCGCAGCTCACCGGGCTCGAGCCGGCTGAAGTCCTGGTTTTCGGCGACGAGGCGCTCCAGGGCGGTGCGGGGCTCGGCGTCCTCGATGGAGCCGGCCAGGGCCGTGGTCAAGGCCGCGCAGGCGAGCAGGAGGAGCAGGATCGCGGTGAGGAACGGCGTGCGCATGCGGCATTCTGGCACGCCGGCGCGGCTCTCCGGAACCTTTGATCCTCCTCCACGTAGGAAGGATCAGGACCCGTCCATGGAGACCCCGACATGACAAGGAAGATCTTCGCAGCGCTCGCGCTGTTTTTCGTCGTCCTCGCTCCGTCCGTCCTCGCCCAGCCCGCCAGCCTTGCCGGCCACTGGGAAGGCGCCATCGAGCTTCCCGGCCAGAAGCTGGGCATCAACCTCGACTTCCAGCAGGAGGGAGACGCCTGGAAGGGCGACATCTCCATCCCGCTCCAGAACGCCAAGGACATTCCGCTGATCAATATCGGTCTCGACGGGACTGCTGCCACCTTCGAGATCCAGGGCATCCCGGGCACGCCCACGTTCAAGGGCACGCTGGCGGCGGACAAGATCGCCGGCGACTTCACCCAGGGCGGCGCCACGTTTCCGTTCTCCGTCGAGCGCGCCGCGAGCGGCGCCGACGCGGCGCGCAAGGAGCTGGAAGGCTACGACCAGCTCGTTCAGGGGATGATCGACGCCTGGAAGGTGCCCGGCCTCGCGGTGGCCATCGTCAAGGACGGCGAGGTGATCTATTCGAAGGGTTTCGGCTTCCGCGACCGGGAGAAGAAGCTGCCCGTCACCGAGGACACGCTGTTCGCGATCGGCTCCAGCACCAAGGCGTTCACCACGTTCGTGATGGGCACGCTGGTGGACGAGGGCAGGCTCGACTGGGACAAGCCGGTCTCCGAATTCCTCCCCGGCTTCAAGCTCTACGACCGCACGGCCACGGAGATGATGACGCCGCGCGACCTCGTCACCCACCGTTCCGGACTGCCGCGGCACGATCTGTCCTGGTACAACGCGACCGAGCTTTCCAGGAAGGAGCTGGTCGCGCGGCTCCCCTACATGAAGCCGACCTACGGCCTGCGCGAACGGTTCCAGTACAACAACTTCATGTTCCTCACCGCCGGCTATCTCGTCGAGCAGGTCACGGGCAAAAGCTGGGAGGACAACGTGCGCGAGCGCATCTTCACGCCGCTCGGCATGAACGGCGCGAATTTCTCGGTCGAGGACTCGCAGAAGGCCGCCGACTTCGCGCTCCCCTACGTGGAAGAGGAGGACGAATCGATCAAGCTCATCCCGTTCCGGACGATCACCAACATGGGCCCCGCCGGATCGATCAACGCCTCGGTCCGCGACATGGCGAAATGGGTACAGGTTCATCTCTCCGGCGGCAAGGTGGGCGACCGGCAGATCATCGGCGCCGCCACGCTGGCCGACATCCACTCGCCCCACATGGTGATCGACGGGGCGGTCGAGCGGCCCGAGCTTTCGCAGCCGTCCTACGGCATGGGCTGGTTCATCGACAGCTACCGCGGCCACCAGCGCGTGGAGCACGGCGGCAACATCGACGGTTTCTCGGCCCTGGTCGCGCTGCTCCCGCAGGACGGCGCGGGCCTGGTGATCCTCACCAACAAGAACGGCACCGGAGTGCCCGAGCTGCTCGTCCGCCATACGATCGACCGCCTGCTCAAGCTGGAGCCGATCAACTGGAACGGCGAGTCGCTCGCCCGGCGGGACGTGGCCAGGGCGGAGTTCAAGAAAGGCGAGGCCCGCAAGGAGGAGATGCGCAGGCCGGGCACGAAGCCCGCGCACAAGCTGGAGGAGTATGCCGGCGACTACTTCCACCCCGCCTATGGCACGCTCCGGGTCGACGTGCAGGGCAAGGGTCTGCAGGTCACTTTCAACCACATGACCTCGCCGCTGGAGCATTGGCACTACGAGACCTGGAACGGCGTCAAGCACATCGAGCCGCCGATCTTCGAGGATCAGAAGCTCCTGTTCGAGACGGATGCGCGCGGCAACGTGGTGGCCGTGAAGACCGATTTCGAGCCGACCCTCGAGGACGGGATCACTTTCGAAAAGAAGCCCGATTCCCGGCTCTCCGACGCCGTGTATCTCGCCCGTTTCGTCGGCGAGTACGACCTGAGCGGCCAGCCGATCTCGATCCAGCTCGCCGGCAACGTGCTGACGGTCAACGTCCCCGGCCAGCCGCAGTACCACCTCGTGCCGGAGCTGGGCGGCGAGTTCAGCCTCAAGGAGGCTTCGGGCTTCCACGTCCGCTTCGAGGAGCAGGCCGGCAAGGTGACGGCGGTCACCTTCCTGCAGCCGAACGGCATCTTCACGGCGAAGCGGAAGTAAAAAGGGACCAAAAGGACTGCAGGGACGTCAAGGACGAAAGACTTTGGTCCCTGCAGTCCCTGCGGTCCTTCATGTCCCTTCCTCCATGCCGTTGCGCTTGCGGTGCAGGAGCACGGCCATGCGGTTGATCAGCTCCTGGGTGACGCCGTCGTCCGCTTCGGCGGAGCTGAGCAGGAAGCGCATGGCGTCGAGCGCGTAGGTCTCCACCTTCTGAACCTCGAAGAGGCCGATCGCCTCGCGGGCGAGCGGTGCGACGTTACCGGGATTCCGGGCCCTGAGCGACGCGGAGATCAGGTCCAGCGTGACCAGCGCCGCGTCGAAGCCCATGCCGCGTTCGAGGAAGGCCTCGCGGGTCTCGCGCAGCGCCGTCTCCACCGGCCCGGCCTGCCAGCCCCGGTCCAGGAGCTCGATCGTCCCGATCACGCCGGTCGGATAGGCACCCTCGGACGATGGCGCC
This sequence comes from Acidobacteriota bacterium, assembly GCA_040349255.1. Lineage (GTDB taxonomy): Bacteria > Acidobacteriota > Thermoanaerobaculia > Multivoradales > UBA5704 > DATMER01. Next base: position 42,448 of record JBEQUE010000133.1, on the reverse strand, counting down.
TCCGGCTCCGCCACCTGGTCCACCAGGCTTCCGGCCAGCCGGAACGAGACGCCGAGATGGACCCAGGCCATGACGCGCACGTCATCCACGTTCGGGCCGCCGTAGAGCTCCCGGCTCAGGCGCTGGGCCACGAGCGCCGACAGCTTCGCCAGCTCGACCGACTCCGCGGGATCGTCGATCCAGGCCGCCCGGCACTTCGCGAGCAGCAGCTCGCAGAGGCCGAGCGTCTGGTACTTCTCCTCCTGGCGGATCAACGCGCGGCGGCGGTGCTCGGGCTGGCCCAGGAGGCGGTTCGCGGCCGATTCGCTGCTCGCGGTCAGGACGCCTCCGAGCGCGCGCAGCACCCCGCGGGCCCGGGCGCGCCGGCCCGCGTCTGCAGCCTCGCCGGCGGGCTCCTTCTTCGCGAAGCGATGCCCGCCCCACCTCACAACTCCGCCGCGCATCGGCAGGCCGTCCACCGCGCCCTGACAGGACACGCACGACGCCAGGTGCCGCTCCAGCCCGCGGCTCTCCTCCCGGCCCAGCTCACCGCGGACGTAACGGGCCAATGCCTCCGGATCGGGATGGTCCATGCGCCGGCATTGTACCCTTCATCGGTGCCGGATGGCCCGTCCGGAAGTGTCTCTTTGACAGGAGTGCCGCAATCGGCTATCCTGATGGACCCCGGTGGGGAGTAGCTGCCCGGACCGCTCCGGGTCGGCAGGCCGTCAAGACGGAACCGCAACCCGGTTCCCGGCCTCCCGATAAGGCGATTCCGGATCCTGATCGATCCGCTCTGAATCCCGACGGCGAGACCACCACGACACGCGAACCGTGCCGTGGGTCTCGCCTTTCGCGTCCCACGGCCTATCTTCCGAAGGAGATAGGTCCAATGCAGGAAACCTCCCTCTGGCTCTGGGTCGGCTTCAACGCGTTCATCCTCGCCATGCTCGCGCTCGACCTGGGCGTGTTCCACCGCAAGGCCCACGCGGTCTCGGTCCGCGAGGCCACCGTCTGGAGCGGCGTCTGGATCGCGCTCGCCATGGTCTTCAACGCCTTCGTCTACTTCACGCGCGGCGCCGAGCAGGGCGTCCAGTTCTTCACCGGCTACATCATCGAGAAGTCGCTCAGCGTGGACAACATCTTCGTCATGGCGCTGATCTTCGGCTTCTTCGCGGTGCCGAAGATCCACCAGCACCGGGTGCTGTTCTGGGGCATCCTGGGCGCGCTCGTCATGCGCGCGCTCTTCATCGTGGCCGGCGCGGCGCTCCTGGAGCGCTTCCACTGGATCCTCTACGTCTTCGGCGCCTTCCTGCTCTTCACCGGCTTCAAGATGGCCTTCCACCGCAACGAGGAGATCCATCCGGAGCACAACCCGGTGCTCAAGCTCGTGCGGCGCCTGATCCCGGTGACGAACGACTACGAGGGGAAGCACTTCTTCGTGCGCAAGGCCGGCACCCTCATGGCCACGCCGCTCTTCATGGTCCTGGTGCTGGTGGAGACCACGGATCTGATCTTCGCGGTGGACTCGATCCCGGCCATCTTCGCGGTGACGCGGGACCCGTTCCTGGTCTACACCTCGAACATCTTCGCCATCCTCGGCCTGCGCTCGCTCTACTTCGTGCTCGCCGGGGTGATGGACAAGTTCGTCTACCTGAAGGTGGGGCTCGCGGCGATCCTGGTGTTCGTGGGCACCAAGATGCTCGCGACCGAGATCTACAAGGTGCCGGCGACCGTGTCGCTGCTGGTCGTGGTCTCGATCCTCGCGCTGGCCGTGGTGGCGTCGGTCCTCCGGAACCGCCGCGAAGGGATGCAGGCAGCCGGATAGACGGTGGGGCGCCCAGGGTCACGCCAAGCCGAGACCCGCAGATCGGATTTCGAGTAGAATCTCCCGGGAGACAGGCATGGGCATCGAAGAGCTGCTCAGACACCGGAAGCGGGAGATTCTCGCGATCGCGGCCACTCACGGCGCCTCCAACATCCGTGTCTTCGGCTCGGTCGCTCGCGGGGAGGCTGGCCCCGACAGCGATGTCGACCTCCTCGTGGACCTGGAGCACGGCCGCAGCCTTCTGGATCATGCGGCCCTGAAGGTGGAGCTTGAACAACTCTTGAAGCTCCCGGTCGAAGTCGCCACGGAACGTGGACTCAAGCCCACGATCCGGGAGCACATCCTCCGGGAAGCCGTCCCTCTGTGAGGCGCGATCGTCAACGACTCCAGGACATCCTGGAGGCCATTGAGCGCATCGAACGCGTTGCCGTCCAGGGGAAGTCCGCCTTTGAGGACGATGAGATGATCCAGGTCTGGATCCTCCATCACGTCCAGATCATCGGCGAAGCGGCCAGGGGACTTTCCGAGGATTTCCGGAAGGAGCATTCCCACATTCCCTGGTCGGTCATTGTCGGGATGCGCAACATCCTCGTCCACGATTACTTCGGAATCGACCCGGAAGAGGTCTGGTCCGCCGTGGAGCGCGACCTGCCCGCCCTGAGAGACGAGGTGGAACGCATCCTGGCCCGGAATCCCTGACCCGGTCCGTCTGTTGGAGATCGCGGGCAGGTGTTTCCTGCTACGATGAGCCCCGCTGCGATGAGACGCGCTCACTCCATCGACCTGCCGCTCTGGCGGCGCGCCCTCCTGGTCCTCACGGCCGGGCTGGCTCTCGCCTTCGGGATGGCGGTTTCCCACGATCCGCTGTTCGAGCACCAGGGGCTCCATGGGACCGTGGTGGACGAGGCGGCTCAGCATCCGGAAGCCCCGCCTCACCTGGAAGGCTCCAGGAGCGTCTGGCGCGGCCCCTGCGAGAGCTGCCTCCTCCAGCTTCAGTCGGCCTCGCGCCTCGTCCCGCCGCCGGCTCCCCTGCCGGAGCCCGTACGGGTCGGGGCCGTGGTGCTCTCCGAGACCGCTCCGGTCTCGTCTCCGTCTCCCCTCCTGGGACCCGTCCGGGGTCCGCCAGCCTCTCTCCCCGTCCTGTAGCCGCCCGCCTTACAGGCCGGGCTCCTCGGGAACGAAGTCCTGACCTCCGGCATGACGCCGGAGATGCGGCTTTGGAGAGAGATGAGCATGTCGATCCATTCCTGGTTCGGCGGCACCCGCGAGCGCAGGCTCGGGGTGTGCGCCGCCATCTGTCTTGTTTTCTGCGCGCCGGCAGTCCGCGCGCAGTCCGATTCCACCGATCCGGTCCAGGAGCTGCGCAAGGAGATCGCCGACCTCCGCAAGGAGTACGGCGACCGCCTGGCCGACCTCGAAGCACGCCTCGCCCGTCTCGAAGCCACCGGCGAGGCGCAGGCCCCTGAAACAGGAGCCGCGGCGCCGGCGGCAGGCGCGGAGGACGACGAGCTCGCCGCGCTCCGGGCCGCCGCCACGGAGACCGCCGGCGGTACGACAACCCCCGACAACGCTCCCGACGTCGCGCCGGAGGCCGCCGACACCTCGGCGTCTCCGGCCATCGCGCAGGCCGGCAGCGAACGCAATCTGAACCAGCTCAACCCCGAGATCTCCATGACCGGGGACATGGTCGGCTTCGCCACCAATCGAGGCCGCGAGGATTTCGACGCCCGCGAGTTCGAGCTGAACGTCCAGTCCGCCCTCGATCCCTTCTCCGTCACCAAGTGGACCCTGTCCTTCTCGCCCGACGAGGGGGTCGACATCGAGGAGGGCTACGTCTCCTACGCCAACCTCCCCGGCGGGCTCCAGCTCACGGCGGGCAAGTTCCGCCAGAACTTCGGCGCCCTCAACCGCTGGCATCTGCACGCCCTGCCCCAGATCGACTACCCGCTCGCACTCCAGACCTACTTCGGCGACGAAGGTCTGGCGCAGACCGGCGTGCGTGCCGAGTGGCTGCTGCCGCGGCCCTGGGCCACGGCGAACGAGCTGACCCTGGAGCTGACCGACGGCGAAAGCGACGCCTTCGGCGGCGAGTCGTTCGACCACCTCGTCGGCCTCGCCCACCTCAAGAACTACTGGGATATCGGCGACTCGGTCTACGCCGAGCTGGGGCTGTCCGGCATCACGGGAGGGAACGGCTCGGGAGGCGACAGCCGGGTCCTGGGCGCCGACTTCACCTGGCACTGGCAGCCGCCGTCCCGCGCCAAGTACCGCGAGGTCACCTGGCGCACCGAGCTGCTGCGCTCGGACCGGGACGGCCAGGACGGCGTCAACCATCAGGCCTGGGGCGGCTACTCGTACGTCGAGAGCCTGCTCGCGCAGAACCTCTACGCCGGGGTGCGCTATGACCGGGTCGAGAACCCTCTCGATCCCGAGCGCGTCACCTGGGGTGTGTTCCCGAACCTCACCTGGTGGCAGAGCGAATACGTCCGGCTGCGCGGCGAGTACGGGTTCGTCGAGGACGACCTCACCGGCGACAAGGAAAACCGTTTCAGCCTCCAGATCACCTGGGCCGCCGGCCCCCACAAGCACGAGATCTACTAGGAGTCCACAAAAAACATGCGACGCGCATTTCCCCTCTTGACCTTCCTCCTGGTCTTCGCCGGAGCGAGCGCCTGGGCCGCGCCGGTCAAAGTCGTGACCACCCTCCCCGCCTACGCCTCGATCGCCCAGTTCGTCGGCGGCGACCGGGTGCAGGCCCAGTCCATCTCCCGCGGCGACGAGGACGCCCACTTCGTCAAGCCGAAGCCCTCCTTCGCCCTGATGCTCAAGCAGGCCGACCTCTTCGTCACCACCGGCCTCGACCTGGAGCTCTGGGCTCCCGTGCTGGTCGACAAGTCCGGCAACTCGAAGATCCGCGAAGGCCAGCCGGGCTACGTCAACGCCAGCCAGGGCGTGCCCCTGGTGGACAAACCGGCCAACGCGAGCCGCGCGGCGGGCGACCTGCACATCTATGGCAACCCGCACATCCACACCAGCCCGCTCAACGCGAAGCTCATCGCGCGCAACATCGCCGCGGGCCTGAAGCGGGTCGATCCACAGGGCGCCGCGGTCTACGATAAAAACCTTGCGGAGTTCGGCAGCCGCATCGACCGCGCGCTCTACGGCGACCAGCTCCCGCAGATCCTCGGCGCGGATACCCTCGACAACCTGGCGCGCCAGGGCAAGCTCATCCCCTTCCTGCAGTCCAAGGACTACAAGGGGAAGAAACTGATCGATCTGCTCGGCGGCTGGCTCGGCAAGGGCATGGCCTTCCGCGGCAAGGACGTGGTGACCTATCACCAGAACTGGGCCTACTTCACGCGCCTCTTCGGCCTGAACGTGGCCGGCGACGTCGAGCCCAAGCCCGGCATCCCGCCGTCGGCCAAGCACGTGCACGAGCTGATCGAGGAGATGAAGGAGAAGAACGTCAAGGTGGTGATGGCGCCCAGCTACTACCCGCCCGACGAGTCCAAGGCCATCGCGCAGAGGACCGGCGCGCAGGCCGTCATCGTGCCGCTCGGCCCCGGCAGCACCGGCGCCGACGCCTATTTCAACCTGATCGACGGCTGGGTCAACCAGCTCGCCCAGGCGTACCGGGGCTAGACGCCCTGGCGTACCGGGGCTAGAGAGGACTCGCGGATGCTCGAGATGCTCCAGTTCATGGCCGCCCCCTTCGCGGCCTGCCTCATCCTGGTGGGAATCCATGGCTACCTGGGTCTCCACGTCCTGCTGCGCCAGGTGATCTTCGTGGACCTGGCGCTGGCCCAGATCGCCGCTCTGGGCACCGTGGTCGCCTTCATCCTGGGCCACGAGCCCGGCAGCCCGGCCTCCTTCGCGTGCTCCCTGGGCGCGGCGGTGCTCGGAGCGCTGGTCTTCAGCATCACGCGCACCCGCAACCACACCAGCAAGGTGCCGCAGGAGGCGATCATCGGCATCACCTACGTGATCGCCTCCGCCACGGCCATCCTGGTGGCCGACCGCGCTCCCGAGGGCGCGGAGCACATCAAGGAGCTGCTGGCGGGCACCATCCTCTGGGTCACCTGGCCGACCGTGGTCAAGGACCTGGTGATCTACTCCGCCGTCGGGCTCTTCCACTACTTCTTCCGGAAGCGGTTCATCACCATCACCGAGGACCCGGAGCGGGCCTACGCCCAGGGGTGGAAGGTCTGGTTCTGGGATTTCCTCTTCTATCTCTCGTTCGGCGTGATCATCACCCTGTCCGTCGAGATCGCGGGCGTGCTGATGGTCTTCTCCTACCTGGTGGCGCCGGCGATCATCGCGCTCGGGACCAGCAACAAGTGGGGGCCGCGCATCGTGATCGCCTGGGGGACCGGCTTCCTGGCCAGCGCCGTGGGGCTGATCGCCTCCTACAAGGTGGATTTCCCGAGCGGACCGGCGATCGTCTGCTCGCTCGGCCTCTTCCTGCTGCTCTTCGCGGCGTGGAAGATGGCCGCTCCCCTTGTCGCCTCCCGTCGATCTGGCTAGGATTCCGTCGCCTGGATGAGCCCTCCACGCCGGATTCGCCTCGAGAGGAACGATCGCATGTACCGAGAGCCCGACCTCCAGCAGCCGCACCTCGCGGCTGCTCCCGACTGCCGGTTCGTGCCCGCGCCGGCCGATACCATCCTGCCGGACGACTTCATGTCGACCACGAACCACCCCACCTACGTCAAGATCGACGGCCGCTGGCGCATGCCCGAGCGCCAGCGGATGGACGTCCACCTGGTCTGGGATCCCGCGGCCGGCCGGCTCGCCTGCAAGGAGTTCCGCCTGATCCGCAAGGGCGACCTGGTGGCGGTCGCGAGCGCCGAGGACGGCTCCGAGGGCGTCCTGGTCTGGGACCGCGGCTTCGAAGAGGAGGCGGCCTCCCACGCCGAGGCCTTCTCCTTCATGTCCACCGAGGTCAGCCGCGAGAAGCCGGTCAACTACGACGCCATCTTCGGCGAGTTCCGGAAGAACCGGGGAGACGGCGGCTACATCCTCTGGGTGATCGGCCCGGCCCTGGTGCACGCCCGCGGGCGCGTCGCCATGGAGTGGCTGATCCACAACGGCTATTGCCACGGCCTGATCACCGGCAACGCGGTGGGGGTCCACGACGTCGAAGCCGCCCTCTATGGCACCACGCTCGGCATGACGGCCGACGGCACCGGCACGGTCGGCGGCCATGCCACGCACATGCGGGCCATCAACGAAGTGAAGAAGGCGGGCTCGATCCAGGCCCTGACCGACGCGGGCAAGCTCAAGAGCGGCATCATGCACGCCCTGACCGTCACCGGCACGCCCTACGTGCTCGCCGGCTCGATCCGGGACGACGGGCCCTTGCCGGAAACCATCCCCTCGGCGCTCGACTCCCAGCAGGCCATGCGCGAGATGACCACGAAGGCCAGCATGGTGGTGATGGTCGCGACCGCCCTCCACGCCATCGCCGTGGGCAACATGCTGCCGACCTTCTGCACCCGGCCGGACGGCTCGCTCTCGGAGATCACCACGATCTGCGTGGACCAGACCGAGTTCGTGGTCAACAAGCTCAAGGACCGCGGCACGCACCAGGCGTTCGGCGTGGTGACCAATGCCCAGGACTTCATGCGCCTGGTGCACCTCGAGCTGATGGCGCAGGAGTAGGCGTTCAGCGTGGCGGGAAGAGGCCAAACGCCTCCTCCCGCCTTGAACAACTCATCTACTCCGGGCAGTGTATTTTTCCGCCGCCGTTGTAGCAGGGACCATCCGTCGAAATCTGTACGACCGGGCCCTTGCCTCCGAGCCTCGGCCGACTGGAGGCACCGGCGAAGAAGTTCACCGAGGTGCCGGGCAGGAAGGTGTCGGGTACCCGGTCGTTATCGGTGTCCACCTGGATGAAACCGGCCCGGACGGGCTGATTCGGAGCGACATGGTCGGACCATGAGCGCCCCTCGGCGATCACCGGTGAAGAGTCCGAAACGGCTGCGCATTCAGACCTCCTTTAGGAGTAGAGCAAGCGCGCTCTTTCCCCTACCCTAGCTCCAACCCGGCTCGCGCCGCTTCTTCTAGATTGCTGCTTTACAGAAGGAGCTCTCTGCCCTATAAGCTGGGCGGCGCATCATGACCGACCTGCCTCTTCGCCGACCCTGGCTGGTGATCGCGGTCTCCGCCCTGGCGACGCTCGCCGCGCTGCCCGGGCTCCTGCGTCTGGAGCTGCGGACCGACGGCCACGCCCTGGTCCCGGCGAACGACCCTGTCGTCCTGTTCGACGCCGAGGTGCGCGAGCGCTTCCACCTGCGCGATCCGCTGGTGGTCCTGATCGAGAGCTCCCGTCCCGAAGGCGTCCTCAACCCGCGGACGCTGCGCTCGGTGAGCCGGATCAGCTCCATCCTCGCGCGCCTCCCGGGCGTCGGCCCGGGGGAGGTCGTCAGCCTGGCGACCGAGCACCGGCACCGGGTCTATCCGGGCACCCTCGACTTCCGCCCCTTCCTCGACCCGCAGCCGGACACGCCGGAGCTCCTGAAGCTCCTCGACGACGACCTGCGCGTCGCGCGCATCCTCGACGGCACCCTGGTCTCCGCGGACCGCAAGGCGGTGACCGTGCTCGTCGGCGTGCCGCCCGTCGATCCCGCCCACCCCTACGACCGGGTCGAGCTCTACCGCCGGGTCGAGGCCGCGGTCCGGCCGTTCGAAAACGACACGGACCGCATCGACGTCGTCGGCGCGCCCGCGGCCGAGTCGCTGCTCGGCACCCACATCCTCGAAGACCTCCGCCTGCTGCTCCCCCTCTCGCTCGCTGTGATCGGCTTCGTCGTCTGGCTCGGGACGCGCCGCCTGGCCGGGGTCGCGGTCTCGGCGTTCAAGATCGTCCTCTGCCTGGTCTGGACCTTCGGGCTGATGGGCTGGACGGGCTCGCCGGTCTACCTGACCACCGCCGTGCTGCCGGTGATCCTGGTGACCGTGGGCCTCGCGTCCGAGATCCACATCCTGTGGCACTACCAGAGGGATCTCGAACGGCTCGGACACCTGGAGGCGCTCCGCGAGACCTTCGGCGCGCTCTGGCGGCCGGTCTTCTTCAGCGCGGCGACCACGGCGTTCGGCTTCTTCTCCTTCATCCTCTCTCCGCTCGCCCCGGTGCGCGCCTTCGGCCTGTTCGCCGGGATCGGCGTCCTGGTCTGCATGCTCGCCTCGCTCACCCTGGTGCCGGCCCTGCTCCGCCTGCTGCCCGCCTCGCGCCTCGCCGATCCCCGCCGCGGCAGGACCGGAGGCGGCGGGCCCGCGTTGCGGCGCCTCGCGGCACCGCTCCTGGCGCGGCCGGGCCGGACCCTCGCCGCGTTGGCTCTCGCGACCGTCGCGCTCGGCCTGGGGGCGGCCCGCCTCGTCATCCAGGACAGTTGGATCGACGGCTTCTCGCCGGACAGCGCGTTCCGCCGCGCCACCGACCGGGTCAACGGCCGGCTGTTCGGGACCCACATCCTGCTCGCCCACCTGCGCTTCGACCCGCCCCGCACGCTCCTCGATCCGGACCTGCTCCGGACGTTCGGCCGGTTCGAGTCGGAGGTCCGCAGCCAGCCCGGCGTCGGCGGCGTGCTCGGCCCGTACAGCCACCTGACCGCCGTCCATGCGCTGTGGATGGGAGGCGACGAGAGCGCCCGCGTGATCCCCGACAATCCGGACAGGGTCGAGCAGCTCCTCGAGAAGTTCGACCAGGGCCGCGGCGTCCGCCGCAGGCAGGAGGTGATCGCGGACGACCTGCAGCGCACGGTCGTGACGATCTTCCTCAAGGATGCCAACTTCCGCGACACCGACCGGCTCATGAAGTCCATCCGGGCCTCGGCGGCGCGCCTCCTCGGCCCCCGGGGCGGACGCCTCGACTTCGCCGGCGACGTGGCGGTGAGCCAGGCCATGATCCCGGCCATCGTGAAGACCCAGGTGTCCTCGGTGCTCGGCTCGCTGCTCGGCTGCCTGGCCGCCCTGTTCCTCCTCCACCGCTCGCTCAAGCTCGGGCTGGTGGCCGTGCTGCCGACGGCGCTCTCGACCCTGTGGATCTTCGGGCTCATGGGCTGGCTCGGCATCCCGCTCGGCGTCGCCACCTCCATGTTCTGCGCGATCACGATCGGGATCGGCGACGACTACGCCATCCACTTCCTCGACCGCTATCGAGCGGCGCAGCAGGCAGGGCGGGACGAACCGGTCCTCCAGGCCATCGAGGAGGCCGGCCCGGCCATCGTCCACGACACCCTGGCGATCGCCCTCGGCTTCGGCCTGCTCGGCGTCTCCCTGGTGCCGGCCAATGCCCGGCTCGGCATCCTCGTGGCTCTCACGCTCGTGGCGAGTTGCCTGCTGACCCTGGCCGGCATGGGCGCGCTCCTCGAGCTGCGGCGCGGGCGCGCATCATGATTCCCCGGCGGCGCTGGCACCGGATCGCCTTCTGCGCCGCCGGGGCCTACAACATCCTGTGGGGCCTGTACGCGGCGGCCGATCCACAGTGGCTGTTCCGCTTCGCGGGCATGCCTCCACTCAATCATCCGCAGATCTTCGCCTGCCTGGGTATGGTGGTGGGCCTTTATGGACTTCTGTATCTGGAAGTCGCTCGCGTTCCCGAGAAGGGATGGCTCCTCGCCGCGGTGGGCCTGCTGGGCAAGGTCCTGGGGCCGATCGGTCTCGCCGTGCTGATCGCGCAGGGCCGGTGGCCGTTCGCCACGATCGTGCTCTGCCTGACCAACGACCTGATCTGGTGGATCCCCTTCGGTCTCTACCTCAAGGACGCCTGGCCCTTCTTCCGGCGCGAATTCGCTTAGGTCTGACTCGACGGGAGAGCACTCTTGCTTCCCGTCTTTCCAGAGAGGACGTCACGCATCCCGATCACCTCGGGCCGGACCCGATTTATATAGTGGCGGCGTAGCACTGTACAAAGCCGCGGTCTTTTATACAGTGCCGCCGCGCCACTGTATAAAGCGGTCTCGCCACGCAGCGTGGCGCCGCGCTACACGCCGTGGCGCCGCGCCACGCGCCGTGGCGCCTTGCCACACGACGTGGCGCCGCGCCACACGACGTGGCGTCTTGCCACACGCCGTGGCGCCTTGCCGCGCGCCTTTCCGGATGAGCACGGCCGGGCCTATACTTCCCCCGTGCGTCCCCACTTCGGTCTCCTGGCTCTCCTCCTCGGGTCGGCCCTGCCGGTCGGAGTGCGCGCGGCCGGGATGGAAGACGGACTGAACGCCCACTGGCGAGGCGGCTGGGTCGTGATCCGGCCTTCGCTCGCTTCGAGCTGCGACGAGTACTACAACGACAACTTCATGGCTGGCGACCGCGCCGAAAGCTCGGCTCGGAGGCGCTTCGATCCGGGCGAGGTCGCCCGGGTCGAGCGCATCGGGGTCAAGCGGGGGCGCGTGGACATCTTCCTCGATCTCGCCGAAGGTGTCCTGGAGGAACGGCACGACGGGCCGTTCACGCTCTACGACCCGAAGGAGTGCAAGGTCCAGCTCCAGGTGCCGGTGCCGGCGCGCGCGGAGGCCACGGCGGTCGAGGCCCGGCTCGGGGAGCTCTTCGACCTCCACGATTCACGGCAGGAGGCCGAGGCCTCTCCCGGCTGGAACCGGCGCCGCCGAGAGCCGTTCCCGAAGAACTACGAGCAGACCCTCGCCGCCTATGAATCGTGGAAGGCCGCGCAGGTCAACGCCGCGGTCATGGCCCGCCTGGACAGCGCCATCGAGGACGCCGCCCGCCTCAACGACCGGATCCGTTCCGAGCCCGAATATCTGGAAGGTTTCGCGAAGGGCGTGGACCGGGGCCAGGACCGCGTGCAGGGCGACTGCCCGAGCCTCGCCCGGGCCAGCTTCAGCCCGGACTCCGGCGACCACGGCAAGAGCTCGGACTGGCGGCGCGGCTACGAGGACGGCCAGCGCCTGGCCTGGAACCTGGAGCTGATGCGCAGGCTCAAGGAATGCTTCATGCCGGCGCCGCCGTCCTGAACCCTCGGAAGCGTCAAGGCGAACGGGCCGTCTTCCTCGAAGCGGCCATCTTCGCCTGCCAAGAAGATGCCTGCTGTAAGCAGATATGCTAATCTAAGACCTTAAAGGAGAGCGTCGCACTGGGATTGTGGCGGTCCGGCTCTCCTGGGGTTGACTTCCGCAAAGGAGGCTGTCATGAAGCACGCTGTTACCTTCCTTCTCGGCGTCTGTTGTCTCCTGTTCTCCTTCGCCACTCCTTCCGAGGCAGCCGCTGTGCGACTCGATTTACCTTGGATGGCGAGTGCTGCGTCGATGCCGGGCGCGTGTGCACCAAGTCAAGAGGCGTCCTCCAAGGACAAGCCTTCTTTCTTCAGTGCCAACCTCTGCTCGCTCTCGGTTGAGTGCGATAATGGCAACGTCTACTCCTGTGGCGGAGCCAATTGTCAAACCACGAACAATGGTCACTGCGCAGAATGCGATGGCGTCACTACCGGATGCTGCGCCCAGACATGTTGCGAAATATGCGAACAAAACGAAAACAACTGCCTGAGCACCTGCGATTTTAAGTGCAATCTTTGTGGAATAATGTACAACCACTGCGTGAACAACTGTGAAGGAGGTTGTCCCTTTTAAGCGCCGCTGACGAACAGGAATGCGGCCACGCCCCTGCTATCTATCGGACGCGTCTTACGTCATATACTCCCCTGTGCGCTTACTCACAGGCCTGCTGGGGAGTCCAGACATGGAGAGGCTCGTCTTCGATCGTTCCTACGCGAAGAACGCCGGATTGCTGTTGCTCTCGCTGCTGTTCGTAGCCGGCGGCGTATTCATGGCAACCCGAGCGGATACGGGCTCGGAACGCCTCATCGGCTGGGTCTGCGCCGGGTTCTTCGCTCTCGGAGTCATTGCCGCGCTCCGCAACCTCCTGCGGGGAGGCATGGCATTCGCCTTCGACCTCTCCGGGATCAAGGACGAGAGTGCCGGAATTCTCATCCCCTGGTCCGAGATCGAAGAATGCATGATCCTCGTCGTACGCGGGACGAGGATTCTCGCCGTCTCCTTCAAAAACCCCGATCAATTCCTCCTCCATGTCTCGCCCGCCAGACAGAAGATGGCCCGTTTCAACGAACGCATGGGATGGGGACACTGGAGCTTCGCCTTCACCGACGTCACTCCCGGCATCGACGAGGCGGTGCGCTTCATCCGGCAGAACGTCCCGACCGTTCCGGTGTCCGAGGCCTGACGATGACGGAGGACCGCCGCGATCGTGGCCCATCCGCAACTCCAGCACCTCCGGCGCTGGCTGCTCGCGACCCGCGACGCGCACCGACTTTATGAGCAGTTCGGATTCCGGCCGTTGGCGATGCCGGATCGGTTCATGGAGCTCCACGATCCCGAGGTCTATTCGGGCGTGAACAGCTCCAGGCGCGCGGAGTAGACGACGGACTCTCCCGGCTGCAGGATCGCCATGCCGGTATCTACACCCGCCCATTGCGGGCCGAAGGGATCGGCGCGGTTGAATTGCGGCTCGACGACGACAAAGCCTTTGTCCGGCGGAGCGTAGATCTGGATGGCGGCGACCGGCGGCGAGGCGGCGACGACACGCAGGCCGAACGAGCCCGCCGGATCGACGACCTCCGCGGCGACCTCCCCGTTGGATCGCTCGAGGTCCACGAAGCAGTCATCCAGAGCGAGATCGCCGAGTTGCCTGCCGCCCGGCATCGAGAAGTCGTAGGGAGTGCCGGCGACGGGTTCCACCTCGCCGGTGGGCAGTACCTCGTCGTAGTCGTTCACCAGAGCACGCCCGTGAGCCGGGAGATGGAGGCGCGCCTGCTCGCGCCGGCCGCTGGGGAGGTTGAAATACGGATGCCAGCCGATGCCCATGGGCAAAGGCGAGTCACCCGTGTTCGTCGCGGTCACCTTGAGGGTGAACGAATCGCTGGTGAGAATGTTCTCGAATTCCAGCGCGGCGGAGGACACCCAGGAGCCTCCGAAGTCACCGGCCTGGAGCGAGCCGCGCAGGACGTCCCGCTCCTCCGTAGTCTCACGGCTCATCTCGTCCACCCGCGACGCGAGGATCAGTCCGTGCATCGAGTACTTCTCCGCCCCGGGCCTGCGCCCGCCGTGATTGGCCGGCAGATCCACCGGCCGGCCACCGATGTGCGTGCGCACGGTCCTGCCGTCGGAAGACAGCTCGCCGCGGATGCGGTTCGCGAACGGCGCGAGGATGCCGCCGCCGATCAGGTAGGTTCCATTGCCGGCGAAGCCGCCGGAATCGTCTTCGAGGATCCTGCGGGCCTCGTCCAGGGGCGGCGACGCGAGCAGGTCGAATTCACCCCGCTCCGGAAGATGGGCCGTGATCTGAAGGGTCATCATGCCCCGGCCGGGCACGATCCGAGCGCTCAGGAAGGCCGGCTTCCCGGGATCGGAAGGTGCGGGTCTCCGCAGCGTGACGACCGGCGCGCCGCCGATCTCGACAGGGTCATCCTCGAGGTGTCGCATGAGAAGGAGCGTACAGCACTAAACATCGATCCTCCGAGGGTGTCGAAGGGGAAGTTGCCAAGGAGAAGCCTCATGCGATCCGCCAGACTCCGTGCCGTTGCCGTCGCCACCCTCCTCGCCTTCCTCGCGGCCGGTTCGAGGCCGGCGGCCGCGGACGACATCCCGCGCGCCATCAAGCGGGGCTCCGGCGCCGTCCGGATCTTCTTCTGGGCCTATGACTACGCGCAACGGCTGAAGGGCGTCTACTCCAGCTACAACACGTGCCTCGCCCGTGGGTTCGGCGGCGAGCTCTGCAACTCCGTGGCGACCTACTGCGCCTTCAACCGGATCCCCCTGGGCACCGTCGCCGGGTCCTTCTACGATCTCTTCTCGCTCGACCAGGTCTTCAGCACCGACTGCGGCGACGGCATCTGCTACGCCTGCTGCTACATGCCCGGGGGCTCCGGCTGCCACAGCGCCTTCCACAGCGAACAAGGCAAGCCCGTCATCAACTGCAACCCGCTCTATGGCGGCGGCACCAAAGAGGTCGGCGACACCCTGGTCACGGACCCCGACTCCGTGCCCGGACAGGCCTGCCTGTTCACGCCGCAGACCTGCGACCACATTCCGCTCTGCAACCGGAACAGGCCCCCGGAACAGATTGCGGGCATCAACGGCGATCCCCAGAACATCATGAAGTCGCCCGAGGCCCTCAGCTCGCGCGCCCGGTCCTTCGGCACCGGAGCAATGGCCACCTGGGACGACTACCTCTCGGGCTATCACACCAGCGCCGACACCCCCTCGGATTCCATCCGCCAGTCGGTCCACCCGTTCTCCGCGCTCGGCGACTTCATCACCGGCCGCGGGTGCACAGGGTGGCGCAACCGGCTCCCGGCTTCCTTCCCGACCGACTGGAGCGAGGAACAGTTCCGCCTGGAGGACGCCAACGGGGTCTACGCGGAAGAGGCCTCGCACTACAACGGCCTCCGCCAGTTGGGAGTGGTGCGCCTCATGGCTTCCGTACCCAACCTGTTCAACCGCTGGTCCTACGTCGAGTCCCGGATCTGGACGCCCACGGCGGTCAACGAGTACCTGGCCCAGATCCCGGACCCGGACGAGGCGCTGCTCCGTACCATGAGCCCGCTCGCGCTCGAGCTGTTGCGGAGGAACAACTTCCTCCAGGACTACCGCCTCCTGGCCGTGCCGCTGCCGGGCGAGACGGTCTCGCCCCGGTTCTACAACGGGTGCGAGCTGGGCGACCCGCCCGTCGTGCAGCTCGGCTATCAGAAGCGGGGCTCGTTCGGGATCGACCTCCGGATCGAGGCCGCGGACTCGGCGGTCTCCTCGGCCCGGAGCGTCGGCATGGTCGTGCTGTGGGGCGATGGGAGCGTGACGGAGCTGACCGCGCCGGCCGGCGGCGCTCCCCAGATCGTCTCCCACGACTACAAGACCGGAGGGAAGTACCAGGTGCTGGCGATGGCCGAGAACGAGGCCGGCCTGCGCACGGTCGGAGCGGTCGTCGCCGCGACCCAGGGCACCGGGACCAGCTCCGCTCCCGCCCCAACCCCGGTCCTCAGCGAGGTCCAGCTCGTGGACCTCCAGGCCCGGATCGACTCGTTCTCCGGCAACACGCTGTCGATGCTGTTCGAGCTCGGAGCCTCGCCGGCGGCGGGAGAGGAGCTCGCGCTCGGCATCAGCCGCGCGCTGCCGGTGCCGCTCAACACGACCGTGAGCTTCGGGACCGTGGCTGGCTGGAACATGAGCGCGACTCCCCTGCCGAGCGTGACGATCCGGCCGTCCCGGTTCGGCGACGGCTACCTGGTCGGGTTCCAGGAGAACTACTTCACGCTCGACCGCCTGCGCGTCGGCGTCTATGCGACCGAGGACAACTATCTGCGGTTCCGGGACGTCCCCGTGACCGCCTCGATGCTCCGGCTCTACCCCGCGGGCAGCACCCAGCCCGTGCTCCTGACCCAGCCCACCTACACGCCGGAGGGCCGGCTCAAGATCCCGGTGCAGTCCGGCGGCGTCCGCTACTCGCGGGTCGACCTCCTCCTCCCGCAGTCCGTCTACGCCCAGGCGCTCCTGGGCCCCGTGACCACGGCCGGCTGGACGGGTTTCAACGGCAGCGACGCGGAGATCAAACCGGACGACGTGCAGCCCGCTCCTCCGCCGGCGCTCGACTTCCACACCCTGACGCCCTGCCGTCTGGTCGACACCCGCGGCGCGAGCGGCCCCACGGGAGCGCCGGCCCTGCAGCCCGGCCTCTCCCGGGAGCTCCTGCTCACCGGGACGGCCTGCGGCGTGCCCGCGACCGCCAAGGCGCTCGCGCTCAACGTGACGGTGATCGCGCCGACGGCCTCCGGGAACCTCCGCCTCTATCCGGGCCGGAGCCCGCTCACGAAGACCTCGACCCTGAACTTCGCCGCCGGCGTCACGCAGGCCAACAACACCATCCCGGCGCTCGCCGGCGACGGGAGCGGGACCCTCAACGTCTATCTCGGCTCCTCGGCGACCGCGCATCTGGTCGTCGACGTGACCGGGTACTTCCAGTGAGGCTCACTTCTTCTTCGACAGCCGCTCGACCAGGGCGTGGAGATGGGCCTGGGCCTCTTCGCTGAACCAGTTGTCGACCAGGAGGTCGATCTCCGTGGCCAGGCCCTCTTCCATGATGCGGACGAGGTCGGCCCGCGCCGCCTTGCGGGTGCGGGCGAGGGCGACCGGCGGCAGCTTGAGGAGGCTCGCGGACCACTCGACGGCCCGCTCGACGACCTTCTCCGGCGGCGCCAGCTCGTCCACGAAGCCGGCGGCCAGCGCTTCGGCCGACGGCAGGAGCCGGCCTTCCACGCAGAGCCGCTCGGCCCTGCCCGGCCCCACGAGACGGGAGAGGGCCTGGAGGATCGCGAGCGGCATCGGGATGCCCACCAGGACCTCGTTCAAGCCGATCACGAAGTCGCCCTCGGCCATGACGCGATAGTCGCAGAACATCGCCATGACCGCTCCGCCGGCCGGGCTGTGGCCGGTCACGGCCGCGGCGATCGGGACGGGCGAGGCCGCGAGCGCGTGCAGCATGCGGTAGAACTCCCGCCAGAGACGGTCCATGCCCTCGCGGTCGAGCGGCAGGAGATAGGGCACGTCGAGGCCGCCCGAGAACCGGCCCGGCCGGCCGGAGAGGACGAGCGCCTTGACGCCCTCCTCCGGCGCGCGGGTCAGCGCCTCGCGCAGCTCGACGATCAGGTCCGGGGTGAGCGCGTTGGCCGGCGGCCGGTCGAGGCGCAGCTCGCGGACCGGACCGTGGTCGGTCACTGCGATCATTTCTTCCCTCCGGGCGCCGTGAAGCCCAGGGCGCGGGCCATCACGAAGTAGGTGGCGTTCTCTTCCATGGTGCCCTGGAAGAGGTAGGCCTGCGGTCCGCGGGCGAAGATGGCCACGTCCTCGCCGCCGTGGGTCTCGGAGTCGGACGGCACCAGCGCCTGCTGGCGGAAGTCGTCCGCCGTCGTATCGACCGAGGTCAGGTCGGGGCGGTCTCCGGTCACGGAGCCCGGGCCGTTGGCGTAGCTCAGGGTCGTGTAGGGCTTGCCGTCCTTGGCCTTGGCCGGGCCGGAGGCGGGCAGGCCGGTGGCGTCGTCGTTCGACACCACGAGACCCAGGATCGGGTTGCCGCGGGTCGGATAGCCGACCATGGCGAAGGTGTGGCTGTGATCGGCGGTGACGATGATGAGCGTGTCGTCCCCGGCCAGCTCGGCGGCGTGCTGCACGGCCCGCGACAGCTCGACGGCGTCGGTCAGCGCCCGCTTCGCGTTGCCGGCGTGGTGGCCGTGATCGATGCGCCCGGCCTCGACCATCAGGAAGAACCCTTTCGGGCTGCGCTTCAGGATGCGGATGGCCTTCTCCGTCATCTGGGTGAGCGAGGGCTCGCCCGCGGTGTCCTTGGCGCGGTCGAGCTCGTACTCCATGTGGGAGCGCTCGAACAGACCCAGCACCGGACCGGTGGTGGCGGGATCGATCGAATCGAAACCTTTCTGATCGAACACGAAGGCGCCGCCGCGGCCGGTCCATTCGTTGACCAGGTTGCGGCTCTTGCGCTCGCCGGTCTTGCCCGCGTCCTCGGGGTCGGCGTCGGCGGTGGTGAGGAACTTGGAGCGCCCGCCGCCCAGGGCGACCTCCAGGCCCCGGCTCGGCTTGCCGTTCATCTTCGTGTCGCGGACGTGGAAGTCGAGGAGCTGGCGCGCGATGTCCGGATAGTCCACGGCGGCGGCCTGCGGGCTCAGGTCGGCATCGGCCTCCCAGTCGCGGTACGGGGTATGGGCGTAGCAGGCGCCGGGCGTGGCGTGGGTGATGCGGGCGGTGGAGACCACGCCGGTCCAGAGGCCGTGCTCCTCGGCCTGCTCCAGGATGGTCGTGAGCCGGTTCTCGGGCTTCGCCGCGGCGACCGGATCGGGGCCGAGCACGTTGGGCGCGATCGAGAGCGTGCCGTCGTTCGCCTTGCTGCCGGTGACGATCGAGGTCATGGTCGGCGCCGAGTCGGGCGTCTGCTGGTTGGCCTGGTAGGTCTTCGAGTGGGCGAGGTACGGGAACCTCTCGAAGCTGAGCTTGTTCTCCTCGCCCTTCATGCCGCGCAGCTGGCCGTCGTAGATCCGGGCCGCGGTGATCGTGCTCACGCCCATGCCGTCGCCGACGAACAGGATGACGTTCTTCGCCTTGCGCTTGTTGGGCTTGAGACGGGCGTTGGCCTCCACGTCCGCGCGGCCGCGGGCGAAGAAGGTCTCCTTGGTCTCGCGAGGCTGGGCAGCGGGCGTCTGGGCCGCGACCGGGGCCGCGACCGGGAAGGTCAAGGTCGAACAGAGGAGCGCGGCCAGCACGCGCTGGGCGGGTCTTCTCGGATTCAGGCTCTGCATGTCGGATCTCCCTTTTAATTTTCGAAGCAGAAGCCTACCTCTATGAGGTCCGTCAGTAAACCAGACTGCCGGCCGCCTCGAAGGTTGTTGAACAGCCCGCACTGACGGCGTATACTTAGACTCGGCTTCGCGCGACCGCTTTTTTCAGGCCTGCGATTCCCAACGGGAGGTTTCCGTGGCGAAAAAGCAACCCGGCGCCGCTGGCGGCGTGGCCCCGAAAACGACGCGGCGACCGGGCCTCATGGCCAGGATCTCTCCCGACGATCGAGTCGCGCTGTATGCGGCCGCCCGCTACATCCCTTCCAGCCTCGAACGCGAGACCGGACTGCAGATCCCCTTCACCACCTACATGCAGGATCCGGCGGTCGCGAAGGACAACCCGGCCCTCGCCTTCAACGAAGAACTGTTCGTCGACTGGGAGCCTGGTCTCGCCGACGGACCGACGAGCGCCCGCTTCGCCATTGTCGACTACAACGCCGACACCGACGAGCTCACGCCTCCCGCGGAATGGAATGAGGAGCTCCAGAAGTTCGTCATCGGCAAACAGGTGATCGAACAGAAGACGGCTCACCTCCCGCAGTTCCATCAGGTGAGCGTCTGGGCCACCCTGCAACGCGCCCTGGCGTTCTTCGAAGACGGTTCTGCTCTCGGACGGCGCATCCCCTGGGCCTTCGAAGGCAACCGGCTGATCGTCGTGCCCCGCGCCGGCTATGGCGAGAACGCCTTCTATGACCGCAGCAGCAAGTCACTCCAATTCTATTACTTCGGGTCGGACCCCGACATCGTCCACACCTGTCTCTCGACCGACATCGTCAATCACGAGTTCGGCCATGCCGTACTCGACGGCATTCGCCCGCTGTACAACGAAAGCAGCCTCGTCCAAGCGGGAGCGTTCCACGAATTCATCGGCGATCTGACCGCCATCTTGCTCACCCTGCGAAACGGCGGCTTGCGCAGGCACGTGGCCAAAGCGACCGAAGGGGACATGAAAAGAGCCGACGCGATCTCGTCGATCGCCGAGGAGTTCGGCGGGAACGTCTCGGGCCGGCCGTATCTGCGAACGGCGAGCAACAAGGACACGATGTCCGACATGCAGGGAGAGACGAGCGTGCATCGCGTCTCCACGGTCCTCACGGGCGCCATGTTCGACATCCTCATCGAGCTCGCGAAGCACTATCGACGCCAGCCTGACGAGCCTTCCGCCGGCGGCGAGGCTTCGTCCCCGGAGCGCAAGCAGGCCAGCCCCGCGCAAGCGTTCTGGCGCGCCGCCGACCGCATGCAGCGCATCGCCATCCAACCGCTCGATCTCCTCCCTCCCGTTGACGTGACGTTCCGGGATTATGCCCTCGCGGTTTGCCGGTCGCAACAGCTCGCCGATCCGATCGACCCCTACAATTACTACGGCATGCTGATCAAGGTCTTCCGCAAGCGCGGAATCCTTTCGAGCAAGGACGAGCGGCGACTGACCCAGCCGCAGTATCTCTACAATCGCCTTCGACTCTCCGTCTACCACGACATCAGTGACATTTCACGGTCGCGCGCCGCCTCGTATCGCTTCCTGGATGACAACCGCCAGGAGCTCCTCATCCCCGCCAGTCAGGATTTCTTCATCGCCGATCTCTACGACGCCAACAAGCGCGGTCGTCAGGCGGCCAGACTTCCCCGGCAGATCATTCTCGAATACGTTTGGCGGGAAGACGTCCTCCTCCAAGGCAAGCGATTCGGCCAGTTCGACGGACGCTGGACCTCCATGCTCTGTGGCGGAACCATCGTGTTCGACGACAACGGGAATGTCCTCGCCTGGGCGATGAAGCCCGGCTCCCTCCCTTACGGAGGCAAGCGGGTCCGAGGCGGGGCCGTCGCCGAGAGTTGGGAGTCCGCGGTCGCCGAAGGAATCGCACGCAGGAATGAGATGCTCGACAATCTCGCCGCCCAGATCGCCGCCGGACGGGTGGGGGCCGTGATCGGCTCCGCGAAGGGGCTGCTGGGCGCGGCGGTTCCCCCCTTGATTGCGGAAGGGGAGGAGGATCAGGTCCGGTTTCGCTTGTCGCCACACCTGCACCTGTCTCATGACGACGAAGTCGATCTGGGAGCACGGCCATGGGAAATCATCTCCTGATTCGGGCTTACCGCGTCGGCTGCGGAGACTGCATCTACGTCCGTATCCCGCAGGGTGACGACGGATTCCACATCCTCATCGATTGTGGCAAGAAGGGGGGCGTGGAGCTGCTCGAGAAAGCCATCAAGCATCTCGAGGCCACGATGCTGCCCGACGGAGATGTACCGGGCAAGAAGCGACTCGATCTGATCGTCGCCACGCACCGGCATGAGGACCACATCAAAGGGTTCGACAAGGAATGGTTCAAGAACATCCAGGTCAAGAACATCTGGCTCAGCGCGGTGATGAATCCCAAGCACCCGCAGGCCGGGAAGGTGCACAAGCTCCACGCCCTCGCCGGTGCGCAGATGCGCCGGCTCGCGGATAGCGGCAGGGCCTTGAGCCCGCAGGCGGAGATCCTGGCTTCCGCCTACGGCGTCAGCAACGACGCGGCCGACGACTTCCTGATGAGGACACTGCCGGAAGCCAACAAGATCGAGCCCAAGTTTGTCCACGCCGGAATGACGCCCAAGCAACTCGGCCTCGACATCAAGGGCGCAACGATCCGCGTTCTCGCTCCGGAACAGGACATCGACCACTTCTACCTCGGCGAAGAGACCGACACCAGCTTGAAAGGCTTTCAGGCCGTCAGCTCTTCCGCCAGGCCCCTGGCCGAACGTTCGGCAGGTCCCGCTCCGAAGAACATCAGCGCCGGCGATTTCCGCCTGCTGCAATCCGGCATGCTTTCCAACGCCCTCGCGTTCGCCGCCAAAGACACCGCCATCCAGAACAACATGAGCGTCGTGCTTCTGATCGAATGGAAGAAGCGGCGACTGCTGTTCGTCGGCGACGCCGAGTGGGAACGCGAGTTCAAGGAGGGCAAAGACAATGGTAGCTGGAACGTGATGTGGGAGAAACACCGCCTGACCCACCTCAAGGATCCGATCGACTTCCTGAAGATCGGCCACCACGGAAGCATCAACGCCACACCGCCGGCCGCCGAGCTTCAGCCGAAGCCCAAGGCGGGCGCGGCGGACCTCGGCGCCGCGAGCATCTACCGGGTGCTCGATACGCTCTTGCCGGTTCCCAAGTCCGGAAAAAAGCCGACGGCGCAGGCGATCGTCTCCACCGAACGGGAGTTCTACAATCCGATTCCCGAATGCGCGGTGCTGATCGACCTCGCCCGCCGGGTGAGCAACACCAAAAACTACGGCGCTGAATTCAAGAAGAAGAACAAAGACCCCAAAGGCATCTGGATTTCGACCAAGGCGAAAAAGAACAAGTTCTTCGAGACCTACGAGAAAGAATTCCTCGACAAGCCCCAACCTCTCCGCACCGATCTGGAATTCGAGCTCAGCGGAGCCGAATTCATCGACGTCGAGATTCCGCCGGGCACGTAGGAACGGCCGCTAGGGCGAGGCCGGTGCCACCGTCACCACGTCGCCGGCCGAGTAGGCCGTGAACTCCGGCGCGTACATGGACTGGATCGTCGCCGGTCCGGTCCGGAAGACGCCGGCCATGTTGGCCCGCAGCCGGTAGCTCAGGGTGTACTCCCCCGTCGGCAGCCAGTCGAAGAAGAAGTTGGTGCCGCTGTCGCGGGTCTCCTCGTAGTGGCCGATCACGTCCCACTTGTAGCCGGAAAGGGCGGCGCCCGGCTCCAGGCCGGCGGGCCGCGGGTCGCGCAGGTGGACGTACTCGGCCGGCGCCCGGCTGGAGATCGCGAGCTGGACCTCCACCTCGTCGCCGGGCTTGAGCGCGGCGCCCTCTTCGAGCGGCTTGAGGACGAAGCTCTCCCCCGTCCCGACGCGCAGGAAGTAGCGCCGGGTCACGCCGAAGAGGTCGCCGCGGGCCTCCTTCGGCAGCTCCTCGGTCGAGAAGTGCCAGGTGGCCGAGGCGAACATCAGGTTCGGCCCGCGGTTCTCGACCGTGACTCGGGAGGAGGTCTGCGGGTCGATCTTCTCGCCGGGCAGCACGACCTGGTTGTGCTTGCCCGTGAAGCGGTCGGGCTCGAACACGAAGGTCGTGGTCTGGCCGCCCACCTTGACCGCGGCCTCCTCGCGCACGGCGAGCCGGCCTTCCTTCTCCAGGTACTGGACGAGCGCGTAGACCACCTCGGCGGTGGCGCGGGTGGACTTCCAGTGGTTGAGCTGCTTGTTGAGGAAGAGCCACTGCACGAGGCCGTGGCGCCGCGGGTCGTCCGGCGCGATCTCCATCAGCGCTCGGAGGGCGAAGGCGTGGGTTTCGACGTCGTCGTTGTACCAGAGCCAGGCGTGCTCTTCCGGCGCCCAGAAGGTGCCTTCGTCCTCCGTGGTCTTCGCGAGGTCGAGGACGGCGCCGAGGACGAGCACGGCGTCCGCGGGCCGGTCCATCCGGTAGAGGGTCATGGCGAGCAGGGCCTTGAGGTAGCCGGAGAGCTCCCGCCAGTGCGCGAAGCTGTCGGCGAGGATCTCCCGGCGCTCCTCGGGCTTGAGGCCGTCCTCCCCCATCCAGGACGGGTCGGGATAGGCCGAGGCCACGTAGTTGAGGAAGACGAGGAGCTCGCGGCAGCACTTGCGGTCGGCCATGCGCGGCTTCTCCTCGGTCCGGTAGTAGTCGGCGAGGTAGCTCCAGCCGTTCTCGATCATCTCCCGCGGCACGTCGATGCCGGCTTCGGAGGCGCGGGCGAAACCGTACAGAAGGTAGAGGGTCATGTAGGGCGACGGCGGGCCGCCCGGCCACCAGGGGAAGCCGCCCTCGGAGAGCTGGGCCTGCTGGAGCTTGCGCAGGGCCTCGTCGCGCTGCGCGCGCGACACGCGCTCGTCGAGCACATTGATCAGCGGATCTCCGCTCTTGCCGCCCTGCGAGGTCTCCAGCCAGGGAGTCTCCTCCAGGGCCATCTTGCGGTTGGGGTCCGCGGTGTCCCAGGTCTCGTAGGCGGTCTCGCGCTTCGAGAAGTCCTTCGCCATGGCGGCCACGGCCGGGTACTTGTCGAACAGCCGGGTGACGATGCCGGTTGACAGGAACCGGTTGAGCGTCTGCTCCGTGCACTCGTACGGATAGTTGACGAGATAGGGCAGCGCCGCGAGCACGCCCTGGAAAAGCTGGGCGTCCAGGGTGACGACGAGCTGCTCGTCGATCCGGGTGGCGTCCGGCTTCGTCATGTCGTCGAAGCGCATCTCGCGCGTGGCGCCGCCCTGGAGCGAGACGAAACGCGACTGGGCCAGGTGCATGCGGGCCGGCAGGATCGGGATCTCCCGCAGCTCACCGTCCCGGGTGTCTCCCGACACGGCGGTGACCTTGAACGCCACCGAGCCGACGCCCCGCGGCGTGGTCAGAGGGAATCGGACCGTGGTGCCGCCGCCGGCCTCGGCGGTGAATCGGACGCGGGCTTTCGTGGCGTCAAGCCCGAAGTCGGCGAGCCGGCTCGTGTCCGTGCCGGGCTCCAGGATCTCGATCGCGACCTCGCCGCTGAGCGGCGCCTCGGAGGCGTTGTTGACCACCACCTGCAGCTCGGCCCTGTCGCCTTCGCGCAGGAAGCGCGGCAGGTAGGGGCGGACCATGAGGTCCTTGGCGGTCCGCACCTCTTTTTCGAGGGAGCCGGCGCGGAAGTCCTTGGTGAAGGCGCGGACCCAGAAGGTCCAGGAGGTCACGGAGTCCGGCACGGTGAACTCGATCGAGGCGGTGCCGTCCTCGTCCGTGAGGAGGTGGGGCTCCCAGAAGGCGGTCTCCGCGAACTCGCTCCGCAGCTCGGCCGCCTCTTCCGTGGGTGTCTGATAGGAGACGGCATCCATCGCCATCGGCTCGGCGGCGGCCATCCGGCTCTCCATCAGCACCTGGGGACGCGGGGGCGCAGGAGGAGGAGGCGGCGGAGGCGGGGAGCCGCCCGGAGTTCCGCCGACGACGCCGCCCTCCACGCCTCCCTCGACGGCCATCGGGTTCACGAGGTCCGGGATCTCGTTGAAGGCGGACGCGAAACGGAGCTCGTCCGGCCTCAGCTCGGCTCCGGGGTTGTAGCGCTGCAGACCCGAGCCGCCGATCCAGCCGGCGTAGCGCTCGCCGAGGCTCGTCGGGAACGTGGGCGTGCCCATGAGGTTCGGATAGAGCGCGAGAGGGTCCGCGGGATGATGGGGCGCGAAGAGGTCGAGGCTGCGGTCGTACATGGAGGCCAGCAGCTCGGCGACTGCCGGGGCGGCCGCTTCGCCACCCTCGGCCGGCCGGACCTTCACCGTCCACGTCTCGCGGCCGCCCGGCCGGATGAGGTCGCGGAAGGTGGCGGTCTCGACCTCCAGGCGCCGGTCGTCCCAGGGGATCCAGACGTTCGCCTGCAGCGTGACGAGCTGGAAGTCGCGCAGGGTGACCAGCTTCAGGCTGAACCCGCCGCGGTCCTCCTTGCCGACCGGAAGGTCGATGAGGTCGGAGTCGCGGCCCATCCGCAGCAGGGTCTCGCGGATCAGCCGGCTGCCGCGCCAGGTCTCCAGCCGGACGAGCTGGTCCGCGAACCCGGAGTGCGCCAGGACCCGGATCCGGCCGCCGGGCCGGGCTTCGGCGTCGTCCACCAGGAGGACCGCCGGCAGCGAGAGGCGGGTCTCCTCTCCACCCACGATCAGGTCGTGGAAGGTCGAGAAGGTCTCACCCGAAGGATCGGAGGTCTCGTAGCGCAGCCGGTACGCGCCGGCTGCGAGAGCGGGCAGCTTCAGCTCGGCCTGGCCGTCCTGGCCGTGGCTCACCGTTCCCGCGGCGACTTCGGGACCGTCCTCCCAGAGCGCGAGCGCGGCGCGAGGGTCGTAGCCGGGGTTCGCGCGCGAACGGAGCCGGTCGCCCTCGGTGTGGAAGCCGGGGTCCTCTCCCGGTGCCGGCGTCTCCGGCAGGGGCAGGTCGGCGGGGAGCGGCGTCTCGGCAGGTTGGCGCAGGGAGACGAGCGTCCACTTGCCCGTGCCGGCGCGGCCGATGCCGTCGAGGTCTCGGCGCTCGATCGTCACGGCGCCCGGCTTGCCGGCCAGGAGAAGCTCGCTCTCCGGCTCGATCTCGGCCTCGATCGAGACCCAGCCCAGCCGGAAGGAGCGGTCCGCCGAGCGGGTCTCGCCCCCTTCGTCGGTCAGGTCGGCGGTGACCTTGTAGCGATAGGTCACGCCGTCGCGCCCCTTGGGGCTTCCCGGGTCGGGCGTGAACCCGATCGTGAACCGGCCGTCGGCGTCCGGCGAGGCGGTGCCGGTGGCGACGGTCTCTTCCTCCGACCGGCTGCCGTACCAGTCCCAGAGGAAGATCGGCTGGCGGACGACCCGCCAGCTCACCTCGCCGTGGGTGACGGGCAGGCCGAAGTAGTAGCGGCCCTCGCCCGTGAAGGTGGCCGGACGGCCGAGGCGGAGCGGCTCGGCCGGGTCTTTGAGGGTGACCTCGAAGGTGGGCCTCTTGTACTCCTCGACCCGGATCGAGGCCGTGCCGCGGCGCGAGGTCTCGACCCGCCAGTTGCCCAGCGGCCGGCCGGGCGGGACCGTGAACTCGCCCGAGGCGGTGCCGAACTCGTTCGTGCTGACCGAGCGCGATTCGACCGTCTGGTTGTTGGGATCGACCAGGGTGACCGTGAGCGAGGTGTCGGCGATCTGCAGCCGGCCCTCGCTCCGGTTCTCGTAGGCGAGGACCTTCCAGAGCACCTTCTGGTTGGGCCGGTAGATGCTCCGGTCGGTGAAGACCAGCGAGCGGACCGCCTCGTCCGGCTCGGGCTCCTCCTGGAAGTAGCTCAGGACGAAACCGAGGTCGGCGCCCTTGCGCGCCACCAGGGCGTAACCCTGGGAGTCCTGGAGGCCGAAGCGGACCCGGCCCTGTCCGTCGGTGGTCCCGGTCTGCTGCCGGGTGCGGCGCTCCCAGCCCTCGATCTTGTAGAGACTGACCGTCGCGCCCGGGAGAGGCTCGCCGCGCTCGCCGGAGAGCGCGGTCACCTCCAGACCGTTTCCGCCGCGCGGGCTGCGGGTCAGGACGACCATGCCGCTCAGGAAAAACGGCGTGCCGGTGATCTGGTTCTCCCTCTCGGCGAAGTCCTGCCGGGCCGACGCCACCAGGAACCAGGCCCCGGGACGGCCGATGGGCGGCACGAGATAGGTGGTGTGCTCCCGGTAGTCGGGCGTGGCGGGCAGCGCGGCCTTCCAGGTGAAGTCGGGCTTGCCGATCTTCAGGATGTCGTCGGTCCGGTTCGGGAAGAGCTCTCCGTTCCGGCGCAGGCGCTCCTCGAGATCGAGCGGATAGGCGCGGAACCAGAGGGTCCGGAGGTTCTTGTGCACGACCTTGATCGAGCGCCGCGCCAGGCCGTCGCTGGCCGTGACGGCCATCTGGTAGCTGGGAGCCTCGATGTCGTTCTCGATGGCGAGGCACGCCTTGGCGCCCGGGCTTTTGGGATACGCCGCGGCGCCGGCCTTCGCGGCCTCGGCGGCCTTGACCAGGTCGCCCCGGCTCCGGCGGAGATCGGCGAGCTCGGCCATGCCCATGGACCACCACGGGATCTTCCGATACTCGGGAAGAATGGCCTCCAACTCCCCGGCGAGCGCCTCCAGGTCCGGAGCCAGGGCGTGCTCCCGGAGGCGCCGGACCCGCTCCAGCCGGGCCTCCAGGGCGCCGTCGAGGTTGCCCCGGGACCGGTGCCAGCGCTCCAGGTCGGAGAGGACGGCCAGGGCCCGGAGGAGAGGGTGGACCGCGGCGTCTCCGAGCTGCTCCGCTTGCTCCGATCGCGCTTCCCCGTCGCCGCGGAACAGGGCGGCGAGGTCGAAGTGCGCGGTGGCGTTGGACTGGCGGGGAGACCAGTAGCCGGTGTCCGCCAGGAGCTGGACCCAGAGATAGGTGAGCGTGTCGCGGAGGGTGCCGCGGACCTCCGTCGGATAGTTGTTCGGCTTGAGGAAGTCGGCGAGCCCGGTCACCGGGATGGCGCCGAGGATCTCGCGCTCCTGCCAGGCGTCGAGATAGGCCTGGGAGGCGGCCTCGAAGACCTGGCCGGCGGTCCACTTGTCGATTTGCGCGGGGTCCGCCGTGTTCTTCGACTGGATCGCCTCGCGTTCCCAGATGTCCCAGCGGTAGTTGTCGTAGTAGTTCTTGAGCGCCTCGGCTTGGAAAAGCGACAGCACGGCGCGCTCGCGCCGCCCTTCGGGCCGAGGTTGGGACTGCAGGAAGCGGACGGCCTCCTCGGGCTCGGCCGACGCCGCGCGGAGCTGGGTGCCGCGGACGACGCCGAGCAGCCAGGCCTCGTCGCCGGCCTTGCGCAGCTCCGGCAGCAGCTCGTCGAGGCGGGCCGTGGCCTCCTGAAGCTTCTGCTCCGCGATGAGCCGGTCGATCTCCTTCCAGGCCGCCTGGTTTCCGGCGGGAGTCACGGCGGGAGGCTCCTTTCCGCTCGATGGTACCGCGAAGACCATCAGGACCAGGGCGAAGGCAGACAGGGCATGGCGCATGGCTCGGCTCATATCCGTTCAGACACGGGTCGTGAAGAGGAGAAAACCGGGGCTTTGCGAGCCTATCATCAGCGAGGCCAGCGGCGAGCCAGCTCTATTCCGGCGCCACCACCACGCGGAACCCGATCAGCTTGTCGCGCAGCGTCGGGAACTCGCCGAGCCGGGCGGCGCAGCGGTTCTCGGTCGGGGTCCCGAGATACGAGCCGCCGAGCAGGACGCGGGCGCCGGGGCTCGCCGGGTCCTCGCGGCGGGACCGCTCCTCGGGCTTCGACGGATAGGGATAGCCGGCGAACAGGCTCCGAGTCCACTCCCAGACGTTGCCGCCCATCTCCTCGCAGCCGTACGGGCTCGCGCCGGACGGGAAGCAGCCGACCGCGCTGGTCTCCCCGATGCCCGTCTCGCGCTGGTTCGCCCGGTTCGGGTCCATCGGGTTGCCCCACGGAAAGAGCCGCGCCGGCAGCCGGTTGTCCTCCAGGACGGGGACCGCGGGACGGTCCGACGCCGGACCGGTCACCGGCGCGGCCGGCACCTCGAGGCCGCCGCGGGCCGCCTTCTGCCACTCGGCCTCCGAAGGGAGGCGCACGGTCCAGCCGGGCTCCAGGAGGCCCGCCTTGCGCCAGCGCTCCGCCAGCCAGTCGCAGAACGCCCGCGCCTCGTGCCAGGTGACCATCCCGGCCGGCTGGTTGGCGGCCTGCGACGCGGCCAGCTCCGGGTTGTGCTCACGCAGTTGGGCCACGGTCACCGGGAAACGCCCGATCCGATAGTCGTAGCCGATGTCGTACCGATGGAGCGGCTTCTCGCAGTCCTGGGCAATGTCGTCGGCGTCGTCGCTTCCCAGGAGGAACGGGCCGGCCGGCACCAGGCAGAGATGCATGCCGTCGACCGTCACCGCCTCGGGACGGGGGTCGCCGATCGAGGCCAGGGCCTGGCCGGCCGCGGCGCGACGCGGGGCCTCGACCCGGTCGTCTCCCAGCACCCGGAGCAGCTCTTCGACCACCTTTCGCCGGCAGGGGCGGGTCACGCCGCCCGCGCCCGCGTCGGCCGCCGCCTGGCCGGCGAGCACCACGGCCTCGCCCGCGGGTCCCGGAGCGCGGCGGATCAGCTCTTCCAGCACCGCGCTCGCCGCCTCGTCGCGCTGCTGGACCACTCCCAGGTAGCCGATCGTCAGGAGCGTCACCTCGTGCCAGGGCGCCTGGCCGACGTGCTCCGCCAGCGCCTCGACGATCGGCTCGATCCCCTGCTGGCCCTTCTGCGCCAGGGCCACGGCCGCCAGGTACTCCTGGAACGTGAGATGGATGAACCCGTACTGCCGGCCGCCGCGGTCGAGGAGCAGCGCCGTGTGCTCCCGCACATCCTCCAGGAAGTGGCGGGCCGCGGAGGCCGGATCCTCGTGGCGGCGCTCCTGGTAGATCCGCTCCAGCTCGCGCAGGAGGTCGCCCTCGCGCACCAGGCCGACGCCGGGCGACGCGCGGTGCATCCAGAGGGCGAGCGGCGGCAGGATCTTCATCGTCTCCACGAGATCCAGGTCGCGACCGGACCGGCCGCCGAGGCTGCGCGCCAGGTTCCAGTGCTTGAGGAGGGTCTCGACGTAGGTCTCATAGAGATGGACCCGGCGCTCGGGCAGGGACACGCCCTGCCGCTTCATGAGCGCGAGGATGGTGAGCAGCAGCGGGTTCGAGGCCAGCGACCGCACCCCGGGGTTGCGCCGGACGGCGGCCAGCAGCTCGTCCTTCTCCCGCTGCGCCTCCAGGGCGGCCACCTGCGTCTCGCCCGCCGCGGCCTTCTCCACCGCCGCGGTCCAACGGCCCACGAAGGACTCGATCTCGGCGTCGTCGAAATCGACCAGCGTGCACTCGGCGAGCCCCTCCGCGGCCGGCCGCACCTCGCGGTAGCCGACGATCCGGCTGGTCAGGACGAACTTGTTGCCGGCCCTGCGATGGAAGGAGTAGAAGTCGCGCACCCGTTCCACCACGAGATGCCGCCGCTCCAGCTCCCGCACCTCGTCGAGGCCGTCCAGGAACAGCAGGACGCCGCCCTTGCCGAACGCCTCCTCCAGCATGCCCTCGAGCGGCAGCTCCACGCCGCGGTCGTGGTAGTACCGGGCGATGAACGGGATGAGCGAGATGTCGCCCGCGGCGAGCGCGGCGGCGTAGGCCGAGACCGGCAGGAGCACCGGCAGGCGAGCGCCCAGGCCGAGCGCGTCGCCCTGGCCGGTCGCGAGCGCCAGGGCCGCGAACTTGACGAACGTCGTCTTGCCCGCGCCCGGATCGCCCAGCAGGACGAGGCCGTCGTTGTGCTTGAGCAGATCGAGCACGGGCCGGGGCTCGCTCAGGCGGCGCAGCGCCACCCGCTCCTCGTCGCACGGCGCGCGCCCGGCCACGTGGACCCGCTCCCAGGTCTCCCCCTCCGGCGTGTCGATCCGGGCTTTGAGAGGCACGTACATGTCGAGCAGCGGCAGCCGGAGCGGCGCCCGGTCCGACACGCCCATGCCGCGGAAGTCGAGAAAGCGATAGCGATCGACCAGATGCTCCAGGTAGCGCTCGGTGACGCGGGCCACGTCCGGCGCCGGGTGCCGGTCGCCGATCAGCCGCCAGAGCTCGTCCGGGCTCATCCGCTCGGAGCCGGGGTGGAGCACGAGGACGTCCGACTGGCCCGCGGTCCGGCGGCGCAGCCCCCAGACCTGGATCAGCGCCAGCACGCCCGCGCCGCCCCAGAGGACGATCTGGACGAGCGCGGCCATGCCTTCGAGATGGCTCGAATGGGAGCCGGCGAACTCGATGAGCGGCAGCAGCCAGTAGGGCGCCGTGGCGCCGAGCGCCAGCAGGAAGAGGACCAACGCTCCTACGGCGATCCGTTTGGAGGTCACCACGGAAAGGATCCGCTCCGGCATGGTCCGAGTCTATTCCGGGATCAGGAGAAGGCGGAACGTCTCGGCGGGCCCGATCATCGAGCCGGTGGCCGTGATCCTGCCGGAGCCGGGCTCGGCGGTCAGATACCGGCCGGACGGCGCCTGGAGAGCGACATCGTCGTCGCGGCGGATCGTGCCTGTATTGTTCCCGGCACTGCCGGCCTTCCAGATCCGGAAAACCCCGGTCTTGCCCGTGTCGTCGGCGCTTGCGAAGACGCCGCCCTCCTCCCGGACGTCGAGATAGAAACCGTCGCGGGCCTGGATCGCGACCGGATCGCCGCTGCGCAGCGGCTCGCCGTTGAGATCGATGAGAGCAAACCGGGTCGATGGCAGGGGCCGCCAGCGGTCGGCGATCACCGCGGCGTCTCCGTCGCCGGTGCCGAAGAGCTGGCCGGTGGCGATGCGCAGCCGGGTCATGCGGCGGGACTGGATCATGCGGCGCTTCAGGTCGCGCCAGCTCGCCGCGAGCACCCCGTCGGGCCGGACGAGCCAGAAGCCGCGCAGGTCCGAGGCCCGGGGGCGGCCCTCGTAGGGATGGACCGCCTCGTTGCAGTAGAGCTGCCAGAACACGGCGTAGCGCACGCCCCAGCCGACCGCCGCGTCCGTGAGCCCCTGGATGAGGTCGCCCAGTTTCACGCCCGGCCCCACCTGGTCCCTCACCGCGCCGAACTCGCCGAGGTAGATGTTGTCCTCGCCGTAGAGCTCGCTGTCGGGCGCCATGGCCTTCAGGTACTCCAGGGCGTCGACGAGACGCCGGCGGTCGAAGCGGAGGTCCCAGCTCGAATAGGAGTAGAGGTCGGCGTGGGTGAAGGGGACCACCGCGTTCGTGGCCGTGACCTTGCCGTCCATGGAATCGGCGAGGTGGTTGACCTCGGCCGCGTGGGCGACCACGACGCCCCGCATGCCGACCTCGCGGCGCGCCTGGTCGACGCCGTCCTGTCGGGCGTTCCACCAGTCCCGCATGCCCTGGATCCGGACCGGATCGGGCTCGGCGCCGTCGAGGCCCTGGCGGAACAGGTGGTCGCCTTCCCAGTTCTGGATGATGAACGTCTTGCCGCTCCCGGCGTACTGCTCCAGAAGGTAGCGGGCCAGCTTGTAGATGCGCTCGCGCTCGGTCTCGGCCTCCTCGGGCGTCACGCCGTCGGTGAACGGGACCGCGTGCGGCACGACCAGGATGAAGGTCGTGAACGGCTTGGCGAAGAGCTCGCGGTAGTAGGGCTTCCGGGCCAGCCCCGCGAGGTCGGTGGGCGGCGTCCCCCACTCCGAGTGAAACGGATACGGGCGCGCCGCGTCGAGCTGGAACCAGATCTTGATGACCCGGGTGCCCAGCTCCAGCAGCCGGTCGGCGCCCTCGTTGAGGAAGTCCTCTTCGCTGAACGAGTACTTCCCGGCGGCATGGGTCGCGCCGACGACGTCCCGCAGCTCCGCGGCCCGGCCCGGCGGGACGGTCAGCGCGAGCATCAGCGCGAGCACGGCAAGACGTACAGAGATCCTGGCCATGGAGACAGTGTACGCCTGTGGCAACCCCCGGCCCCAGCCCATTTTGTCGCAACAATTCGACGGGCGGGCGCCGCCCCGTGAATTGTCGCAACGAAAAGGCCCCGAGTCGCAACGACTCACGATGTTTCCGTTGCGACTCAGGAGGTTTCCGTTGCGACTCGACCCAGCGCACGCGCCGAGTCCGGGATTTTCGTCGCGACAAACCTGTCATCTGACGCGACTCACGGGATTTTCGCTGCGAAACGGCCGTGATCTGCCGCGACAAACAGTGTTTTCGACGCAAATATACCCCGTTTCGCGTCAGAGCAGGGATGTTTCGCATCAAAAAACAGGCCGCCGCCGGCCGCTCCCCTGCCCTCCCTCAGCCGGAGCCGGCCACGTCGACGCCTACGCCGCGGGAGTCATGGCGGCAGGCCACTGAAACCGGGGCGCGGCGCGAGCGGGCTTCCCATGCCGGGCTGTTCATGCCTGGAGTACGCTCTCCGATGTGAAGGAACCCGCTCGCGTCGCCCTGGTCCGTCATGCCCGTTCCTCGCACGTCCATGCCGGCTGGATCGACGCCGCCGGCTTCCGGGCGTGGCGCGAGGCCTACGAGGCCGCCGGGATCCATGCGGAGGAGAGCGCGCCCGCGCAACTCGCGGAGCTGGCCGGGCGGGCCGATCTCGTGCTCTCCAGCGACGCGGCGCGCGCCGTCGCCTCGGCGCGAATGCTGGCGCCCGGGCGCGAGGTCGTCGTCTCTCCCCTGCTCCGCGAGCTCGACCTCGAAGGTCCCGACCTCGGCGGGCTTCGCCTTCCACTCCTGGGTTGGGCGTTCGCGGTCGGCGGGCGCAACCTGGCCCTGGCTCTCCGACGGCAGTACCCCTCCGCGGCAGAGGTCGCACGGATCCACGATGCAGCCGCCTGGCTGGAAGAGCTCGCCGGACAGCAATCCCTGATCGTCGCCATCACGCACGCATCGTTCCGGCGGCGGTTGTCCGATCGGCTCGCGCGGACCGGCTGGCAGGCCGAGCCGGGCCGCCGCACGCTGCGGCACTGGAGCGCCTGGATCTTCCGGAGCCTCAGCCCAGGGCGTAGGTGGTGAGGTGCCCCATGGACAGGAACAGCATGTCGGCCACGATCGCCAGCAGGAGCGCGGCGAACAGCTCCTTCCCTGAGCGCTGAGCCGCAGGCGGGACGCTCGCCCGGCGCACCACGACGGTCCCGGCCCAGTCGTCTCCGTTCCGCTGCCGCTGCGGGCATCCGTTCATGGCCACGATTCCGATCAGCCCGAAGAAGAGCCCGTCCCACAGAATGGCCAGAGACCGTTTTGCGGCCTGGGCCAGAGAGCAGGATTCCCCGTCATCCTTCAGCACCTGGAGCCCGAGCAGCCGCTTGCCGATCGTGCTGCCATGAAGACCTTCCATGCAGGTGTGGTAGGCCGTCATGCCCAGCAGACCGAAGACGATGGCAACCAGTTTGTTGCTTCCGAGCGTTGCCAGGAAGGCGTTGGAAACACCGCGGAAGAAGAGCGCCGCGAAGACGCCGATCCAGATGAGCGCGAAAAAGCCGCTCACCAGATGAACCAGCACGTCCAGCAGCCGAGCCAGGATCCGGTGCAAGGTGGGCGCATAGTCGAGAGCGAACGCCTCGGCTCCAGCCGAGAGAACCGCCGGCTCTTCCGCGGGCTGCCATTGCGGGTAATTCATCAACACTTAGTATACGAGAGCGCAGTTTACCTCTGCAATGGTTCCTGGTAGTCTGTTCGAATGATCTGAAGTCGTGTATCCGCGATTGGGAGGAACAGGAGCGCAGTGCGTGGGACTACCCGAGGCGGGCGCCAGCGTCGGCCACTTTGAGATTCTGGAGCGCCTGGGCGGCGGCGGGATGGGCGTGGTCTACAAGGCCCGGGACCTGAGGCTCGGACGCCTCGTGGCGCTGAAGTTCATGGCGCCCACCCGCCAGGACAGCCAGGAGGCGCGGGTCCGTTTCCTGCGCGAGGCGCAGGCGGTCGCGGCGCTCGACCATCCCAACGTCTGCACCCTGTACGAGATCGGGGAGGAAGAGGACGGCCGCATCTTCCTCGCCATGGCGCTCTGCCCGGGCGAGACACTCCGGGAGCGCCTGCGCCGCGGTCCCCTGCCGCCGCGGGAGGCTGTGCAGATCGCGCTCCAGATCGCCGACGGCCTCGCCGCCGCGCACGCCCGGGGGATCGTCCACCGAGACATCAAGCCCGCCAACCTCCTGCTCTGCGACGGAGTGGTCAAGATCATCGACTTCGGGGTGGCTCGGCTCGACGACCATACGTCCATCACGCGGGAAGGCGTGGCGGTCGGCACGCTGAGCTACACGGCGCCCGAGCACCTCTTCGGGGGCGAGCCTGGGCCGGAGTCCGATCTCTGGTCGCTGGGCGTGGTGCTTTACGAGTCGATCGCCGGCCGGCTTCCGTTCCAGGCGAGGACCCTGCCGGAGATGGTCGTGGCGCTGCTCAAAAAGTCTCCGGCACCGCTGGAGGGAGTGAGCCCGGAGCTTTGCCGGATCGTGGCGCGGGCCCTGACACGATCACCCAGAGAGCGATACCAGAGCGCCGAGGAGATGCAGGCCGATCTCCTGGCCGCCATGGCCAGCGTCACAGACCTCACCCTGGAGTTGCAGGCGCCGACGATCACGACAGAGCCCATCTTCCGACAGAAGGGATCTCCTTTTCTTCACAACCTGCCGTTTCCTCCGCTGGGCGATCTGCTCAAGGGACGAGACGAAGAGCTCCAGTCCCTGGAGCGCGCAATGGACGAGCGCAGCCACGTGCTTCATGGGCTCGGCGGGATCGGCAAGACTCGATTGGCGGTGGAGCATGCCTGGCGCAACGGAGCGCGCTACGAGGCAGTGCTGTTCGTGCTCGCCGACTCGCCTGACGGATTGCACAGCGGCCTGGCGGGGCTCGCCCGCGCCGACCTCCTCGATCTGCCGGAGAGGGACGACCCGGCCGAGAGCGAGGTCCTGGCCGCCGTGTTGCGCTGGCTGCGGGCTCACTCCGACTGGCTCCTGATTCTGGACAACGTCGACACGAAAGAGGCCCTGCTCGCGGCCACGCGGCTCCTGCCCGCCTTGAGCGGAGGACGGGTCCTCATCACCTCGCGGCGGCGCGACTGGCCGCCCGGAGTCCACCGGCAACCGGTCGACGTGATCCCTCTTCCCGCGGCCACGGATTTCCTTCTCAAGCGCACGGTCCGGGACCGACGGCGGGAGCCGGACGATGTCCCTCAGGCCCTTCGGCTCGCGGAGATGCTGGACGGTCTGCCTCTCGCCCTGGAGCAGGCGGCAGCCTACATCTCGCACACCCAGATTTCGGTCTCCGAATATCTGGAGATCTGGGAGAAGGAGTGCGACAGCGCCCTGAGTTGGTATGACGAAGTCGTAATGCAGTATCCGGCCTCCCTGGCGGTGACCTGGCAGAGCTCCTTTCACCAGCTTGCGCCGACCGCACGGACACTTCTGCGCCTGCTCTCCTACATGGCTCCGGATCCAATCCCGGTGGCTATGATCGAAACCGGAGAGACGATCATTCGCGAGGCCGCGGGATCGAACCGACCCATTCGCGAAGATCTGGGCCAGCTTGCCGCGCTGTCGCTCGTCTCGCGGCAGGGATCGTTCCTCCGGGTGCATCGCCTGATGCAGGAGGTCGTCCGCCAGGGAATCCCGAGCGAAGAGCAGGAGACCTCGTTCGACGGGGCTGTCGAGCTCATTCTCGGGTACGCACCGCTGCAGCCCGACGACTCGAATACCTGGGGAATCTGGGACTTGCTGCGGCCCCACGCCGCAGAGGTCCTGGCCCGGGTCACACGGCATGACTGGCTGGAGAAGATCCCACCTCCGCAGCTCATGACAGCCCTGGGCATGCTGCTCTACGCCAAGGGTCTCTATTCGGAAGCCGAGCCCCTGATGCGCGATGTGCTGGAACTCGACATCAAGCTGTTCGGGCCAGACCATATAGAGCTCGCCGCGGACTACACAAACCTCGCGGGTCTGCTCCATACCACGGGCCGGCTCCAGGAAGCCGAGCCTCTGATGCACGAAGCCCTGAGGATCAATCGCGCCTCCTTCGGCGACCGGGACCCTCGAGTTGCCAGGACCTTGAATCAACTGGGTCTCCTGCTCGGTGAGACGGGCCGTCCAACCCAAGGGGAAGACATGCTACGGCGGGCCCTCGCGATCGATCAGGAAGCCTACCGGGACGATCATCCCGACATTTGCCGCGATCTGCACAACCTGGCCTTCCTTCTCCAATCCATGGGCCGGAATGCCGAGGCCGAGCCCCTGCTCCGGCGTTCCCTGGAAATCAGCCGGAGGGTTCGCGGCATGGCTCACCCCAAGACCGCAAGAACCATGCAGATTCTGGGCGGAATCCTGAACAGTCTCGGCCAGCGCTCCGAGGCCGAGCCCCTACTCCATCAGGCCTACGACATCTTCGAGCAGGTCCTCGGCCCCCATCACCCCCGCACCCAGTCCGCCCGCCGCGATCTCGAAGCCCTGAAACAAAACGGCGAGGCCTCCGAAGAGACCTCGCCGTTCGATCGTTAGGGTTGTGTCGTCCTACACCGTGCGGCGGCGCAGGAAGTAGAACGCCGAGGCCGCCATCAGCAGAAGCATCAGCGTCAGGCCGACCTGGTCGAGCGTCGGGATGTCGATGGCCGACAGCACCACGAAGGTCGTCGGATCCGTCGCTCCCACCTGGCCCGGGTCGTCGGTGACGGCCGTCGACTCGTTCGTGCCGTTGCCGTCGCCGTCGAAGTGGATGGTGCCCTGGTTCGAGATCGTCGATCCGGCCGTGCCGGCGTTGATCGCGGCGTGGATGGTGATGGTGACCGAGCCACCGGCCGGGATCGGGCCGTTCCAGGTCACCGTGTTCGTCGCCACGGTCGCGACGGGGGTGCCGCTCGTGGCCGTCGCGTCGATCAGCGTGAGGCTCGCGGGCAGCACGTCGTCGAACTCGTTGCCCGGGTTGTCGTTCTGCGCGAAGGCGCTCGAGTTGTTCAGGATGATCGTGTAGGTGACCACGTTGCCTTCCGTGAAGGTGCCCGACACGGTCTTGGTGCTGCCCACCGTGGCGGGCGACGCGACCACGAAGCTCGAGGAGTTGGTCGTCGAGCTGCCTTCGTTGACGCCGTTGCCGTCCACGTCGGAGCTGAGCGTCGCCGTGTTGGAGATCGTCGTGTTGGAGGTCCCGGCGTTGATCGTGGCGTGGATCGTCACAGTCACCGAGCCGTTGGCCGGCACCACGCCGTTCCAGGTCACGGTGTTGGTGGCGACCGTCGCCGTGGCCGTGCCGCTCGTCGCGCTGGCGTCCACCAGCGTCAGGCTCGACGGCAGCACGTCCGTCATCTCGTTGCCGGGGTTGTCCTGCTGGTCGTACGCCGAGCTGTTCGAGATCACCACCGTGTAGGTCACGGTGTTGCCCTCGTTGAACGGACCCGTCACCGACTTCGTCGCGCTGACCGTGGCCGGAGAGAGGACCGTGGTGGTGGCGCTCGCCGTGTTGTTGGCGCTGTTCGGATCGCTGGTGCCGGCTCCGGCGGTGCCCTGGTTGGTCAGGGGGCCGGCGGTGTTCGGCGCCGTCACCGTGATGGCGAGCGTCGCCGAGTTACCCGGAGCGAGGCTGGCCAGGTTCCACAGCCCGGTGGACGGGTTGTAGGTGCCCTGGGAGGCCGTGAAGCTGGTCGGGTTGAGCAGCGGGAAGGCCGGGAAGGCTTCCTGGACGTCGACCGCGTAGGCCGGGTCGTCGCCGTTGTTGGTCGCCGTGAGGGTGTAGGTGACCGAGCCGCCCACGAGCACCGTCGGGCTGCTGACGCTCATGGCGAGCGCCAGGTCGGCCGAGCGCGGCGCCATGACGCAGACCGTGGCCTGATCGTTGGCGGGGTTGGTGTCGAGCGGCGTGACCGCCGTGACCTGGGCCAGGTTGCAGACCTCTTCCGTGGTGTCCACCGTGGCCGTGATGTGCAGCGTGGCGCTGGCGGCGACCGCGAGGGACGGGATGGTCCACGGGCCGAGGTTCGGGTCGTAGGCGCCGCCGCCGTCGTCGGAGACGTAGGTCAGGCCGGCCGGCAGCAGGTCGGTCACCTGGATGGCGGTGGCCGCGTTCGGGCCGTTGTTGGTGACGGTGACGGTGAAGGTCACGTTCTGGCCGAGCGTCGGGTTGGTCGGCGCCACGGACTTGGTGAGCGAGAGGTCGGCGCTCTGGGCGGTGTCGAGGAGAACGACCTCGGCGCGCTGGCCGGCCGCGTTGTGGTGGTGGAGCAGCAGGCCGCCCAGCGACCCGTTGGTCGTCATGTTCGCCGTGTTCCAGGTCACCGGGATCGTGGCGCCGTTGAGGTCCTGGGCCAGGCTGGTGCCCGAGTAGTTGAGGCCCTGCGCGTTGTAGTTCCAGAAGAAGGGTCCCACCGCCTCGTCATACTGGAAGCCGTCGAACTGCTGGCAGAGGAGCAGGAAGCCCGGGCAGGTGACGACCTTCCAGCGGAAGGTGGTGTCGCCGGCGCCGAGCCCGAGCAGAGCCGGTGTGGAGGGCAGGAACATCACGTTGTTGTTGAACAGGGCCGAGTCGATCGCAGCGGCGCTCGAACGGTTGACGAAGGTGATGGTGCTGACGCCGTTCGTCGCGAGGTTGAAGGCCGAGGTGATGAAGCTGTCCTGGCCGGAGGCGGTCTGCCCGAACAGGTACGGCAGCATGCTGCCGGGGTTGCTGTTGAACAGGATGCGGTCCCAGGTCCCGTCCTCGTTGGCGTCGATGTAGATGTTGAAGGTGACGTCGGTCGGGGTCGACCATTCGCCGAAGGTCGAGACGCCGAACATCACGAGGTTGGTGCCCGAGGAGTAGGACACGCCGGCGTACTGGATGTCGGCGTAGGGCGGCGCCACCGACTGGTCCTGCGGGCTCACCACCTGAAGCTCGAAGGGGGTGACCAGGGACACCTCGTCGGTGGGGAACGTGCCGGTGCAGACCGGACCGGCGCCCAGCGTGCCGGTGCAGACGTCGGTGCCGGTGAGGGGGATCGTCGTCGAGCCCGTGCCCGCGCCGCCGGTCACGATGGCGACCGGAGCGGACATCGTCGAAGCCGGCCGGCTGGTCAGGTAGAGCGGCAGCCGCATCTTGTCCACGCCTCCCTGGCTCAGCACCAGGTAGGCTCCCTCTTCCGTCAGCCAGTGGCGGGCGAGGTTGCCCAGGCCGGCGAGCACGCCGCCGGCCGCCTGGACGGGGGCGACGCTCGCCTCCTTCACGTGGTCCATGAGCGCGGCATTGGCATCCATCTGGACGTCGATCTCGACCGAGTCGCCGGCCGGGACGGCCACGCTGCTGCCGCCGGGGAGCGAGAACGCGATGCCCGGCGCGTCGTTCTGGACGACGATCGCGAGGTCGTAGGTCTGCGACGTGGCGCCGGTGTTGACCAGCCGGAGCGTCTTGACCTCGGTCGCCGTGCCCACCACCTCGGTGCTCTCGAAGCCGAGGCTGACCAGGCCCTGCTCGTCCGAGTTGAAGACGACGACCGGGGACTGGGCGGAGTTCGAGGGGTCGACGCGGCCGGAGCCGATGCGGCTGAGGCCGTACTTCGGACCGGAGCCGTTGGCGCCGAGGGTGACGTCGTGCAGGGCGCCGTTCATGGCCAGGGCCTTGAGCTCCTCCACCGTCCAGTCGGGGTGCTCCTGGAGCAGCAGGGCCATGATGCCGGCCATGTGCGGGCTGGCCATCGAGGTGCCGGAGAGCACCAGGCTCTGGTTGTCAGGCACGAACCCGCTGGCGTCCGGACGCTGGCAGGCGCCCGCGGTGCAGGTGACGCCGGTCTGGGTCGAGGTGATGTTCAGGCCCGGAGCCGCGAGGTCGGGCTTGAGACGGATGGGCGAGGAGGCGAGGCGCGGGCCGCGCGAGGAGAAGCTCGCGATGGTGTCGGCCGCGGTCGCGGCGCCGAGCGTGGCGTTCACGCTGGGGAGCTGCGCCACGATCGTGTTGCGGTCGGCCTGGGAGATCATGATCGTCGGCACCGTGATCGTGCTGCTCGCGGTGCCGCCCATGGCGATCAGGTTGGGGTCGCCCGGAACGTTGTTGGCGATGATGACACCGATGGCTCCGGCGGCCTGGGCATTGGACGCCTTGATCTGGAAGCCGCAGGTGCCGCGGTCGACCAGGGCGATGTTGCCGGCTACCGCGCCGGCGTTGGTGAGCGCGGTGCAGCCGTCCGTGGTGAGCGGCCCGGAAGCGTTCGCCGCGTCGAGCGCCTGTACGATGTTCGCGGTCTGGCCGGTGGGCGCCGGCGCCGGCGTCGGCACGAAGGAGTTGGCCGCGGAGGCCGCGTAGTTGCCCGCGATGGCGGGCGGCGTGTTGATCTGGAGGACCGCGCCGCCGATGCCGGAGTCGACGCTGGCAGCCGTGGCGATGGCCCGGCCGGCGGCGCCCGGGCTGCCGGTGATGAAGTAGGTGTCGCCCGCGTTGCCGGCGGAGCACACCACGATCACGCCGGCGGCGGCGGCGTTGTCGGCGGCCTGCGTCGTGGTGCTGCTGGCGCGGCCGAAGTTGGAGCCGAGCGACATGTTGATCACATCCAGGTGGTCGGACAGGTCGCTGTCGCCGTTGGGGTCGGTCGCCCAGTCGATGGCCTGGATGGTGAGGTTGGTCGAGCCGGTGCAGCCGAAGACGCGCAGCGCGTAGAGGCTCGCCTGCGGGGCCGTGCCGGGTCCGATGCGGAAGGTGCCGAACGGCGCGCTGCCGTCATAGACCCCGGTGTAGGTCGTGCCGTCCGCGTTGACGCCGTAGCCCGCGGCCGTGCCCGCGACGTGCGAGCCGTGGCCGTTGCAGTCCATCGGGTCCGGGTCCGGCGCCGGCGAGTTCGAGCCGGTGTAGGCGTCGCCCGCGAAGTCGGTGCCGCCGACCACCTTGGCGGTCGGGAACCAGGCGTCGGGCGCCGCGGTCCGGTCGTTGGCCTGGTAGTCGGCGAGCAGGCCGGTGCCGCCGAAGTTGGAGTGCTGGTAGTCGACGCCGGTGTCGATGACGCCGATGGTGATCCCCGAGCCGGTGTAGCCCTGGGGCAGCGACAGGGTGTTGCCCCAGACGCTGGGCAGGCCCAGGAACGGCACGCTGGACGAGTTGGTCGGGTACTCGGGCACCAGGATGTGCACCGCGCGCACGCCCTTGGCCTTGCGCAGCAGCGGGAGCTGGCTCGCCTCGACCTCCAGGGCGACGCCGTTGTAGGCCTTCTGGACGCGATAGATCTCGGTCGCCTGGAGCGCCGGAGCGAGCGCGGCCATGAAGCGCGCCTGCGCCGGCAGGATCTTCTGGACCTGCGCGATGCCGGCCCGCGCCGCCGCGGCCTTCGAGCCGCCGGGGCTCGCCAGAACCTCGCCGTAGACCCGCGCCGCCGGCGGATCGAGCAGCTCGACC
>JBEQUE010000129.1:0-22908 GCA_040349255.1 Acidobacteriota bacterium | reverse complement strand
TTTCCACCTACAAGTGGGGCCGTTCCAGGGCTTGACCCACAAGATCTAGTGGTTCTAAGCTCCAAATGTTATTGAGCACGCACCCCCCAGCATGAATCTCATGGAGGAGACGGAGATGGTCCAACCGGTGGTACAGGAGCAGGGCATGGGCGTCAGGTCGTCGGCTTCGATCGAGGGCACTCCGACGAAAGGACCGGGCACCGCCAGGAAGGGGCTGACCTTCCAACGCTTCTATACCACGCCCGGGGTGAGCCCCTTCGACACCGTCGAGTGGGATCTCCGGGACGCGGTCATCAGCAACGAGAAGGGCGAGCGGGTCTTCGAGCAGAAGGGCGTCGAGATGCCGCGGTTCTGGTCCCAGACCGCCACCAACGTGGTGGTCAGCAAGTACTTCCGCGGCCAGCTCGGCACGCCGGAGCGCGAGCGCAGCGTGCGCCAGCTCATCTCCCGGGTGGCCGACACGGTCGCCGAGTGGGGCCGGGACGGCGGCTACTTCGCCACCGCCGACGACGCCGACACCTTCCACGCCGAGCTGACCCACATCCTGCTCTACCAGCACGCCTGCTTCAACTCGCCGGTCTGGTTCAACGTCGGCATCGAGCCCAAGCCGCAGGGCTCGGCCTGCTTCATCAACTCGGTCGAGGACACCATGGACTCGATCCTCACCCTGGCGAAGACCGAGGGCATGCTGTTCAAGTACGGCTCGGGCACGGGGAGCAACCTGTCGAAGCTGCGTTCCTCGCGCGAGCCGCTCGCGGGCGGCGGCACGGCCTCGGGCCCGGTCTCCTTCATGCGCGGCTTCGACGCCTTCGCCGGCGTCATCAAGAGCGGCGGCAAGACCCGGCGCGCCGCCAAGATGGTGATGCTCGACGTCGACCACCCGGACGTCGAGGAGTTCATCCGCTGCAAGGAGATCGAGGAGAAGAAGGCCTGGGCCCTGATCGACGCGGGCTACGACGGCAGCTTCAACGTGGTCGGCGGGGCCTACGACTCGGTGGCCTACCAGAACGCCAACCACTCGGTGCGGGTGACCGACGACTTCATGCAGGCCGTGATCGACAACCGCGACTGGCACACCCGCGCCCGGGTCGACCGCGATCCGAAGACCGGCGAGCGCAAGATCATGGGCACCTACAAGGCGCGCGACCTCATGAAGTCCATGGCCGAGGCCGCCTGGGTGTGCGGCGACCCCGGGGTGCAGTACGACACCACGATCAACGACTGGCACACCTGCGCCGCCACCGACCGGATCCGCGCCAGCAACCCGTGCTCGGAGTACATGTTCCTCGACGACACGGCCTGCAACCTGGCGTCGCTCAACCTGATGCGGTTCTACGATGCGGACTCCGGCTTCGACGTGGCGAGCTTCCGGCATACCTGCGAGGCGGTGATCTCGGCCATGGAAATCATCGTCGGCAACGCGAGCTACCCGACGCCGCGGATCGAGGCGAACTCGCACCGCTTCCGGCCGCTCGGCATCGGCTATGCCAATCTGGGCGCCCTGCTCATGGCGCGCGGCGTGCCCTATGACGCCGACGCCGGCCGCGACTACGCGGCGGCGATCACGGCGCTCATGTCCGGCGCGGCCTACGCGCAGTCCGGCCGGGTAGCCGAGGCCATGGGCCCGTTCCAGGACTTCGAGGTCAACCGCGAGCCCATGATGCGCGTCATGCGCAAGCACCGCGACGCGGTCAAGCGGATCAACCCGGCCCACGTGCCGCTCGAGATCCTCCAGGCCGCCCGCCAGTCCTGGGACGAGGTGGTCGAGCTCGGCGACGAGCACGGCCTGCGCAACAGCCAGATCTCGGTGCTCGCCCCGACCGGCACGATCGCCTTCATGATGGACTGCGACACCACCGGCGTCGAGCCCGACATCGCGCTCGTCAAGTACAAGAAGCTGGTCGGCGGCGGCATGATCAAGATCGTCAACAACACGGTGCCGATCGCGCTCAAGCGCCTGGGCTATGACAAGGAGGAGATCCGGGCGATCGTCGAGC
The DNA here is from genome assembly GCA_040349255.1 of Acidobacteriota bacterium. Lineage (GTDB taxonomy): Bacteria > Acidobacteriota > Thermoanaerobaculia > Multivoradales > UBA5704 > DATMER01. Next base: position 20,911 of record JBEQUE010000129.1, on the reverse strand, counting down.
ACATCGACGAGCACGACACGATCGAGGGCGCGCCGTTCCTCAAGGAGGAGCACCTGGCGGTCTTCGACTGCGCGTTCAAGCCGGCCAAGGGCTCGCGCTCGATCCACTACAAGGGCCACCTCAAGATGCTCGCCGCTGTGCAGCCGTTCATCTCGGGCGCGATCAGCAAGACGATCAACATGCCGGAGGAGTCGACGCCGGACGAGATCCTGCAGGCCTACGTCGAGGGCTGGGAGATGGGGCTCAAGGCGGTGGCGATCTACCGCGACAACTGCAAGCGCAGCCAGCCGCTGTCCACGAAGAAGAGCGAGACCGCGCAGACCGCCATCTCCACGGTGCCGATCCAGGAGCGCCGGGCGGTGCGCCGCAAGCTCCCGGACGAGCGCCAGGCGATCACGCACAAGTTCAAGATCAACGAGCACGAGGGCTACCTGACCGTCGGCCTGTACGAGGACGGCCAGCCGGGCGAAATCTTCCTGGTCATGGCCAAGGAGGGCTCGACGATCTCCGGCCTGATGGACTCCTTCGCCACGTCGATCTCGATCGCGCTCCAGTATGGGGTGCCGCTCCACACCCTGGTGGACAAGTTCAGCCACACGCGGTTCGAGCCCTCCGGCTTCACCAAGAACCCGGAGATCCCGATCGCCAAGTCGATCACCGACTACATCTTCCGCTGGCTGGCCTCGAAGTTCCTGAACCGGGAGCAGAAGGCGGCGGCGGGGGTGATCCTGCGCGACGAGCCGATCCCTTCGATGCCGTCGGTGCCGCTCCTGGGCGGCGGACGCCTGGAGCCGGTCGCCGAGGTGGTGGCCGAGTCCACGACCAAGGTCACGTTCCTCTACCAGCAGGACGCCCCGAGCTGCCACGACTGCGGCTCGATCATGGTCCGCAACGGCAGTTGCTACAAGTGCCTGAACTGCGGCTCGACCAGCGGTTGCAGCTAGGTACGGCCGGACACGCTCGCGCCAGGAGGGTGTCTGTTTTCGGGGGAGGCCGGGAATCCGCGCCTCCCTCTTTTTGTTCCCGGCGGTGGAGGATCGCCCATGACACCAGCCCGTCTCCGTCCGTCCCTGCCGATGCTCGCCCTTTCGATCCTGCTGCTCTCCTGCGGAGCCAACGCCGCCGACAGGCCGTCGGGCAAGGACCTCGAGTTCCGTCTGAAGACGGTGGACGGCCGCACGCTCGGCCCCCGGGACTTCAAGGGCCAGGTCGTGGTGGTGGACTTCTGGGCCACCTGGTGCCTGCCCTGCCACCTGCAGGCGCGGGTCCTGGAGCCGCTCCACAAGGAGTACAAGGCCAAGGGAGTCCAGTTCCTGGCCGCAAACGTCGGCGAGGACGAGAAGACGGTGCGCTCCTTCCTCAAGAACAAGCCGTTCCCGTACCCGGTGCTGCTCGACCCCGAGGACAAGATCTCGACGAGGCTCGGCGTGCTCCAGCTTCCCACGCTGCTGGTGATCGACAAGAAGGGGAACGTGAGTTACTTCGAGGCCGGCGTCGCGGACGCGCCGACGATGAGGAAGATCCTGAAGGCGGCGGGGGCGGCGTAGCCGCCCCCTGGTCTCTTCTTACTTGAGGACGACGAGCGCCACGCGGCGGTTCTGGGACCGGCCTTCGCGCGTGCTGTTGTCGGCCACCGCCGCGGTCTCCCCGTAGGAGATGACGTTGATGCGGTGGAGCGGGAACTGGTGCTGCTGGCTCAGGTAGCGGCGCACCGCCTCCGCCCGCAGCAGGCCGAGCTCCTCGTTGTACTTCTCCGAGCCCACGCTGTCCGTGTGGCCCTGGATCTCGATGTAGACGCCCTGGTTCTCGGACTTGAGCTGGCTCGCGAACTCGTCGATCGCCGCCTTGGCTTCCGGCGACAGGTCCGAGGTGTCGAAGCCGAACTTCACCTTCTCGTCGGTGAGCACGGTCTCATAGAGCAGCTTGCCCTCGGCGAGCTTGCCCGCCTCCATGGCGCGCTGCAGCGCCTCCTGGGCGGTCTTCGAGGTCTCGCCGATCTGCTTCTCGTGCGTGTCCAGGCGCGTCTGCGCCTGCTCGACCTGGCCCTGGACGTCGTCGACCCGGGTATTCACGGTGCCCGTCTCCTGGCGGACGTATTTCTTGGTCGCGCATCCGGTGGCGGAAAGGGCCACGATCAGCGCCAGAGCCACGAACCACAGCTTGTTGCGCATGTGAGTCCTCCTTGGCAGTCGTTGGGAGCCTCCGGAGAGGCCCTGCGGTGTAGTCCTACGGATTCAGCCGCCGGATCCCTGGCTGGAAGCGGGCGGCGGCCCCTTGTATCCGCGCCGGAACAGCACGGTGCGGTCGCCCGACTTGACTTCCACCTTCACGTCCCTCTGGCTGGACTTGCCTTCGCCGGTCGGGAACCCCAGCACATACTGGTGCCGGAGGTCGTTCAGGATGGCGGTCAGGGCTTTCTGCAAATCGTCCATGTTCGAGATGGCGTAGTACCGCCCGCCGGTCGTCGCGGCCAGCAGGCTGAGCACGTCGGCGTAGCGGTAGATCTTCTCCCCCTTGTCGCTGAGCTCGTACGGGTTGCCCGAGCCGAGGCCGACCACGTAGACCGGGAGCTGCGCCTGGCGCACGATGGCCCGCGCCTCCTCCGGCGTGATGCGGCTCGCGTTGTCCACGCCGTCCGTCACCAGGAGAGCGAACCGCTTCGGGTTGTGACCCTCGTTGGAGATCGTCGGCACCCAGGCCACCGCGTCGTGGAGGGCGGTCGTGCCGTAGCCCTTCCAGGAGCTCACCGCCTCGCGCAGAACCGCGAGGTCGGACGTGAACGGCACGTCCACCTGGCGCTGCCCGCTGGCGAAGGTCGCGATGGCGAACTCGTCGCCCTTCATGGATTTGTCCAGGAAGAAGCGCACCGCCTCGCGGCTCGCCTCCAGGCTCGTCCCTTCCATGCTGCCGGAGACGTCCTGGAGGAAGACGATGCTCGCCGGCGCGTCCGAGCGCCGCTCGAAGCTGTCGATCTTCACCGGCCTGCCGTCCACGAGGAGCCGGAAGTCGTCCTGGTCCAGGCGGTCGGCGTAGCCCGCGCCCGACCGGACGACCAGCGGCACCAGCACGTAGCCCACCGAGACTTCCTCCTCGAACGCCGGAGGAGCGGGCTCGGTCTGAGCCATCGCCGGGGCTGCCAGAATGGCAGTCAGGAGAAGCCCGGAGAGCAGGGGCCGGGGGGTGGGTCGAATCCATCTCATGGCGTCGGCTGTATTGTGCAAAAGGCGGACCATCCGTGGGATGATGCTCTCTTCGGGGGCGCCGTTCCGTGCAAGCCCTTGAAAGGACCCGACATGAGCGACACCATCGACATCCGGAACATATCCATCAAATGCGGACATTGCAATACCTACCAGACTCTCTCGGGCTTTGCCCGGCGGGAGGACTGGAACGTCTACACCTACGAGTGCGAGAACGACGTCTGCGACCCGAACATCACGCGGACCCTGCTGGAGGTGCCCCGCCACCTGGACGTCTTCGCCCGGCGCGACCCCGAATGGCGGGGTGGCGGCCGGCACGGCGAGGAGGGAACGGGCGAGGAGGAGCTGTAGCTAGCGCCGGGCCGAGCCGGCGCTAGCCACCCGCGCCACCAGGTCGGCCAGGGCGGCCTCGGGCTGGGTGCTCTCTCCCTTGAGCTGGAGCTCGGTGTCGAGCACGTCGGCGGGCAGGCGGGCGAGCAGCGGCTCGGGCAGGCGCGAGGCGGCCAGGTAGGCCTTGTGGAGGCGGAACGGGTGGAGGCCGGCGAGCGGGTTCTTGCCGCCGCCGGGCATCTCGCCCTGGAGCGCCGGAGCCAGACGGTCGCGGAAGCGGGCGAAGTTGGGCTCTCCCGCCGGCACCCGGGCGGCGCGCATCATGCCGCGGATCGCGGTGAGCTGCCGGCAGAAGGTCGAGAACAGGGAGAAGAAGGTGAGCCGTGCGGCCATCGGGTCATCGGCCGAGGTCAGGAGACGGTGGAGCCGGTCCAGGGCTTCGGCCGACCGGCCGGTGGCCACGGCGTCGAGGAGCTGCCAGACGTCCTCCTCCCCCCGGTCCTCCACGTTGTGCTCCACGAGCTTGCGGGTAATCCGGGCCTCTCCAGCTCCATGAGCGAGGTTCGCGAGCTTGCGATACTCGCCGGCCAGCCGAGAGGTCGAGTCGGCGTCGATCGCGGTCTCCCGCCCCCTCCCCTCCCCCTGCTTGCGCAGCGTGCGCCGGGCCAGCTCGGCGAGCGCGTCCGAAGCGATCGGCACGCTGGTCTGGCGTTCGAGCTCCTCGGCGATCGGCTCCAACCCCTGGAAACCGCTGCGGTCGGCCTCCACGCTCCCCACCCCCAGCACGGCGCCGCGCTCCTCCAGCAGCCGGACGACCGGGTGGTCCGGCGCCACCGAGCGCTCGGCCAGGATGAGGACGTGGCCGTCCGGAAGACCGCCTCGGACCGCATCCGCCAGCTCGGTGAGGTCGCCCTGGCCGATGCCCTGGATGCCTTCGCGGACCGCGGCGTCGAGCAGGGCGGCCAGGTTGGTCCGCAGCTCCTCGACCTGCTTCTTGCCGCGCGCGCGGCTGCCCTTGGCGCGGCGGTCGCCTTCGAAGGCCCAGGCCGGCAGGGCGGCCAGCACCCGTTCCGGCGGCCCGGAGTCAGGAGCGGCGTCGAAGAGATGAAGGGCCTGGACCAGCCGCGAGGCGGCCTGGCGCTCGCGCGGTCCCAACGTATCGCGGGAGGCGAGCGGCAGGACCTCGGCCGCGTCGTCGATCAGGCCGGCGGCCGCGTTGCGGTCCGCGAACACGGCGGTGTCCAGAGCCAGGAGAACCTTGGCGCCGCCGAACAGCGAGTAGGTCCGGAGGTCCTGGAGGATCGGCGCCAGCGACGACGGATGGCGGTAGATTTCCACCCGGTCCTTCGGCAGGCCGTGGGCTTCGGCGAGGACTTGGGCGGCGCGCACGGCGGCCGGCTCGCCGAGCACGAGATCGCCATGGACCACGCAGACCTGGGGTCCGCTGCGTCCGAGTCGGGAGAGGAAGCTGTCGACGGCGGTCGTCATCGTCCGGCTCCAGATACGAGAAGAGGGGGCCGCCCGCGCAGGCGGTCCCCTCGAATCAACCCGTCCTTCTCCCGAAAGCGCTCCAAGCGCTCAGGAGGCTTCTTCGATCATGCCGCGCTCGACGAGCTCCTGGCAGTCGATGCAGAAGCGCGTCCAGGGGACCGCCTCGAGCCGGCGGGGGTTGATCGGCCCGCCGCAGTTGGCGCAGCGGCCGTAGCTCCCCGCGTCCAGCCGCCGGAGGGCGTCCTCGATCTGCAGCAGGCGCTGCCGCTCGGAGTCGGACAGCGAGAACATCAGCTCCCGGTTGTAGTGGTTGTTCGCCCGGTCCACGATGTCCTCGGTGCCGTCGTCGGCGGACTCCTGGCCGGCACGGACGTCCTGGTTGTAGAGGTCGTACATCTCCTGCCGCTGGTCCAGAAGCCGGTTCCGGAGGGCCTCGAACTGGCCCTGGTCCTGGGGGACCTCAGCCGCGGCGGGAGTCTTGGCCTTCTGTGTCTTGGCCACGCTTGCGATCTCCTTTCAACGCTTCGTCAAACACACGCACAGAGTTACAGGGGCTCGCGATGATAGCTCATTCCGGCCTCGATGGTGAGGGTTCGGAAGAGCTGTTCGTAAAGCACGGCCCGTGCCAGCTCGTGGGACAGGGTCAGACGCCCGAGCGACAACACCCAGCGCGCCTCGTCGAGCACCGCCAGATCGAGCCCCAGGTCGGAGCCGAGGACGAACACGACCGGGTGCGGCCACCCGGCCTTGATACGGCCGAGACGCTCCGCCAGTTGCGTGGAATCGACGATCTCGCCGCGGCTGTCGAGCGCGACGGGCCAGGACGGCCGCGGCAGGGCGGCGAGGAGCGCCTGGCCCTCGATCCGCAGGCGCTGCGGATCGTTCGAGGCCGCCCGGACCTTGACCGGCACGTCGCGGACGGTTGCCATGGGAGCGATTTTCTTCCGGTAGGCGGAGCAGATCTCCTCCCATCCCGAGCGGTGGTGCCGTCCCGCCCACAGGATCACCAGCTCGCGGGCCACCGCTCAGCCGATCGCGGTGTCGTCGGCATCCCAGCCCTCGTGCCCGGCCATGTGCTCGTTCCACTCCTCGGTGTAGCCCAGGGTGCGGAGGTCGCGCATGCGGTCGAGGAAGATGATGCCGTTCAGGTGGTCGTACTCGTGCTGGACGATGCGGGCCTCGAAATCGCTGGCCACGTAGTCGAGCGGCCGGCCGTCGCGGTCCAGGCCCTGGACGCGCACGCTCAGGTGGCGAGGCACCATGCCGCGCAGGTCCGGGATGGACAGGCAGCCTTCCCAGTCGTAGACCAGCTCGCGCGCATGGGGGGTGATCATTGGGTTGATCACCACGTGGAGCGGGATGTCCGGATGGCGCTCGGGGCGGCCTTCGGCGGCATAGACGAAGATCTGGAGCCCCGTGCCGAGTTGGGGAGCGGCCAGCCCGACGCCGTGCGCGCCGTGCATGGTCTCGACCATGTCGTCAATGAGCTGCTGGATCTCGGGCTCGCGGATTTTCCCGGGCTCCACGGGTTTCGCGGGGGTCCGCAACGCGGGGTGACCGAGCCGGACAATGGGCAGGACGGGCATGGCACACGCTCCCAGGGACGATGGACAGCCGGGAGCATTATACCGTGCGTGCTATCCTCGGGGCTTCAGACGCTGGAGGAGCCGATGCGCGGGACGCGGGGTAGCACGACGAGCCTTTACGGACAGCCGGGGCCCCGGGTGGCTCCCTGGGTGAAGGGTCTTCTCCTGGCCGGCGCGGCAGTCGGGCTGCCGACGCTGGCGAGCGCGGTGATCCGACGTCGGGCCGAGCCGCCGTCGCCGCCGCGCTGGGGCCGCGCGCACCGCTACTCGGACCGCCACGGCGAGATCGTCTTCCAGGAGCTCGGCCTGCGCCAGGCGGGCCGGCCGCCGATCGTCCTCCTCCACTCCTTCGGGCCCGGCCACGACTCCAGCGAGTGGCGCGCCGCGGCGGAGATCCTGGCCGAGCGCCATCCGGTCTACGCCCTGGACCTGCCGGGCTGGGGCCGTTCGGCGGCGCCGCCCCGGGGAGCCTGGCGGCCGTCGTTCTACGTCGAAGCCCTCCAGGGTTTCCTCGGCCGGGTGGTGGGAGAGCCGGCGGTGCTGGCGGCGTCAGGCCTGCCGGCGGCCTACGCGGTGCGGGTCGCAGCCGAGAGGCCGGGGCTGCTCCGGGCGCTCGCGCTGGTCTCGCCCCTGGGCCTCGACGGCGGCGGTGTCGGAGGGGGGGGCGGGGGTGGAGACGCCTTCCTGGGCCGGTTGCTCCGGCTGCCGGTGGTACGCGAGACGATCCTCGACCTGCTGACCAGCCGCTCGTCCATCACCCATCATCTGCGCAAGGAGGTCTACGCCGCGCCGGAGCGGGTGGACGCGGCGCTGCTCGACCACCATTACCGCGGGAGCCACGTCGGCCGTTCGCGGCAGGCTCTGGCCGCCTATCTGTCCGGCGACCTCGGGGACGACGTGGCCACCGTGCTGCCGGAGCTGGGCGTCCCGGTCTGGATCGCCTGGGGCCGGAAGTCCGCCGCCCCTCGGGTGGAGGACGCCGACCGCTGGCTCCACCGTCTCCCGCACACCGCCGAGCTGGAGGTCTTCGAGACCGCCGGAGCGCTCCCGCACGCCGAGGCGCCCGCGGCCTTCGCCCGCTCGCTCGGCCGGTTCGTCGAAGGGATTTCGGCTTAAACCGGCCGCCAACCCGGACACGCCGCCACCGGCAGGGGCGGGTACCTCGGGAACCGGGGATCCGACTCCGCCAAGCCGCAGCGCACGAACACACTCCTCTTCGACGCCAGGAGCCGCAGGTGCTCGCAGGTCGCGCAGAGCCCGGGCGACGCGGAAAGCCGCGCCAGCAGGCTGCGGTCGGCCGTAGCCTCTTCGTCCATCAGACCGCGGGCTGGAGAACGTCCAGCCGGCCCTCCGAGAGCGCCTCCATGGTCGCGGTCGGCCCGACCAGGATCACCTGGTCCCCTTCCTCGAAGACCGTGTCGCCGAGCGGGATCACCGTCTCCTCGCCTCTCCGGCCGCGGCGCCGGATCTCCAGCACGCGGGCGCCGAGGGTCTGCGGCAGGCGCGCCTCGGTCAGCGTCTTGCCGACCAGCGGCGGCGGCACCGGCACCAGGCGCACCGAGAAGTCCGGCGGCAGGTGGACGTACTCGCGGCTCCGCTGGTCTCCCCGGCTCGACACGAACGTGGCCAGGAGCGCCGGCCGGCCGAGCACCTCCTGCGCGTAGACCGCCAGCACGTCCCGCTTGCCGATCACCCCCAGGAAGCGGTCTCCTGCGTCCACCACCGGCAACCGCTCGAAGTCGCTCTGCGCAAAGTATTCGGTTACCCGGTGCAGGCGCTCGTCGCTGCGCACCACCCGATCCACCGGCAGCATCAGGTCGTGCGCCACCACCGCGGTCAGCGCGTCCGGGTTGTCCAGGCTGTGCTTGATGTCGTGCAGCGACACCGCTCCATGAAGCCGGCCGTCCATGCCCACCACGAAGAGCCGTTGGCGGCTGGTGGAGAGGAACTTGTCGACCACCTTCCGGTAGGGGTCTCCAGGTCGCAGGACGTCGGGGTCCTCCTCCAGGAGGGCCTCGGCCTTGAGACTCGCGAGCACCGCCTCCTCCATCCGCCACGGCAATTCGACCCCCTTGTGGCTCAGCGCCTCGGTGTAGATCGAGGCCGGGTGCAGCTTGCGCGACACGAGGCTGGCCAGGATCGAGGCCACCATCAGCGGCAGGATGAGGTCGTAGTTGCCGGTGAACTCGAACATGATGAGGATGGCGCTGATCGGCGCGTGGCTCGTGCCCGCCATGATCGCCGCCATCCCGATCGCGGAATAGGCGCCGTACGGCTGCGGCGCCAAGTGGGGCCAGAGCGAATGGATCCAATAGCCGTACGCGCCGCCGACCAGCGCGCCGAACAGGAGCGACGGCGTGAACATCCCGCCGGCCCCGCCGCCGCCGCGGGTCAGCGAGGTGGTCCCGAGCTTCGCCAGGGCGAGGCCGAGCAGCAGCAGGACCGTGAAGTCGCCCGGCAGCGAGATCTGCTCCGGCATCTTGAGCTGGCCGGCGAGCGCCAGGTTGATCGTCTCGTAGCCGCGGCCCAGGGCGTACGGCACATAGAGCCCGATCGCCCCGACCAGCGAGAAGGCGATCAGCGGCCGCACCGGTGCCGGCAGGTGCTTGAACACCCCCGAGCCGGCCTGGATGCCCAGCATGAACACCACCGAGGCCAGGGCCCCGACAATCCCGAGACCGGCGTAGGGCAGCATCTCCCAGGGGCTCTGGAGCTGGAAGCCCGGCGCCGCATAGAGCGGCACGTTGCCGGTGAGGGCGCGGGAGATCAGCGTCGCGATTACCGAGGAGACCACGATCGGGCCGAAGATCTCCAGCGCGAAGTTCCCCAGGATCACCTCCATGGCGAACAGCGCGCCGCCGATCGGCACGTTGTAGGTCGCAGCCAGGCCGGCCGCCGCGCCGCAGCCCACCAGGATCTTGACGCGGTGCGGCGGCAGACGTACGCGCAGGCCGGTCCAGGACGCGATCATGCCACCCAGGCGGATCATCGGACCCTCGCGACCCAGGGAGCCGCCACTGCCCACCGTGACCACCGCGGCCAGCGCCTCGACGATCACCGGCCGCGGCCGGATGCGCCCGCCCGCGAGCGCCACCGCCTCGATCAGCGAGCCCATGCCCTCGCCGCCCACCGACTGCTTGCCGAGCCAGATGATCAGGCCGACCACGAGCCCGCCCACCGCCGGCGCCGCCACCACCCGCCACGGCGGCACCTCGCGGATCGCCGCCAGCAGCTCCCCCGATCGCCCCCAGAGCACGCGCTGGACGCCGCCGATCAGCAGGTCCGTGGCGAGACCCAGGACGCCGGCCACCACGCCGACCAGCACGATCAGGAAGAAGAAATACCGGTCGTCCCGGGTCGCCAGGCCGAAGCGCCGGGCCAGGGTGAAATCCAGGGACCGGGCCCACTCCCGCACACGGCGGAACCAGGCTGAGGAGCGCTCCTCCATGGAGCGGACTGTATCAGGGGGGCCGGGCGAGGGCCGAACGATCCCTTAAGCCCTCTTCCATAAATATGCTTATTGGCGTATGATCCACCCGAGGTCGCCTTCGGGGCGACCGCTGACCCTTCCGGGGGTCCGCCGGCGAGCGTCCGCCGCCGGTTTTCGGAGCCCCCACGGCGGAAGTCGCGCCCCGCGGTACCACCTACCAGCCAACCGCGGCAGCAAGCAGCACCGCCGCGCGCGTCAAGAACCGAGGGGACCGGGAAACCGGTCCCCTTCGCCTTTGGTTGATCCCGTGCTCAGGCTCCCCGTCGCGAAGCGATCTCGGCCACCGCGGCCACATCCGGCCGCCTCTGGACCTTGCGCGACTCCGCCGGCGCGGCCAGGGTCGAGCGCGTGGCCTCCGCGCGCTTCTGGCCAATCAGCCGGGCGTAGACCGAGAGCGCCTGCCCCACCACCTGGTCCATGTTGTAGTACTTGTAGGTCGCCAGACGACCGACGAACTGGACGTCCGGCGTCGCCTCGGCCAGCGCCTGGTACTTCTTGTACAGCTCGGCGTTCTCCGGCCGCGGCACCGGGTAGTAGGGGTCGCCCTCCGACTGCGGGAACTCGTAGACCAGCGTGCTCTTCGGGTGCTCCTGGCCGGTGAGGTGCTTGAACTCGGTGACCCGGGTGTAGAGGTGCTCGTTCGGGTAGTTGACCACCGCCACCGGCTGGACCTGCTCCTGGTTCACCGTCCGGAAGTCGAAGCGCAGCGACCGGTAGGGCAGCTTGCCGTACCGGTAGTCGAAGAACTCGTCGACAGGCCCCGTGAAGATGAGCTTGTCGTAGGCGATCTCGTCCTTGATGTCCCGGTAGTCGCAGTTGAGCAGGATCTTGATGTTCGGATGGTCGAGCATGGCCTCGAACATGCGCGTGAACCCGCGCTGCGGCATGGCCTGGTAGGTGTCCGTGAAGTAGCGGTCGTCGCGGTTGGTGCGCACCGGCACCCGCGAGGTCACCATGGCGTCGAGCTGCGACGGGTCGAGCCCCCACTGCTTGCGCGTGTAGCCGCGGAAGAACTTCTCGTACAGCTCGCGGCCGACCCGCGCGACTACCACGTCCTCCGAGGTGCGGATCGAATCCCGTGCCTCCGCCAGAGAGGCGAAGAAGCCCTCCACCTCCATGCTGTTGAGCTTCAGGCCGTAGAGCTGGTTGATGGTGTCGAGGTTGATCGGGATCGGCACGAGCTGGCCGTCGACGCTCGCCCGCACCCGGTGCTCGTACGGGCGCCACTCGGTGAAGGTGGAGAGGTACTCGAAGACCTCCCGCGAATTGGTATGGAAGATGTGCGGACCGTACTTGTGGATCAGGATCCCCGCGTCGTCGTAGGCATCGTAGGCGTTGCCTCCGATATGGGGCCGGCGGTCCACCAGCAGGACCTTCTTCCCCGAGCCCCGCGCCAAGCGTTCCGCCAGAACGCTGCCCGCATAGCCCGCTCCAACAATCAAATAGTCGAACACCACCAGCTCCTTTCGAGAAAAAATCCAAGGTGCGCCCATCCGGAGCGTCGTTGGACCATCCAGGTCGGTCAAAGAATCCTCGAAGCCACAGCCTCCTCGATCAGCTCGGACATCTGCCGCCACGTCCGGCTCCACGAACCGCGGGACAGGTGCTCGTCCACCCGCCGCAGCCACTCCTCCCGGTCCTGCCTGCCCAGAGCGCGACCGACGGCGGCCACGAACGCCTCCGGGCCGTCCGCGATCTCCACCAGGCCGCTCTCGCCGTACGGCGTTACCACGTCCCGGATCGGCGTCGACACCACCGGCCGGCCGCCGGCAAGGTACTCCGGCGTCTTCGTCGGGCTGATGAACCGGGTCGATTCGTTGAGCGCGAACGGCATCAGGGCCACGTCCCAGCCGGCCAGGTACTCCGGCAGATCGGCATAGCCCTTCATGCCGAGCCAGTGGAGGTTCGGACGCCGCGGCAGGGTCGCGGGATCGACCTTCACCACCGGGCCGATCATCACGAGCTGCCAGTCCGGGCGGGCCTCGGCGACCGCGGCCAGGAGGTCCAGGTCGAGCCGCTCGTCGATCACCCCGAAATAGCCCAGCCGCGGCCCCGGGATGCCGGCCTGGTCGGCGGGATCGGAACGATCTTCCCGGGCCTGCCGGAAGTGCTCCGCGTCGATGCTGCTCGGGAAGGCGTGGACCCGCGGGTGCTTCCCGCGCTTCGCCTCGTAGAGGCTCTGCCCGCCGGTGAACACGAGGTCGGCGGCCGCGAGGAGCCGGGCCTCCCGGTCCACCAGCTCGCGCGGCGCGCCGCGGAAGAGCGACAGCTCGTCCATGCAGTCGTAGACCACGGCGAGAGGCTCGAGCCCCTCGGCGAAGGGGACGGCCATCGGCGTGTAGTACCAGAGGACGAAGCCGGAGACCTCGTGGCGCTCCAGCAGCTCGCGCAGCAGCTCGCCCTGGAGGGCCTCCGCCCGCTCCGGAGAGAGGCCGCCAGGCAGGTGGGGCACGCCCAGAATCACCCCGCCCTGGCGCTCGCCGACCTCCAGGTGCGGCTCCGAACCCTCGGCCTCCCAGACCGGCTCCTCGAAGAAGAACACCCGCCGGTCGCGGGCGAAGCGGCTCATCAGGTGCTGCGGCCGCTGGTACACGAAATCCCAGCGCAGGTGGGAAAGGCACACGAGGTCCGGGGCGTCAGAAAGCAGCATGCTCGGTCGTCTCCTCCTCCGCCGCCCTGTCCTCTAGGTCGTCCGAGGATCGGTTCAGATATGTCATCTCGTCTCTCATCAGCTCGTCCTGGCGTGCCAGCTCCCGCGCCAGGTCCAGGCAGCTCTCCCGCTCGCCCATGGGACCGGCGTACCCCCAGAGCCCGGTCTCGCAATGCCGGTCGTCATCCCAGCCGGGATAGTCGAGGATCGGATACAGGCAGAGCCCCTCCACCGGCACCCCCGCCCGCCGCGCCGCCCGGGCCTCCCCGGCCACATGACGCAACCAGGAAGCGCGCTCCTGGCCCTGGTCGCCCGTCTCGGAGATCAGGATCGGCCGACCGTAGCGCTGCCAGACCTCCCGCAGGATCTCCCGCAACGGGCGGTATCCCGGCTCCCCCCTCCGCACCCTGGGCCCGTCCAGCACCCACTCGTTCGTCGGATAGAAGTTGACGCCCAGGACGTCGAGGAACCGCTCATCCCCGCCGAGCTGGGGCCAGAGCCGGCCCGCGAGCATGTCCCAGGCCTGGAACTGCGCCAGCCGATGGCCTTCGGCCGCGAGGCCGCTGCCCGGCACCGTGGGATCTCCCACGATGTGAATACCCGGTTCCGCCTGCAGGATCCGCGACCGGGCGTCCACGCTCCAGATGGCCTCGATCGCCGACAGGCTCGCTCGCGCGAGCTGCGCCTTGAGCTCGAACCCGCGGTCCGTGGCGAACGGGTTCAGGTATCCCACGTCGCCGCCGGCCCAGGACCAGAACGAGATCTCGTTGATCGGGCAGTAGAAGCCCGGCTCGTCCGTCTCCGCCGCGATCGCCCGCGCTACCGCCCGGGCGTACTCCGTGAAACGGTCCGCCCACTCCGGAGTGAAGATGTCCAGCCCGTCCGGCCAGCCGTAGTGGCAGAGGTCCCAGATCACCTCGACCCCCTCGTCGCGCGCCGCCCGCACCATCGGCAGCAGGCTGGACATGTCGTAGCGCCCCGGGGAGCGCTCCACCCGGTGCCAGCGCACCCCGTCCCGCGCCGTCCGGATCCCCGCCCGGCGCAGCCGCGCATAGTCGGCCGCCGCATGCACGTCGTGCCGGGTGGCCGCAATCAGATCGAGCCGCCGTCCGTCAGACCGTCGATGGCAGGAGCACTCGAATCCTGCGATCCAGAAACTCTTCGTCGGCACTGTCCCTCACCTCACTCGCGGGAGCTGCATTGCAAGAAGAGGACCATCCGGAACGCGGGAGCTCAGAAATTTCAGTCTTCCCTGAAACTCGTCCGGGCACCTTTGGGATAGGGCCGATACCCGCGGCCATGGAGGCCGCCGGGCAGTCCGCCCAGGAGGAGGCTCCCATGTTCCGTGGATTCAGAAGCTTTGCGATGGACCTGTTCGAGGCTCTGACCGTGTTCCGCGCCCTCCCGCACCTGCTCTCGCACCTCTGTGAAGAGTCCGGCGGCGGCATGGATCCGAACGGCCAGCACTGATCTCGACGCCCCCGGATGAACGTGACACCGGCGACCGGGCCCGCCGGTGTCACTTTTTTTGCCCTTGAAGCAACTTACTTTCTAGAGGCGAATGTGGAGGAGAGCGGAGGAGAGCCGATGGCCGAGCACCATCCTGACCGAGAGACCCTGGAGAGGTTCTCCAGCGGCGGGCTGCACCCCGAGACGGGAGCGTGGATCGAGGCGCACCTGCGCAGCGGGTGCGCGGTCTGCCAGAGGACCGTGGACGACCTTCTGCCGAGCCTGGACGGCCCTCCCGACGGCGGCCGGGACTGGGACGACGACGAGAGCTGGCGGCCGATCCTCTCCCGCCTCGAGTGGCACAGGGTGCGGATCGTCCAGGAGCGCGAGGCCGCCTCGCGCCTGACCGACGAGCTCCTGGGCCGGACGTCGCGCGAGCGGCAGGCACTCATCTCTCCCCTGGGCCCCCGGACCCGGTTCCACACCTTCGCCGTCTGCGAGCGGCTGATCGAGCGCAGCTTCGAAGCGGGCTTCCGGGACCCGGCGCGCGCCATCGAGATCGCGGAGCTCGCCATCCGGCTCGCCGAAGGACTCGACGCCGACCACTATGGCGCCGTGGCCGTGGACCTGAAGGCGCGCGCCTGGGCCTACCTGGGCAACGCCCGGCGGATCAGCTCCGACCTCACCGGCGCCGAGCAGGCGCTGGCCCGCGCCGAGGCGCTCGCCGAGGAAGGCTCCGCCGATCCTCTCGAAGAGGCCCGCATCCTCGACCTCAAGGCCTCCCTGCTGAGCGACCAGGGCCGCTTCGAGCGCGCCGCCGACCTGCTGGACACGGTCATCGACATCTACGAGGAGATCCGGGACCCGCACCGCAAAGGCCGCGCCCTGATCAGTCAGGCCCTCTTCCTCAGCTACGCGGGCCAGCCGGAGCGGACCGTCGAGCGCATCCGCCAGGGTCTCGACCTCATCGATCCGGAGGAAGAGCCGCGCCTCCTCCTCATGGCCCGGCACAACCTCGCCTGGGCGCTCATCGACTGCGGCCGGCCCGACGAGGCGCTGCGGCAGCTCGAAAGCTTCCGCCACACCTACGGCGAGTTCCCCGACCCCTGGACCGTCCTGCGTCTCAACTGGCTCGAAGGCCGGATCGCGGCCGGCCTGGGCCGGCTCGACGAAGCCGGACGGCGGCTCCGGGAGGTCCGGGAACGCTTCATCGGACAGGCGCTCGGCTACGACGCGTCCATGGTCACGCTCGACCTCGCCGCCCTCTATCTCCGCGAGGGCCGGACCGCCGAGGTCCGCCGGCTCGCGACCGAGATGCTGCCGATCTTCCTCTCCCAGGACGTCCACCGCCAAGCCCTCGCCGCCCTGGCCGCGTTCCAGCGCGCCGCCGAGATGGACCGCGCCACCCCGGGCCTCGTCCACGAGATCGCCGTCTATCTGCGGCGGGCTCGGCGCAACCCGCGCCTGACGTTTCAAGGGTCGGAAGGGTAAAATTTACCTGCCGCAGCGACGGAATTTCATTCTGGACGCCACTCCGGCCCGGCCCATCCCCTCCGGCCTGCGATCCGATATCCTTCGCGCTCGATGCCTTCCATCGTCCCCGTCGCCACCGCCCGCCGGCTCCTCCTGGGGCTGCAGGGCCTCCTGGACGATCCGCGCGGCCGGGTCACGGCCGACCGCCTCTATCACCTGATCGAGCGCATGGGCTTCGTCCAGATCGACTCGATCAACGTCGTGGAGCGCGCCCACCACCTGACCCTGGCCTCGCGCCTCCAGAACTACCGGCCGTCACTCTTCGACCGCCTCCTCGAGCGCGACCGGCGGCTCTTCGAGCACTGGACGCACGACGCCTCGGCCATCCCGACGGTCTGGTATCCGTACTGGTGGTACCGCTTCGAGCGCTACAACCGGAAGGTGCGGGAGCACCCCTGGTGGAAGGAGCGGATCGGGCCCCATCCGGACGACCTGATCGACCGGGTCCGCGAGCGGCTCGTGCAGCAGGGTTCCCTGATGACCCGCGACTTCGAGGACACCCGCGACGAGACCGCCGACCGCACCTGGTGGGGCTGGAAGCCGGAGAAGGCCGCTCTCGAATATCTCTGGCGGACCGGCGAAGCGGCCATCGTCGGCCGGGTCAACTTCCACAAGGTCTACGACCTGGCCGAGCGGGCGCTGCCTGAAGCCCATGCCGCGCCGAGGCCGACCGCCGAGGAGCACCTGGACTGGGCCTGCCGCACCGCCATCGAGCGCCTCGGCGTCGCCAGCCCCGACGAGATCGCCGCCTTCTGGCGCGCCGCCGATCTGGGCGACGTCAAGGCCTGGTGCCAGGGAGCCACCGCGCAGGGCGGGATCGTGCCGGTCAAGGTCGAAGCCGTGGACGGCTGGGTCCGGAACGCCTACGCCGTGCCGGACTGGGAGGAGCGGGCCGCCGACCTGCCGCCGGCGCCGCCGCGCATCCGCCTGCTCAGCCCCTTCGACCCCATCCTCCGCGACCGCCGCCGGAGCTTGCGCCTCTTCGGCTTCGACTATCGCTTCGAAGCCTTCGTCCCCGCGCCTCAGCGGCGCTACGGCTACTACGTCCTGCCGATCCTGGAAGGCGAGCGCCTCGTCGGCCGGCTCGACCCCAAGCTCTATCGGGAGGAAGGCCGGCTGGAGATCCGGCAAGTCTGGTGGGAGCCCGGCGTGCGGCCGAGCAAGGCCCGGGACCTCCGCCTGGAAGCCGCCGTGGAACGGCTGGCCCGCTTCACGGGCGCGGAGCGCTGGACGCTGCCTTGATGGTCCGGGCCTTCAGCCGGATATAGAATCCATCGCCAGTTTCGAGAGGAGAGACCCGATGCGTTTCCACACGCTCACCTGCCTCGTGTTGCTGGCCCTGCCCGCCGCAGCCCAGCACGAGATCCAGAAGCCGCAGGACAACTGGCAGACGCCCGGCGAGATCCAGCAGCCGAAAGGCACCTGGCAGACTCCCGGCGAGATCCAGGTCCCGAAGGGCATCCAGGCCATCCGGACCGAGGACGCCCGGTGCACCCGGCGCTTCGTGGTCGGCGCGGACGCGCTCTTCGAGTTCGACAAGGCCACGCTCACGCCGGACGCCGAAGAGACCCTCAAGGTCCTGGTCCCTCTCCTCGCCAAGGCCGGCAGGCACCCGGCTTCCATCGAGGGCCACACCGACTCCAAGGGCGCCGACGACTACAACCAGACCCTGAGCGAGAAGCGAGCCCGGACCGTCAAGGACTGGCTGGCAGCCCAGGGAGCCGTGGCCTCCTCCACGACGATCCACGGCTGGGGCGAACGGAAACCCATCGCGCCGAACGCGAAACCCGACGGATCGGACGACCCTCAGGGACGCCAGAAGAACCGCCGCGTCGAGGTCGTCCTCGACCTCTGTAAGGAGCAGCCATGATCGAAAGACCCGCCGCCTCCGAATACGCCTCGTTCTACGCCGGCTACATCTCTTCGCTTCCGGACGGAGACATCCTCGACATCCTCGAAAAACAGACGTCCGAGCTGCGGCAGCTCGCCGCCGCCACGCCCGCCGACCGTGAGACCTTCCGCTACGCCGACGGCAAGTGGAGCGTGCGCGAGGTCGTCGGCCACATGATCGACGGCGAACGGGTCTTCTCCTACCGGACGCTGCGCTTCTCGCGCGGCGACCAGACTCCCCTTCCGGGCTTCGAGGAGAACCAGTACGTCGCGGCGTCCGGCTTCGACCGCCGTCCGCTCGCCTCGCTCGTCGACGAGCTCGTGCTCCTCCGGCAGGCGAACCTCGGGATGCTGCGCGCCCTCGCGCCGGAGGCCTGGACCCGCACCGGAACCGCCAACAACCATCCGATTTCCGTGCGCGCGCTCGCCTTCATCATGGCCGGCCACGTCCGCCACCATCTGAACATCCTGCGCGACCGCTACGGCGTGAGCTGACAAACCCCGCGCCGGGTGTCCCAAAAGGGCTAGGGCCGGTGCGGCGACCGCACCGGCCCTGGTCCTACACCTTCCTCCAAACACCTCCTCAGACCGGGCGCCACCGGAGACTGCGGTCTTGCATCGCCCGCCAGGACCGCCGTCCAGGCTTTACCTTCCAAATCAAAAAAAGAGAAGAGACCAACCTTGCTCTAGTATCGGGGCAGGGATACAATGAAACAAGACACGGAAAACTATCGATGCGATCGGAAAATCCGATGGATGGGCTCGACAGCCTGTCGCTGCGCGACCTGCGCGCGGTGGTGGCGCTCGCGGAGCGGTTGCACTTCGGCAAGGCCGCGGAAGACCTGGACATGGCCCAGCCCTCCCTGAGCGCCGCCGTGAAGAAGGTCGAATCGGCTCTCGGAGAGCGCCTGTTCGAGCGCACCTCGCGGCACGTGTCCCTGACGCCCGCGGGCCAGTCGGCGGTGCAGCGCATCCGCGCCGTGCTCGAGGACATGACGGAGATCGGGCGCGGCAAACCCGCGCAGGTACGGCTGAGCGGCCAGTTCCGGCTGGGCCTCATCCCGACCATCGGTCCCTACTATGCCCCTCGCTTCCTGGCGGCGCTGCGCGGTGGCTATCCGCAGCTCGAGCTCGTGCTGACCGAGTCCCTGACCGAGTCCCTGCTCCAGATGCTCCGCCACCGCCTGATCGACGCGGCCGTCCTCTGCCTTCCGGCCGGCGAGTGGGGCCTGACCGAGACGCCGCTGCTGCGCGAGCCGTTCCTCCTCGCCGTGCCCGCGGACCATTCGCTGGCCGGACGGGACGAGGTCAGCCTCGGCGGGATCGAGATGCGCGAGATGCTGCTCATGGAACGCGGCCACTGCCTGCGCGACCAGACGCTCGAGACCTGCGGCATCACGCCGGACGCCGCCCTCAACCCGATCCAGGCGGCGAGCATCGAGACCCTGCGCCACCTGGTGGCGGCCGGTTGCGGCTGCGCCATGTTTCCGCAGATGGCGGCCGCCCCGAGCATGGACTGCGGCGGCCTCGTGCGCTACCTTCCGTTCGGAGAACCGGCGCCGAGCCGGACCATCGGCCTCGTCTTCTACGACCGCAGCACGCGGGCGGAGGACGCCGCCGAGCTCGCGGCCTTCCTCAAGAAGCTCCCTTCCTGAGCGGCGCGGGCACATCCGCTCCCGGCGCCCGGCCCGTATCCAGATCCGGAAGGAGAGACAACGATGGACCTGACCTGTGAAGTCCCGCGCGTCCCGCCGCACCAGTTCCCCGATCCCCAGGTTGACGTCGAGGCGAAGGACGGAGAGCAGGCCGCCGTGCTCGGCGGAGGCTGCTTCTGGTGTGTCGAGGCCGTGATCAAGGAGATGGACGGCGTGCTCTCGGTCCGCTCCGGCTACGCCGGCGGCACCGCCGAGACGGCCGACTACGACAGCGTCTGCAGCGGCCGGACGGACCATGCCGAGGTCATCGAGGTGCGCTTCGATCCCAGGCGCGTCACCTTCGGCCAGCTCCTCAAGGTGTTCTTCTCGATCGCCCACGACCCGACCCAGCTCAACCGCCAGGGCGCGGACCGGGGCCGGCAGTACCGCTCGGCGATCTTCACCACGGACGAGGAGCAGGCGCGGGTGGCCCGGGCCTACATCCGGCAGCTCGACGAGGCCGACGTGCTCGGCGCCCCGATCGTGACCGAGGTCACGCCGCTCGAGAGGTTCTACGAGGCCGAGCTCTACCACCAGGACTACGCGGCGCGGAACCCGAGGCAGCCGTACATCGCCTACACGGCCCTGCCGAAGGTCGAGAAGCTGCGCAAGCATTTCGGCGACCGCCTGAAGCGCGCCTGAGGGCGACAAAAAGCCCGGATCGCGATACACTCCCGGCAGACCCGTTCCAGAGAGGAGGCGTCATGCCCTTCGGAAGCTTGTGGCTGCCTGTCGTGGTTTCGGCTGTCGCGGTCTGGCTGGTGAGCTCGATCGTTCACATGGTCCTGAAGTACCACAAGGCCGATTACAAGGGCCTCGGAGCCAACGAGGCCGCGGCTGCCCAGGCCCTGAAAGGGCTCGCTCCCGGCGTCTATCCCATCCCGTACTGCTCCGATCCGGCGCAGATGAAGGATCCGGCCATGCAGAAGCGCTACGTGGACGGACCCGTGGGGATGCTGACGATCATATCCAGCGGCCCCCCGAACATGGGCAAATACCTGGGCCTGTGGTTCGCGTTCTGCTTCCTGATCAGCTTCACGGCCGGCTACGTGGCGCGCCACACCCTCCAGGCCGACAGCGCCGCGCAGGAGATCATGAGGCTCACGGGCACCCTCGCCTTCGTGGGCTACGGCTATGGCCACATCATGGATTCGATCTGGAAGGGCCAGCCCTGGTCCAACACCGTGCGCGGCCTGATCGACGCCGTGATCTACGCGGTCGTGACCGGCCTCGTCTTCCGCTTCCTCTGGCCGGGCGCCTGAGGCAGGACTTTTGAAAAAGCGCCTGTGACGGGCGTCGCAGGCGCTTCGCCGTATGACCGCCAGAAAACGATACAAACCCCTTGCGAACGCCGAAGCGTACAAGGCGGTGCTGTCCATGCTCGATGAGACATTGCCGCCCAGGCACCGGCGCATGCTGGAGTCTCACTACAACGCTCCCAGGCACACGGTCACAGCCAGGAGCCTGGCGGCGGCTGTCGGCTATCCCAACTTCAACAGCGTCAACCTCCAGTATGGAACGCTCGCGCGGAAAATCTGCGAGATCCTGGGGTTGCGCCTAGAGTTCCACGTCTCCGTCCTTGCCGTGTTCGTCACGCC
>JBEQUE010000125.1:0-4381 GCA_040349255.1 Acidobacteriota bacterium | reverse complement strand
CGGGGATGCCGTGGCTGGGGAACTCGGGGGTCCTGGTGTAGGCCAGCGGTCCGTTCGCCGGATCGATTCCGTAGACCAGCCGCGAGAAGTCTCCGTTGTGGTCCGGGAAGAGGATCACGTCGAAGCGGTCTTCAATGCCGCCGGTACCGCCCCGGCGCAGGTCGGCGTCGGCGATCAGCGCGTACTCGATCCCCTCCTGGTCGAGCGCATAGCGCGCCCAGCCCGCGTCCTGGGTGGCCGTCCAGGTGTGGAGCAGCGCCAGCCGCGGCAGATCCACGGTGTGCCGCGGCACGTCGGGCATCGCGGTCACCGCGACGAAGCTCAGGGCCAGGCGGGCCGCCACGTCGTCCACCACGTCGCGCGCCGCCTGCACGATCCAGCTCCCGGGCGGATATTTCACGCCGTTCACCTCGAAGGCCGTCTCGGCCGCGTCGACCTGCGCCCCTCCGAGCCGCAGGCGGGCGCGCAGGAGCGAGGTCTGCCCGGTGTCCGCGAGCAGGTAGAGATCGCCGAGGCCGTCCACGCGGCCGGCGAGCGAGACTTTCTCCTGCACCGGCGTCATGGCCGCGTCGAGAATCTTCCGGTCGTCGATCTTCGCGCCGTCCACTCCATAGAGCAGCGGCCAAGTCCAGGCGATGTCGTCGTAGGGCTCGTTCGCCTCGTCGGCGGGGAACTTCTGCTCCTCCAGGAAGTTGATCGCCGCGTTGCGGTACGGCTGGTCCATCCGCACCACGAAGGTGCCGGCGGGCCAGGTCTTCTCGCCGATCGTCACGTCCGCGGTGGTCTGGTGGATCTCGATCCGGTGTTTGCGGAGCTGGTTCAGCAGATATTCGAGACGGCCGGAGTCGCGCTGGGCCAGCGGGAAGACCCAGGCGTAGGGGGCCTCGGTGCGGCCCTTCTCCAGGGCGCGGGCGCCCTTGACCCAGAAGTCCTCCAGCAGCTCCTTGCGGTGCAGCGCTGCATAGCCCAGGGCTTCGAGGACTCCCGCTTCCATGTAGTTCGTGTTGTTGCGCAGCGACCAGCGGAGCTTTTTCTCGGGCGGCCACGGGCGGTACCACTGCGTGTCGGTCACGGCCTTGCCCGCGAACCGGGCGCGCTCCAGGGTGCGGTCGAAGGTGCCGGGGTGGGAGTTGCCGAAGGTCTCGTAGAACCGGCCGATGCCGTGGTGGCTGTTGGCCACCGAGAATAGATAGCCGGGCCACCAGCCGTCCCAGAAGCCCCAGACCCAGACGCCCGGAAGGCCCAGCGACGCGAGCGCACCGGCGTCGTGGTCGCCGAACTGCGTCCACTGGTGGATCGTGACCGGATCCACGGCGCGGCTGTAGGGGCCGTGGCCGGTGGAGATGTAGAGCAGCGGCACCGACTCGTGCAGGTCGTGCATCACCTGCGGATGCCAGGCGAACCAGGCCTCGTGGATGGCCTGGGTGAGAGCCAGCGTGACCTGCATGCCGTCCCGGTTGTTGTCGTGGAACGCATAGTGGCCCCAGTAGGGCGGTCCCATGAATTCGCGAAGCTCGTCCCAGGTGCCCTTCCGGTTCTTGACGTGCCGGTAGTACCAGTCGACGACGCGGTCGCGGCCGTCGGGCTCGGCCACGGGCGTGATGAGGATCACGCTGTTGCGCCGGATCTCCTGGATCTCGGGCTTCTCCGAGACCGCCAGGCGGTAGGCCAGCTCCATGAGCATCTCGGGGCTGCCGGTCTCGGCGGAGTGCAGGCCGCCCAGAAGGTGATAGACGACCTTGCCCTCGGCTGCGAGGCGCCGGGCGTCCTCGCGGGTGGTGCTCCGGGGATCGGCGAGCCGGGCGTTGATGTCCTTCCAGCGGTCGAGCTGAGCGAGGTTCTCCGCGTCCGAGATGGCCACGAGAAGCAGATCCCGGCCCTCTTCGGTGCGGCCGATCGTCTGCACGGTCACGCGGTCGCTGGCCTCGTCGAGCCGCCGGAAGTAGCCGTAGATGTCCGCCACCCGGCTCAACTCGTCGGGGGTGCCGATGATCCGGCCCAGCACGTCCGTAGGCGACGGCACGGTGTCCGACTCAGGCACGTAGGCCACGGTCTCGGGGAGGAACCGGGCCTCGGTCGTGTGCTCGCGGATCGACTCGACGCTGCCGGGCTCGGCGCGGTCGGGCGCCCAGGGATTGTTGTCCGCCGGGGGCGCCGGAGAGGGAGCGTCCTGGGCGTGCATCAGGGCGGGAACGAGCAGGACGAGCAGACCGAACAGACCGAACAGACCGACCTGGATACTGCGCAGGTTCATCAAGCCTCCTTGGCGAAGACGCCTACCATACACCGGCTCAGCGGGTGACGAGAGCCACGACCACCGTGATGTCGTCCGCCTGTTCGGCGTCCCCCTTGAAGTGGGAGAGATCGCCGAGGATGGCGTCGCGGATCTCGCGCACCGACGCGGTGCCGGCGGCAGCCCGGGCGACCGTCTTCTGGAGGCGCGGGTAGCCGTAGTCCTGGCCGAACGCGTTGCGGGACTCGACCAGACCGTCCGTGTAGAGGACGAGCAGGTCCCCGCGCCGCACCTTGTGCCGGACCTGCTGATAGGTTCCCTCCAGCATCGTGCCGAGCGGCGGCGAGCCCTCCCCCAGCTCCGTGAACGTCTTGGACTCCGCGTCGTAGTGCAGCACGGGCGGATGGCCGGCACTCACCACCGTGATCGTCGCGCCGCTGCCGGCGGAGTGGTCGCCAGAATGATCCCCAGAATGATCCAATACCGCGCAGAGGAGCGTCACGTAGGTCCGCCGGTCCGTCGTCTTGCGGACCATCGAGTTGAGCCGGTCGAACACGCCCAGCGGCGAGGCCAGGTCGGCCTCCATCAGGTACAGGCAGCTCCGGACTCCGGAGAGCAGCAGGCCGCTCGCCAGGCCGTGACCGGAGACGTCGCCGATCACCAGCGCGAGCTGGCCGGGCGCCAGGCGGAAGTAGTCGTAGTAGTCGCCGCCCACCTCGGTCGCGGGCAGCGAGGCGGCGGCCAGCTCGACCCAGCCGATGTCCGGAGGGAGCTGCGGCAGCATGGAGAGCTGGATCTTGCGCGCGTATTCGATCTCCTCGCGCATCCGCACCCTCTCCCGGGAACGGCCGTGCTCGGTGCGCCAGATCACCAGGAAGCGCCGCCGCTCCACCTGGGTCAGCACCATGGAGAGGACGAGGCTGATGACCACGACGAACGAGAGGCCCGCCACCTTGTCCCCCGTGGGAAGGGCGGCGGCGGACGGCAACCCGGACCGGTCCAGGGGCAGGATCGCGATGACCCAGAGGCTGCCGTAGAGCAGCAGGTGCTCGATCATCCGCATCCGGAAGAAGATCAGCGCGAAGGCGGTCGTGATGAACATCCCCAGAAACTCCCCGCCGTTCAGCAGCAGGACCTTCATCACCACCAGCTGGAAGATCAGGAATCCGAGAAGGATCTGTCGGAACCACGTGCAGTAGAACCGCTCGCGCCGGAGGAAGAACATCCCGGCCATCGCGAGGACATCCACGGCCAGCACCGCGATCACCCCGACCCGGGCGCCCGAGGAGGCGAACGACGGGATGAGCATGAGCATCAGGAAGCCGAGAAGCCACCGGAAGATCCGGTAGTTCCTGCCATCCAGGTGGCGCTGAAGCGCCAGAGGCTCAGGGAGCTGAACCAGCTCGTCGATGGAAGTGGCTTTCATGGGGCGTCCCACACGGAACGCCGCCATGCTATCGCGCCCTGTTCCTGCCGACTACTCCCCTACCCCGTCACCGCCGCCAGCCGCCGGGGTTCCGTCGTCGCCGACGGCGCCGGCCGGCGCTCTCCGACCTGCTGGCGCCACATGGCGTAGTAGAGGCCCTTGCGCTCCAGCAGCTCCCCGTGGCGGCCGGACTCCACGATGTGGCCGCGCTCCAGGACGTGGATGGTGTCGGCGTGCATCACGGTCGACAGCCGGTGCGCGATGAGGATGGTGATCACGTGGCTCGAGGCCACCTCGCGCATGGTCTCGGTGATCTCCTCCTCGGTCAGCGAGTCGAGCGACGAGGTGGCCTCGTCGAAGACCAGCAGGCGCGGCCGGCGCAGCAGCGCCCGGGCGATCGACAGGCGCTGCTTCTCCCCTCCCGAGACCTTGACGCCGCCCTCCCCGATCACCGTGTCGAGCCCCTTGTCGGCCCGCGCCAGCAGGCTGTCGCAGGCGGCTTTCTTCAGAACCTCCAGGCATTCGGCGTCGGTGGCATCCGGATTCACGAAGAGGAGATTCTCTCGGATCGAGCCGGAGAAGAGCTGGGTGTCCTGGGTCACGAAGCCGATCTGCGCCCGCAGCTCGTCGAGGTCGATCGAGGTGCCCGCCTTGCCGTTGTAGAGGATGCGCCCGCTCTGCGGCCGGTACAGCCCCACGAGCAGCTTGACGAGCGTGGTCTT
>JBEQUE010000109.1:0-9629 GCA_040349255.1 Acidobacteriota bacterium | reverse complement strand
GCCTGGATCGGAGGCCGCCGCGCCTCCGTAGGCCTCGGCCTCGCCGTGCCGGCCGCCGTGGCTGCCGCCGCGAACGCCTTCTGGCTGACCGGCACGGGCCTCGACGTGACCACGCTCGTGGCCCTGGCCGCCGGAGCGGTCGCGGCGGTCCCGGCGACGCTCCTCCGGGCCTCGCGGATCGGCAAGGCGAGCTTCCCGGCCTTCGTCTTCGTGGCCGTGGCCGCCGCCGCGGCCGTGCCGGTGACCGTGGCCCTGGGCAGCCACGAGCTCGGGCCGTTCCTGTCCAAGCCGGCCCAGGCGTTCCTGCTCGCCGTGGCCGGCGCGATGCTGGCGGCGGCGGTGGTGCCCTCACCCCCGGGCCGGGCGGTGCGGGAGAGGGGGGTCAGGGGGGGTGAGGGCGCCTTCCGAGACCCCGGCACCGTCGTGCTCGCCGCCGCCACCGCCGCCTACGCGGCCGCCGCCCTGTTCGGCCCGTCGCTTCTCCCCAGGCCGGCCGGCCTCGAGCCGGACAGCGGCAACCTCTCCATCCGCGTCCTGCTCCCCGAGGGCGCGCCGCTCGACGAGGCCGAGCGCCGGGTCCGGGAGGTCGAGGCGCAGCTCGCGGACGCGCCGGAGATCGAGTCCTTCTGGAGCCGGGCCTCGGAAGGCGACGGCTTCGTCTCGGCCGAGATCCGGCCCGACGACCGGCGGCCGGACCGGCTGGCCCGCCTCGTCACCCGCCTGCGCTACCGCATCCCGGCGAGCGGCGCGCTGGTCATCGAGACCGCCGGCGTGACCGGCGGGGGCGGCAACGCGCGGGTGCGCTCGCTCGAAGACCGGCCGGAGACCGACGAGGAGGCGACCCACTACAGCGCCGTGCTGCGGAGCGCCGACCTGCCGGCGCTGGTCGAGGGCTACGACCGCATCCTCAACCGGCTGAACACACTCAAGGTGAGGCCCTACTGGATCACCCGCCACGACACGCGGTCGGTCCGCCTGACGCTGCGGCCGCGGCCGGCCTCGCCTCCCGGGCAGTCGGCGGCGCTCGCGGCGCTGCTGCGCCGGGACAGCACGGAGCCGCCGGCGCTGCGCCTGCCGCGCCGGGGCCCCGGCGAGCGGACGCTCCTGGTCGCCGCCGCCGGCACGCCGGCCGATCCGTCCGATCCCACCACCATCCCGCAGCTCGCGGACCTGCTCGGCCATCCGCTCCGGTGGCAGGGCCGGACCGTGCTCCCGGCTTCGGCGGTGACGGTCGAGGAGGAGGTGCTCCTGCCGAAGGTGGCCCGGCAGTCGGGCCGTTTCGTGCTGCCGGTGGACCTGCGCCTGCTGCTCAACAGCGAGGAAGTGCGGATCGCCAAGCGCAAGGAGATCGACCGCAGCCTCGGCCAGGTTCTCCTGCCGACGGGCGCCGACCTGGACCGGCCGTCGCTCGCGCCCGGGATCTGGCAGAGCGAGCGCGTGCGGCTCGGCGCGCTCGCGGCGGCCGTGCCCCTGCTGCTCTTCGCGGTGGCCGCCTGCCGTCTCGGGTCGCTGCTCCGCGGGCTCGCCGCGCTGGCGCCGCTCGCGCTCGGACTGCTCGCGGCGACTCCGGTCATCGCGGCGGGGCTCGGGCAGGCGGACGAGCTGACCGTCCTCGCGCTCGGCGCCGGCCTGGCCCTGGCGCTGCCGGGAGTCGCCGAAGGGACGCTGGCCTCTTCCGCTTCCCGGCCGTCCCGGCTCTACCGGTCGCTGCGCCGGGAGACCCCGTGGATGCTCGGCGCAGTGCCGGCGCTGCTCGCCCTGGCCGCGCCGACGCTGGGCCTCGACCCGCTGCAGCTCCGCTGGGTGACGCCGCTGCGGGTCGCGGCGGTCTCGGGCGGCACGGCGCTGCTCGCGTCGATCCTGGTCTCGCCGGCCCTGCTCCTCCTGGGGCGCGGCGCGGCGGAGCGGGTCCGCCGGCCCGAGGAGGTCCGCCGCCGCCAGCGCCCGCCGGCGTGGTCCGCCCCGGGCCTGCCGGACCTCGAGGTCCGCAGCGTCACCAAGTCCTACGGCGGCGGGGTGACGGCGCTCTCCGGGGTGCGCTTCGAGCTGACGCCGGGCATCGTGGGGCTCCTCGGGCCGAACGGCGCCGGCAAGACCACCCTTCTCCGCATCCTGACCGGCCTGCTGGAGCCGACGCGCGGCGAGGTCCTGTTCCGCGGCGTGGCGGTGACGCCGGAGAACCTGTCCGACTACCGGCGGCAGATCGGCTTCCTGCCGCAGGAGTTCAACGCCTACCCGGAGCTGACCGCCGAGCAGTTCCTCGACCACTGGGCGGTCGAGCGCGGCATGGGCGACGCCGAGCGCCGGCGGGAGATCGAGCAGCTCCTCGACGCCGTGGGCCTGTCGGAGCACGCGCGACGCAAGGTGCGCGACTTCTCCGGCGGCATGCGGCAGAGGGTGGGCATCGCGCGGGCGCTCCTCGGCGCGCCGCCGATCCTGATCGTGGACGAGCCCACCACCGGCCTGGACGTCGAGTCGCGGGCCCGTTTCCGGCAGATCCTCCTGGAGCAGGCCGGGCAGCGGGTCGTGCTCTTCTCGACCCACATCGCGAGCGACGTGGAGGCCGCGGCGTCGCGCATCCTCCTGCTCCACCGCGGCCGGCTGCGCTTCGACGGCACGCCCGAGGAGCTGGTGGACCGGGCGCGGGGCCGGGCCTTCCGGGCCCTGATCGGCGATGCCGACCTCGCCGAGTTCGGCCGGCGCTACCGCGTCACCGCCCGGGTCCGCACCCTGGAAGGCATCAAGGTCCGCGCCGTGGCCCGGCCTGGCAGCTCCGGCGATATTGCCGGCGGCGAGGTCGTGGAGCCCAACCTGGAAGAGGCGTATCTGGCGGAGATCGATCTGGCGGACGCGGAGCGGGGGTGATCGGTGCCAGCGTTGAGCCACGAAATGATGAGAATTGCCCGCAATTCTCAACAAACCGGCCCCGAGCGACCGCCGATCTTCTGTTTTTCTCATCAAAACGCTCGCGATCCTCATCAAACCGCACCTTTTCCTCATCGAATTCAGGTCGATTCTCAGCCGTAAACCTGTTATTCTCATCAAATCACTCGCAATTCTCATCGGATCACCGGCGTTCTGCTGAGACACGGAAGTGATTTGCTGAGAATCAACCGTGCGTGGCTGAGACTCGACCACGAGTCTCAGCGCAAAACCTGTCTTTCTCATCAGATCGCATCGAATTCTCATCAGAAGGACGCGGTAGACTCCCGCCCATGGCTCAGAGCCGCCGCGGCAACTGGCTTCTCCGGATGATGAACGTCTTCCCGCCGTACCTCGGCGCCGGGGTGCGGGTGAAGGCGTCCCCGGACCTGCGTACGTTCGAGGCCCGGATGAAGCTGCGGTGGTGGAACCGCAACTACGTCAACACCCACTTCGGCGGGTCGCTCTACACGATGTGCGATCCGTTCTTCATGCTGATCCTCGCCAACGCCCTGGGCCGCGGCTACGTGGTGTGGGACAAGGCGGCCACGATCCGCTTCCGGAAGCCGGGAACAGGCACGGTCTCGGCCACGTTCCACATTCCTGAGGAGCGCATCCGGGAGATCCGGGAGGCCGCGGACCGCGGCGGGAAGGTCGAGCCGGTGCTCACGGTCGAGGTCCGGAACGAGCAGGGAGAGGTGGTGGCCGAGGTCGAGAAGCTCCTCTATGTCCGCCTGCAAGCGCGCCTTGCCAAGCCTCAGGCCGGCGGCTAAGCTAGCCTGCCCGAAACCGTTCTGAAGGAGATGCTCATGTTCCGACGCGCCGTCCTCCCGATCCTCCTCTGCCTGCTCGCCATCGCCTCCGGTACCGCCGGCGCCGATTCGCTGTTCACGGTCAAGAGCCACACCGACGCCTTCCAGGTAGCCGGCCAGAAGCAGCCCGCCAAGGACTCCCAGGTCAAGATCTGGATCTCCGGCGACAGGATGCGGCGCGACGACGGCGAGCAGAGCATGATCCTCCGTCTCGACCGCAACCGGCTCTACATGGTCAACCACGAGACCAAGACCTACAGCGAGATCCCCCTGCCGTTCGACATCAAGAAGATGATGCCCAAGGGCAGCGAGGCCATGGCCGACCAGATCGCCAACGGCATGAAGCTCACCGTGCAGGTCACCCCCAAGGCCGAGACGAAGAAGATCAACCAGTGGAACGCGAAGCGCTACGACGTGGCGATCCAGAGCGCCATGGGCATGAAGATCACCTCCACGATGTGGGTGAGCAAGGAGATCGAGGGCTACATCCCGGCCAACCGCCTGTCCGCCATGCTCGCCTCCCTGCAGCCCGGGTCGGGCGCCTGGGCCAAGGAGCTGGAGAAGATCGACGGCTACCCGGTGCTCCAGGAGTCGAGCGTGGACGCCCTCGGCGCGAAGTTCGGCACCCGCGAGGAGCTCCTCGCCGTCGAGGAGAAGACCGCCCCGGCCGGCGCCTTCGAGCCCCCGGCCGGCTACACGGCGCGGCCGTACAACCCGATCCCGGGCATGTCGCGGTAGATCCCGTTCCCCCTCTCCCCTGCCCTCTCCCCCGTGCCGGGGGAGAGGGAGCCTCCGCCTCCCTCTCGCAGCTAATCTCTACTCTGCGAGATCTGCCGCCGCAGCAGCTCGTTCTCGAACGCCATGCCCACCTGGGCGGTGGCGAGCTCGAGGATGTCGATGTCCTCGATCGGGGTGTCGCGGTCGCCGTTGTCCGTGTAGATGACCGAGATCACGCGCTGGGCGCCGAGGACCGGAAAGACCACCACCTGGCCGGTCTTCGGGCGGCCGACCATCTTGCGGAACGAGTCGGGCAGGCCGGCGTGGTCGAAGTCCACCGACTGGACCTCGCCGCTCTCCAGGCTGTGGATGAGCACGCTCTCGCCTTCCATGTCGAGCTTCAGGCCGCGCGTGGTCTCGGCCAGCGGCCGGTTGCGGGAGTCCATCCCGAAGGCGCCGAGCGCCATCAGATGGTCGCGCTTGACCAGGAAGAGGATCGCGCGCTCGACCGACTCGGAGACGATGTGCATCAGGTTGAGCGCCACCGTGGCCGAGATCAGGCCGGAGCGCAGGTCGCCGAACACGCGGCGCAGGCGGGCCACGCCCGAGCGCGACTCCTCCGCCCGGCCGCCGCGGATCAGGTCGCGGCGGGTGTCGATCACGTTCTCGACGCACGCCACCACCGCCTCCAGGTCGGCCGGCAGGGCCGCCAGCACGCCCGCCTCGTAGGCCTTCACGAAGGAGGCGCCGGGATCGACCAGGGCGATCAGCGAGGCCTTCGGCCGCGCCCGGCGCACCGAGGCCGCCTGCTCCAGCGTCACTCCGCCCGAGGTGCGCAGGTCGAGCAGGATCACCGGCTGCGGCTCACCCGGGTTCGTCGTCCCGGCCTGCGCCAGGCTGGTGACCTCGACACCGGCCACCTCGTGCGCCAACGCTTCTCCCAAACGCTCGGCGAAACCGGTGTCGGTCGTGACCAGGTGGAGCTTGAGCTGCTCGGCCGCGTGCTTGGGCGCCTCGCGGGACTCCGTGTCGTCGTCCATCTCGGACGCCATGAAGCCGCCGTGGGTCGGCCGACCCTCCGACTCCAGGATCATCGTCGGGTTCGTGGCGTCGCCCGCGGGGTAGGTACCGGAGGTGGACTCCCCGCTCTCGGCGCGGTCGCGGTTGCGCTCGTCGAAGATGCGCGCCGCCTCGAGGAGGACCATCTGGGTGTTGATGTCCGCGTCGGGCAGCACGTCGCTCGGGTAGAGCGCGATGTCGTCGATCGGCCGCAGGTCGTCGATCGCGAAGTCGAAGTTGCCCGAGTCCCAGACCATGACCTCGGAGACCGCCTGCTCGATCTGCTGGGCGATGACCTGGCGCAGCCCCTCGGGGTCGAGGGAGCCGGAGCTCAGGAGGATCTGGCCCAGGGAGCGGCGCTCGATCTCGTTGTGCTGGGACTGGATGGCGCGGTCGAGGATGCCGCGGTCGATCATCCCGGAGGTGACCAGGAGATCGCCGAGCTTCGGGGTGCGCGGCGCCTGGGCGCTGACCAGCCGTCCCAGGTGGAAGCCGATCATGGCGCGCTTCGTTCCCTGGGAGAGCAACAGCGTTCCCGTCCGCCGACCGAGATGGATGAACTGCATCACGTCGGCGACGGAGACGTCTTTGAGGCTGCCGGAGATCCCCATCGTTCGTGTCTCTGTCCGGGACAGGCTATGGAGAGGACGGGGGGCGGGTCAAGCCGCCCTCACTCGCCGCGCGCCAGCTTGACCAGGCTCTCCAGGGTACGGAGCTTGCGGTCCTTGGTTGCGAAGAGCCGCGCCGCGAAGATGGCGGAGGCGGCGTGGGCCGACAGCAGGTCGAGGAGGTCGCGATCCTCGCCGCGCAGGATCGGCTTGTGGTCCAGGAGCTTGAGGACGACCAGCGCGCCCACGATCTCGTTCTGCACCCGCAGCGGCACCGCCGCCAGGGCCGGCGACTCGGCCGCGGGGCCCAGGCGGAGCACGCCGTCGCGCAGCGTCAAGTCCACCACCGGGTCGCCGCCGGTGTAGGAGTCGCCCGAGTAGAGGCTCTGCTCCTCGTCGTAGAAGCCCTCGATGAGGGCGATCTCGTAGCCCCGGGCCTCGTCTTCCGGGGCCTCGTCGCGGCGCAGGAGGAGGACGAACTGCTCGGCGCCGAGCAGGTTGATGGCGATCTCGGCGATGGTGGCCTGCACCTCCGCCGGGTCGAGGGTGGCGTGAAGCTGGTAGGTCGCCACGTAGAGGTTCATCAGCCGGCCGCCCTGGTGCTCGGAGTCGACCAGGCGGGAGGCCAGCTCCTTGACGTCGGAGTCGGCGGTGGCGAGGCGGCGCTCGAGCTCGGAGATGCGCTCCTCGGCGGTGCCGGCCTCGCGCACGGCGGCGCCCTGCTGGCTGGTCTCCACCACCCGCAGGAGGTCGTTGGCGCGTTCCAGGGTCGCCCGCAGCTCGGCCAGGAGGTCCCGGCCGGGCACCGCGGACGAGCTCAGCCGCGACTCGGTCGTGCTGCGCTCGTTCAAGCTGCGCCCTTCTTCTCCAGGCGGCTGATGACGTCCAGGATCTCCTCGTTGCGGAACGGCTTCTTGATATAGGCGGTGGCCCCCGCCTCCATGCCGCGCGCCGTGTCCTCCTCGCGGCCTTCCGTGCTGATGATGATCACCGACACGCCGTCGCGCCCGGAGTCGGCCCGCAGCTCGGCCAGGAACTCCAGGCCGTTCATGTTGGGCATGTTGATGTCCAGCAGGACGAGGTCGATGTCGGAATGCTCCCGGAGCCGGTCCAAGGCCTGGCGGCCGTCCGACGCGTAGACCAGCGGGTACTGCCGGAGCATGACCTCATACATCTTGTGCATCAGCTTCGAATCGTCAACGACGAGGATTTTCCGTGGCTGCAAGGCTCTCTCCCGGCTGAGTGTGTACGGGAGTGTAGCCAATGGGACGAGGCGTTTCAAGAAAAAATCACGGAAGGCTCAGGACGGGAGGGTTCCGGCACTCCTTATACTGGATGGCTCCCGGGAACCGCGTCATCGGCATCGCAGGCGGCATGGGCCCCCATGCGCACATCGAGTTCGAGCGCCGGCTGCTCGCGGCCGTGCCGCGTCCGGACTCGGACCAGGAGTACCCGGAGTGGGTGGTCTCCTCGATGCCGCACACGCCCGACCGCACCCTCGCCCTGATCGCCGGCGGCGAGTCGCCGGTGCCGTGGCTGGTGCGCAGCCTGGAGCGCCTCGCCGCCTGCGCCGACTTCGCGGTGATCACCTGCCTGACCGCCCACACCTATCTCGACGAGATCCGCAGCCGCGTCGCCCTGCCCATCCTCGACCTCGTCGAGGTCACGCTGGCCGAGGCGGTGCGGCGCTTCGGCCCCGGCGCCCGGGTCGGCGTGCTCGCCACCACCGGATCGCTCCGCGGCGGGGTCTACCGGCGCACGGCCGAGCGGATGGCGCCGGGGCTCGGGCTGGTCTCTCCCCTGGACCTCCCCGATGGCGACCGATTGCAGGAGGAGCTGGTCATGCGCCCCCTCTACGGGCCGCTCCGCGCCGGCCGGCGCTCGACCGGCGGCATCAAGGCGGGCAGCGACCGCGATCCGGAGACCGGCGCGCTCCATCGCGAGACGCTCGGCCGGGCCGTGCGCCTCCTCGCCGCCGAGGGGGCCGCGTGCGTGGTCTCCGGCTGCACGGAGATCCCGCTCGCCCTGGGCCGCGATCCGGTCGACGGCACCCCCCTCCTCGACCCGCTCGACCTCGCCGCCGCCGCCGCCGTGCGCATCGCCCGCGGCGAGCTGCCGCTCCCTTGAGATGTCCCGTTCCCGGCCCTCGCGGCACTTATTGAACGTAGGGAATGGACCCCGCCTCGGGATGGGTTCTGCTGGCGGGAAGTCGGAAGGATCTACGTAGAGACCGGCAGGGCGTGGGGAGCACCCCCGGCGGGCGTTCCGGATTTCGCCTTGCCGGCGCACCAAATAGTTAGGTAATGGATCGCAAAAGGGGGATCAGATGTTGACGATCGGAAAACCACTGGATGGCATGGACCTCGGCGAGCTGTCGAAGGTGCGCGTCATGCCGTTTCTCCTGCGGACGCTCATCTTCGTCGGGCTGATCGCCGGCTTCATCGCCGTGATCGTGCTGACCGGCGGCATCCTGCCCTGGGTCGCGATGGTGGGCCTCGGCCTCATCTATGCCCACGGGGTGGAGCTCCAGCACCAGGCCCTGCACAACACCGCGTTCCCGAGCAAGCTCTGGAACCGGGTGGTCGGCTTCTTCATGGGTCTGCCCCTCCTGGTCTCCTACTCGGACTACCAGTACAGCCACCTGCGCCACCACCGGCTGCTGGGCACCGGCGACGACCGCGAGTTCTTCAACTACGGCTACGACCGGCTGACCTCGCTCAAGCCGCTGCTCATGCACCTCTTCATGGTGCGCCACTACCGCGACGTGACCGGGTTCATCCTGCGCGCGCTGATGGGCAAGACGAAGCCGGACGTCAAGATGGAGAACGCGGTGAAGATCCGCGCCGAGTACCAGTGGATGGGCATCTTCATCGCGCTGGCGGTGGCGGTCTCGGTGATCTTCAAGACCACGTTGCTGCTCAAGATCTGGTTCCTGCCGTTGCTCGTCGGCATCCCGACCCACGCGCTCATCGAGCTGCCCGAGCACTGGGGCCGCAACCACGACACGCTCGACGTGCGCGAGAACACCCGCACGATCCGCACCGGCTGGTTCGGCACCTGGTTCACCAACGGGAACAACTTCCACATCGAGCACCACTGGCTGCCGGCGGTGCCGAACGACCGGTTCACCGAGATCCACGGCCGGATCGCCCAGGAGATCGAGATCGACACGTATCCGAAGTTCTTCAAGCGCTTCCTCGCGGAGCTCTACCAGAACACCTTCTCCCGCCGGGGCCCCGAGGCGAGCGCGAACGCGTAGTCCCTCGTCCTGACGGAGAAGCCGTGTCGTCTTCCCACACCCCATCCGGGGCGGTCCCCTCTTTGGCCGAGTTGCTCCGCCGGCGGGCTCGCGAGAGCCCGGACCGGCGGATCTACACCTTCCTCGACGGCGAAGGGGAGGCGTCCGCCGTTCTCACGCTCGGCGAGCTCGACCGGCGCGCCCGGGAGATCGCGGCGCGCCTGCGCACGGCGCCCGGCGAGCGGGCGTTGCTGCTCTACCCGCCCGGCCTCG
>JBEQUE010000106.1:0-8594 GCA_040349255.1 Acidobacteriota bacterium | reverse complement strand
GTTGACCGAGAGCGGGTTGGCGCCGGCGGCGAGCGCCTGGCCGGTGAAGACCTGCTCGGCCGGATCGCCGAAGTCGCCGTCGGCGTTGAAGTCGATCCAGGCGTCCAACTGGCCGGCCCCCGTGGAGGTGACGGTGAGCTGGGCGGTCTGGCAGGCGGTGAGCACGGAGGAGAAGATCACGCCGTCCTCGTCGTCGAAGCAGCTCCCGACGCGGCTGGTGCCGGCCGTGGCGTCGTCGCCGGTGGCGCCGGCGTTGGGCTGGCCGTCGGCCTCGGTGTCCACGCAGGCGCCGAGGCGGAGGGCCTGGAGCGGATCGATGTCGTGGCTCGCGGCGCCGGCGCCCTGGGTGCCGTAGCTCGCGGGGGCGTCGCCGAAGTCGGCGCCCTGGACCGCCACCAGGTAGTCCTCGACCTCGCCGTCGGCGGCGAAGCCGGTGGGGGTGAGGCCGCCGGCGCTGGAGCAGCGGAAGCGGGCGTAGGTGAGGCCGGGCACCGCCGCGGCGGGCACGGAGGGGTTGAGGGCCGCCGGCGGACCGGGCAGGACGGCGACCGACGTGGCGATCTGCTCGCCGGGCGAGTTGCCGAACACGCCGTCGCGGTTCCAGTCCACCCAGGCGTCGAGCGAGCAGGGGGCGCCGCCGGCGGTCACCGCGAAGTTGGCAGTCCCGCCGGGCACGAGCGGATTGAGGAAGATGACGCCGTCCTCGTCGTCGCCGTTGGCGCAGGTGCCGACCACGGTGCCGAAGCCGGCCGCGTCGTCCTGGCTCGCCAGCACGTCCTGGTTGAAGCCGGCGTCGGCGTCGACGCAGGCTCCGAGGTAGGGCGCGCCGCCGACCGCGACGCGGTGGAAGGCGCCGGTGTCGAGGGCGGTGGTGTTGTAGTCGCCCGGCGCGGTGCCGACCACCACGTCGGGGGCGTCGCCGTAGTCGTACTCGGGCACCGGCGAGACCGCGGCCGGGATGAAGCCGAAGTCCACGGTCAGGTTGGTGTCGTTGTTGCCGTCCTCGGAGGTGGGCTCGCCGTTGTCGGTGAGCGTCACCGGCCGGCTCGCCGTGAGGGCGCCCACGTCCGTGCCGTTGTCGTCGCCGTTGACGTCGTCGTCCGGGTCGGGCGCCGGGTCGTTGCCGGTGCTGGTGACCAGGCCGTTGAGCGCGCCGCCGCCCGCGAAGCTCTGCGGCGCGACGACCACGATGTAGGTGCCCGGCGCCAGGTTCGGGAACAGGTACCGGCCGGCGAAGCCGCTCGCCGTCGAGGTGGTGGTGGTGCCGATGTACTCGTCGAGGGTCGGCTGGCCGTCGCCGTTGTCGTCGAGATAGAGGTTCAAGCGGACGCCGTCGACGCCGGTCTCGCCGTTCTGCGGCTCGAACAGGCCGTCGTTGTCGGTCTCGCTCCAGACCTGGTCGCCGAGGGCGAGGGTGCCGGTGGCCGTGATCAGGCCGGCGTCGAGCGTGCGGTTGACCTCGCTCGGCGCCAGGATCACGGTCGTGGTGGTGCCGTCGGTGAGCGACGCGTCGGAGTCGATCGTGTCGTCGCCGCCGGTATCGCGCGAGGTGAAGCTCGTGGCCGAGGCCGGCAGCACGAACTGCACGAAGTAGCGGATGCCCGGGATCAGGCCGTCGAACAGGTAGTAACCGGGCTGGCCGTAGATGTCGTCCGCGGTCACCGTGGTGGCGGCCAGGACGTCACCGGTGCCGGGCTCGGGCGTGGCGTCGCCGTCGTCGACCCAGAGCCGGACGGTCACGCCGTTGGCGCCGTCGAACGGCGACTCGTTCTGGAGACCGTCGCTGTTGCGGTCGAACCAGACGTAGTTGCCGAGCGCGGCGAGCTCGGTGGCGACGAGGCCCGCGTCGAGCGTCGGGTCGTCCTCGTCCGCCGAGAGGTTCGTCACCGGCGTGCACTTCGTGGCCGGGCTGACGTCGGAGTCCGCCGCGTCGCCACCCTGGTCCGGCGTGGTGAGGACGAAGGTCGGGGGCGGCGTGAAGCAGACCAGATAGTTGCCCGGCGCGAGGCCCGGGAAGCGGTACCAGCCCGGAGCGCTGTCCGGACCGTTGCCGGTGACGATGGAGGAGATCGGCACGTCGTCCACGGTGCCCGGCAGGCCGTCGGGGCCGGGCTGGAAGAGCCGGACGTAGACGCCGTTCAAACCCGTGGGGCCGTCGTTCTGGACGCCGTCGGAGTTGACGTCGACCCAGACGAAGTCGCCGAGGCTGGCGGCTTCGCAGGTGCCGAGGGAGATGCCGACCTTCTGCGGCTCGGCGGCGAGCGAGCCCAGCCCGTCGGAGCGGTCCGCCTGGTAGGCGAAGGAGTTGTAGGCCGGCTGGCCCGCCGGAACGTCGCCCGGCGTCACCATCGAGAAGGTGAACTCCAGGAAGTCGAACGGCTGGACGACGCGGCTGCCGAACTCGATCTTGAACGAGCGCACCGAGGTGATCGGGTCGGGCGGCACGGTGGTCCAGTTCGGCGGATCGCACGAGGTGGTCGGGCCGCCGACCTCGCCGCGGCACGGGTTGCCCGAGGTCGAGTAGTAGATGACGGTGCCGGCGGGCGGCGTGATCGGCGCGGCGAGGAGCGGCGTCCACTGCGAGCCGCGGGGGTTCGTGTCGCGCACGCCGGTGTCGCCGACGAACGGCAGGATGTCGACGAGCACGAAGTTCTGCATCGCCACCGTGCCCACGTTCTGGACCCGGAGCCGGTACTCGAGCGCGCCGCCGGTGAGCGTGCCGGCCGAGGTCGACACCGAACCGCCGTCGCAGGTGCCCTGGATGGTCTTGCTGGAGACGAGCTGCGCGATGCCGGCCACGGTGATCGTGCCGGTCGAGCGGCAGAGCGTCTCGGCGGTGTCGGCGTCCTCGTCATAGTCGAGGGCGTCGGCCTGCGAGGGAGTGGAGCAGCGCAGCGCGAGGCCCGGCGCGTCGCTGTCGATCGTCAGGTCGTTCGACAGGCTGCCGAACGGCGCGCCGCTGCGGATCGTGGTCGCGATGTTGATCCGCACCTCCTGGTTGACGCCCAGGTTGCCGCTGCCGGCGTTCCAGCGCCAGCGCAGAAGCGTGCGGCCGGTGCCGGCGAAGTTCGGGATCTGGTCGAAGACCTGGGGCGCGGGCAGGCCGGTGCCCGCGTCGTCGAACGTCCAGGAGCTGAACAGCAGGTTGACCGGCAGCAGGTCGGTGACCACGAGGCCTTCCAGCGGCACCGGGTCGCTCGACTGCGCGGCGCTGCGCACGTGCAGGCGCCAGTTCACGGCCTGGCCCGGGTTGAAGGGGCCGCCGCCGGAGAGGTTCTCCTTCTGCGGGTTGAGCTGCACGAACGGGCCGCTGACGACGAAGGTCTCGCAGTCGTTGCGGTTGACGTTCGTGGGGCCGGCCGTGTAGACCGCCGAGAGGGCGGCACAGTTCTGGACGGAGTCGCCGATGGCGACCGGTCCGCCGGCGTTGTCGGGGTTGACGATGCGGCCGGTGACGATCGGCCGCGAGCTCGGCGACATGCCGGGCTGGGCCTGGCCGTACTCCCAGCGGATGCGGGTGAGGTACTCGCTGGCTCCGAGGCCGGGCGGCGGGGCCGTCAGCGTGGTGTTCGTGGTCGTGTTCGGCGAGCTGCCCCAGAGCGTGAACACGCCGAGGGCGGTGTTCTTCTCGTAGCTCACCCGCACGCCCTCGCCGGCCGCGAAGTCGGCCAGGCCGTTGTAGGAGCCGGTGGTGACGCTCAGGACCTGCAGCTCGACGGGCAGGGTGTCGATCACCACCAGGGTGTCGAGCGGCACGTTGCCGTTGTTGCTCACCAGGAGGTCGTAGCTGAAGGTCTGGTTGAGCGTCGGCGGGTTCGGCGTGCCGCCGGCCATGTTCTTGGAGAAGTTGGCGCCGGGGTTCGGCACGAACGTGGTGACGGGGTGGGTGGTCTGGCCGGGGCCGAACGTCTGCGTCGGCTCGCCGAGCGGCGTCGCGTCCGCCACGAAGCTGTTCGTCACGTTGGTGCCCGAAGGGAACGTGCCGCTCGGGAAGACCACGTTGACGAGGATGTCGCAGTTGCCGCCCGGGTTGAGCGGCACCGAGCAGGGGCTCGTCCAGGTGACCGTGGCCGGGGTGGTGCCGACGCAGCCGGGCTGGCAGTCGGCGGCCGGGGTGGCGCCGTTGAACACCGTGCCCGGCGGCAGGGTGTCGGTCACCGGCCCGATCGCGTCGAGGCGCAGGGCGCCGTTGTTGTTCGGCACCGAGATGCGCAGCCGGTAGGTCTCCGGCAGGTCGAGGTTGGCCGGCGAGGTGGTCAGCGTCTTCTGGAGGTTGACCTGGACCGTGGCCACGGCCGTGACGTTGACCGGCGGCGTGGTGAACGTGCCGGGGGAGGCCCCGAGGTTGATGCCGTCGGCCGTGTTGGTCGCCACCGTGCCGTCCGGCGTCGAGCCGTTCGGGAAGCGGACGTTGATGATCAGGTCGCCGCTGTTGCCGGCGGTCAGGGGGGTGACCATGACGAACTGGACCCGGGTCCGGCCGGTCCCCATGTAGTTGCCCGTGACGTTGATGGCCGCCACGTCGCCCGTGGGGCTGGCCGGCACCGTCGAGAGGAACTGCACCTCGATCGGCAGCAGGTCCACGACCTCGGCGTTGAGGCAGGGTCCGGAGGTGCTGCTGCAGTTGTAGGTCAGGCGGTAGCCGAAGGTCTGCCCGGTCTGCTTGGTGTTGCCGGGATCGACCTGGATGGCGGACTTGGCCAGCGGCTGGGCGCCGGCGAAAGCCGCGACGAGAGCGAGGAGCAGGTAAACAGCAAGGGCACGGGCCGTCAGGGCACGAGGCATCGCAATCCTCCACCTGGATGGGAGTCAGTTCCGGGACAACGACAAATAGCGACCGGATTATCTACGAAGATGGTGGCCCGCAACGTGACATCCGCGTGGCGGGCCATCTTTTTTGTGAGATTGGCCCCGCAGGCGCAACGGTCTGCCGCGTACAGGCAATACGGTTATTTGGAGCGGTGGCGGGCGGCGAAGGCCGAGGGGCGCTCGCCGTAGCGCTCCTGGAAGGCGTTCGAGAAGTGGGCGACGCTCTTGAAGCCGACCGCGTAGGCGATCTCGCCCACCGAGCCGGCGCCGGCGGCCAGGAGCTGCTCGGCGCGCTGGAGGCGCAGCGAGCGGATCAGGGCGGAGGGCGGCTCGCCGGTGAGCGCCCGCAGCTTGCGCAGCAGATAGGAGCGGTCGCAGCCCAGGGCGGCGGCGAGCGACTCGACCGTCAGGTCGGTGTCGCCGAGGTGCTCCTCGATCAGGCCCTTGACCCGGGCGAGCAGCGACTCGTCGGCCGGGGTGACCGGGGGGAGCTCGATCTCGGAGACGCGCAGGGGTCTCGGCGCGAGGGGCGCCCGGGGCGGCGGGGGCTGGGGAGGGGGCAGGGCCGGCGCGGCGCCGATCCTCTCCATCAGCCGCCGGCGGGAGGCCAGCAGGTTGTCCACCCGGGCCTTGAGCTCGCGCGGGTCGAACGGCTTGACGAGGTAGTCGTCCACGCCGTCGCGCAGACCCTGGATGCGGCTCTCGGCCGAGGCCTTGGCGGTGAGGAGGATGACCGGCGTGAGCTCCAGCTCGGGGTCCTCGCGCAGGCCCCGGAACAGGGCGTTGCCGTCCAGGCCGGGCATCATCACGTCGCTGACCACCACGTCGGGCAGCAGGCTCCGCGCCCGCTCCAGGCCCTGCAGGCCGTCGGCC
The DNA here is from genome assembly GCA_040349255.1 of Acidobacteriota bacterium. Classification (GTDB taxonomy): domain Bacteria; phylum Acidobacteriota; class Thermoanaerobaculia; order Multivoradales; family UBA5704; genus DATMER01. The sequence continues at coordinate 2,912 of JBEQUE010000106.1, read as the reverse complement.
GCCTCCACGACCCGGTAGGCGGGCTCCAGGTGGCGGCGGATGTAGGCCCGCATGTCGGCGTTGTCGTCGACGACCAGGACCGTGGTCCGGTCCTCGTCCGGCGAGGGCGTGGGGTCGGGAGGGATGGCGCGCGCGTCGTCCAGGTCCGGCGGCGGGCTGGGGAAAACCGGCTTCGTCGCCGACGCCAGGGGCCCGGTGTCCGGCTCGGGGAGCCGGCGCTTCAGACGGACCGTGAAGCGGGCGCCGCGCCCCGGCTCGCTCGCCACCGCGATCGAGCCCTGGTGCAGCTCGACGAGCTGCCGGGCGAGCGACAGGCCGATCCCCGCGCCCGGCCCGGCCTGCACCTGGTAGAAGCGCTCGAAGACGCGGCTCAGCCGGTCGGCCGGGATGCCCGGACCGTCGTCCTCGACGCGCACCTCGACCTCGTCGGGAGACGCGGCCAGGGCGACCCTCACCCCTCCGCCCTCCGGCGTGAACTTGAGCGCGTTGATCAGCAGGTTGTCGAACACCTTCTCGATCTGCGCCTCGTCGAAGTCCGCGGCGACCGGGCCCGGCGGGGCTTCCAGGGAGAGCTCGACCCCGCGCCGCTCGGCGAGCGGCAGGAAGGCCTCGACCCGCCGGCGCACGACCTCCGCCAGGTCGCCGCGCTCGGGCCGCAGGCGCAGGCGCCCCGAGTCGAGCCGCGCGACGTCCAGGAACTGGTCGACCAGGCCGAGCAGGCGCTCCGCGTTGCGCAGGGCGAGCTCGATCTGGCCGGCGAGGTCCTCCCGCAGCGGTCCGGAACGGCCGTCGAGGATGTCGCGCAACGGCCCGAGCATCAGGGTGAGAGGCGTGCGCAGCTCGTGCGAGACGTTGGCGAAGAACTGCGTCTTCAGGCGGTCGACCTCGCGCAGCTTCTCGGCCTGCTCGGCGATCGTCGCGGTGCGCTCCTCGATCAGCCGCCCGAGCTCCACCCGGCGCGCGCGCTGGCGGACCCCGCGCAGGCGGAAGCCGGCGAAGGCGAGCGCGGCGGCCGCGAGGATCACCGCGGCCAGGAAGAGGCGGGTCTCGAAGAAGCGCGGCACGACCTCGAGCCGCACCGCCGCGGGCACCGGGCTCCACTCGCCGTCGGGCCCGGCGGCGGCGACCTCGAAGACGTACCGTCCCGGCGGCACCTTGGTGTAGACCGCCTCGCGGCCCGTGCCGGAATCCACCCAGGCGCGGTCGTAGGGCGCCAGCCGGTAGCGGAACCTCCGCTGCTCCGGCGCCTGGAACGACGGCGCCGTGAACTCGACGGCGAAGCTGCGCTGAGCCGGGGAGAGCCGGGCCGCGCCCGCGACCAGCGGCACCTCGTCGGCGCCGACCCGCAGGCGGACCACGTGGACCTGCGCAGGCGCGCCCGGCCGCAGCGCCGTCCGCGGGTCGATCCGCACGAGGCCGTCCTGGGTCGGGAACCAGAGATTGCCGGCGCGGTCGCGCAGGCCGGCGTCCTGGACGCCGCCGTTGGCCTCGGGCGTGCGCATGCCGTCGCGCTCGGTGTAGGAGACGGTCTCGACCCGCGGCCGGACGCCGTCCGCGACCGCTTCGAGGTCGGCCAGGCGCGCCCGGAAGATCCCCTGGTTGCTGCTCATCCAGACGTTGCCGAGGCCGTCGCCGAGCACCTGGTGGATGCCGTTCGAGAACAGCCCCTGGCGCGTGGTCAGCACGGCGATCCGCGGTCTTTCCAGGCCGACCGTGGCCGGGTCGAGCCGGTTGAGCCCGCGGCCCTCGGTGCCGATCCAGAGGCGGCCGTCGGGCGCGATCCAGATCGCCCTCACCACGTCGCTCGACAGGCCCTGGGCGCGGGTGACGGCGGTGAACCGGCCATCCTTCAGACGGATCACGCCGGCGCCGTTGGTGCCGAACCAGAGCGCGCCGTCCTTCGTCTCGCGGATGACGCGGGTAAAGGAGAAGGGGAAGCCGTCCTCGGGCCGGATCCAGGACCATCGGCCGCCCGCCACGGGCGCCTCGCGGCGCGCCAGCCCCCTCTGCGTGCCGGCCCAGAGGACGCCGCGGGAGTCCTCGTAGAGGGCGAAGACCGACGACATGCGCAGGGCCTCGTCGTCGGCCGGGAGAAAGCCGCCCGGCCCCTGGACGAACAGCCCGCGCAGCGTGCCCACCCACAGGGCGCCGGCCCGGTCGCGCAGGAACGACATCACGTTGCTCTTGAAGATCGGCGGCTGCGGCCGCGCCTCGAACCGCCGGGCGCCCAGCGGCAGGCCGGCCAGGAACTCGTAGCCGCCGGCCAGGATCGTGCCGTCGCGGTCCTCGTAGACCGGGTAGACGGCCGGATTCGGGAGCCCGTCCACGACCGTCGAAACCCGCGCCGGGTGGAGCGCGTGGAGCTCGCCCGCGGTCGAGGTCGTGGCCCAGAGGGTCCCCTCGCCATGGATCTCGACCGAGTTGAACGTCGACAGCGGCGAGGGCAGGCTGAGCACCGGCACGCCGTCGCGGTAGAGGGTGTTGCGCCAGGCGATCCACTCCTCGCCGTCCGGACCGATGCGCAGGCTGCGGCCGGGGAGGAGGCGGTGCGTGCCGGCGGAGTCCGCGCGCCGCACGGTCTCGATCGGCCGCCCGGAGAAGCCGCGGTAGAGCAGCAGGCGGTCGGGCGTGGAGAGGAGCACCTCGCCGCGGCCGTCCTCGACCACGTAGCCCCAGCCCGGCACCTCGCGCAGGCCGCCGTCCTCCCAGCGCAGCAGCCCGGAGGGACCCGACAGCCAGAGCGCGCCGGCGTCGTCCAGCGTCAGGAGGGTGTACCAGGCGTCGCCCGACTCCCGCGAATCACAGGCCGCCCGGCCCTGCCGCGGCCGTGCGCAGGAGGTGAACACGCCGCCGGCATAGCGCGCGACGTGCCCCTGCTCGGTATGGATCCACAGCGCGCCGTCGCGGGTCTC
>JBEQUE010000096.1:0-28305 GCA_040349255.1 Acidobacteriota bacterium | reverse complement strand
CCCCGGCCCCCTCTCCCGCTCCGCCCAAGCACACCCTCCCCGGGAGAGGGGGAGACTTACGAAGCAAGGGGGAGGGTGGGCCCCCTCTCCCCCGGCACGGGGGAGAGGGCCGGGGAGAGGGGGAACGGGATCTACCTCCAGGGCTCGATCGATTCGATCTTCCCCACGCTCACGTCGTCCCCCACCTTCTTCCCCAGTATTTCCTTCGCCAGGTCCGATTCGTAGGAGATGACGTCGTCCTCCGGCTTGCTCTCCCAGGGGCCGAGGATCGTGATGACCCGGCCGCCCGCGAGGCGCACCCTGGTGCCGATGCGCACCTCGGAGGTGTCCATGCCCGCGGTCTCGATCGGCCGGGAGCGGTTCAGGTCGGCATTCAGGGCCGAGGCGCGGGCGTTCAGATACTCGTGGCGCTGGCGCGCCGACTTGTACTCGAAGTTCTCGCGCAGGTCGCCCATCGCCCGCGCCTCCTCGATCGCCTTGCGGTTCGCCGGCACGTCCACGGTCATGATCTGGTGCAGCTCGGCGCGCTTGGCCTCGATCGATTCGAGAGCGGCGTAGAGCGCCGCCGGCCCGGTGTCCTTGCGGTGGGCCGGGAAGCGCAGGTGGATGGCGTTGACGAGCTGCTCGCGCTGGTAGGGCTCCAGCGTCGGGCTGCGCTGCACGGCCTCCTCGGCCTGGGCCGCCTGGTCCACGTTCAGGTGGGCGAGCAGGCGCGGCACCGTGCCGCCGGACTCGGCCAGGGCGAGCAGCCGCAGGCGGTAGGGGGCGAACTCGTCGCGGCTCGGGGTCGAGAGGATCTGCTGCAGCAGGCGCAGCGGCGCCTTCGAGCGCAAGGTTTCGTCGTTCGCGGCGCGCTCGGCCACCCAGGTGAAGGCGGCGGGGTAGCGGTGCGGCTGGGCGAACAGGGTGTCGTAGAAGCGCTCCAGCTCCTTGTTGGTCGAGCCCTCGATCAGGCCGTCGGCCAGCAGGTCGAGCGCGCGGGGGTCCGGCTCCTTGGTCATGGCCTGGCGGTAGATGTCCGGCCAGTCGTCCCGGCGCTCGCGCACCATGGTGTAGGCGCGCTCGCGCAGCAGGCGGTCCTCGATGCCGGCGAAGATGCGGGCCACGTCGCGCATCTCGAGCAGCTCGTCGGGCGCCCAGTCCACGTCCTCCGGCGCGCCGCCGGTGCGCTCCAGGGCGAACCAGATCTCGAAGGCGAGGCCCGGGTCCTGGGCGACGACCGAGTCCGCGACGCGGCCGAGGGCCTCCGCCATGCGCTCCCGCAGGCCGGGATCGCGGGCGCCGTCGCGCTTCAGGCGCTCGATCTTCTTGCGCGGATCGGCCTTCTCGAACGCCTTCCAGAGCGTCTCGACGGCGTCGGCGCCGCTCTCGGCCCAGCGGTAGGTCTGCCGGCTGCCGGTGCCGGTCGCCACTACGTGCGAGTGCTTGCGCGCGGCGGACCACCAGGAGGTCCAGCCCGACTCGGAGACGATGCCGGAGAGCGTGTCGCGGATCTCGCCCGCGGTGAGCGGCCGGTCGTAGCTCTGGAGCGTGACCTTGAGCAGCTCCTGCGGGGGCAGCGAGGAGAGCCCCTTCGGGCTCTCCAGCTTGCGGCGCAGCACGTGGTCGGTCGACAGCGGCTGGAGCAGCTTGGCCGCGGCCTTGAAGCCGACCGTCATGCCCTTGATGCGCTCGAAGTCCACCTTGAAGCTCTCGAGCCCCAGGTTGGCCTCGGCGATGCGGCCCACCCCCTTGCCCTCCATGGCCACCACGGTGCCGACGTCGAAGGCGAGGAGGCTTTCGAGCTTCTCGACCTTCTCCCAGGTCTTCGGGATGTCGTGCGTGGCGCGCTGGAGGCCGACGGCGTCGGCGATGCCCTGGAAGATCGAGCGGTCGCTGTAGAGGCGCTTCAGGGTGGCGAGGATCGCGGGGTGGAGCTTTTCGGGGAGGAGGAGGAGGCTTCCGGCCTTCTGCAGGAGTTTTCGTCGGACGTCCCAGCGCCCGCTCTCGCGGAGCTGGTCGTCGAGCATCTCCAGGAGGAGCCGGGCGCGCTCCTCCTGACCCGTGCCGGTCAGGGCGCGCGCCACGCCGACGAAATAGTCGAGGTCCGCGAGGTCCCGGCCCATGGCCGAAAGCCACTCGCCCTCGATCGCGTCGAACTCCCCTTTGGCAAGATGCTGCTGTGTATCTCTTGAGATCGCCATGGCGGGAAGGAAGATACCATAGGGCTCATGTCCGAACCGCTCGAAGAGACGGCCCTTCCGAACCCGCCGGAGACCGATCCCGAGCTCGCCGGCCGGCTGCGCGAGGCGGGCTCCGAGGAGCTGCTCGCCCTGGTGCGCGACAACCTGGCGCGGCTCGATCCGCCCACGGTCAAGGCGGTGCTGCGCAATCCCTACGCCACGGCCGAGGTGGTGGACGCGCTCGCCTCGCAGCCGCGGCTGCTGTCTTTCTACGAGATCCGGCGCGACATCGCCATGCATCCGAAGACGCCCGAGATCCTGGCGCTGCGCCTGGTGCAGGGCCTGTTCTGGCGCGATCTGTCGGCGCTCGGCGCGGACACGCGGCTCCACCCGCGGCTGCGGCGCTCGGCCGACCAGCTCCTGGTGGCGCGGCTGCCCGAGCTGGCGGTGGGGGAGAAGGTCTCGATGGCGCGCCGGGCGGGACCGGGCCTGCTCGCCCACCTGCGCCACGACCCCAGTCCGCGCGTGATCGGCGCGATGCTGGACAATCCACGCCTCACCGAGGATATCCTTGCACCGGTGGCGCATGGCGCGACCACGCCGGGCCCGGTGCTGGCCCTGATCGCGGCGGACCGGCGGTGGGGCGTGCGCCATGGCCTTCAGGTGGCGATCTGCCGCAATCCGGGCACCCCGCCCGCCACCTCGCTCAGGCTGCTGCCGTCGTTGCGGAAGTCGGAGCTCAAGGCGGTCACATCCGATCCACGCCTCGCCGAGGCGGTGCGCCAGCGGGCGCGACTCTTGCTGGGGGAGACCTGACGGGATGAAATTTGACGTAAAGCCAAGCGCCGCGTAAAGTTATGACTCGCGTGCCCAAAGACATGTCCAGACGACAGCGAGTCCCACCACGCCGAACCGAGCCGGGGAGCGGGGGCGGCAGCCAGGGCCCTGGTCCGACCGACGTCCCGACCGGCGACGGCGGCAACGGCTCCAATCGGCGCCAGCCGCCCTGGGGCCAGCCCTCGGAGCCCGACATGGCCTCCTTCGGCGACTGGCTGCGGCGCCAGCGCGAGATGCGCGAGATCAGCCTGCGCGACATCGCCGACCGCACCAAGATCAGCCTGCGCTACCTGGAGGCCATGGAGGACGACCGGTTCGACCTGCTGCCGGCGCCGATCTTCGCCAAGGGGTTCCTGCGCGAGTACGCGCGCTACGTGGGCCTCTCGCCGGACGAGGTGGTGAACCACTACCTGGCCGTCCAGCAGCAGCAGTCGCCCGACGAGGACGGGGTCAAGAAGGACCAGACCCTGGTCAACCGGCCGCACCGGGTGAAGCCCGTGCGGAGCTGGACCTACGGCCTGTTCCTGGCCCTCGCCCTGATCGCGCTGATCGCGCTGGTCTGGGGTCTGGTCTGGTACAACAACCGCCGGCGCGAGGCGCCCTCGGCGGACGCGACCCCGCCGCCGATCGCGGCGCCGGTCGAGCCCGCCGCCGCCCAGGCGGCGGCCGCGGCGCCGGTCGTGCCCGAGAGGCCGAGCGCTCCCCTGGAGGTCACCATCGACTTCACCGCCAACTGCTGGGTGGAGGTGAGGGTGGACGACAAGCCGCTCCTCTCCGAGGAGCGGGTGCAGGGCGAGTCGCTGCCCATCGCGGCGCAGAGGAGCGTGGACGTCCGGCTCGGCGACTCCGGCGCCGCCGAGATCCAGGTCAACGGCCAGGCCTATCCGCTGAACGGCAAGCGCGGGGAGATCCGGGAGGTCCACATCGACCTCGAGACCGTCCGCCAGCTCCAAGAGAAAAAAGAGGCGCTCTGACGTGGCCGACAGCCAGGCGTCCCTGCTGGATCAGGTCCGGTCGGGAAGCAATCGACAGCTTCAGGTGCTCGCGGCGAGCGGCTTCCTGCCGATCGCGCCCGAGGACCTGATCCCGATCCAGGTCGAGCTCGCGCGCGGCAACGACATCGAGCTGGCGAGCAAGGCGGCCGAGGCCCTGCGCCAGGTGGACATCCGCGTCGCCGCCCCCTACCTGGAGCGCCAGGCCGGCGAGGACGTGCTCGCCTTCTTCGCCGGCCAGACCTCGAACCCGCGGCTCCTGGAGACCATTGTCCGGCGCCGCGACGTGCCCCGCCACCTGCTCGTCGAGCTGGCGCGGCGGCTCCCTTCCGACCTGCAGGAGGTCCTGGTCCTGCGCCAGGACGCGATCGTCGAGGAGCCGGCCATCCTGGAGGCGCTGGAGCAGAACCCCGAGCTGTCGAACTACGTGCAGCGGCGCATCGCCGAGTACCGCGAGCACCTGCTGCCGCGCGAGCGCACGTCGCGCACGCTGGGAGAGCAGGGCTACCCGGACGAGATCGACGAGGCCGCGTTCGCCGCCGAGGTGCAGGCGGTGAAGAAGGCGCTGCCGGCCACCGACGCCGAGATCCTGGAGAACAGCGGCCTCTCCGAGGGCCAGATCCGCATGCTCTCGGTGCCGGCGCGGCTCAAGCTCTCCCGCGGCGCGCCGCGCAACCTGCGCACGGTCCTGCTGCGCGACACCAACCCGCAGGTGGCCTGCGCGGCGCTGCTGTTCAACAACCTGAACGACCAGGAGGTCGAGCAGACCGCCGCCAGCCGCTCGGTGGTCGAGGAGGTGCTGGAGGCGATCGCGAAGAAACGCGAGTGGATCGGCCGCTATCCGGTGATGAAGGCGCTCATCCACAACCCGCGCTTCCCCCTGCCCCTCGCCCTCAAGTACGTGCCCCGGCTGTCGGTCAAGGACATGCGCGCTCTTGCAAAAGATCGCAATGTGCCCGACGCGGTGCGCTCGACAGCGCTCCGGTTGTATAGAATCAAGCAGCAATAAGGAAACTTGGGATGCCGAAGGACTTCTACTCCGTCCTCGGGTTGGCGCGCAACGCGACCGAGGATCAGATCCGGCAGCGGTTCCGGGAGATGGCCCGCGTGCGCCATCCCGACCGCTTCCAGGGGGCGGAGAAGGAGAAGGCCGAGATCGACTTCCAGGAGATCACCCAGGCGTTCAACGTGCTCTCCGACGCCGAGCGCCGCCGGCAGCACGACCTGGAGCTGATGCGGCCGGGTTCCGAATCGGACCCGCGGCAGGTCGCCCGCGCCTACCTCCAGCGCGGCACCAAGGCCTACAAGGAGAAGAACTTCCTCGAAGCGGCCGACAACTTCGACCGCGCCACCAAGGCCGATCCCACCAGCGCCCAGACCTGGCACCACCTGGCCCTGGCCTGCGCCCAGCAGCCCAACTGGCTGCCCCGCGCCGTGACCTCGATCGAGCGCGCCTGCGAGCTGGAGCCGATGAACCCGGCCTACCACAAGCAGGCCGGGAAGATCTGCGCCATGTCCGGCCAGCCTGACCGCGCCGTGATCCACTACCGCCTGGCCATGCAGTGGGGAGACGAAGACCCCGCCGTCCTCCGCGCCCTGGAGGAGCTCGAGAAGCCCGCCGCCCGGCGCGGCGGCCTGTTCGGAAAGGCTGGCGGCGGATGATCCGCGTCAAGGCCTGCGGGCTCTCCGACGTCGGGCTCACCCGGATCCACAACGAGGACTACTTCGAGATCGATCCCCAGCACCGGCTCTACGTGGTCGCCGACGGCATGGGCGGCCACAGCCACGGCGAGGTCGCGGCGCAGATCGCGGTGCACTCGATCCGCGAGTTCGTCGACAAGACCGCCGAGAAGGACACCACCTGGCCGTTCGGCATGGACAGCCGGTTCGAGCGCCACACGAACCTGCTGCGCATGGCGGTCCGCATCGCCCACGACCATGTCCTGCGCGCGATCAGCAAGGACGGCTCGCTCTATGGCATGGGCACTACCGTGGTCGGCTTCCTGCTCGCCGGCAGCACCGCGGCCGTGGCCCACGTCGGCGACAGCCGGGCCTACCGCCTGAGGAACGGCCGCCTCGACCAGCTCACCCAGGACCACACCTGGGTCAACGAGCAGGTCGTGGCCGGCTTTCTCTCCAAGGAGCAGGCGCGCTCCCACCCGCTCAAGAACGTGGTCACCCGCGCGCTCGGCGGCGAGAGCGACGTCCTGGTGGACGTGCGCGAGCTGGAGGTCAAGCCGGGCGACCTGTATCTCCTGTGCTCCGACGGCCTCACCGGCATGCTCTCGGATATCGACATCCGCGACCGCCTCGCCTCGGGCAAGGACCTGCACGAGATCTGCCGCGGCCTGGTCAACGACTCGAACGCCCGCGGCGGCATCGACAACGTGACGGTCGTGCTCCTCCGGATCGAGGAGGACGAGACCGGCGAGGAGACGCAGGCCGGCGGCGGTACCTGAGCGAGCTGTGCGAGTCGCCGTCGTCGGAGGAGGCCCCGCGGGCGGCTCCGCCGCCCTGGCCCTGGCGCGAGCCGGAGCCGCCGTCGACCTCTACGTGCCCGAACGCCCCGGCGAGAAGCCCTGCGGCGGCGCCGTGCCCGAGCACGTCCTGCCGCGCCTCGCCGGCTTCGATCCCGCGGCGCTCCCGGCGGTCGTCAGCCCGGAGGCCGTCCTCGAAAACGCGCGCGGCAGCCGGCTGGAGATCGACCTGCGCGGCATCCGCATCTTCCGCCGCTCCGACCTCGACCGGGCGATCGCGGACGCCGCGGTCGCGGCCGGTGCGAACCGGGTCGGGCGCCGGGTGGAGATGGAGGATCTGCGCTCCTACGACTGGGTCGTGGGCGCGGATGGCGCCCGCGGCCGGACCCGGCGGAGCCTGGGCCTCGCGCCGCAGGGCGACAGCGTCGGCCTCGGCGGCTCGCTTCAGGGCCTGAGCTGGGATCGGCTCGTGCTCGGCTTCCCGGGCCTGGCCGATTCCTATCTCTGGATCTTTCCGCGGCCCGGCGGCGCCTCGGTGGGCATCGCCTACACGCCGGAGCGGCTGTCGGACGGCGCCGCCCGGGCCGCGCTCGACGCGTTCCTGGACCGCCATCTCCCCGCGGGCTGGCGCGACCTGCCGGGCCCGCGCTACCGCTACCCGCTCCCGGTCTTCGGGCCGTGGACTTCGGAGGCGGTCAGGCAGGGAGCGGAGAGCCGAGTCCTGCTCGTCGGGGACGCGGCGGCGCTGGCCGATCCTCTCACCCGCGAGGGCATCCGCTATGGGCTGCTCTCCGGTCTGTGGGCGGCCGAGAGCCTCCTCGCGGGCACGCCGGAGGCCTACCCGGAGCGGTTGGAGCGCGAGCTGGGAGAAGAGATGGAGCGGGCCGGACGGGCCCGCTCCCTGTTCTTCGACGACCCCGTGGGGCAGTGGCTGGTGCCGGTCTCGCGGGTCCACCCGGGGGTCCGGCGGGTGCTCTCGGACCTGCTGGCCTGCCGGCAGCCCTATCGGGGGCTGCGCGGCAGGCTGCTGAAGGGCGCGATCAGCGTCCGGCCTGCGGGCTCCCGTCCCCGTAGGAATAGCCCTTCCGCGCCCGCACCTTGAACTCGGGGTTGGTGGTCGTGACCTGGACGTTCTGGAAGCCGCTCTTGCCGGCCGGCTGCTCGCTGCGGTAGCTGAGCAGGTAGTAGCCGCTGTTCTCCTCGCCGATCTGCCTGAGGGGCGTGGAGAAGCTGTTGAAGGTGGCGTAGTACTGGCCGCCCGTGTCGCTGGCGAGCTGGTTCATGGCGCTGGCCAGCGGGTGGATCGTGCCGGAGGGGGAGAGGTCGATGCTGTACACGGCGACGTTGTTGTCGTTGAGCGCGTTCGCCATGTCCGGGTAGTAGCGCGGGTCGGGCACGTACTGGTTGAAGTTGTTCACGCGGCCGAAGCCGGTGGAGAACATCACCAGGTTCTTGCGGGCGTGGATGTTGCCGGCCGCCCGGGAGAGGGCGCGCAGGGCATCGTAGATCGTGCCGGTCTTGTCGCGCAGCTCGTTGCCCTTGGGCAGGGCGGCGTAGAGCGACGGGCCCTCGCCTTCCTTGATGCGGGACGGCCAGTTGCCCTCGGCGTCCTTGCCCTTCATGGCGGCGGCCACGGCGTCGGCCAGGGCCCGGCCGTCGCGGGTGAAGTCCTGCTGGACCTTGAGCCGGGTGTCGTAGCTCACGACCGCGACCCAGTCGGCGGGCTGGCGTCCCTTGAGGACCCAGTCGCGGACGCGCTGGCCGGCCTCGACCTGGCGCGACAGGAGCTCCGGCGCCTCGGCGGCGGCATCCTTCTGGTCGTCGAAGAAGAGGATGAAGTAGCGGTCCTCCGGCACCTTGTCGACCGCGACCCCTTCCCTGGTCGAGCCGACCAGGCGGCGGTCGCTGTAGAAGGTCAGGCCGGTGAGGTCGACGGGCTTGCCGTCCTCCTTGACCACGAAGTCCTGCGGCGTGAGGCCGACGATGACGTTGCCCTGCCGGTCGGTGACCAGGACGTCGAGGAGGACCTCGTTGACGTTGATCTCGCTGCCGAATCCTTCCTGGCGCGGCGGCTCGTTCTGGGCCCGCACGGCGGCCGGGGCGGTGGCCAGCGCGAGCGCGGCGATTGCGATGTATTTTCTGAGCACTGCTGCTCCTCCTTTTCTCATTCCGGGATCTTGCACAGCAAGAGGCGGACCAGGGCCCCCTAAGAGGCAACAGCCCGGAGGAGAGGGGGATTCCTGTCCTCAACCCAGGACGGAGCGTCCCTGGAAAAGGACCCCTCACCCCCTGGCCCCCTCTCCCATCCCCTCCCGACCGCCGGGAGAGGGGGAACCTGGCTGTGGCCGGCCAGCCAGGTCGAGCGATATCGTTCCAGAGGCGTCCCCCCTCTCCCGGAAGGGTGGGAGGGGATGGGAGAGGGGGCCAGGGGGTGAGGGGTCAGGCCCTCGGGAACCTCTTGTAGAACCCCCCCGCCTCCGCCGTGCGCCGCAGCGCCTCCGAGGGCCGGAACCTCTCGCCCACGGTGCTCTCCAGGCGCTCCAGGATGGCGAGCACGCGGCCCAGCCCCTCCTGGTCCGCCCAGCGGCAGAGGCCGCCCCGGAAGGGCGGGAAGCCGGTGCCGAAGATCAGCGCGAGATCCAGCTCGGCCGCCGACCTCACCACCCCCTCCTCCAGGCAGCGCGCCGCCTCGTTGACCATCGGGAGCACCATGCGGTCCGCGATCAGGCCCGGGTCCGGATCGTCCACCCGCGGCTGGAGACCCAGGAGCGGGTAGACCGACGGGTCGGGCTCCGTCCTCTCCCGGCCCTCGTAGCGGTAGAAGCCGGACTGGTTCTTGGCTCCCAGGCGCTTGTGCTCCGGCATGCGGTCGAGCCAGTCCACGGTGGGCAGCCGGTCGCCGAAGGCGTCCTTGAGGATGTGCGCCACCTTGACCGCCACGTCGATGCCCACCTCGTCGGTCAGCGCCAGCGGACCCATGGGCATGCCCCAGTCGGTCATCGCCCGGTCCAGGTCCTCGATGCGGTAGCCCTCGTCGAGCAGCCACATGGCCTCGGTCGAGTAGAACATCAGCAGCCGGTTGACCAGGAAGCCGGGCGTGTCCTTGACCAGCACCGGCGTCTTGCCGAGCTTGCGGGTGTAGTCGAACACCGTGTTGACCGCCCACGGCGCGCTGCCTTCCGCGGCGATCACCTCGACCAGCGGCATCTTGTGCACCGGGTTGAAGAAGTGCATGCCGACCACGCGCTCCGGATGCGGCGTCTTCGCGCCGATCCCCTGGATCGAGAGCGACGACGTGTTCGAGGCCAGCACGCAGTCCTCCGGCACCTGCGCCGCGGTGTCCGCGAACACCTGCTGCTTGATATCCATGCGCTCGACCACGGCCTCGATCACAAGGTCCACCCGGGCGAAGCCGGAGTAGTCGAGCGTCGGATGGAGAAGCGCCATCTTGCGCCGGGCTTCGGGAGCCGTGAGTCGGTAGCGCTTCACCTGGCGGTCGAAGAGGCCGGAGGCGTGCGTCATGCCCAGGGCCAGGGCGTCGGCGTTGATGTCCTTCATCCGCACCGGCACGTCGGTCTCGTTCGCCGCGAGCTGCGCGATGCCGCCGCCCATGGTGCCGGCGCCGAGCACGGCCACCGAGCGCACCGGCTTCGGCTCTCCCCCGGGCAAGCCCTTCTCGCGCTTGGCCTCCTCGGTCAGGTGGAAGACGTGGACCAGGCTTTTCGAGATCCGCGACGTAGCGAGCTCGGCCACGGCGCGGGCCTCGGCGTCGAAGCCGGCGCGCATCCCGTCCTCGATGCCGATCCGCACCACCTCGATGGCGCGCAGCGGCGCCGGGTAGTGGCCGCGGGTCTCCTGGAGCGTCTTCTTCCGCGCCGTGTCGAACAGCACCTTGCGGCCCAGGGGGTTCTTCTCCAGAAGAACTTCCTTGATATCGAACTCTCCCTTGTCGCGACGGGGCTTCCCGGCCTTCTCGCGGGCGAAGTCGCGCACGTGGTCGAGGAAACGGGCGTCCGGGATCAGGGCGTCGACGAGGCCGAGCTTGAGCGCCTTGCGGCCGGCGACCGTCTTGCCGGTGAGGATCAGGTCGAGCGCCTCGGCGATGCCGATGAGGCGGGGGAGGCGGGTCGAGCCGCCCCAGCCGGGCAGGATGCCGAGCCGCACCTCGGGCAGGCCGATGCGCGTGGACGCGGAGTCGCTCGCCACCCGGTAGGTCGAGGCGAGCGAGATCTCCGTGCCGCCGCCCAGGCAGGCGCCGCGGATGGCGGCGACGGTCGGGAAGGGCAGCGCCTCCCAGGCCGAGAACAGCCGGTGGCCGACCCGCGAGCCGGCCTCGGCCTCGGTGGGATCGGTGACGCGGGCGATCTCCTCCAGGTCGGCGCCCGCGATGAACGCCCCCTCCTTGCCGGAGAGCAGGATCAGGCAGTCGATGTCCTGGCGCTGGCCGAGCTCCTGGAGGACGCGCTCCAGATCCTCCAGGGCGGCCCGGGTGAAGACGTTGACCTTGCGGTCCGGCGAGTCGAACGTGAGCGTGGCGAGCCGGTCGGCGCCGACCTCGAGACGGAAGATGGAAGACACCCCAGCACCTCCTAGCTACGACGCCTTGGCTTCGGACTCGGCGTAGAGCCGCTCGATGACGTCGCCGTACTTCTGGTTGATGACCCGGCGCTTGACCTTCAAGGTGGGCGTGAGCTCGCCGGTCTCCAGGGTCCACTCGTCGGGAAGCAGGTCCCAGGCCACGATCTTCTCGAAGCTGGCGAGGCCGGTGTTGACCTCCTCGACGTCCTTGCCGATCAGGGCGCGCACCCGCGGGTCGGCGATCAGGGCCTGGTTGTCCGGCGCGCCGATGCCCTGGCGCTCGGCCCACGGCTTGAGCGTTTCGAAGTCCGGCACGAGCAGCGCGGACAGGAACTTGCGCTTGTCGCCCAGCACCACGGCCTGGCCGATGAAGCGGCTCGACTTGAGCGAGTTCTCGATCGGGGCCGGCGCCACGTTCTTGCCGTAGGCGTTGATGATCAGCTCCTTCTTGCGGTCCGTGATGCGCAGGAAGCCGTCGGCGTCGACCTCGCCGATGTCGCCGGTGTGGAACCAGCCCTCGGAGTCGAGCACCTCCTTCGTGGCGTCGGGCAGGTTCCAGTAGCCCTTCATGATGTTGGGGCCCTTGCCCAGGATCTCGCCGTCCGGCGCGATCTTGATCTCGACGCCGGGCAGCGGGCGGCCGACGGTGCCCATCCTGACCGCGGTCGGGGTGTTCACCGTGAGCACCGGCGCGGTCTCGGACAGGCCGTAGCCCTCGTAGACCGGCACGCCGGCGCCCCAGAAGAACTCGGCCACGTCGCGCGACAGCGGCGCGCCGCCGGAGAGCGCCATGACGAAGCGGCCGCCGAGGCGCTCGTGGATCTTGGCGAACACCAGCTTGTCGGCCAGCGCGAGCTTGATGCCGAGGAGACCCGGAGGCGGCTGCCGCTTGAGGCGCCAGGGGAGCGCCTCGCGGCCCACGCCCACGGCCCAGGCGAAGATCTTCTGCTTGATCGGCGAGCCCGCCGCGGCCCCTTCCTGCACCCGGGCGAGCACCTTCTCGTAGAACCGCGGCACCGACACGAAGACGTGCGGCCGGACCTCGCCCAGGTTCTGCGGCACCTTGGCCACCGACTCGCCGTAGGCGATGGTGCACCCCTGGTAGAAGTAGCAGTAGTCCACGGTGCGCTCGAACGAGTGGGAGAGCGGCAGGAAGGAGAGCGCCGTGTACTTGCCCTCGATGGCCACCGAGTTCATGGCCGCGACCACGTTCGAGACGATGTTGCGGTGGGTGAGCATCACCCCCTTGGGCGTGCCGGTGGTGCCGCTGGTGTAGATGAACGTCGCGAGGTCGTCCGGCTTGACCTGGCGGGCTTTCTCCTCGAAGTGGACCGGGTCGGCGCCGGCGCCCTTCTCGAACAGGTCGCCGAGACCGACCACGCGGGGATCGCCCGAGCTCCCCTTGACGAGCACGAACTGGCGGACGTCGGGCATGGTGTCGGCGTGGGCGAGCAGTCCGTCGAGGTGCTGGGTGGTCTCGGCGACCACGACCTTGGCCCCGCAGTCCTTGGCGATGTAGGACGACTGGTCGGGCAGGAGGGTGGGATAGATGGGCACGAGCACGGCGCCGATGCACTGGGCGGCGAAGTCGACCGTGGCCCAGTGGGGGCCGTTTTCGGACATGAGGGCGATGCGGTCGCCCGGCTGGACGCCGAGGTCCTCGAACGCCTTGGCCAGCCGCCGCACGCGGTCCACGAGCTCCGCCGTGGACACCGGCTGGTACGTGCCTCCGACCTTGTAGAGAAGGCAATCGGGCTTGTTGAAGCCCGCGGTCTTCAGGAACAGCTCAGACAGGGTGGTGACGGACATCGGCTCCCTCCTGGCGTAGTTGGCGGTGGCATTGTATCCCGCCGGTATCTCGCCGCAATGCGGAAGGAGCGCCTCTTCCGCGAGCCCTCGGCGGGGCCGGGCGGCGCAAGGCGTCCCGGCCTCGCATTGATGTACAAAGACAGCCAGGAGCTGTACAAACGGGAGTCGAATCCGGCCGGGGCGAGAATTTTTTATACAGTGGCGCCGCGCCACTGTATAAAGGCGAGCCGCCACAGATGGTGGCGGGATGGTTTTGTACAGTGGGAAGACAGCTCTGTACAGGGATGAGGCGCCTCTGTACAGGGACGAGCCGTGTTTATACAAGGACGAGCCCGCCCCCGGATGTGGCGAGCTGCGTTTGTACAAGGATGGGGGTGTTTTATACACGCTGGGAGCGCCGGCGTCCCGCCGGCTCTAACCAGGGGCGGACGGGGGTTGCCGACGCGTCCAGGAGGCTTCCCGCCGCGCCGGGAAGACTTCGCGCCATCGCAGGGCCCGATCCCGGGGCGCGCCCCCTCCCGCCCTGGGTTGGAGCCGGCGAGGACGCCGGCGGTCCCAGTGGAAAGACCCCTTGACGTGGTCGTCCGGGCGGGAGTATCCTTCGCGTCCCGCCCGGCACTCCGGTGCCTGGCTTCTGTTGCCTTGAAGATCACGCCCACGTCGGGGCATAGCTCAGCTTGGTAGAGCGCACGGTTCGGGACCGTGAGGCCGGAGGTTCAAATCCTCTTGCCCCGACCATTTCCCCTCCCTCACTTCAGGTTCTTCGCGAAGAACGCCACCGTCCTCTGCCAGGAGTCCTTGGCCGCGGCCTCGTTGTAGGCGCCGCCCGAGGGGTTCGCGAAGGCGTGGCTCGCGTCCGGGTAGATGTGGATCTCCACGGACTTGCCCAGGTCCTTCAGGGCCTTCTCGAACTCCTGCACGGAGGCGACCGGGATGCCCTGGTCCTTGCCGCCGAAGAAGCCGAGGATGGGCATCTTGAGCAGGCCCAGCTTGGCCTTGTCCATCTCCAGGTGGCCGTAGTAGATGACGGTGGCGTCGATCTTGTCGGGCAGGAGAAGCGCGGTCTGGAGCGACCAGCCGCCGCCGAAGCACCAGCCGATCACGCCGATCTTCGGCGCCTTCTCCTTCGTCTCCAGGTAGGCGTAGGCCTGGCGCACGTTGTCCGCTCCCTCCGAGGTGTTCGCGAGGACCGCCTTCATCAGCTCCTGGGCCTTGTCCGGGGTCTCCGCCACCTGGCCGCCGTAGAGGTCCACGGCCAGGGTGACGTAGCCCTCGCCCGCCAGGCGCTTCGCCATCTGCCGGATGTTGTCGTTCAGGCCCCACCACTCCTGGATGACGATGATGCCGGGCAGCGGGCCCTTGGCGTTCTTCGGCTTCGCCAGGAAGCCCTTGACCGGTTTGCCGGCGACGGTGGCGTAGACTACGTCCTGGCCGGTGACCTCCTGGGCGGGCGCGGTCATGGCCGCGGCCGTGGCGGCCGGCTTGTCGTGCTGGTGCTCCTGGGCCATACGGTCCATGGTCTTGCTCATGTCGTCGGCGGTATCGGCGGCGTGGCCGGCGGCGGGGCCGAGGGTCAGGGCGAGGATTGAGGCGATCAGGGCTCGTCGATTCATGGCGGGGTCGCTCCTTTGAAGACGGTTGAAACGGTTTCGGCGGATAGCCGGGGCTCGACCGGTCTGGACGGGGAGAGGGGCAGGCGCACCGTGAAGACCGCGCCCCGCCCCTCGCCTTCGCTTTCCACGTCCACCGTGCCGCCGTGCAGCTCCACCAGGTGGCGCACGATCGAGAGTCCGAGGCCGAGGCCGCCGTAGCTCCGCGTGGTGCTGCCGTCCGCCTGCCGGAACCGGTCGAAGACGAACGGGAGGAAGCCCGGGGAGATGCCGATGCCGGTGTCGGAGACCCGGATCCGGGCCTGGCCGTCCTTCCCGTCGGCGGTCACCTCGACGCGCCCGCCGGGCGGCGTGAACTTCACCGCGTTTGAAAGCAGATTCCAGACCACCTGCTGGAGGCGGGACGGATCGGCGCGCAGCGCGGCGTCGTCCGGGAGGGGGGTGGTGCTCAGTTCCAGGCGGATGCCCTTGGCCTCGGCCGCCGGGCGCAACCCGTCGACGGCCGTCTCGACGATCTCCTCCAGGTCCGCCGGGCCCATGTTCAGCCGGAGCTTGCCCGTGACGATGCTCGAGACCTCCAGCAGGTCGTCGATGATCTGGCTCTGGGCGCGGGCGTTGCGCTCGATGGTCTGGACGGCGCGGCGGGCGCCCTCGGGGTCGAGCCGCTCGCCGAGCAGGATCCAGGTCCAGCCGAGGATGGCGTTGAGCGGCGTGCGCAACTCGTGGGAGACGGTGCTCAGGAACTCGTCCTTGAGCCGGTTGGCCACCTCGGCCCGCTGGCGCGCCTGCCGCTCGCGGTCGACCAGGGCGGCGATCCAGCGCGCGGCGGACAGCCCGAAGGCCAGCGCTCCCACCTCGGTCAGGAGCACGACCGCGAGCGCGCGCCGGGTCTCTTCCCGGACCGCCGCCAGGATGGCGCTCTCCGGGCTGAAGATGCCGTACACCCAGCGCTGGCTGCGCAGCGGCGCGAGCGCGGCGTAGAAGGTGCCAGCCGGGGTTTCGAGGCGCAGGTGCGGCTCGACCGCCGGGTCGTAGAGCAGCCAGCGCGAGCGCTCCAGGATGCCGCCGATCGGGGTCTCCACGCGGAGCAGGCTCGGCGTCCGCGGGCCGTAGCGGCTCTCGGCCACGAGCCGGTCGCGGGCGTCGGCGAGCAGCGGCTCGAAGGGCCGGAAGCGCAGGCCGGGCTGGGTCGGATGGCTCAGCCGCACGCCCTGCGCGTCCCACAGGACGCCGAACTCGCCGCGGCCGGCGAAGCCGGTGTCGCCCTCCAGGATGCGGTCCAGGCCGGAGAGCGGGATGCGGCCCACGGCCACGCCCACGATCGGACCGTCGGGCTGGCGCACCGGCACCGAGGCGTGCAGGAGGACCCCCCGGCGCTCGCGGTCGTAGCGCGGCTCGTGCACCAGCGAATTGCCGGAGATCGCCTCCAGGAAGCTGCGGGAGGCGATGACGCTGGCGCCCTCCAGGCTCGGGTCGGTCGAGATCACCACCGTGCCCGACGGATCGACCAGGTAGACGCTCTCGAAGCCGTGCGTGGCCCGCATCGAGGCGAGGCCGGCCTGGACGTCCGAGCGCAGCTCCGGCGAGCGGTCGCCGCCCAGGAACCGGACGGTGCCGGGAGCTAGGGCCACGACCTGCAGGTCGGAGAGCACGCGGTCGAGGTGGTTGTCGATCGCCGCGGCCGTGCTCCGGGCGCGCTGGAGGTTGTGGTCCCAGGTCGCCGCGATCAGGTCGGCGCGTTCCGCCGCGCCGTTGAGGAACGCGGTCACCGCGAGCGGCGCGATGCCGAGCGTCACGAAGAGCAGCGCGAGCCGGGCCGCCCAGGGCCAGTCCCGCCATCTCTTCCAGACGGGGGTCGAGGACGGAGGGGTCAAGGCCGCACGCGCACCAGGCTGTAGTCGTTGGCCGGGACGAGGCCGCGCCCCTCGGCGTGGGCCAGCCCCCGGACGTTGGCGCGGAAGACGGTGGTGTGGACCGCCTCCGCGAGCGGTGCGATCGGCAGGTCCCGCGCCAGCACGGCCTGGGCCCGGTAGTAGGCCTGGGCGCGCTCGCGGAGATCGACGCTCGCCGCTCCCGCCGCCACGGCCGCGTCGAGCTCCGGACTGGAATAGCCGGGCACCCCGCCGCCCCCGACGGAGCCCGACCCGAAGCGCATCCGGAGGTTCTCGGGGTCCGGCCCCTGCATGCCGGCGATGATCGTCATGTCGTAGTCCCGCCGCCGGACGATGCGGTCCAGCCACTCGGACACCGGGACCTCCGCGATCCGCACCGGCAGGCCGACGCGGCCGAGCTCCTCCCGGATCAGGTCGGCCATCTCGGTCATGGGGGAGAGCCGGATGATGAGCAGCTCGACCGGCCGTGCGCCGGCCTCCCGGATCAGCGACCGCGCCCGTTCCGGGTCGAACGGCGGCACATGGGCCTCGCCGTTGTAGGCCCAGCCCACCGACGGCGTGTAGAAGCCGAGGCCCGGCGCGCCGTATCCGAACAACGCCCGGCGGACGATCTCGCCGCGGTCGAGGGCACGGTTGATCGCCTCCCGCACCCGGCGGTCGCCGAGCGGCGGCCGGGTCAGGTTGAAGGCGCAGTAGAAGCGCGAGCTGCTGGGCGAGGTGACGACCCGCACGCCGGGCGTGCGCTGCAGGCGAAACAGCCGGTCGTACGGGACCCGGGTGATCGTGGTGTCGGCCTCGCCGCGCACGATGGCGTCCGCGGCCCGCGCCGAGTCGGCGACCGGCCGGTAGATCACCCGGTCGAGGAACGGCCCCGGGCGGTGGAAGCGCGGGTTCGCCACCAGCACCACGCGACGGCCCCGGACCTGGCCGCCGAAGCGGAACGGGCCGGTCCCCACGGGCGGGCCGCCGGGCGGGATGTGTTTCGGCAGGATGTAGGTGCCGTTCCAGGCCAGGGTCGGCAGGAACGGGGCCCAGGGCTCGGTCAGGCGCACGACCACGGTCAGGTCGTCCGGAGTCTCGATGCGCTCGATGCGCCGGAAGGCCTCCTCGGCGAGAGACGGATGGGCCTTGAGCCGTTCGTAGGTGAAGCGGACGTCGTCCGACCGGAAGGGCTTGCCGTCGTGCCAGACGACCCCCTCGCGCAGGTGGAAGATGTAGGTCCGGCCGCCGTCCGACACCTCCCAGCTCTTCGCGAGGTCGGGGAGGAGACGGCCGTCGACGTCGAGCGCGATGAGCGGGTTGTAGAGGTTCGGGGCGAGGATCAGGAACACCTCGTCGCCGCCCGCGTTGGGGTCGAAGCCGCGGGGCTCGCCGGGCAGGAGGACGCGCAGCTCTCCGCCGCGCGCCTGGTTCGGGAAGACGGGCGAGGGCTCCCGCGGCTGGCAGGCGCCTACGAGGAGAGATATCGGGAGGAGAGCTGCCAGGAGCACGGCGGCCCTCCGCGCGTACGGAGGAGAGGGCTGTCGCATTTCACACCGGTGCCGTTAGAATCGGCCTGGCACCATCTTCCCATAGATGCCGGCGCGGTCATGAAGATCTTCCTCAAATCTCCCGCGGTGCGCTGAGGGCCATCATGCGCGGGGTGGCTTGGATCGTGGGCCTGGCCGCCGCGCTGCTCGCCTGGGTGGCGTGGGCCCAGCGCTCGAACCCGTTCTCCGCGGAGCAGTGGGCGGCCGTCACCGCGGGGGTCCTCCTGGCGGCCTGGCTCGCCCTCTTCCAGCTCCGCCGGCCGGCGGTGCAGTACCTGGTCCTCTGCCGCTACCCGCTGATCGCGGGAGGCCTGCTCGCGACCTTCCCCGTGCTGGCGGTCACCGCGGCCCGGCCGATGCTCGGCAACCTCTTCTCGCTGCGCGGCTTCGGGTTCGGCGTGGTGTCGTTCCTGGCGTTCTTCCTCGCCTGGGTGGTGCTCGTCACCCTGCGGCTCATCGCGCAGCTCGCGCCGGAGCGCTTCGGGGTCGAGCCCTTCGACCTGCCGGCGCGGCTCCGCTTCCCGCTCGAGAGCCGCCGCGGGTTCGCGCTGGCGCTCCTGCTGGCCCTGCCCACGGTGCTCGTGGCCTGGCGGGCCTCGGCGATCGGAGCGGGCTGGAAGATCCTGGCCGCCGGCACCGGGATCGCCGCCGCGGCCTGGCTGATCTGGCTCTCCCTCTTCCTGCGCGAACGGCTGGCGGCGTGGGTGCCCGTCCGGCTCCGGCCCTGGATCTCCAGCCACATCTGCCGCGGCTACGTCTATCAGGACGGGGAAGGCCGGCCGCGGTTCCATCCCGGCCACCTGTTCAACGCCCTCCTGGTCCTGGTCACCGGCCTGGTGTACGTGACCTTCTTCCTGGCGCAGACCCCGGGCGACGAGTCGTTCGGCCTGTTCCCGGCCCTGGTCTACACCATGCTGCTGATGATCCTCGGGACCTTCGTCCTGAGCGCGGCCGCCTTCTTCCTCGACCGCTACCGCGTGCCGACCCTGCTCCTGGTGGCCGCGGCGTCCTTCTTCTCCTTCTTCATCACGGATAGCGACCACTACTACCGCACCCGGCCGGCCCGTGACGAGGCGCCGCTCGACCCGGCAACCGCTTTCCGGACCTGGTATCAAGCGCGAGAGGCGCGGGAGGCCCGGACCGGGGCGGATGGCTCGCCTCCGGTGGTGGTGGCCGTGTCCGCGGTCGGCGGCGGCATCACCACCGGCCTGTGGACCGACCACGTGCTCGCCCGCCTGGAGAAGGAGGTGGGGGAGGGGCTCATCTCGTCGATCGCGCTGGTCAGCGGCGTCTCGGGGGGCAGCGTCGGCACGCTCCACTTCATGGACGCGCTGGCGAGGCCGGACGGCACGACGCTGCGCTCGCGGCTGGAGCGGGCGCGGGAGGACGTGGCGAAGCCCAGCCTTCCCGAGGCGGTCTGGGGGCTGGTCTATCCCGACTTCTGGCGCACCCTGCCCGGCCCGTGGTTCCGCTGGAAGAGCGTCGAGGACCGCGGCGAGGCGCTGGAGCGCGCCTGGAGCCGCCGTCTGCGCAACCCGGAGGCGACGCTCGCGGACTGGCGCGAGGAGATCCGCGCCGGCCGCCTGCCGGTGCCGGTCTTCAACACCACGATCACCGAGACCGGCGGCCGGCTGCTGATCACGCCGGTGGACCTGCGGCCGGACTGGGGGGCGTACGGCTTCTCGCAGCTCTACCCGGAGCTGGACATCCGGGCGGTCACGGCGGCGCGGCTCTCGGCGGCCTTCCCGTACGTCAGCCCGATCGCCCGGCCGCGCCTCGAAGACCCGCGGGACCGCCGGAGCTACCACCTCGCGGACGGCGGCTACTACGACAACTTCGGCGTGGCGAGCCTGGTGGACTGGCTGCGCACCGTGCTGCCGGAGGTGCGGGAGCTGGGCGGCCGGCGGATCCTCCTGGTGCAGATCCGCGACGCGCCGCGGAGAGACGAGGGGGCGGGCAGCCGGACCGGGTGGACGGTCTCGGCGCTGGGGCCGCTCAAGACGCTGATGACCATCCGCACGGCGAGCCAGGCGGCGCGCAACGAGCTGGAGGCGGACCTGTTCCAGCGCCTCGCCTGCCGGCAGGGGGTGCAGGTGGAGTCGTTCCTGTTCACCCTGGCGCCCGGGCGGGGCTCGGAGGAGGAGGCGCTGCCGCTGAGCTGGCAGCTCACCGACGGGGAGCGCCAGCGCATCGAGGACCGCTGGCTCACGCCCGCGAACCAGGTCGAGCTGTGCCGGGCAAGGATCTGCTTCGAGACGCCGGACGACGGCGTCTGCGCGGCGGCGCGGAGGTTCTGTGAGAAAAAAGACCCGGAGCTTCCGCCGGCCGGCTCCTTCCGCCCCTGCCCGCCGCCCTAGGGTCTGGAGATTCAGAAAGTTCCCGCCGAAGGCGCACATCCTGCTATGATTCGCGCTTAAACCCGGTCTCACGAGGCGCTCCCAGGATGACGCAACTGCCGTTCGACTACTCCAACATTCCGCGCGATTCGCGGCGCGTCCCGCTCGCGACCAAGGTTTCCTTCAAGTTCGAGCGCTTCTCCGGGTTCATCAGCGAGTTCTCCGCGAACATCTCGCCTACCGGGATGTACATCACCACCAAGACGCCGGAGCCCCCCGGGAACCTGCTGGATTTCGAGTTCCGGCTCGGGGACGGTTTCGAGATCATCCAAGGGAAAGGCGAAGTCGTGTGGACCCGAGCCATCGCCGAGGGCCCGAACCGCCCGCCCGGAATGGGCATCCGCTTCCTCGAGCTCTCCGAGGGCAGCAAGGAGCTCATCTACCGGATCGTGGATCAGTACATCCAGGACGGCGGCACGCCGTTCGACGTGTCTCTCCGTCCTCCGGACCCCGTGCCGGTGGTCTTCCCGGAGCCGGCGCCGCCCCCGGTCGCGCCCCGGGCCGCGCCAGTCGCGCCGGCCGCCCCGATCGCCGCCCCCCCGTCGCCTCCGCCTCCGGCGGCCGCCTCGCCCTTCCCGGACCTGCCGGACTCGGGCGTCCTGCCGCCGGTGGATACCTCGAACTGGCTGCCGGAGCTGCCGCGCTCGTCGCGCCCGGCCCTTTCGGCGGAAGACTCCGCCTTCGGCGCGCCGGCGTCGTCGTCCCTCGACGACGACTTCCCGCCGTTCATGCCGCTGCCGCCGATCGACGATGAGCCCGAGCCGGTCCGCCCCACCCTGTCCTTCGGCGGCATGGCGGCGGCGAGCGCTCCCGAGAAGAAGTCGCGCGTCCTCCCGCTGGCGATCGTCGGCCTCGTGCTGGCGCTCGCCGCGGCGGGCTGGCTCTTCCGCGACACCCTGCTCGGGATGGTCGGGCTGGGCGGCGGGGAGACCGTGGCCGCCGCCGACATGGCGACGCCCATGCCCGGACCGCCGGTCCGGCCGCAGGCCGCGCCGGCGGCCGCCCCGACCCCGCAGCAGGAGGAAGGCACGGTCATCCAGGAAGAGGACACCCCGCTGCCCGAGGTCGTGCGCCGCAGGGAGCCCGATCCGGCCGCCGCCGGAGCGACGCCGATCCCGACCCCGGCGCCGACTCCGGCGCTGCCGCCGGCCGGACCGGCGTTGACGATCCTGGAGAAGGTCACCTTCGAGCAGGCGTTCGGCGGCACGGACATCGTCCTCCAGGGCAACGGCGCGATGCGGCCCGAGAGCTACGACCAGAGCCGCCTCGGCGACCCGCCGCGGGAGATGATCCGGCTCATCGGCATCGCGCGGCCGTTCTCGCCCGCCAAGGTGCCCGTGGGCACGGGCGAGGTCAAGCAGGTCCGCATGGGGTACCACGAGAAGTCCAGCGGCAACGAGCTGCACGTGGTCATCGATCTCGCGAGCGCGGGCGTGAAGGTGACCCGGATCGAGGCGAAGGACAACCAGCTCCGGATCCACCTGCAGCGACAGTAGGCTCGCCGGAGTCGGACGCAGCGGATGTAGAAGGTGAAGGCGATGGCCCAGGACATCGATCGTCTCAAGCGACAGATGCTTCGCGAGCTGGTCCAGGAGAACCTGGACCTGATCGAGGGCCGGCTGCCCCGGGGCCTGCGCAAGCGCCGGATCCCGGTGGCGGTGCGGGTGCTCGGCCTGGCGGTCCTGTCGCTGGGGCTCTTCGGCTCGGCCCGCCTCCTGCCCTCGCTGACCGGCGCCGCCGCGGCGCCGCCGGCGGCGAGCGCCTCCACGGCCGCGGCCCGCCCCGCGCCGCGGTCCGCCGCAGCTCCGGCCCGGCCGCTGCCGGAGGCCCCGACCGTCCTGACCTCGGCGCCCACGCCGGTCGACGAGGCGGTCTTCCCGCTCGCGATCCGCCGCATCGCCATCGATGCGGGCCACGGCGGCGAGAGCATCGGCACCCGGGCGCCGCTCGGCCTGGTGGAGAAGGAGCTCACCCTCGACATCGCCCTGCGGGTGCGCAAGCTCCTGGAGGCGGACTCCTTCCAGGTCCTCATGACCCGGGAGCAGGACCGCTCGCTGTCGCTGGAGGAGCGCGGCCAGGCCGCGAACCGCGCCCATGCGGACGTCTTCGTCTCCATCCACCTGAACTGGATCGTGAACCGCAAGACGCGCGGCATCGAGACCTACTACCTGGGGCCGACCGACGACCCGTTCCTGACCCGGCTGGCGGCCGACGAGAACCGCGAGTCGGGCTACTCGATGGCCGACATGCGCCGGCTCCTCGACCGGATCTACGCCGACGTGCGCCAGAAGAAGTCGAAGAAGCTCGCCCAGGTGGTCCAGGCCTCGCTGTTCGGCTCGCTGGAAAAGGCGAACCCCGGCCTCGAGGACCGCGGCGTCAAGGCGGCGCCGTTCATCGTCCTGCTCACCACCGAAATGCCGGCCATCCTGGCGGAGGTGTCCTGCCTCTCGAACGAGGAGGAGGCCGAGCTTTTGACGAAACCGCAGTATCGGCAGTACATTGCCGAGGCCCTGGCGGCGGGGGTGCGCTCCTACGCGGGTTCCGCGGCCGACTCCGGCAAGAAAGGGATCTGAACCAGATGGCTGAGAAGGACAAGGACAGGGACAAGGAGAAGGACGTCCTGCACGTGGGGATCGACCTGGGGACCTCCCGCAGCTCGATCTCGGCCTCGACCGGCGAGCGCCACGTGGTGGAGAGCTACGTCGGCTGGCCGCTCGACATGGTGGCCCGCAAGGTGCTCAAGAAGCCGGTCCTGATCGGCAGCGAGGCGATCCAGAACCGTTCCATGCTCGACCTGCACCGGCCGCTGGAGCAGGGGCTGATCAAGGAGGGCTCGGACAAGGACGAGGCCGCGGTGCGCGAGCTGCTCGGGCATCTCCTCTCGCTGGTCGGGGTGGACCGCGAGGAGCGCAACGGCAGGAAGGTGCGCGCCGTGGTGGGCGTGCCGGCCGAGGCGCTGCGGGTCAACAAGCAGCACGTCCGCAAGGCGCTCCAGGGCGCGGTGGACAGCCTCATGATCGTCTCGGAGCCCTTCGCGGTGGCCTACGGCCTGGAGGCGCTGCTGCACACCATGATCATCGACTCGGGCGCCGGCACCACCGACTTCTGCGTGATGAACGGCCGCCTGCCCACCGAGGACGACCAGCGCACCCTGCCGCAGGCCGGCGACTGGATCGACGAGCAGCTCATGCGCTTCGCCAAGGCCCGGCATCCGGAGGCGAGCATCTCGATCCACATGGTCCGCCAGTGGAAGGAGGAGGGGAGCTTCGTGGGCGACACGAAGACCCCGGTCGTGGTGACCGCGCCGGTCAACGGCAAGCCCACCCAGCTCGACATCACGGGCGAGATGCGCCAGGCCTGCGAGGGCATCCTGCCGCCGATGGTCGAGTCGATGCTCGACCTGCTCTCGAAGGCGCAGCCCGACTACCAGGAGAAGATCCGCAACAACGTGGTGGTCTCGGGTGGCACCGCGCTCATCCGCGGCCTCGGCCAGCGCCTGGAGCAGGAGCTGCAGGCCGTGGGCGGCGGCAAGGTGCGGGTGGTCAAGGATCCGGTCTACGTCGGCTCCGACGGCGGCCTGGCGATCGCGGTCGACGCGCCCGAGGGCGACTGGGAAAAACTGACGGCCTAGCAGGAGGGGGCAGGCACAAGGCCTGCCCCTACTTCCCTCCGCCCACGGCTCCTTCCGTCGCCGGCGCTTTCTTCTTCTTCGGTCCGCCGCGCTCCACGGTGTAGAGCGCGTCGGCGCCGGTCTCCTCGCCGCTCTCGGCCTGGAGCGACCACTTGTCGCTCAGCAGGTAGCGCACCCGGAACGTGTTGATGGGCTCGAAGAGGCCGATGCCATAGGTCACGTAGAGGCGCGGCGAGAGGTACTTGCCGACCACCAGCGAGGCCTGGTCGAGCGAGCCGTCCGACTCGATCCGGGCCTCTTCCAGGCCGAAGCGGGCGGCGAGCTTCTTGGCCAGCAGGTTGCCGCCGCGCAGGCCGAGCGCGTTGGCGGCGTTCGCCAGCCGGTCCCCGTCCTGCGGCGTGGTCTGGTTGAGCGGCCGGCCGAGCAGCAGGTAGGCGAGCTGGTCGCTCTGGCCCATCGACGGGTTGGACCACAGGGTCACCTCCGGCGACTTGAGCGTGCCCTTGGCGTTGATCCCCGCGACCGTGCCGTCCTTCGCCGTGCGGTAGGCCCGCACGTCCACGCTCGGGTTGCTGATCGGCCCGGCGAAGATCACCCGGCCGCGCTCGATCGTCAGGTCCTGGCCGTACGCCTTGAAGGTGCCGTCCTTGACCTCGAGCTCGCCCGAGCCGCGCGTCACCTTGCCCGGCTCCTCGATCACCAGCACCGACCCGGTCGGCTTCGCCTTCAAGCCGAAGACGTTCATCTGCACGTCCTTGCCGAGCACGATCCCGACCCGGGCCGAGACCGCCAGCCCCGTCTTTTCCGGCGGCGCGTCCTGGGAGGCGTTGACGAACACCACGTCCTCCGAGGCGCCGACCGGCCCCTTCTCGCGCTTCTCCATCTCGATCTTCGCCGTCGGCACCGCCACGTCGCCGGTCACCTTGATCAGGTTGTTCTCGAGGCGGACGTCGAGGTCCGGCGAGACCGCGACCGCGATCTCCTCCGTGTTCATGGCCTGGACGTTCTGGCCGGTGATCGCCAGGCGGACCGGAGTCTCGGGGCCGGGAACTCCGGCGCGGCCCTGAATGCGAAGCGTCCCCTTGCCCGACCGGACGCTGCCGTCGATCCCGAGCGCTCCGCTGCCGTCGCCGGTCGCGGCGAGCTGCATGTCGCGGAGCTGGATGCCGAGGCGCGGGATGTCCGCCTTGCCGTTGGCGAGCTTCGCCTGGCCCACGAAGCGCGGCGCGCCGACGGTGCCCGAGAGCTGGTAGCCGCCCGCGAGCGTGCCCGACGGGTCGTTCACGTCCGGCACGAAGCCTTCGAGGAAGGCCAGGTTCGAGAGGTTGACGTCGATGCGGCCGGCGAGCGGCTGGTCCTGGAGCTTCGCGCCCTTCGCCATGCGGGGGATGTTCATCCGCGCGCTCATCGTCCCCACGTCCACCAGGACCAGGTTGGCGTTGGCGACCCCCTGGCCGCCGGCTCCCGCCTGCGCCTGGATGAGGCCCTGCTCGTAGCGGAAGGTGAGCGTCCTCCCCTCCTTGCCGGGGAAGCGCATCTCGCCGGGCCCGGGCCGGATGTCGACGTTCGCCGAGGCCAGCTCAGCATTCAGTCCCCGGGCCTGGACGGTCCCGTTGAGGTCGCCGGTGATCACCAGGTCGGGCGGGAAGAACGGCTTGAAGCGGTCGAGCGGGAAGTCCGCGATGGTCGAGTCCACGTTCCAGGAGCCCGCCTTGGCCCAGCCGCCGTCCGCGCAGAGCCGGGCCCCTCCCGACGTCCAGCAGAAGCCCTGGAGACCGACCGCCTCCGGCGAGGCCTGGAGCGCCGCCGGCCCGGCCAGGGTCCAGTCGCCGACCGGCTCCGAGCGCAGGTCGAGCCTCCGGACCTGGCCGCGCCACGAGGTGGGACCGGTGAGCCCGCCCGCGAGCGCCAGGTCGAGCCGGCCCTGCTCGTTGCGCGCCGCGACGACGACCTGGTGGTCCGACCTGCGGCCCTGGCCCTGGACGGTCAGCTCGTCGATCCGCCGCTCGCCGGCCATCACGCCGGTCGAGCGCACGTCGAGCGCCACCAGGCCCGAAGGCGAGAGGTCCACGTCCGCGATCACCTCCGCCTTGCCGACCGTCGTGGTGCCGAAGCGCAGCCCCTCTCCCTGGGCGTTGGCCTGGATGCGCGGCATCTTCATGGGGCCCGAGACGTGGCCGTTCGCCACCACCGAGCCGCCGCCCTGGGGCACGGCCACGCCGAGGTTCGGCGCCGACAGCTCCCAGGCGAGGTCCAGGTTGTCGCCGACCCAGCCGGACGCGCCGAGGCGGGCGTCGCTCCAGGTCACGTTCAGGCGCGAGACCTGGTAGCGCTTGCCGGCGAGCTGCACGTCGGCGACCCCGGAAACCGGCTGGCCGCGGAGCACCCCTTCGAGCCGCGGGATCTGGACCGAGCCGACCGGCCCGGCGTCCGCGAGCTGGCCGCGGGTGTTGGCCGTGAGCGACAGCCGGCCGGGGAACTGCGGCGCGAGCTGGCCGGGGTTGATCCCCTCGGCGCGCAGCACCGCGTTCCACTTGACCGCCGGGTCCCAGGCCACCTCGCCGCGGCCCAGGATACGGCCGGCGAACGCGTTGCCCTGCAGGCTCTCGAAGCGGAACCGGCTGCGGTCGCCCGTGCCGGCGATCGTCCAGACGCCCTGCGGGACCGGTCCGGCCACGAGGTCGGCCCGCACCTCGGCCCGGTAGTTGTCCAGATCGCCGGAGAGCGTGGCCCTGCCCGAGCGGCTGGCCGCCACCGGCTTGCCGCCGCGCAGCGGCCAGGAGACGTTTTTCCAGCTCGCCTCGGCGTTCAGGTCCATGTCCTCGCCCTTGAGCGTCACCGTCCCCTTGGCCGAGACCCGGGTGGGCGTGCCCGGCAGCGCGACGTCGGCGCTCTGGATGTTCCAGACATCGCCTTCCTTCGACAGCGTGTAGTCCACGGCCACGTCGCCAAGCTGCTCCACGACGCCGCGCACGGTCCCGAGGCTGGTGAAGTCCTCCAGGTCGCCCTTGATCGCCACCTCGCCGCTCGCCGGGAGGTCCGGCAGGTCGGCCTTGATGAGCCGCGGGTTGAAGCGCGAGAACTTCGCCCGGCCGTCGAAGCTCAGCTCGTAGAGCGGATCCTTGAGCGTGGCGTTCAGGCTGGCCGGGAACGGGGCTCCCAGCTCCTGGGTGACCTGCAGGTCCTCGAGCGTGCCGCCGAGCCGGCCGCTGCCGGAGAAGGGCGCCATGTCCGGCGCCCGGTAGGCCCAGCGCACCGCGAGGTCCACCGGGTAGGCGCCCTGCGGCCGGACCGAGCCCTTGACGTCGGCGTCGAAGGTGGGGGAGCGGACCGTCAGGCTGTCGATCCGGACGTCGCTCGCCATGGCCGTGGTCGCGAGGTCGATCCGGTCGATCACGAACGGCGTCTCTCCGGGCTGCGGGGTCTTGGAAGCGATGCTCAGATCCCGCACCCGGGCGTCGCGCACGATGATGTTGAAGCGCAGGTTCACGTCGGGCAGCGGCGTGCGCTCCTTCTTCTCCTCGGACGGAGTGGTCAGGATGCGGATGCCGTCCGCGTAGAGCCGCTGGATGTCGAGCCGGCGCTGGGCGATCTCCCGCAGGCGCCATTCGAGCTGGACGTGGTCCACGACCATCTCGAACCCCTCGCGCTCGTACTTGAGCCCGCGGATGTCGAGCGGCCCGCGGAGCGGACCGTTGAGCTGGGCGACCTCCAGCTTGCCCGGGATGAGCGCGCCGAGGCGGGTGAAGAGCCAGCGCGTGCCGCCCTGCGTCCCGGCGAGGAACCAGAAGGCGGCGGCGAGGAGCGCGACCAGGACGAGAAGGCCGAGGGAGGCCCGGAGCAGGTTCTTCTTCAGGCGCGGGCGTTTCATAGATCTGGTCCTACGGTGAGGTGGAAGCGCACGGGATGGCCGGGCTCGGTCAAGGCCCAGGCGGCGTCGGCGCGGATCGGTCCGATGGGGGAGACGAAGCGCAGTCCCACGCCCGCCCCCTCCTCCAGCGAGCCGGAGAACGACTCCATGGCGTTGCCGGCGTCGTAGAACGCGGCCACGCCCCATTTCTCGAGGAAGCGCCACTTGTCCAGGATGCGGTACTCCAGCTCGACGCTGCCGGTCAGCAGGCTCTCGCCGCCGATCACGTGGCCCTCCTCGTCGAGCGGCCCGAGCGCCTGGTAGGCGTAGCCGCGCACGCTCTGGTCGCCGCCGGCGAAGAAGCGCAGCGTGGGCGGCAGCTCCCGGAACTGGCCGGTCTCGGTCCAGCCGACCTCGGCGCGGGTGATGAAGCGGAAGCGGTCGGCGAAGCTGCGGATCAGCTTGCCCTGCACCTCTCCCTGGAGGAAGCTGGCGTTCGAGAGCAGCGACTCGTCGGCGCCGCGAAAGTCGACCTGCACGCG
>JBEQUE010000092.1:0-22839 GCA_040349255.1 Acidobacteriota bacterium | reverse complement strand
TTCGAGATGGCCGAACGGGTACTGGTCATAGGTCAGGCCGTGGAGCCAGAACAGCTCCCAGAAACCGAGGTTGTACAGGAAGAGGCCGAGCCCGGCCCCTCGGGAGACCGGGTCGCCGGCACGCCGCAGGCGGGCCAGCCCGTAGCCCACGAGGAAGACCGCCGCCCCGCCCAGCCCGTAGAAGAGCGCGCAGTAGAACCAGGTGAGCAGCGCATCCACGGGCGAGGCCAGCCGATTGTGGACCACGTGGACCAGCGACAGGACGAGCCCATAGACGAGCGAGCCGTAGAGGAAGCCGCCGAGCAGGGCGGTGCGAAGGGGTCGGGAATTCATGAGGCGCGAGACGCTAGCAGATGTCTTCCGGTATACGGAAGTGGCGGGCGAAGCGTCTGCCCTACTCCATCAGCCGGTGGTACTCCCTGGTGGTCTGCGGCAGGGGCTCCACGCCCAGCTCGTCCAGCAGCAGGGTGCAGAGGCGGTCGTACTGGCGGCGCACCAGGTCGCGCCGGCCCTGGCCGGAGTAGAGCCGCATCACGGCCAGGTGGACCCGCTCCTGGAGGGGGTCTTCGAGGAGCACGGAACGGTAGGCGTCCATGGCCGGCTCGGGCCTCTCCAGGCGGAGATAGAGATCGCCCAGGTCGCGCAGCAGCTCCAGGTAGAGCCTCTGGTAGCGTTCGCGGCGCTCGGTGACCCAGGCCTCGTAGTTGCCCTGGAGGAACGGGCCGCGATAGAGCCGCCAGGCGCCCTCCCAGATCTCGGCCGCGGCGGTGGGATCGCTTTCGATCTTCGCCCGGCCCTCCTCCACCCTCCGGTCGAGCTCCAGCGCGTCCACTTCCCAGACGAGGTCCGGGTTCAGGCGATAGACCCCCTTGCGGTGCAGCAGGGGCGGGATCGCCTCTTCGCGGCCGGCCTCCAGCGCGCGCCGCAGATGGCTCAAGGTGGGATGAAAGTTGCGCTCGATGGTGCGCTCGCCTTCCGTGGGCCAGACCGCCTCCATCACCTCCTCGCGGCCGGCCTCCAACCCCGGCGAGGAGGCCAGGTAGGCGAGCACCTGGAACGAGCGGCGCAGGCGGCAGTCGAGCTCGATCAGGGTGCCGTCCGGGTCGCGGCGCCTCGCGAACGGGCTGCCCAGGAGGCCGAGCGAATAGACCGGAACGTCCTCTTTCCGAGCCTCCGCCGGAACCGTGGACACCTTTCGGGGCTCCGCCCGTTCGGTCCGCGTCTGGCGGCGCTGGCGCTCGCGGCTCAGGAAGGCGGCGAGCAGGACGGGCAGGCGGTCGCGATCCTCGCCTTCCACCCAGAGCCCGCGGGCGTCGATCGCGTGCCAGCCGTCTCTCCCCTCCTCCCCATCAGCAGGCCGGTCGGCGGGCAGCTCGTCGAGCCGGGACCGCTCGACCTCCGGAAAGGCGTCCAGGACCTCGTGGCGCAGGAAGAAGCGGATCGGCGCGATGTCGAGGAGATCCTCCGGGGCCACGTTCTCCAGCCCGCCTCCGCCGGTCGCTTCGAGGGCCAGCCGGAGCGGACGGTACCAGCCGTCGCCGGCCATCCAGAGCGCCCGCGCTGCCTCGGGCGACGGGACCTCGCCGGTGATGAGCTGCCAGAGCGCCGCCACCTCGCCGGGGCCGAGCAGCATCTCCTGCGGAGGCAGGACGGAGGCGGACAGGGCCGCTCCGTTCCAGCGCCGCTCGGCGGCGAACACCAGGCGCTCGCCGGGCTGAAGCCAGCGCGAGGCCTCGGCGAGGCGCTCCTCCGCGGCGCCCGCGGCGACCAGCCAGCGCGCTCCCCGCTCCCGCGCGTCCTCGATCGACCGGCGCAGCCCGTCGCGGTCCTCGACCTCGCCCAGGCTCAACCCGCGGGCCTCGGACCCGTGCCGCTCGAGCAGGGCCTGCAGAAGGGCCGACTTGCCGCTGCCGGGCCATCCCCAGACCTGCACCAGCGGGGTCTCCAGGGACTCGACCCGGCGGAGCAGGCGCTCCCGGTGCGGAAGGAGGTACGACGTATCCATTCTTTCGACAGCGGGCTCGCCGCGGCCTCGGAGATGACGGCGCGGAAGCGGTCTAGCCGCGCTCCAGCGACCGGAGGGCGGCCTCGGGCTCGGCGTTCAGTCCGGCCGCCAGCAACTCGCGGCTCAGGGCGGCAAGGCAGCGGGTCGTGACCTTGCCGATGCTCGACTCCTGGTAGCCGAGTTGCCGGGCCACCTCGGGCGCCTCATATCCTAACCGGAAGCGGAGCCGGAGGAGGGAGCGGCAGCGCAACGGCAGGCGGTCCAGGAGGCTGTTCAGGTCGGAGAGCAGGTCGGACTTCTCCTGGCTCGGCGGGACTGGTCCTGAGACCAGCTCGAGGACGGTCGAATCCACCGCCGAGTAGATCCGGCGCCGGTGGTTGCGCCAGTACATCAGGCAGTGCCGCTTGAGCGTGCCCAGCAGCCAGCATTCCGGGTCCCGGACCCGCTCCCATTGGTAGAGCAGCGCCAGCAGGGTCTGCTGGAGCACGTCCTCCGCGTCCTCGGCGGGGATGTGAAACGTCGCGAGAAGCGACTTGAGCCGGGGCTCCATCCCCTTCAGGAACTCGTCGAACGAGAGCGGCGGGTCAGGGATTTCGTCCAGGGGTGCCATGCGACGACCCAAATAAGCTTGTGGCTAAAGGAAAGTTAACATCCTTCCCCAGAGCTGTCCAGCCTCGATCCGCTGCGCAGTCGCGCGGAAACGTGCAGCGGTGTGCCGGAACCGGAAAAAGACGAGCGGAGAAGACCACGTCCTCAGGCCCGGTTCACCGCGCGGAGCCGGTCGCGGACCTGCTGCATGTCCTCCCAGGTCGGCCGCTTCAGCGCCTGGTTTCGCAACAGGGCGGCGGGGTGGTAGGTGATCATGGTCGGGATGCCCCGGACCTGGTACCACTGGCCGCGCATCTGTCCGATCGGGCTCTCGTTGCCGAGCAGCGTCTGGGCCGCGACCCGGCCCAGGATGACGATCAGCCGCGGCTTCACGAGCTCGATCTGCTTCTCCAGATAGCCCCGGCAGGCCGCGACCTCGTCGGGCTGCGGATCGCGGTTGCCCGGCGGCCGGCACTTCACGACGTTGGCGATGTAGACGTCCTCCCGCCGCAGCTCCATGGCCTGGATGATCTTCGTCAGCAGCTCGCCGGCCGGGCCGACGAACGGCAGCCCCTGGCGGTCCTCCTCGGCGCCGGGGCCCTCGCCGATGAACATCAGGTCGGCGTCCGGGTTGCCGCTGCCGAACACCACCTTCTGCCGGCCCTGGGCCAGCCGGCAGCGCGTGCAGCCTTCGACCGTCGCAGCCAGGTCGGAGATGGATTCCTGGGGAGAGCCGCTTTTCTCCCTCTCCCCCGGCACGGGGGAGAGGGCCGGGGAGAGGGGGGACGGGGTCAACTGGGATGGGATCAATCGGGAGGGGGTCGATCCCGGATACAGGTCTCCGTATCCGATGTCCTTCAAGTATCCGAGAAGATCGGCGAGTGCGGGCTGAAGGGGTGTGCTCACCCGCGGAGTGTAGCCCCGAACAGGTCCAGAAGCGAAGCCGCCAGCTCCTGTTTCGGGCGCCGCGAGAGGAACACCGGCTCGCCGTCGCGCCGGTAGACCGTCACCTCGTTGGCGAGGCTGTCGAAGGCGATGTCCTTGCGGGAGACGTCGTTGGCGACCAGGAAGTCGGCGCGCTTGCGCTCCAGCTTGGCGCGGGCATAGCGCTCCAGGTCGTGGGTCTCGGCCGCGAAGCCGGCGATCACCGCCCGCGGCGCCGCGTCCCTCAGGCCCGCCAGGATGTCCGGGTTCTCCTCCAGCTCGACCGGGGACGGCGGTCCGTCCTCCTTCTTGATCTTGGCGCCGGCGGGATTCTTCGGCCGGTAGTCGGCCACCGCCGCGGTCATGACCACCAGGTCGGCCGCCGCGGCGCGCTCGCGCACCGCGGCCTCCATCTCCCGCGCCGTGGTGACGTCGATCCGCTCGACCCCGGACGGCGTGGCGAGGTGGACCGGGCCACTGACGAGGACCACCCGCGCTCCCCGCTTCGCGGCCTCGTCGGCCAGCGCGAAGCCCATCCTGCCACTCGACCGGTTGCCCAGGAAGCGGACGGGGTCGAGCGGCTCGAAGGTCGGACCGGCCGTGACCAGGACCGTGCGGCCGGCGAGCGGTCCTTCTCCGGCCACAGCTTCGACGGCGGCCACGATCGCCTCGGGATCGGACATCCTGCCCATCCCCACCTCGCCCGAGGCGAGCGGCCCTTCGACCGGTCCCACGATGCGGACGCCGCGGCGGCGAAGCGTCGCGAGATGCTCCTGCAGGGCCGGCTTCTCCCACATGACCGAATGCATGGCCGGCGCGACCACCACGGGCCCGGCGAAGGCGAGCGCGGTGGTGGTCAGAAAGTCGTCGCCAAGCCCGAGCGCCAGGCGGGCGAGGACGTTCGAGGTGGCCGGCGCGACGCAGAGCACGTCGGCCCAGGCGGCGGCCGTGATGTGCGCCTCCTCGCCCGTGCCCGTCGGCGTCAGGTACTCCTCCTGGTGGACACGGTGCCCGGAGAGCACCTCCAGGGTCAGGGGAGAGACGAAGGCCGCGGCGCTCCGGGTGAGGATGCAGCGCACCTCGTGGCTCCGATCACCCTGCGCGCGGAATCGGCGGACCATCTCCGCCGCCTTGTACGCGGCGATGCCTCCGCTGACGCCGAGCAGGACTCGAAGAGAGCGGCTCATGGGAAAGGGCTGTAAGGCTTAATGCACCTCGGCCGGCTGGGTCTGCTCGGCGGCGCCGTCGGCCGGCGCGGCCGCGGCGGCTTCGGCGGGCTCGGGCTGCGGAGGCGGACCGTAGCCCCACTCGACCAGGCTGTGGTCGATCTCCTCCATCGCCACCCGGGTGGGCTTGCGCTTGCCGGTCTCGACCTTGGCCCGGGCACCCCGCATGAGCTGCTCGGCCCGGTTGGCCGCGACGAGCACGCGGCGGAACTTGCTGTCAATGGCAGGCCCTTTGTTCTCCATTGTTCGACAAATCTCCTCGACGGTACCGGCCAGCCTCGGGCCGCCGTCAAAAATTTTAGGGCTGAGGGTAGACACCCTGTTGCTGGAAGTCTTTGAGGATCTCCTGGATCCGGCCGAGCATCCGCTCCTTCCGATGCCGCTTCTCCAGGATGATACCGGCCAGGGCCTCGCAGGCCTGCCGGGCATCGTCATTGATGATAACATAGTGATACTGATCGTAACGCGGCATCTCCCCCAGCGCGCCGACCAGGCGCCGGGCGATGGTCGGCTCGTCGTCCAGGCCCCGCCCGCGCAGCCGGGCGACCAGGGCGTCGTAGCTCGGCGGCATCACGAAGATGCCGTGCGCGGGCGGATAGCGCTTCATCACCCGGCCGGCACCCTGGACGTCGATGTCCAGCAGGACGTCGATCCCCTTCTCCAGTCTCGGAAAGACCTCGTCTCTGGAGGTGCCGTAGTAGTTGCCGTGGACCTCGGCCCACTCCAGGAAGCGGTCCTCGGAGATCATCTTGAGGAACGTCGCCGCGTCGACGAAATGATAATCCCTGCCGTCGGCCTCGCCGTTGCGGGGCTTGCGGGTGGTGTAGCTGACCGAGAAGGCCAGCCGGTCGGAGGACACCAGGTTGCCGGACATCAGGCTCTGGATGAGCGTGGTCTTGCCCGCGCCGGAGGGCGCGGACAGGATGAACAGCTCGCCTGGGTGCCTGGGATCGCTCAAGGGGCGCCCATTCTACCCGACTCTACTCGACGTTCTGCACCTGCTCGCGGATCTGCTCGCAAAGAACCTTCGCGTCGAGGACGGCGCGGGTCATCTCGGCGTTGCGGCACTTGGCGCCGAGGGTGTTGAGCTCGCGGAAGATCTCCTGGGTGAGGAAGTCGAGCCGCTTGCCGGCGGGCCCGGAGTCGCGCAGGATGGAGCGGAAATGGTCCAGGTGCGAGCGCAGACGGTCGATCTCCTCGCTGACGTCGCTGCGGTCCACGAGGAGGGCGACCTCCTGTGCGACCCGCGCCTCGTCGAGCGCTTGGCCGCCGAGCAGCTCCTCGACTCGCCGCCGCAGCGCCGCGCCGAGCTCCTCCCGGACCGGGCCGCGCAGCACGTCGAGCCGCGCCACGATCCCGTCGAGGGCGTGGGTGCGCTCCTCCATCACCGCGGCGAGGTTCGCGCCTTCCGTCTCGCGTCCGCCCACGAGCTGGCTCACGGCGTCGCCGGCCACGCGGAGCAGGAGCTCGTGATCCTCCGGGCTCCACTCTTCGGAAGCCACCTCGACGCGGAAGGCCTCGGGGATGCGCAGGAGATCGCCCGCGGAGAGTCCGCGCTCGACGAGACCGCTCTCCACGAGCTGATGGACGGCGGCGTGGGCCTCGCGGATGACGCCCATATGGACCTGCACCGTGGCCTTGCGCTCGGCTACCGGCCGGACCTCCACGCGCGCCTCGACGCGCCCGCGGGACAGCTCCTTGCCGAGCACGTCGCGCAACGCCTGCTCGCTCGACCGCAGCTCGTCGCCGAGCCGCAGCACCAGGTCGAAGAACCGGTGGTTGACCGCCTTGAGGCTGACCGCCACCCCGAGCCGCGCGTTCTCTCCCGACGCCTCGCCGTACCCCGTCATGCTCCGCATCACCCCTCCTTTGCCAGCCTCTCCGCCTCGGCCTCCGCCCCGTCCAGCCGACGCTTCAGCGCCGCGGCGGCCTCGGACGGGTCGGCGCGGCGCTCCACCGTCAGCGGCTCGCCGTACACGAAGCATACGCGCGACAGGGGTAGCGGGATTAGAAATCGGTCCCACGACCGCAGCCGCTTCGCCCGGGTGGCCGCCACGGCCACCGGGTGGATCGGCCAGCCCGTGGCGGCCGCGGCCAGGATCACCCCGGGCTGCACTTCGCTCGCCGGACCCCGCGGACCGTCGGGCGTGAAGGCCAGATCGTATCCTTCTCCGGCCTTGCGCAGCAGCGTGCGCATCCCCGCTACACGGCCCCGGCTGCTCGAGCCCCGGCTCGAATCGATGCCGAGCCTCGCGACCGTCCGCGCGATCAGCTCGCCGTCCCCGCTCTGGCTCACCAGCACCGAGATGCGGCGGCCGCGGTAGGCGTAGGGCATCAGCAGCAGGTGGCGGTGCCAGAAGGCGAGGATGAAGCGCTCGTCCCGCCGTTCCCGCTCGCGCTGCGCGGCGTCTCCGTGATGCCGCAGCCGGACGCTCGCCCGCAGGGCCCGGATGAACCCGGCCGCGAAGAGAGAAACCGCGGCCGTCTGCCAGTCCTTCATACGCGGAACTGGAGGTCGTACAGGCGCCGGTAGGTGCCGCCCAGCGCCATCAGCTCGTCGTGCGAGCCCTCCTCCACGATCTGCCCGCCTTCCACCACCACGATGCGGTCGGCGCGCATCACGGTCGACAGGCGGTGCGCGATGACCAGCGTGCTCCGGCCCTGCATCAGGTTCGAGAGCGCCTTCTGGACCAGCGACTCCGATTCCGTGTCGAGGTGCGAGGTGGCTTCGTCGAGGATCAGGATCGGCGCGTTCTTGAGCAGCGCCCGGGCGATGGCCAGCCGCTGCCGCTGGCCGCCGGACAGCCGCACGCCCGACTCCCCGATCACCGTGTCGTAGCCGTTCGGGAGCTGCATGATGAACTCGTCCGCGTACGCCGCCGCCGCCGCCTCGCGCACCCGTTCCAGGGGCAGATCCAGGCGGCCGTAGGCAATGTTGTTGCGGATCGTGTCGTTGAACAGCACAGTGTCCTGGGTCACGATGCCGATCAGCGCCCGCAGGCTCCGGAGCTTGAGATCCCGGATGTCCATCCCGTCGATTGCCACCCGGCCCGTGTCCGGATCGAAGAAGCGCGGCAGGAGGTTCACGAGCGTGGACTTGCCGGCGCCCGACGGGCCGACCAGGGCCACGATCTCGCCGGCCCGGATGTTCAGGTTCACGCCGTGGAGCACCGGGCGCTCCTCGTACGAGAACGAGACCCGCTCATAGGCGATGCGCTCGCGGACGGTCTCGATCTCGCGCGCGCCCGGCCGCTCCACGATGTCGTTCGGCACCGCGGTCAGCCGCGCCACCCTCTGGCCCGCGGCCAGGGCCTCCTGCAGGATGAGGTTGACCTTGTTCAGCTTGCGGATCGGGTCGTACATCATCAGCAGGGTGGTCAGGAACTGGATCAGCTCGGGCGCCGAGAGCTCGCCGCTGCGGATCGCCCGGCCGGCGTAGATCAGGAGGCCCGCGGCTCCCAACACCGCCAGCGACTCCACCACCGGGCCGGAGGAGTTGGCGAGCATCTGTGCCCACAGGTTGACCCGTAGGTGGCGCCGCGTGGCCTCGCGGAACTTGCCGATCTCGAACTCCTCCATGCCGAACGCCTTGACCACCCGGTGGCCGCGCACCCCCTCCGTCATCAGGCTCGCGAGGTCGGCCATGCGCTCCTGGCTGCGGTGGCTGGTGCGCCGCATGCCCTTGCCGAAGCGCACGATCGGGTAGACCAGCACCGGCGCCACCACGAGCGCGATCACCGCCAGCCGGAAGTGGGTCGAGAGCAGCAGAGCGAGCAGGAAGACCAGCGTGATCGACTGCTGGAACAGGTCGAGCAGGCGGTTTGACACCGCGTTCTGCATCAGGGCCACGTCGTTGATCACCCGCGCCACCAGCTCGCCCGAGGTGTGCTCGGCGTGAAAGCGGCTCGACTGCCCCAGGATCGAGCGGTAGAGGTCGTTGCGGATGTCCGTCGTGACCCCCAGGCCGATGTGCTGGAACGCGTAGCCCGAGGCGAAGTCGGCCAGCGACCGCAGGAGGAAGACCAGGACGAAGAGCAGCGGCACGAAGTAGACCACCTCGTCCGGTCCGACCCCCAGCCGGTTCTTGAGCGACTGGTAGCTGCGGTCGAGCTGGTGAGCGACGTCGAGGCGCCGCTTGAGGCCGTCGAAGGCGCCGGTCTCTTTCTTCACGGCCGGCGCCGGAGCGTTGGTGATGGCGCCAAGCGCGCCCGGCATCTGGTCGCCCGCCAGCAGCACCTCGCCGAAGATCGGCTTGATGAGCGCGACCGTGGCCGCCGTGGCCGCCGCGAAGACCAGGATGCCCGCGGCGGCGAGCATCGCCCAGCCGGTGTAGCGCCGGATGTAGTGCAGGAAGAAGCCGGAGGTGCTCACGCGGACGCCTCCTGACCAGGAGGTCGCTGGAGGATCACCGCGGCCACCTCCTTCGCCGCCCGGCCGCTGGCGCCGCCTTCTCCCAGCTTTGCGCGCAGCCCGGCGAGCCCGGCGCGCATCTCGTTGCGCACCCGGTCGTCGAGCAGGATGCGCTCGGCCTCGGCCGCGATGCGCTCCGGATTCGCCTCGCCCTGGAGCAGCTCGGGCACCACCCGGCGGCCCAGGACCAGATTGACGAGGCTGACGTTCGGCAGGCGGACGAGCAGCCGCGCCAGCGACCAGGTCCAGAAGCCGAGCCGGTAGAGCACGATCATCGGCGTGCCGAGCAGCCCGACTTCCAGGGTGGCCGTGCCCGAGGCGCAGAGCGCGAGGTGCGAGTCGGCCACGGCCGCAAAGCGGTCCTCGGACACGATCCGGACCGGTAGGCCCGAGAGCTGGATCTGCTCCTCCATCACCTCCCTCGGCACGGTCGGCGCCTTGATCAGCAGCGCCTCGATCGGCAGCTCCGCGGCCATGTGCCGCACGGACTCGAGCATCGTGGGCAGCAGCGACTCGACCTCGCTCAGCCGCGAGCCGGGCAGCAGCGCGATCCGGAACGGACCCTGGGGCTCACCCCCCGCGTCCAATCGATCCCAGGCGTTCTGCAGCTCCGGCACCTCGTCGACCAGCGGGTGGCCGACGTGGACCACGTCCACGTGGTGCCGGCGGTAGAAGTCCACCTCGAACGGGAAGAGCACGAGCATGCGGTCCACGAGCTGCGAGATGGTGCGCACGCGCCCCTTGCGCCAGGCCCAGACCTGCGGGCTGATGTAGTAGATGACGCGCAGCCCGCGCTTCTCCAGCTCCCGCGCCAGGCGGAGGTTGAAGTCGGGGAAGTCGATGAGCACGGCCGCGTCCGGCCGGCGGCGGTCGACCTCCGCGAGCAGCGCGGCGAAGACCTCGCGGATGCGCGGCAGCACGCGCAGGACCTCGGTGATCCCGACCACCGACACCTCCGAGCTGTGGGCCACGGGCTGGAGGCCCGCGGCCTGGAGCTCGTCGCCGCCGAGGCCGAACGTCTCCAGCCCCGGCACCAGCCGGCGCAGCTCGGAGACCAGGCGCGCGCCGTGAAGGTCTCCCGAGGCTTCGCCGGCGACCACCAGGAGCTCCCTGTTCCGGCTCATGGAATCGGAGAGGGCGGCCCCTGGGGGAACGGGTACATGAGCCAGGCGACGAGCAGGCCGCCGCCGACCATGCCCAGGAAGAGCTGCAGGAAGAGCTTCGTCTGCTCCTTGCGCTCACGCTTCCAGAGCGCGGTGAAGAACAGGCTCACCACCAGCGAGTAGAGAACCATCAGGAAGAAATGGCTCAGCATGTCCTCATTCCTTCTTGCCGCGCGCGATGTCCCACGCGTCGAGCACCAGCAGCCAGTTCATGAGGCCCGCCGTCAACAGGAAGGCGGTGCCGTATTCGTAGCCCGCGCCGACCACGTCGCCCGCGTAGCCCAGGGCGTAGCGCAGGACGAAGTAGGGCAGCCCCATGCCCATGGCGCCGCCGGTCGCGAGGATCGTGAGCGGCTGGCCGGCCAGCGGCTGATACAGGTTGCCCTGGAGCGAGCAGCCGACCCAGAGGCAGACGATCACCAGTCCGAGGAACAGGGCGCCGCGCGCGGCACGCCGGACGTAGAAATGGCCGAGGCCCGGCACGAGCCAGGCCAGGACCATGGCGAGAAAGGGGTTGCCGACCGGCTCCGCGGGCAGCGCAGGGACCGCAGCCGGCTGGGGCTGCGGATCGTTGAGAGGTTCAGCCAATCAGTCCTCCTCCCGGACGAAGAGCGCCCGCAGGCGCTCGCGGGACTGGCGGAGGTCCTCCGGGACGAGTCGGACCTCCGCCAGGACGGTCATGAAATTCGTGTCCCCGGTCCAGCGCGGGACCAGGTGGAAGTGGAAGTGCCCCGGCACGCCCGCTCCGGCCGGCTTGCCGACGTTCATCCCCAGGTTGAAGCCGTGCGGCGCGTAAGCCTCCTGGAGCACTCTCTGGCAGCGCAGCACGAGAGGCCAGAACTCCGCGATCGCCTCCGGTCCGCTGTCCAGCGGCGAGGCCCGGTGCTCGAGCGGCGCGACCATGAGGTGTCCGTTCGAATAGGGATGGAGGTTCAGCATGACGAGGTGATGCCGGGCGGTGTGGACGACCAGGCCGTCGGGGTCGCCGGGGCTGCGCGCCGCGGCACAGAAGAAGCACCCGGCATCCGGCTCCGGGCCTGCCGGGCTCGGCGAGGTGCTGGTGATGTACGAATACCTCCAGGGCGTGAAGAGGTGTTCCATCCGCTCAACACTCGTCGTTGAGCAGCTCCCGCAGCTCCTTGCCCGGCTTGAAATAGGGGATCCGCTTCGGCGGCACGCTCACCTTGTCGCCGGTCTTGGGGTTCCGGCCGGTGCGGGCGCCCCGGTGGCGGATGCGGAAGCTGCCGAAGCCCCGCAGCTCGATCTTCTCCCCGTCCTTGAGCGAGTCGACGATGCTGTCGAAGACCGTATTGACGATGATCTCCGCGTGCTTCTTGGTGAGTTGAGTGGTGCGGGCGACCTCCTCGACCAGCTCGGCCTTGGTCATCCCGTCGTTCTTGTAGGCTACCGACATCTCCCACCCCTTTCTGAGACCCGCGGCGGGTCTCCGGAAGGAGAACCCGCCGCCGTTCTGGTGTCAATACGGCCTACTTCTGCCTACTCCTCCTCGCCGCTCTCCTCGCCCGTCCCGGATGCCCCGGTCATCCCGACGCTCCCACCGTGCGTGGCCTGCAGCTCGGCGATCTCCTCGTCGGTCGGCTGCGGCACGCCGCGCAGCGAGAGGCCGACCTTCTTGTCGTCCTCCTCGATGCGCAGGATGCGGGTCCGC
Organism: Acidobacteriota bacterium; assembly: GCA_040349255.1. GTDB lineage: Bacteria > Acidobacteriota > Thermoanaerobaculia > Multivoradales > UBA5704 > DATMER01. The sequence continues at coordinate 10,854 of JBEQUE010000092.1, read as the reverse complement.
ACCCAGTCACCAACCTTGTAGAAGTCCTCCAGCTTGCCGCCGCCCGGCACCTCGATCTCGCTGACGTGGGCAAGCCCCTCGAGACCGTTGTAGATGTCGATGAAGAGGCCGAAGTCGGTCACGTTGACCACCCGGCCCTCCAGGGTGTCGCCGACCCGGTGGCCGTTCGCGAAGTCGTCCCACTCGTTGGGCATGAACTCCTTGATCGACAGCGAGACGCGCTGGTTCTCGATGTCGATGTTGGTGATCCGCGCCCGCACGGTGTCGCCCTTCTTGAGCACCTCGCTCGGGTGCTTGACCCGCTTGGTCCAGCTCATGTCGGAGACGTGGATGAGGCCGTCGATGCCGTCCGTGATCTCGACGAAGGCGCCGAACTCGGTCAGGTTGCGCACCTTGCCCTCGATGACCGTGCCCTCGGGGTGGGTGTCCTTGAGCTCCTCCCACGGATTGCGCTCGGTCTGGCGCAGCGACAGGCTGATGCGCCGCTGGTCCATGTCGAGCTCGGAGACGATCGCCTCCACCTCGTGACCGACCTCGAGGATCTTGGCCGGGTTGACGACCTTCTTGGTCCACGACATCTCGCTGACGTGGATCAGGCCCTCGACGCCCTCCTCGATCTCGACGAAGGCGCCGTAGTCGACCAGCGACACGACCTTGCCGCGCACGCGCGATCCGATCGGGTACTTCTTGTCGACCAGCGTCCAGGGATCCTCGCTCTTCTGCTTGTAGCCCAGGGAGACGCGCTCGGTGTCGGGGTCGAACTTGAGCACGGCCACCTCGACCTCGTCGCCGACCGAGAAGTGCTCCGAGGGGTGGTTGACCCGGCCCCAGGAGATGTCGGTGATGTGCAGCAGGCCGTCGATGCCGCCGAGGTCGATGAACACGCCGTAGTCGGTGATGTTCTTGACCACGCCCTTCAAGCGCGCGCCCTCTTCCAGGCGGGTGAGGGTCTCGGCCTTCTTCTTGGCCAGCTCGGTCTCGAGCACGGCCTTGCGCGACAGGACGATGTTGTTGCGCCGGCGGTCGAGGCTGATGACCTTGAACTCCAGCTCCTGGCCGCGCAGCGATTCCAGGTTCTTGACCGGCTTGATGTCCACCAGCGAGCCGGGCAGGAAGGCGCGCAGCCCGACGTCGACCGTGAGACCGCCCTTGATGCGGTCGGTGACGCGGCCCTTGATGATGCGGCTCTCCTTGTAGGCCCGCTCCACCTCGGTCCAGCGGCGCATGCGCTGGGCCTTGGTCCGGGACAGAAGGATGTGGCCCTCCAGGTCCTCGGTCTTCTCGAGAAGAACGTCGACCTCCTCCCCTTCCGCGACGGTCAGGTTGCCCTCGCGGTCGAGGAACTCGTCGATGGGGACGAGGCCCTCCGACTTGTACCCCACGTCGATGATCACCGAATTCGAGGTGATCCCGATGACTCGACCCGGGACGATCTCACCCTCGGTGAGATTCCTCCTGCTGTCGTCATACATTTCGAGGAGCTTCTGGTACTCCTCCCGTGAAAGCTCCTCGTCGGACTCGGCCGTCATCGTCGGCTGGTCCAGTTGCTCAGTCGCCATAAAAGACGTTCCTCCTTGGGCGTGGATTCAGGCTCGCGGGCCTGTGTCCCCGCGGACGCGGGGCTTCGAGTTCAGACTAAGTCTTTGAGAACTCGGGCCTTCGAGTATAGGTCGCGGAAGTGCTTGTGTCAACGCTCCCGATTCGCCGGGCGCTTCTCCAGAACAGCCGCCGCATTCCTCTGCAGCCCTTCCAGCCGGGCCCTCTTCATCGGGCTCCCCCGGAAGCGCTCGACGTATTCCTCCCGAGAGAGCCTCAACAGGCCGGCGAGGTCGAGCTCCCGCCGGCTGTCGGGCAGTTGCAGCTCGGGATGGTCGGCCCCGGCGGGATCCCGGTTCCAGGGGCAGACCTCCTGGCAGACGTCGCAGCCGAACACCCAGTCCCCCACCATCTCCCGGACCTCGTCGGGAAACGGTCCGCGGTGCTCGATGGTCCAGTAGCTGATGCACCGGTTGCTGTCCAGCCGGTAGGGCTCGGCGAGCGCGCCGGTCGGGCAGGCCTCCAGGCAGCGCGTGCAGCTCCCGCAGAGGTCGGCGAGCGGCACGTCCGGCGCGAGGTCGAGCGAAAGGAAGAGCTCGCCCAGGAGGAACCACGAGCCGGCCTCCGGGTGGAGGAGCATCGTGTTCTTCCCCACCGCGCCGAGCCCGGCCCGCGCCGCCAGCTCGCGCTCCAGGACCGGCCCGGTGTCGACATAGCGCCTCGAAACCGTCCCCGGAAACTGGGCCAGGATCCGGGACTCCAGGATTTTCAGGCGGTCCTGCATGACGTCGTGGTAATCCCGGCCGCGGGCGTAGCGGGCGACCCGGGGCCAGAGGTCGTTCTCCGGTTCCTGGTCTCCCAGCGGGCAGTACTGGAGAGCCACGCAGAGCGCGCTGCGGGCGCCCGGGACCACCTTCGACGGCTCCAGCCGGGCCTCGATCCGGCGCTCGAACCAGTCCATCCCGGCGTGATCGCCGCGCGCGAGCCAGCGCAGCAGCGCCTCGCCGTGCGCCGACGGCTCCAGCCCGGCCACCCCGGCGCGGTCGAACCCGGCTTCGAGGGCCCAGGTCTTGAGGAGGTCGGCCAGTTGGTGAGGATTGCGGGAGTCCATGCGAGGTTCCGGAGCTAAGATAACCCCGATGCCGCCGCCCGCCTTCCCGACCCCGCCCGAGATCGTCGCTCGCCTCGGCGGGATCGGCAGCGAGGAGGTGCGGGCCGTGCTGGAGGAGCTGCTCAACGGCGACGCGTCGGCGCCGGTCAGCCTCGCCCGCCTCCTTCTCGCCACCGACAGCCTGGAGGAGGTCGAAACCCTCCTCTCCGGCCTGGTCGACGGCGGCGAGGACGGCAACCCCATCGCCGAGATGCTGGCGCTCATCCGCGATCACCGGCCCGGGTGCGAGGCCGCGGCGGTCATCCTCCACGAGCATCCGGACCTCCAGGGCCGGCCGCAGCCGCCCCGCGAGGCCATCGCGGACTGCCGCCGCTTCTTCGACCGCGCGGTCACCCTGAGCGAGGAGGCCAGCGTCGCCGCCTACTGCCTGGGCGACATCGCCATCCTCGACGCCTGCACACGGGAGACCCTGGCTCTGCTCGACCGCTGGGGAGTGCTCGAGCCCGACCGCGTCGCCCTCGACCTCGGCTGCGGCATCGGCCGGTTCTCGGCCGCCCTCGGCCCACGCCTGCGCCAGGTCCATGGCATCGACATCTCGCCGAAGATGATTGCCGCCGCCCGCAGGCGCTGCGCCCACCTGCCCAACGTCCGCTTCTCCCGGAGCTCGGGCCACGACCTCTCCCGGTTCGCGGACGCCTCGTTCGACCTCGTGCTCGCCGCCGACTCCTTCCCCTACATCTTCCAGGGCGGGCCGGACCTCGTGGCCATCCACTTCCTGGAGATCGCCCGCGTGCTGCGGCCCGGCGGCGACTTCGTGCTGCTCAACTTCTCCTACCGCGCCAGCCGGCAGGCCGATCGCCGCGATGTCCAGCGCCTCTGCCGGACCTTCGGCCTCCACCTCGCCGTGCCCGGAGCCCAGCCGTTCCGGCTCTGGGACGCCGAGGCCTACCACATCCGGCGCGGTGTCTGAGCGTCCGGGATCGATTGAGATAGACTGCGCGGCGCCGACTTATTCTCTTCAGGAGGAAACAACATGGCAGACTGGATCCAGGAGGGCGATACTGCGCCCGACTTCACTCTCAAGGCGGACGATGGCCGCGACGTCCGGCTTTCGGAGCTCCGCGGCAAGCCCGTCGTCCTCTACTTCTACCCGCAGGACGACACCCCCGGTTGCACCAAGGAGGCCTGCGCCTTCCGCGACCGCCGGCAGGACATGGAGGCGCGCGGCGCCATGGTCCTCGGCGTCTCCCCGGACACCGTGGAGAGCCACGGACAGTTCCGCGACAAGTACAGCCTCAACTTCCCGCTCCTCGCCGACCCCGACCACCGGGTGGCCGAGAGCTACGGCGCCTGGGGCGAGAAGAATTTCATGGGCCGCAAGTCGATCGGCATCCGGCGCTCCACGTTCGTGATCGATCGCGAGGGCAAGGTCGCCAAGGCGTGGCACCGGGTGAGCGTCGACGGCCACGACGAGCAGGTTCTGGCGGCGCTGGCGCAGCTCTGATCTTCGGTTATGCTTGCGCCGCCGCGGCTCCCGGAGCCCGGGGCGGCGCGGCTTCCTTACGACTTCGATCCCATGGAAAGGGAATGAGATGGAGCTCTTCCAGCAGATGGCGGAGATGGGACACGAGCGGGTGCTCTTCTGCTCCAGTCCCGAAGTGGGCCTCAAGGCCATCATCGCCGTCCATTCGACGATTCTCGGGCCCGGCCTCGGCGGGGTCCGCATGTGGCCCTACAGCAGCATGGAGGAGGCGCTGACCGACGTCCTGCGCCTCTCCCGCGGCATGACCTACAAGGCCGCGGCCGCCGGCCTGAACCTGGGCGGCGGCAAGGCGGTCATCCTCGGCGACCCCAAGAAGGACAAGAACGAGGCGCTCTTCCGCGCCTTCGGCCGCTACGTCGAGTCGCTCAACGGCCTCTACATCACGGCCGAGGACGTCGGCTCCAACATGGACGACATGGAGGCGATTCTGTCGGAGACCCGCTGGGTCACCGGCGTCTCGCCTTCGAGCGGCGGCAGCGGCGACCCCTCGTCGGTGACCGCGTTCGGCGTCCTCCAGGGCATGAAGGCCGCGGTCGAGCACCTGTTCGGCACTGCCGGCGAGACCGCGACGCTCGCCGGCCGCTCGGTGGCGATCCAGGGGCTCGGCAATGTCGGCTTCCACTTGGCGGGCTACCTGCGCAAGGAGAAGGCCGCCAAGGTCTTCGCCGCCGACATCGACCCCGACCGTTGCGCCCGCGCCCGCGAGGAGCTGGGCGTCGAGATCGTCCCGGTGGGCGAGATCCTCGCGGTCGAGTGCGACGTCGTGGCGCCCTGCGCCCTCGGCGCCGTGCTCAACGAGCGCTCCATCCCGACGATGCGCTGCCGCATCGTGGCCGGAGCGGCCAACAACCAGCTCGCCGACGAGGAGCGCGACGGCCAGGCCCTCCACGAGCGCGGCATCCTCTATGCGCCCGACTTCGTGGGCAATGCCGGCGGCCTCATCAACGTCTACAACGAGCTGACCGGCTACAACCGCGACCGCGCCATGCAGATGGCGCGCGGCATCCATGCGAACATGGCCCGCGTGTTCCAGATCGCCCGCGCCGAGTCCATCCCCTCCTACCGCGCCGCCGACCGGGTGGCCGAGGAGAGGATCCGGCGCATCCAGGGCATGCGGGCGCAGCACTGGACCCGGGCCATCCGGCAGACGCGCAATCACATCTAGGAGGAGCACCCCATGACCGGCCGACGCCCCTTTCTCATCCTGCTCGGCCTTCTCGCGGCGGTCGCCGCAGTCGCCGCGGAGCCGGCCGGTCCGGCCTGCGGCAGCACCAACCCCCTCACCCTGATCGGGATCGACACCACGTCCGGAGCGATGCTGTTCTCCGCTCCGGCCGTGGGCGCGGGCTCGCCGTGGCTGATCGAGCTCAGTGGTCTCGGAGAGGATGGCGGCCGGGCCCGGCTCTTCCCGGACGCCGGCAAGGGGCGTTTCGGCGGCTCGGTCGGACCGGGCCCCGTGCTCGCCGCCGCTCCCTGCGGCAACAACTGTCTCCAGCCAGTGAGCTGGACCGGTTCGGCCTGGCAGCCCCTGGGCGAGCCGCTCCGCGTGCCGACCGCGACCACGGTCAGCTCGACCTGGGACCGCAACGGCACCGCCTGGTTCCTGGTCCAGTTCCCCGCCGCCCAGGACGGCAGCGTGCAGGTCGAGGCGTTCCGGCTCAAGGGCCGGGACTGGGAGAGCCGCGGCGCCATGACGGTGACCGCCGTGGGCCAGCCCGCGGCTCTGCCGGCGCCGCAGCGCAAGGATGGCGTGCTGGTCGGCACCGGCCTCTTCTCCTCTTCCGGCCGGCCCGAGGCCTGGGTGACCGGCGTCCCGAGCCTGCCGGCGGCCCGGCGCGGCCAGCTCGTCGCCCTGACCGGCACCGCCGCGGCCTATCTCTCGGCCGACGGCGTGGTCTACCTCTCGGCCGACTCCGGCAAGACCTGGAAGCGCTCCACCTGGACGCCCTGGGGCAGCCCGGAGGGGACGGTCGGCATCTGGCGCCAGGGGAGGGACTGGTGGGTCGACCTGCCGTACGGCGACCACGAAGGGGCCCTCAAGCTGGCCTGGTTCGACCGGCGGATGCCCGCGGAGGAGAAGATCCTCCTCACCCGGCTGGGCCAGAACGGCCAGTGGGTCCGCCTGAGCGAGGCCCGCAGCGAGGTCAGCACCCGCAACGAGTCGCTCCCCCTGTCCCAGATCCTGGTGCCGCGGGGCGACGCCTGGGTCCTCCTCACCGGCTGCGTGGCCAGCGCCGGCAGCTCCTCGCTGGTGCTGCGAGTGTTCCGCGACGGCAGGCTCTCGGACGCGAAGCTGGTGAGACTGGAGTCGGCCGGCTCCTGAAGGTACAATCCTCGCCAGTCTCACGTCGAGGCTCTGTTTTTCCATGGAGGTATGGTCATGAAAAGAGGTTCTGTGCTTCTGTGCGCCGGGCTTTTGGCGCTCGCCCCGCTGGCGGCGACGGCCGACCCGAACTACGTGCTGACCGCTCCCAACTGGGGCGCCAAGCAGACCGCGGCCGTCCAGGCCGCGGGCGGCACCGTGCTCTACTCCCACGGTCAGGCCGGCATCGGTCTCGTGACGTCGAACGCTGCCGACTTCCTGACCCGCGTCCAGGCCAGCAACGCGTTCCAGACCGCGGCCGCGGACATGATGGTCCAGTTCCAGCAGGACACCCCGGTGCAGGATGCCGGCGGCCTGGAGCAGGCCGTCACCCCGGGCAACGACACCTTCTACCCGCTGCAGTGGGCGCACACGGCCCTGAACTCGCCGGGCGCCTGGGCGGCCGGCTGCACGGGCGCCGGCGTCCGCGTGGCGGTGCTCGACGGCGGCATCTACAACGTCCACCCCGACCTCGCCGGCGGCGTCGACACGGCCTGCTCGGCCTCCTTCGTGCCCGGCCAGCCCTACAACAATGACACCGGCACGTTCTGGCACGGCACCCACGTGGCCGGCATCATCGCGGCCCGGGACAACGGCACCGGCGTCATCGGCGTCGCTCCGGATTCGACGATCCTCGGCGTCAAGGTGCTCCACGGCGGCTCCGGCAGCTTCGGCGCGGTCATCCTGGGCATCCTCTATGCCGCCGACCCGGCCTCCTTCGGCGCCACCGGCTGCCAGCGCGCCGACATCATCAACATGAGCCTCGGCGCGGTCTTCCCGAAGACGGCCTCCGGCTCGCTGATCGGCGCTCTCGCCAAGGCGGTCAACTTCGCCGGCAGCAACGGCGTGCTCGTCCTCTCCGCGGCCGGCAACGACGCCATCGACTTCGGCCAGGCCGGCAACTACGTCGATGTGCCGGGCGACTCCGGCGGCGGCCTCGCCATCTCGGCCACCGGCCCGATGGCCTGGGCCTACGGCAACACGGACTTCACCCGTCCCGCCTCCTACAGCAGCTACGGCGAGGGCTACGTGACCCTGGCCGGACCGGGCGGCGACTTCGCCTACCCGGGCAACGAGAACTGCACGATGCCGACCGCGACCGGCACCGTCACCACCGCCTGCTGGGTGTTCGACATGTACCTGAGCACCAGCCGCGCGGGCTACACCTGGGCCGCCGGCACCAGCATGGCGACCCCGGCCGCCGCGGGCGTGGCGGCGCTCATCAAGGGCCGCTTCCCCAACATCTCCCGCGGCGCCCTCAAGACCCGCCTGGAGCAGAGCGCCGTCGACGCCGGCAAGAACGGCCACGACGAGTTCTACGGCCACGGCTTCGTGAACGCCGCTCGCGCCTGCACGCAGTAGCAAGCCCGCATTTCCCGAGCCGCTCCCGACGGGGAGGGTCGATCGACCCTCCCCGTTTTTCTTTGCCCGCCGTCTCCCCGCCAAGGAAGACCCGAGCGTGAGGCCTTTTTCGCGGTCGCTTCGTTATGTTCTTTGTAAGGTTGATGCTTCATCCTACTGGATCATGATCCTCCGCACCCCTTCTTTACAAAACGCCGGACAGCTCGCGCAGGGCTACGGCCGCAGGGGAGACTTCAAGCTCTCCGCGGTCCGCCCGAGCCCCCGCATCGCCGCCATGCTGGAAGAGGCCGGCCGTCTGGAGGAGGCCGTACAGTGCTATCTGGACCTGGGCGACAGCGCCTCGGCGGCCCGCGTGGCTGCGCGCTGCCCGGACCGGGACCGGCAGATGGCGCAGGTCCATCTGAAGTCCGGCCGCGCGGTGGAGGCCGGGCACCTGCTCGCGAAGCTCGGCCTGAGCCGCGAGGCCGCCGAGGCCTATGAGGCGGGTCTCGACTGGGCCCGCGCCGCCTACCGCTGGGAGGCCACGGAGGAGCCCCGCCGCGCCGCCGAGGCCTACGAGAAGGCGGGCCGCCTGCGCGACGCCGCGCGCTGCTTCCTGGTCGCGGGCCTGCCTGAGCGCGCGGTCGCGCTCTCCGGCCGACAGAAGGTCCCCGCCCCCACCTCGTCCCAGGCCGTGAAGATCGCCGCGCAGCATCTCGCGGCCGGCGACAAGACGCGGGCCGCCTCCGTGCTCCTGCAGATGCGGCCGGACGAGGCCGGCTTCGCCAGGGGGGTCCTCCTCCTGGTGCCGCTGCTCATCGAGGAGGGCTTCTACGACGAGGCCCTCTCCCGGCTCGCCGGACTGCCGCTCGGCCCCGAGCGCCTGTACTGGGAGGAGCAGGTGCGCAGCGCCCGGAGTTTCCAGATGCCGCAGGCGCCTCAGGCGCCGCCGATCCCGCCGCTGGCGCCGACGACCGCCGCCGAGGACACCCTGCAGGACACGTCGGAGGATCTCCGGGACGATACCCAGGAGGTCAGCGGCGGCCGGATCTTCCCCGGCCAGCGCCTCGCCGGACGGTACGACATCCAGGCGCGCCTCGGCCGCGGCGGCATGGGCCAGGTCTACAAGGCATACGACCGGGAGCTCGACGAGACGGTCGCGATCAAGACGCTCCTGCGCCCCTCCGAAGACGGCGGTCCGGAGGAGGCGCGGCTGCTGCGCGAGGTCCAGATTTGCCGCCGCATCAGCCACCCGAACGTGGTGCGGGTCTACGATCTCGGCCGCTTCCCCGGCGGCCTCTTCGTCACCATGGAGCACCTGGAAGGCCAGAGCCTGGACCGCATGATCGACCCGGAATCGCCGCTGCCCCTCGGCCGCATCCGCGGCATCCTCGCCGAGATCTCCGAGGGCCTCCGCGAGGCGCACGCGCTCGGCGTCGTGCACCGCGACCTCAAGCCCGCCAACGTCATGGCGACGGCGGGCCGGGTCAAGATCCTGGACTTCGGCATCGCCCGGCTGGGCAGCGATCCGCGCGTGACGCAGGCCGGCTTCGTGCTCGGCTCGCCGTCGTACATGTCGCCCGACCAGCTCCAGGGGATGGACCTCGACGGCCGCTCCGACCTCTACTCGCTCGGCGTCGTGGCCTTCACGCTGCTCGCCGGCCGCGAGCCGTTCGAGAGCCCGGAGCCCACGGTGCTCGCGCTCAAGCACCTGCAGGAGGCGCCGCCGGACGTCCGCGCCTTCCGGCCGGAGACGCCCGAGGCCTGGGTGGCCTTCCTGGACCGGCTGCTCGCCAAGTGCCGCGAGGACCGCTTCCAGTCCGCCGGCGAGGTGCTCGACGCCCTGCGGGAGCTGCCGGAGGCGGACACTCCCGCGACGGGTCTGGAGACGCGGCTGGCCCCGGTCTGCTGAATCCCGTAGAATCGCCTCGTTGCGATTCTTCTTACTGGCCGCGCTTCTGGGGATGGCGGCCGCCGCAAGTCTGGCGAGCACGTCCGAGCCCCTGCACATCGACAATGCGGATGGCGGCCCGGGCTACGTCCACGAGGTCTTCACGCTGGGCGACGGCCTGCCCCGGGCCGGGCTCAACCAGACGCTGCGGACGCGCGACGGCTATCTCTGGCTCGCCACGTTCGACGGCCTCGTGCGCTTCGACGGCGTGCGCTTCGAGGTCTTCGACATCGAGCGGGTGCCGGCGCTCGGCAGCAACCGGATCGCCGACCTGGTCGAGACCCGCGACGGCGCGCTGTGGATCCATACCGAGCAGGGGCACGTCGCGCGCTATGCCGGCGGCGTGTTCACCTCCTGCGCACGGCCGCGGCAGGGCCGGGCGGCCTGTGATTCGCGGGAGTCGGGCGACGCCTGGTACACCCTCCTGACGCTGGACGACGCCGGCGCGCTCTGGCTGTCGGGTCCCTCCGGGCTGCTGCGCTGGGAGGACGGCGGCCTGCGCGAGGTGCCGGGCACGCGGACCGGCTCCGGCGCCCGCACCCTGATCCAGGACCAGACCGGCAGGCTGTGGGCGGGCTCCGGGGACGGCGTCTGGTACGGGCTTCCCGGCAAGCTGCTCCAACGCCTGCCACCGCCGGCGGGCTGGGACTCCTGGAACGCCCCCTCGCTTGCCGAGGACGGCGCCGGCGGGATCTGGATCGCGACCTTCAACGGCTCCGGCCGGCTGCGCGAAATCCCCAAGGCCCCGGGCGAGGCCCGCCCGGTCCTCCTGCCGCAGGTGCCGGGCTGGGGCTACGTGGTCGAGGACGGCCGCGGCGAGGTGCTCCTCTCCACGCCCGACCGCCTGCTGCTCTACCGCGGCTTCTCCGGGCGGCCGATCGAGACCGTGCGGCGCGCGGACTCCGCCGGCACGCACCGCCTCCTCCCCGGCCGCAGCCTGCGCATCGGTCCGGACGGCGAGGAGTGGATCGCCTGGCGCAACACCCTCTACCGCGACGGCGTGCCGGTGC
>JBEQUE010000079.1:0-9248 GCA_040349255.1 Acidobacteriota bacterium | reverse complement strand
GATCCCGGGGCGACCGTCCCGGCGCTCTTCGTGGAGGCCGCCCGCCGGTGGCCCGGGGCCGTGGCCGTGGACTTCGGCGGCGAGACGCTCACCTATGCCGAGCTGGACGCCCGCTCCAACCGCCTGGCGCGCCGGCTGGCCGCCCTGGGCGTGGGACCGGAGACCGTCGTCGGCCTCGGCCTCGACCGGTCGCCCGACCTGGTCGCCGGCCTGCTCGGCATCTGGAAGGCCGGCGGCGCCTTCGTGCCCATGGACCCGGGCTATCCGGATCTCCGCCTGAAGTTCCTGGCCGAGGACTCCGGCGCCGCCGTCGTCGTGACCCGGGAGCGCTGGCGCGAGCGGCTCGGAGGATTCGCGCCGGTCGTCTGTCTGGAGGAGGAAGGAGTGGAGGCGGAGACGCGGGCGGCCCGGCCCGGCGATCTCGCCTATCTCATCTACACCTCGGGCACGACCGGCACGCCCAAGGCCGTGCTCGTCGAGCACCGGAGCCTCGCCAACACGCTCGGCTCGGCGCAACGGCGGTTCGGCTTCCGGCTGGGCGACCGGATGCCCTGCCTGGCGTCGTTCTCGTTCGATATCTTCCTGTTCGAGCTGCTCAACCCGCTGCTCGCCGGCGGGACCTCGGTGCTCTTCGGGCTCGATCCGACCCTCGACGTGGAGCGCGTCGCGGCGAGCCTGCGGGACATGACCCACCTGCACGCGGTGCCCGCGGTCATGAAGCGGATCGTCGAGTCGGCGCGCAGCGCGTCCGTCGAGGCCCCTTCCCTCCGCGAGATCTTCGTGGGCGGAGACCTGGTGCCGCCCGACCTGCTCGCCGAGCTGCGCGAGGTCTTCCCCGGAGCCCGGACGCACGTGCTCTACGGCCCGACCGAGGCGACGATCATCTGCACCAGCCACCCGGCTGCTGCCGGCGAGGACCGGCCGTGGATCGGCCGGCCGCTGCCCAACGCCCGCGTCCTGCTGGTGGGCCGCGGCGGCCTGCTCGCGCCGGTCGGCGCGGTCGGCGAGATCTGGATCGGCGGCGCGGGCGTGGCGCGGGGCTACCGCAACCGCGAGGAGCTGACCGCGGAGAGGTTCGCCGAGCGGGACGGGGAGCGCTTCTACCGCACCGGCGACCTCGGGCGCTGGTCGGCGACCGGCGTGCTGGAGTTCCTGGGCCGGCTCGACGATCAAGTGAAAGTCCGCGGCTTCCGCATCGAGCCGGGCGAGATCGAGGCCGCGCTCCGCCAGTCGCCGCAGGTGCAGGACGCCGCCGTCGCCGTCTGGGGAGAAGGCGAGGACCGGCGCCTCGCCGCCTACTTCGTGCCGGCGGAGGGCTCCGACATCCCGACGCCCGACGAGCTGCGCGACTTCCTGCGCAGGAGCCTGCCCGAGCACATGATCCCGGCCGCCTTCCTGGAGCTTCCGGCCATCCCGCTCACGCCGCACGGCAAGGTGGACCGGCGGCACCTGCCCGAGCCGGAGGGCTTCGGGCAGGCCGAGTACGTGGCTCCGAAGGAAGGCACCGAGGAGATCCTGGCCGCGATCTGGGCCGAGCTTCTCGACGCGCCGCGGGTGGGGGCGCGCGACAACTTCTTCGACCTGGGCGGCCACTCGCTCCTCGCGACCCGGCTGGCGTCGCGGGTGCGCGAGACCTTCGGGGTCGAGCTGCCCCTGCGCGCCATCTTCGAGCACCCCACCCTGGCCGAGCTGGCCGGAGCGGTCGAGGAGCTCGTGCTGGCCGATATCGACGCGCTCAGCGAGGACGAAGCCCGGGCGCTGCTGGAGTCTTGAAAGGATGAACCTGTGTCGCTGACCTCGGAACGCCTCGCCCAGCTCTCGGAAACCAAGCGCGCGCTGCTCGAGAAGCGGCTGCGCGGAGCCGCCGGAGCGCAGCCGGCGCGGGCGGCCATCGTCCGCGACCCGCAGCGCGGCGCGGCCCCGCTCTCCTTCGCCCAGGAGCGCATCTGGTTTTTCGAGCAGCTCGAGCCCGGCAGCCCGATGTTCAACCTGCCGCTCGCCCTGCGCGTCGAGGGCGACCTGCGGACCGGCATCCTGGAGGCCCTGTTCGGCGAGATCATGCGCCGGCACGAGGCGCTCCGCACGGTGATCCTGGAGCGCGACGGCGAGCCGCTCCAGGAGATTCGCCCGGACGCCGGCTGGACCCTGCCGGTCGTGGATCTCTCGGCGCTGCCCGGCGCGGCCCGCGACGCGGCCGTGCGGGAGCTGGTCGCGGAGGAGGCGGTCCGGCCGTTCGATCTGGCCCGCGGACCCATGCTGCGCACCGGCCTGCTCCGCCTCGGCCCGCGCGAGCACGTGCTGCTGCTCACCCTGCACCACATCGCGTCCGACGGCTGGTCCACCGGCGTGCTGACCCACGAGGTCGGGACGCTCTACGCCGCCTACCTCCGCCGCCGCCCGTCGCCGCTGCCGGAGCTGCCGGTGCAGTACGCCGACTATTCGGTCTGGCAGCGCGGGTGGCTGAGCGGCGAGGTGCTGGAGCAGCAGCTCGGCTACTGGCGCACCCAGCTCGCCGGCGCCGACGAGGTGCTCGACCTGCCCGTGGACCGGCCGCGCGCCGCGCAGTCCACGTTCCGCGGCCTGTCCCGCGGGGCCATGCTGCCGCCCGGCCTGTCGGCGCAGCTCCGGGCGCTGATGCGCGCCGAGGGCGCCACGCCGTTCATGCTCTTCCTGGCCGCCTGGCAGGCGCTCCTCTGCCGCTACACCGGGCGCGAGGACGTCAGCGTCGGCACGCCGATCGCGGGCCGCAACCGGCGCGAGATCGAGGACCTGATCGGCTTCTTCGTCAACACCCTGGTGCTGCGCACGGCGCTCCACGGCAACCCCATGTTCCGCGAGCTGGTGGGCCGCGCGCGCCAGGTGGCGCTCGACGCTTACGCCCACCAGGACCTGCCGTTCGAGAAGCTGGTCGAGGAGCTGCGCCCGGAGCGCAGCCTGAGCCACACGCCGCTCTTCCAGGTCATGTTCGTCCTCCAGAACGCCACGGACGGCGGCGGTCCGGAGGAAGAGGCCGGCAGCAGTCTCCAGGGTCTCCGCCTGGAGCCGCTGGAGACCGGCACCGTGACCGCGGAGCACGACTGGACGCTGGAGGTGACCGAAGGGGGCGAGGAGGGAGACGGCTTCCAGGCCGCGATCCAGTTCCGCTCGGACCTGTTCGACGGCACGACGGTCGAGCGGGCGCTCCGCCACCTGGAGGTCCTGCTCCGGCACGTGGCGGCGCGGCCGGACGCGCGCCTGTGGGAGCTGCCGCTCTCGCCCGAGCCCGAGCGCCACCAGCTCCTGCGCGAGTGGAGCGGAGCGGAGAGAGGGGTGGAGGCGCGTCCGGTCGAGGAGGAGATCGCCGGTCACGCGGAGGCCGCTCCGGACGCTCCGGCCGTGCTCGGCCTCGGCACGCTGTCGTTCCGGCAGCTCGACGAGGCCTCGAACCGGCTGGCGCGCGAGCTGCGGCGGACCGGGGTCGGGCCGGATTCGATCGTGGCGCTCTGCTTCGAGCGCTCGCCGGAGATGGCGGTGGCGATCCTCGGCGTCCTCAAGTCGGGCGGCGCCTTCCTGCCGCTCGACCCGCTCCACCCCGAGGAGCGTCTGGCGTTCCTGCTGGAGGACTCGGGAGCGATGGTCGTGCTGACCCAGGAGCGCCTCGCCTCGCGGTTGCCTTCCGGCCGTGCGGAGGTGATCCGGCTCGACGCCGACCGCGATCGGATCGACCGCCATCCAGCGTCTCCGGTGGAGAGCCGCACGCCGCCGGAGAGCCTGGCCTACGTCATCTACACCTCGGGCTCCACGGGCCGGCCCAAGGGGGCCGGGGTCTCGCGCGGCGCCCTGGCCGGCTACGCCGCGGCCGTCTCGACAGAGCTTGCTCTGCGACCGGACGACCGGGTGCTCCAGTTCGCGTCGCTGAGCTTCGACGTGGCGGTCGAGGAGATCCTGCCCACCTGGCGGAGCGGCGCGGCGGTCGTGCTGCGGCCGGCCGAGGCGGTCGCGACGCCCGAGGGTCTGCTGCGGACGATCGCGGAGGACGGCGTGACCGTGGCGAACCTGCCGACCGCGTTCTGGCACGAGTGGGTCCGCTTCCTGGAGACCTCGGGCTCCAGCCTGCCGGCGTCGCTGCGCCTGGTGGTCATCGGCGGCGAGGCCGTCCTGCCCGAGCGCCTGGCGTTCTGGCGCGGGCTCGGCGTGCCGCTCCTGCACGGCTACGGCCTGACCGAGGCCACCGTCACTTCCACGCTCCACCGCGGCGACGGTCCGGGGCATCTTCTTCCCATCGGACGGCCGATCGCAGGCACCGGCGTGTTCGTCGCCGACCGCGAGCTTCAGCCGGCCCCGCTCGGCGTGCCCGGCGAGCTGTGCGTGGCCGGCGAGGCGCTGGTCCGCGGCTATCTCCGGCGCCCCGACCTGACGGCCGAGCGCTTCGTGCCCGACCCCTGGAGCCGGCGGGCCGGCTCGCGCCTCTACCGCACCGGCGACCGAGCGCGCTTCCGGGCCGACGGCAACCTGGAGTTCCTCGGCCGGCTCGACTTCCAGCTCAAGATCCGCGGCTACCGTGTCGAGCCCGGCGAGATCGAGGTCGAGCTGGGCCGCCACCCCGCGGTGCGCGAGGCCGCGGTCCTCGCCCGGCCGGCGGCGGACGGCTCGAAGCGCCTCGTCGCCTGGGTGGCGCTCCACGAGGCGCTGGAGGACGACGGTCTGCGCCGGCACCTGCGCCTGCGCCTGCCGGACTACATGGTGCCGTCCGCATTCGTGACCCTCGACGCCCTGCCGCGCACCGCCGCCGGCAAGGTCGATCGGGCCGCGCTGCCCGATCCTGCCGGCAGCGCGGAGCCAGAGGGTCCGGCCGGCCTGCGCACGCAGACCGAGGAGCTGCTCGCGGCGCTCTGGTCGCAGGTGCTGGGGATCGAGACGGTCGGGCCGCGGGCCGAGTTCTTCGAGCTGGGCGGCCACTCGCTGCTCGGCACGCGCCTGATGTCGCGGGTGCGCGAGACCTTCGGCGTCGAGGTCCCGCTGCGCGCGCTCTTCGAGCAGCCGACCCTCGCTGGTCTGGCCGGCGAGATCGACGAGGCGCTGCGCTCCGGCCAGGCCGAGCGCCGGCCGCCGGTCGAGAGGGTCCCGCGCGGCGGCGACCTGCCGCTCTCCTTCGCCCAGCGCCGGCTCTGGTTCATCGACCAGATCGAGCCCGGCAACGCGGCCTACAACATGCCGGCGGCGCTGCGGATCGAGGGCGATCTGGACTTCGCCGCCTTCGAGCAGACCATGACGGAGATCGTGCGCCGGCACGAGGTGCTGCGCACGCGCTTCGTCTCCTCGGAAGTGGAGCCGCTCCAGAGGATCGAGCCGCCGGCACTCTTCGTTGTGCCGCGGATCGATCTGCGGGCGCTCGACGGCGCGGCGCGCGAAGGCGAGGCCCTGCGCCTCGCCAACGAGGAGACGCAGGCGCCGTTCGACCTGGAGACCGGGCCGGTCCTGCGCGTGCGGCTCGTGCTCCTGGGCGAGGCGGACACGGCGCTCCTCTTCACCCTGCACCACATCGCCGGCGACGCCTGGTCGCTGGAGGTCGTGGTGCGCGAGATCGCGGCGCTCTACGCGGCGTTCTCCCGGGGAGAAGCCTCGCCGCTGCCCGAGCTGCCGCTCCAGTACGCGGACTTCGCGTCCTGGCAGCGCCTCTGGCTGCAGGGCGAGGAGCTGGAGACGCAGCTCGCCTGGTGGAAGGCGCAGCTCTCCGACGTCTCGCACGTCCTCAACCTGCCGACCGACCTGCCGCGCCCGCCGGTCCAGAGCTTCCGCGGCGGCGGCCACCTGTTCGAGCTGTCGCCCGAGCTTTCGGCCGGCCTGCGCGCGCTCTCGCGGCGCGAGGGGATGACGCTCTTCATGACCGTCCTCGCCGCGTTCCAGGCGCTCCTCGCCCGCCACGCGTCCCAGGAGGACTTCTGCGTCGGCACGCCGGTCGCCGGCCGCAACCAGATCGAGACCGAGGAGCTGATCGGCTTCTTCATCAATACCCTGGCCCTGCGCGCCGACCTGCGCGGCGCCGGCAGCTTCCGTGACGTGCTCCGGCGCGCGCGCGAGGTCTGCCTCGGCGCCTTCTCCCACCAGGACTTCCCGCTGGAGAAGCTGGTCGAGGTGCTGCACCCGGAGCGCGACCTGAGCCGCCAGCCGCTCTTCCAGGTGGTCTTCGCCCTGGAGCACGAGATGGGAGCGGGGGAGGCGGTCGAGCTGCCCGGCCTGACCCTCACGCCGCTCGAGAACGGCGGCTCCACGGCCAAGTTCGACCTGACGCTCACCGTGACCGAGACCGGCGAGGCGCTCCAGGGCGGCTTCGACTTCTGCTCCGACCTCTTCGAGGCGCCGACCGTGGCGCGCATGGCCTCCCACCTGGAGGCCATCCTCCGCGCCATGGCGGAGGATGCGTCCGCGGGTCTCGACGTGGAGCTGCTCACCCCGGCCGAGCGCCAGCAGGCTCTCCACGAGTGGAACGACACCCGGACGCCGCTCGACGCGACGCCCGTCCATCGCCTCTTCGAGGCCCGGGCCGACCTGGACCCCGGCCGGCTTGCGGTCGAGGGAGATGGCGGGACCCTGACCTATGGCGACCTCGACCGGCGCGCCAACCAGCTCGCCCGCCGGCTCGCGGCCCTGGGAGTCGGCCCCGAGTCCGTGGCCGGCGTCTGGATCGAGCGCTCGCCGGACATGATCCTGGCCCAGCTCGCGATCCTCAAGGCCGGCGGTGCCTACCTGCCGCTCGACGTCCGCCATCCGCGCGAGCGCGTCGCCTACATGCTGGAGGACGCCGGCGTCTCCCTGGTCCTCTCGACCGGCGCGCTCTCCGAGTCCTTCCCTCCGTCGGCCTTCGAGCGCGGGGTCCAACTGGTGCTGCTCGACCAGGGGACGTTCGACGGCGAGAGCCCCGCGCGGCTCGACGTCGATTCCCATCCGGAGAGCCTCGCCTACGTGATCTACACCTCGGGATCGACCGGCCGGCCGAAGGGCACGCAGCTCACCCACGCCGGCCTGGCCAACCTGGTCGCCTGGCACCGGCGGGAGTACGCGGTCGGACCGGAGGACCGGGCCACCCAGGTGGCGAGCCCGGCCTTCGACGCGGCGGTCTGGGAGGTCTGGCCCTACCTCGCGGCCGGCGCCAGTCTGCACCTGCCCTCCGAGGAAGTGCGCTCGACGCCGGCGGCGCTCCTCGACTGGCTGGCCGGGCGCGGTATTACCCTTTGCTTCCTGCCCACGCCGCTCGCCGAGGCGCTGCTCGACCTGCCGCCGCGCGACCTGCCGCTGCGCGCCCTGCTGGTCGGCGGCGACCGCCTGCGCCGGCCGCCGCGCCGCGTCCTGCCGTTTCGCCTGATGAACCACTACGGCCCGACCGAGAGCACGGTGGTCTCGACCTGGGCAGCGGTACCACCCGGCGGCGACGAGGAGGACGCCTCGCCGCCGATCGGCCGGCCGCTCGACAACCTGCGGGTCCACCTGCTCGACCGGAATTTCAGACCCGTACCGGTCGGCGTGGCGGGCGAGTTGATGGTCGGCGGCGTCGGCCTGGCCCGCGGCTACCTCGGCAGGCCCGACCTCACGGCCGAGCGCTTCCTGCCCGATCCTCTGGACGGCGCTGGAGGCCGGCTCTACCGCACGGGCGACCTCGGCCGGCTCCTGCCGGACGGCCGCGTCGAGTTCCTGGGCCGCGCCGACCACCAGGTCAAGGTGCGCGGCTACCGCATCGAGCTGGGCGAGATCGAGGCCGTCCTCCTCCAGCACGAGGCGGTCAAGGAGGCCGCCGTCGTGGTGCGCGAGGACACGCCGGGCGACCGGCGGATCGTGGCCTACGTCGTGCCGACGCCCGAGTCGAAGTTCCCCTGGCTGCGCCAGCTCGGCCCGGACGGGAAGATCCGCCCGTTCCAGCCGATCGCCAGCCGGCGCAAGGTGCGGGCGCGCTGGAGCAACTCCGGCGGCGAGGTCGTGGACGCCTGGCCCAAGGCCACGCCGTCCGAGCTGCGCGCCTTCCTGGAGGAGCGGCTGCCGGACTACATGGTGCCCGCCCTCTATGTGACCTCGCTCGAAGCCCTGCCGCTCACGCCGACCGGCAAGGTGGACCGCGCTGCCCTGCCCGCGCCGACCGAGGGCGACGCCGGCGGAGCGAAGAGCTACATGGCCCCGCGCACGGTCACCGAGGAGCTGCTCGCCGGCGTGTTCTCCGAGCTGCTCGGCGTCAAGCGGGTGGGCATCCACGACAACTTCTTCGAGCTCGGCGGCCACTCGCTCCTCGCCACCCTGGCCTCGACGCGCATCCGCAAGCTCTTCGGCGTCAACTCCCTGCCGCTGCGCAAGCTGTTCGAGAACCCGACCGTGGCCGAGATGGCCGCCGTCATCGAGCGGGAGCGCCGGGAGCAGCGCGGGATCGCCATCCCGCCCATCGAGCGGGTGCCGCGCACGGATGCGATGCCGCTCTCCTTCGCGCAGCAGCGCCTCTGGTTCCTCGACCGCCTGCAGCCGGGCTCCGCGGCCTACAACATCCCGCAGGGCATGCGCATGGGAGGCCTGATCGACGTCGGCGCCCTGCGCGCCAGCTTCCGCGAGGTGGTGCGGCGCCACGAGGTGCTGCGCACCACGTTCGCAGAAGCCGAAGGCAGCCCGGTGCAGATCGTCGACCCGGAGACGGATGTGCCGCTGCCGGTGATCGACCTGAGCGCCCTGCCCGACGCGGGCCGCGAGGCCGAGGCCCAGAGGATCTCCCAGAAGGAGCTCGACCGGCCGTTCGACCTCGAAACCGGGCCGCTCCTGCGCGTCCGGCTGCTGCGCTTCGCGGAGAAGGATCACATGGTCCTCCTCACCGTGCATCACATCGTGAGCGACGGCTGGTCCATGGGCATCCTGGTGCGCGAGGTCGGCCAGCTCTACGAGGCGTTCTCGCACGGCAAGCCGTCGTCCCTGCCCGAGCTGCCGGTCCAGTACGCCGACTACGCGGTCTGGCAGCGCGGCTGGCTCCAGGGCGAGGTGCTGGAGGAACAGCTCTCCTTCTGGCGCCAGCAGCTCGAAGGGGCGCCGCCGGTCCTCGACCTGCCGACCGACCGGCCGCGGCCCGAGATCCAGACCACGCGCGGCGCGCTCCAGTCGCGCGAGCTGCCGCCCGCCCTGTCGAGCGCGCTCAAGGCCATGGGGCCGCGCGAGGGCGCCACGCTCTTCATGACGCTCCTCGCCGGCTTCGACACCCTGCTGAGCGTCTATGCGAGGCGCTCCGACATCCTGATCGGCACGCC
>JBEQUE010000054.1:0-38883 GCA_040349255.1 Acidobacteriota bacterium | reverse complement strand
GCACCGGCGCCAGCCTCTCCCGCGACCCCTGGACCAGCGCCTCGGCGAGCGCCAGCCCCTCCTCCTGCATCAGGTGCTGATAGTGGGAGACCAGCAGCACGCCGTTGCGCGTCGCGATGCCGAAGAGCGTGATGAAGCCCACCAGCGAGGCCACGGAGAGCACGCCGCCGCCGAGAGCCACCGCGAACACCCCGCCCACCAGCGCCAGCGGCAGGTTCACCAGCACGATCAACGCATGCCGGTGGCTGCGGAACGCGAAGAAGAGGATCCCGTACATGCCGATCAGCACCAGGCCCGACAGAGCGGCGAGGTTGCGCAGGCTCCGCGCCGCCTCCTCGAACTGCCCGCCGTAGGCGATCCGGTACCCGGCCGGCAGGTCGAGCCCCGCCTCCAGGGTCTCCCGCACCCGCTCGACGGTCCCCCCGAGATCGGCGCCGGTGACGTTCGCCGTGATCATCGCCACGCGCTCCACGTTCTCCCGCCGCACCAGTCCCGGCCCGAGATCGAACCGCGGCCGGGCCACATCCCCCAGCCGCACCGTGCGGCCGGACGGCGCCGGCACCGGCAGGGCCTCCAGCTCCTCCCGCGACTCGCGCAACCGCTCCGGCAGCCGGACCACGATCCGCGACACTACACCCCCCTCCACGATCTCGCCGGCCTCGGTCCCCTGGAACAACGCCTCCACAGCGCGGGAGAGACCCGCGGGAGTGAGGCCGTGCAGAGGCAGGGCGCGGCGGTCGAAGTCGATCACGAGCTGGGGCACGCTCGCCTGCTCCGTGTTCGACACGTCCACCAGCCCAGGCACGGAAGAGAGCAGCGTCTGCGCCCGCCCGGCCAGACCCCGCAGCACCGCGAGGTCCGGCCCGAAGATCTTCACCGCAAGGTTCGTCTTGCTGCCCGAGATCATGTGATCGATGCGGTGGCTGATCGGCTGTCCGAAAGACACCTGGGCGCCTGGGATCGTGGCCACGGCCTTCCGCATCTCGGCGAGAAGCTCCTCCTTCGGCCTGCCCTCGCGCAGCACCACCTCCATCTCGGAAGCGTTGACCCCCTGCACGTGCTCGTCCCGCTCGGCCCGCCCCGTGCGGCGGCTCGTCGAGACCACCTCGGGGAAATCGAGCAACGCCTGCTCGACCTGGCGCCCCACCGCGTCCCCCTCCTCCAAGGTGATGCCCGGCGGGCTCACCACCGACACCGTGAGCGATCCCTCGTTGAACGGAGGCAGGAAGCTGCGGCCAAGAGAAAAGGCCAGGGCCACGGCCGAGACCGTGACTGCCAGCGTCGCCCCGATCACCACCCAGGGATGCCGGAGCGACGCATTCAGGGTCGGCTCATAGGCGCGGTGGAACGCCCGCAGCAGCCAGGGCTCCGGCCGGTCCAGCGCCTTCGAGCGCGGCAGAAGGAGATAGCAGAGGACCGGCGTCACCGTGAGCGACACCACCAGCGAAGCCGCGAGCGCGGCAACATACGACAGCCCGAGCGGCCGCAGCAGCCGCCCCTCCATGCCGGGCAGCACGAACAGCGGCAGGAAGACCAGCACGATGATCAGCGTCGCGAAGAGGATCGCCCCCCGCACCTCGGAAGAGGCCCGGAATACCACCTCGAACGCGGAGCGGCGTTCCCCCTCGGGTTTGGCCTTCTCCTGGCGCAGGCGGCGGAAGACGTTTTCCACGTCGATGATGGCATCGTCCACCAGCGCGCCGATCGCGATCGCCAACCCGCCCAGGGTCATGGTGTTGAGCGTCTGGCCGAAGAGCGAGATCACCAGCACGCCCGCCACGAGCGACAACGGGATGGCCAGCGCCGAGATCAGCGTCGTGCGCACGTTGCCCAGGAACAGGAAGAGCACGACCACCACCAGCAGCGCGCCGTCGCGCAGCGCCACCGCCACGTTGCGGATCGCCACCTGGATGAAGTCCGCCTGCCGGAAGTTCTCCGTCTCAATCGTCACCCCCTCGGGCAGCGACCTGGACAGGCCGGCGAGCAGGCGGTCGATCTCGCGGGTGAGCTCCAGCGTGTTGGCGTCCGGCTGCTTCTGGAGAGACAGGATGACCGCTGGCCGCGTCTTGTAGGAAGCGGTGCCCCGCTTGGGTTCCGAGCCCTCGTGGACCTGGGCCACGTCGCCCACCAGCACCGGTACGCCGTCCTCGGTACGCACGATCGCCGACGCGAGATCCGCGGCGCCCTGGGCGCGTCCGAGCCCCCGCACCAGGTACTCCTGCCCGCGATCCACGTGGAAGCCGGCGGCCGAGCTGCGGCTCGCCCGCTCCAGGGCCTCGACGAGCTCGTCGATCGTGACCCCGTGCTGCGCGAGAGCGAGCGGGTCCGCCTCGACCTGATACTCCCGCACATCCCCGCCGATCGGCACGACCTGGGCGATGCCCGGCACGGAAAGCAGCGTGCGGCGCACCACCGTCTCGGACAGCCGGCGCAGCTCCATGGGAGAGACAGTCTTGGAGGTCAAGGCGATGAACGTGATCTCGCCCATCACCGAGCTGATCGGGCCGAGCTGCGGCGGATCCACGCTCGCCGGCAGTTGCGCGCCCTGCAGCCGCTCGGACACCACCTGGCGAGCGCGGTACACATCCTCGCCCCAGCCGAACTCCACCCACACCACCGAGATGCCGGCGGCCGACACCGAACGCACCCGCCGCACCCCGGGTGCGCCGTTCAGCACCGACTCCACCGGGAAGGTCACGAGCAGCTCCACCTCCTCCGGCGCCATGCCGGCCGCCTCGGTGACGACCGTCACCGTGGGCGCGCTCACGTCGGGGAAGACGTCGAGCGGCAGATTCGAGACGTAGATGGAGCCGAGGAGCAGCAGCAGCCCGGCCGCGAGCAGGACCATGCCGCGATGGCGAAGGGAAAACCGAATGATTGCGTTCAGCATCAGTGCACGTGCCCTTCGACCGCGCCGGAGCCCAACAGCGAGCTGCGGCGGATGGCGTTCCCGCCCTTCGTCACGATCCGCTCGCCGGCCGCGACGCCGCGCACCAGAGCGAGAGGCCCCTGGCGGGCCTCGACCTTCACCTCCCGGCGGTCGAAGCTCTCCCCGCCGAGCTGCACGTACACCACCTCGACCCCGCTGTCATCCACCAGCGACGAGGCGGGGACCACGATCCCGGAGAGGTCCTGCGGGAGCAGCACCTCAGCCTCGACGCGGCTCCCCAGGCGCAGCGCATCCACGCCCCGCCGCACCTCCAGGATCACGGGCACCGTGCCGGCGCCCACCTGCACCTCGGGAGACCGGGCCACGAGGCGCACGTCCTCACCCGGGATCAGGAACGGCTCCTCCCCGGCCCAGCGCCGCACCGAAAGCCCAGCCGGAGCCTGGACAAGGGACGCGGCCTGATCCGGCTGAAGCGCCAGCTCGACCCACACCGGCGAGGTCCGGACGACGCGGCCCAGGGGCGTGCCGGCCGAGACGAACTGGCCCGGACTGACCGCCACCTCCGCCACCCGGCCGGCGAGGGGAGAGGCGATCCGGAAGCTCTCCGGCCCGGCGCCTCCGCCGCCGCGCACGGCCGCCGCCGCGGCCCGCTCCCGGCGTGCGGCGTCGAGGCGGGCCGACAGACTCTTGACCCGGGCCTCCGCCTCCTCGACGTCGCGCCGGCTCGCCGCCTCCACCTTCAAGAGGTCCTGCAGCCGGTCGAGCCGCGCCCTCGCCGCCCCGAGCTCGGCCTCCAGCTCGGTGACGTCGGCCCGCAGCTCGGCGACGCTCTGATCCGCCGACACCCGCGGAGTCAGCACGAACAGCGGAGCCCCCCGGCCCACGTCGAGGCCCGGATGAGGCCAGCTCGCCGCGGTCACGACGCCGTCCACCGGAGCCGTCAGCACCGCCTCGGACCCGCCCGCGGGAAGCACCCGCCCCGAAGCCCGAAGCGCCCGCTTGAGAGCGCCTTCGCGAGCCCACTCCGTTGCGAACTCCGTCCGCCACTGCTGCTCCTTGAGGAAGCCCACCGGCTCGCCGGAAGCGGCCTCCTCATCCGGAGCGCCGGCAGGCAGCTCGACGAGGGTTCCTGGAGACGCCGCGGACCCGACCCGCACCCGGCCCGCCCGGATCTCCTCGCTCGCCTTCGAGTTGCGCACCGCGAAGACCAGCTCGTAGGTCCCCTCCCGGGACGGCTTGAAGACCACGTTGAAGATCCCGGCGCGCAACGGCTTGGGCGCGTGGAAGCTCTCCTCGCGGCCGTCCGGTGCCCGCAGAATGCCCGTGACCGATCCCTCGTTCAGGGCCGAGAAGTCCGGCAGGTACGTGAAATGCGCGTGGGACGGGGCCTCCCGGCCGGCGATCAGCGGGTCGGTCTCGGCGAACAGCTCGTAATGCTCGCTCCAGGCGGTCACCGCCCAGCCTTCCGCCTCTTCCGCTTTGGCGTGCGCGTGAGGAGTAGGAACGGAATCGCGGCAGGCGGGCAGGGCCAGCAGGAAGAGCGACAAAGACCAGAAGAGCAGGAAACGGCTCATGGCAGATCTCCGGTGAGGGGCCGCCCCGTGGCGGCCTCCAGGTCACGTTGCGCGTCCAGGGCAGCCTCTCGGATCTCCAGGGCGGTGATCCGGGCCGCGAGAACGGCGCGCAGGGTGTCGAGAAGGTCAGTCAGCCCGGATTCTCCGAGCTGATAGGAAGCCGATGCGCCGGTGAGCAGGTTGACGGTCTCCGCCGCGGCCCGGTCGGCTTCGGCGGCCTCGGTCCGGAGGAGGTCGAAGGCGGCGAGCGCTCCGGCCCGTTCCGCCTGTGCCCGGACGCGGGCCAGCTCCAGGTCGGCGCGGGCGATCGAGAGGCGCGCCTCCGCCTCCTGCCGGTCGGCCTGCCGCCGGTCGAAGAGAGGCACCGTCCAGCCGGCGGACACCACCGGGCCGGAGGCTTCGGCGGAGCGGTCTTCGATGCGCTTCCAGCCGAGCCCGAGCGAGGGCGCCTCGAAGATCCGCCCGCTCAACCGCCGCAACGCCTCGGCGCGCTCCACCTCCCGCTCGCGGGCCGCGAGATCGGGCCGGAGCGCGATGTCTGGAGCCGCTCCGGCCGCGGCAGGCAGAGGAAGCTCGGCGGGCCGGGCATCCTGAGCGATCCCCGGATGCCAGGCGGTCAGGGCGGCCCGCGCGGCAGCCAGACGGGCATCGGCCCGGCCGAGATCCGTCCGCGCCTGCGCCTCCTCCAACGTGAAGCGGCGGGCGGCGAGGCCTGGGATTTCCCCGGCCTGCGCCCGGGCGCGTGCCCTCTCCGCCAGCTCACCGACGCGGGCGAGGTGGGCTGCCATCAGCTCCCGCCGCTCCCAGGCGAACGCCCACTCCGCGTAGGCCTCCCGCAGGTCGAGGCGGAGCCGGAAGCGGGCCGCCTCGACCCGACTCTCCGCCGCGGCCAGACCCCTCTCCGCCGCCTCCCGCTGCAAGGCGCGGCGGCCGTCGAGCGGCGGCCTCCAGGTCACACCGGCGGTCGTCTCGCGCGCCGTGCCGGAAGGCTCCTCAATGCTGGCCTCGACGACGGGATTCGGCAGCAACGAGGCGCTGACCGCCTCTGCCGCGGCCAGCTCGCGCTCGCCGGCAAGCGCCACCGCGGCCGGGTGCGATTCGCTCACGGCGGCGAGGAAATCCACCTCCGTCAGGATAGGGGTCTCCTGCCCCGCGAGGAGCGCGGGCAAGAAGAACGAGAAAACGACAAAGCGTGCGCGCTGCATGGCGCCTCCATTCGGCAAGCTCGGACGAGCAGGGGCAAACGGTGCGAGGCACCGCTCGGGAGCCGCTAGGAGGCGGGGATCAAATCAGCAGGGTGCAGAGGAGATGGAGCCGCGGCGGGCTGGGGCCGGCGAGCCGCGGGGGCTGCCATCCGGAGGGGGTCCCGGAGATCTCGCAAGCGGGGCTCTCCAGGAGAGCGGCCTCGGAAGCCGGAGCACTCGCCGGCGCATCCTGGCGGATCGAAGGGGAAGGCACGACGCTGTGCTCGTGCTCGGGCGTCCCCTCCGGATGCTCGTGTCCATGGACCAGGACCTCGGCCAGCACCCGGTCGCTGTCGCCTTCGTGGCCGTGCTCGTGATGGTCGAGCCAGTGCGCCCCCGCCCAGACGACCTGCGGCGCCATCACGGTGGCGAGGAGCAGCAGGGCGGCGGCGAACGTCTTCCGGACACGCACGGCAGGCATTGTGACCCAGGCGCGCCGTGAGGTCAAACACGCATGAGGTTCAGCCTTCCCGAACTGACTCTGCTCGGGCGAGGAGCGTTTCCCGTAGCAGCCGCACGGTTTCCGCCCTCACCTCGGCGAGGCAGCATCGGCCCGACGGATTGCGGACCTCACAGGCGCATTGGCCGGCTTTGACCTTGACCGCGATCCGATCGACAAGAGTGCTGATCCCGTCGCGCCGAAGCTCAGACTCGATCTCCGACCGAGCGTGCAGGAAGCAGTAGCAGACCAACGCTTCCGAGCTCTCGCTCTTGAACGCTGGGAGGAACCGCAAGTCCGAAACCAGGACGCGGGCTCCGGCGTCTCCGTAGTAGACAACCTCGCAGTCCCGCTCTCGGCAGAGCCAGAGCGCCTGCCGCACCGGGACGGGGCCGGCCACCAGAGCGGCAACCGTGCTGCTCTCGACGGACTGGCCCCGGCACCCGCAGGCGGGGCAGCTCTCCATGTTCTTCGAGACCTCGGAAGGGGCGCAGCAATCTCCACTCATCGCTTCTCCTCCTCATCCGGCCGTTCCAGGACGTCCAGGACCGGGCACTCGCCCGTTCCGTTCCCGGCACCGCAACTCGCGGCCAGCTCCTCGAGCACGGTCTCGATCTGCTGGAGCGAGCGGATCTTCCCGCGCACATCCTCGATCTTGGCCTGGATCCGCTGCTGCACCTCGCCGCAGGGAGTCTCGGAACAGCGCAGCGAGAGCAACTCCTGGATCTCCGGCAGCGAGAACCCGAGCGCCTTCGCATGGCGGATGAACCGCAGGCGGACGAGGGTTTCCGGGGAATACTCGCGATAGCCGGACTCCCGGCGCGGCGGCTCCTGAAGCAGCCCTTCGCGCTCGTAGAAGCGCACGGTTTCCACGCTCACGCCTGCCTTGCGGCCGAGCTCTCCGATCCTCATCGTCTCAAGGCGGCTGCTTTCCTCGCGAACCGGTCCGCATCCAGGTTCAGCGCGGGAGGCATGTCGTAAAGGTTGTGCTCCCACCACGCGGGCCGAGGTGGCGCCTCTCCTTCCCAGCGGGCTTCCTTGTCGTAAAGCATCCAGACGTCCCAGGCCTCATCCGGCGTTCCCAGAAGCGGCTGATACGCCTTCCCGACAAGCTTTTCACCGTCCCAGAAATGCTGGGCGCGGCGGTCAGGAATGACCCCGGCGGCCTTGGCCACGTTGCGCTCCCTTCCCATTACTTGACTCGACCAGACGACATAGACGACCACATCGCTGTTGCCGTCCTTTGCCAACCACTTCTCTTGCAGTTCGGAGGCCCCCCGAAGACATCCCCCTCACGTCGGCGCTGCCAGGAAGATCGCCCTGATCTTCCCCACGTCGGCGTTGAAGCGCGAGCGCAGCTCGGGAAGCCCTTCGGAAATGACCGTGTGCTGTTTGGGACCACTCTGCCCACAGGCCACGAAGAGCCCCAGGAAAGCGGCGGTCCTCAGGAGGAGTCGGTACATGGGCTCTCCTTCTAGAAGGGAGGGAGGAAGACGTTCAAGAGGGCTGCGGCAGCCCAGAGCGCCGCGGCAACCCAGAACACGGCCTTGACGCCGCGCCCGGCACCAGTCGGACAGCTCTCGGTCGAGCACGCGGGGCGGGGTCTGTAGACCATCCACATGCCGTAGAGCAAGAAGGCGAGCGAGCCCGCCAGGATATAGGGACTGTAGGGTTTGAGTCCCGCCGCCCAGGCCGCGCCGCTCGCGCCGAGAACCGCGACGATCAGAGGGGCAATCACGGGCATACAGCACGAGCTTGCGAAGACAGCAACCAACGCGGCTCCCGCCCCGGCAGCTCCCGCGCCGAGCGCGCCATACGATTGCCTGTCCTGGGGCTCCTGTGAGGTCATGATGGCTCGGTCGTCCTCCTTCGTGCCAGGAGAGTCTAGACCCTGTAGTAGGGTACGGAGTCAAGAAGCCGAGTCGAAGACCGAGCAACGGATCTACGATGGCGCCGCGAGCCGTCCTCTTGCAAATCCGGGGCTCGCCCCGCTATGCTCGCCGCGTGAGCCGTCTCGTCGCTACCTCGCTTGTTCTCTTTCTGGCCTGGTCAATGCTACCAGGAGGGGCAGAGCTGGTCGAGAACGCATCGCATCTCATCATGCATGGAGATCTGGCTCACGATCAGACCAATACAGGCCATGGTCCCTTCAACCTGGAGCACGCCTGCAGCGGAGGATTCCACCTCTGCTCGTGCTGTCACAGCCAGCTCTCGGAATCCACCTTCAGGGCTCCTTTCTCTGCCCCCCAGGACGGCTCCGGCATCCTGACGGCCGGCCGCCTTGCCTCGCCTGGATTGGGCTTCCCTCAAGCCCACAAAGAGCCTCCCCGCGCCTGATCCCTCGACGTAGGCGATGACCCTGCCCGGTGGCATGACGCCGCCGTGCATGCGCTTGCACAACAGGGAGATCGGGCGTAATGCGTAATCATGTCCGTCGCTGGTCCCTGGGGCTGGCCCTGGCCCTCTCGGTCTCTGCACTGAGAGCGCAGGAGCCGGCTGCCCCGGGCCTGAGCCTCGAGCAGGCTCTTCAACTTGCCTTCGAGCGGAGCCCCGAGGTCGCCGCGCGCCGTGCCGAGCTCGAAGAAGCCCGGGCGCGACTGGTGACCGCCCGGACCTATCCGTACAACCCCGAGGTCTCGGCCGAGGGCGCGCGCCGCAGCGGGCCGGGTGGGCAGAGCACCGACCGCAGCCTGGAAGTGAGCCAGGAAATCGAGATCGGCGGCCAGCGCGGCCGGCGCACAGAGGTCGCCCAGGCCTCTCTCACCGCCGCCGAGGCGCGGTTCCGCCGGGCCCAGCGGGTGCTCGGCGGCCACGTGGCCCTGGCCTTTGCCGACGCTGTCCGCGCCCGCGAGCTGCTGCGGATCGAGGAGGCCGACGCAGCCCTCGCCCGCGCTCTCCTCGACATCGAAGAGAAACGGCTGGAAGCCGGCAAGGCAACCCAGATCGAGCTGAACCTGGCTCGGGCTGCCACCGGCCGCAGCGTCCGCCGGGTGGAGCTGGCGAGGGGCGCCTCCCTGGACGCCCGCAGCGCGCTCGCGGAGGCGATCGGCTTGCCGCCGGCCTCGCCTCCCGAGCCCGTAGGGGACCTGGCCGACGCCGCGGAGGGAACGGCCGGGCTGCCGCCGCTGCCGGAGCTGGTGCAAGCGGCGCTCGCAAACCGGGAAGACCTCGCGGCCTTCCTCAGCCAGGCGGAGGCGTCGCGCGCAGAGATTGCGCTGGAGAGGTCGCTCGCACGCCCCAACCTGGTGGCCAGCGCCTTCCAGGACCGGGAAGAGGGAACCGACGACATCAGCGGGGTCGGCCTGACGATCGGCATCCCATTGTTCAACCGCAACCGCGGCCGGATCGCCGAAGCCGAAGCCGCCGCCCAGCGGGTGGCCGCCGAATCGGCAGCCGCGCGACTCGCTATCGAGCGCGAGGTGGCGTCCGCCTATGCCATCTATCAGGCGGCAAGCGCCGCCGCCCACGGCCTCGGTCGGCAGGTGATCGGCAGCCTGGAGGAAAACCTCGGGCTCCTGCAGCGCGCCATGGAAGCCGGCAAGATCAGCCGCACGGACGTCTTCCTCCTCCGCCGCGAGTTCGTCGAGAGCCAGCGCGAGTACCTGGACGCTCTGGGCGAAGCCTGGCGAGCCCGCGTGCAGCTCGACCTCGCCGCCTCCCGCCTCCCCATTCCCACCGACACGAACCGGAGCTTTGAGCCATGACGCGAGCTTTTCGATATCTGCTGACGACGTTCGCCCTGATCTGCCTCTGCCTGACGTTCGGCGTCTCCTGCTCCCGCTCGACCGGGACTGGAGACGAAGGGGAAGGAGAGAAGCACGCCGAAGAGAAGGCAGGCAGCCCGGAGGAGCACGCGGAGGGTGAGGAAGGGGAAGCTCATGGAGAAGAAGAAGGCCATGAGGAGGGAGTGGTCGAGCTCACGCCGGAGGCTCACGCCCGCGCCGGCATCGAGACAGCGGTCATCCAGGCCCAGGCCCTCGGAGCCGAGCTGAGCACCACCGGGCAGGTCGGGTTCAACGAGGACCGCCTGGCCCACGTCGGGCCCCGGATCTCGGGCCGCATCACCGCGGTGCGCGCCACCCTGGGCCAGCGCGTGAGGCGGGGAGAGACGCTCGCCGTGCTCGACTCCACCGAGCTGGGCCAGGCCAAGGCCGCCTATCAACAGGCGCGAGCCCGGGAGAACCTGACGCGCGAGACCTGGGAGCGCGAAAGGCGGCTGGCCGCCGAGAAGATCTCCTCCGAGCAGGAGGCGCTCACGGCGCGGGCCGCTCACCTCGAAGCGGCTGCGGAGCTGCGCCGGGCCGAAGAAACACTGCGCCTCATGGGGGTTCCGGCCGGCCAGGGGCAGTCCGGCTCGCTCTCCCCCGTGTCCTCGCCCTTCGACGGAACGGTCGTCGAGAAGGAAGCGAGCCTCGGGGAGATGGTCAGCCCGGAGCAGAAGCTCTTCTCCGTCGCCGACCTCTCGCGGGTCTGGATCTGGATCGACGTGTTCGAGAAAGACCTGCGGCGCGTCCACCCGGACGACGAGGTCTCCGTCCAGGTCGACGCCTATCCCGGCGAGACCTTCGAAGGCAAGGTCTCGTTCCTCGCCGGCAGCGTCGACACCGCCACCCGCACGGTGCGGGCACGGATCGACGTCGACAACCGGGACGGCCGGCTCCGCCCGGGGATGTTCGCCCGCATCCGCCTCACCGACCCGCACGTCAGCCCCTCCGGCCCCGGAGTGCCCGTCGTGCCGGAGAGCGCGCTCCAGCGCCAGGGGGAGGGGTTCGTGGCCTTCGTGCCCGACGGGGAGCGCCGCTACCGGATGCGCGAAGTCCAGACCGGACGGCGAGCGGGTGATCTGGTGGAAATCGTCGGAGGCCTCAAGCCCGGCGAAAGAGTGGTGGTGAAGGGCGCATTCCTGCTCGCCTCCGAAGCCGCCAAGGAGACCATGGGCGGAGGCCACAGCCACTGAGGCGGGGGGAACATGATCCAACGAATCATCGATTTTTCGCTCGACAACAGGTTCCTCGTCATCATCCTCTGGCTGCTGCTGGTGGCCGTCGGGATCAATTCCCTGCGCACCCTGCCGATCGACGCCGTTCCCGACGTCACCAACGTCCAGGTGCAGGTGCTCACGAACAGCCCCGGCCTCGCGCCCGAGGAGATCGAACAGTTCATCACCTTCCCGGTCGAGACCGCGATGAGCGGCCTGCCGCGCATCGAAGAGATCCGCTCCGTCTCCCGCTTCGGCCTCTCGGTCGTGACCGTGGTCTTCGAAGAGGGGACCGACATCTACTGGGCGCGCCAGCTCGTCGGCGAGCGTCTGACGGAAGCGCGCGAACAGATCCCCGAGGGCTACGGCGAGCCCGAGATGGGCCCGATCTCCTCCGGGCTGGGAGAGATCTACCAGTTCGAGGTCAAGGGCGAGCCCATGTGCCGCCCGGGCGAGCCGGACACCGAGGCGTGCTACACGCCGATGGAGCTGCGCACCCTGCTCGACTGGATCGTCAACTACCGCCTGAAGTCGGTCCCCGGCGTCGTCGAGGTCAACGCCTTCGGCGGCGAGCTCAAGACCTACCAGGTGAGCCTCGATCCACAGCGGCTCGTGGCCTACGGCCTCTCCGTGGGGGACGTCTTCGAAGCGCTGGAGGCCAACAACCGCAACGTCGGCGGCGGCTACATCGCCCACCAGGGCGAGCAGTACCTGGTCCGCGCCGAGGGGCTGGTGACGCGCCTCGAAGACATCGGCAACGTCGTCGTCGCCCACAATGAAGGGGGCACGCCGGTCTACGTCAACAACGTCGGCACCGTCGAGTTCGCGCCGATGATCCGCCAGGGCGCGGTGACGAGGGACGGACGCGGCGAGGCGGTCGTGGGCATCGTCATGATGCTCATGGGCGAAAACTCGCGGATCGTGGCCGACCAGGTCAAGACGAAGGTCGCCGAGATCGCCCGGACGCTTCCCAAAGGGGTCACGATCGACACCTTCTACGACCGCACCGACCTCGTGCGGCGGACGATCCACACGGTGGCGAAGAACCTGATCGAAGGCGGTCTGCTCGTCATCCTCGTCCTCCTGCTCCTCCTGGGGAGCCTGCGCGGCGGGCTGATCGTGGCCTCGGCCATCCCGCTCTCGATGCTCGCCGCCTTCATCGCAATGAAGCAGGCGGGGATCTCCGGCAACCTGATGAGCCTCGGCGCGATCGATTTCGGCCTCATCGTGGACGGCTCGGTGGTGATGATCGAAAACATCATCCGCGTGCTCCACGAGAGGCACAAGGACACCGGCGTCTCCCATCTGGAGAAGGTGAGGGCCGCCGCCCATCAGGTGGCGCGGCCGGTGGTCTTCGCGGTCGGCATCATCATGATCGTCTACCTGCCGATCCTGGCGCTGCGCGGCGTCGAGGGGAAGATGTTCCGGCCCATGGCGCTGACAGTCGTCTTCGCGCTCGCCGCCTCCCTGATCTGCGCCCTCACCCTGATGCCCGTGCTCGCCAGCTTCTTCCTGAAGAAGGTCTCGGAGAGGGAGCCCTGGCTCTTCCGCCAGGCCAAACGCGCCTACTTCCCGCTCCTCGACAAGGCGGTACATCGCAGGAAGTACACGGTGGCGGCCGCCGTGGCGGTGTTCCTGGTGAGCCTCGCCATCGTCCCGTTCCTCGGCACGGAATTCATCCCGCGCCTGGACGAGGGAGCGATCGCGATGCAGATCTGGCGCGTGCCGAGCATCTCGCTCGAAGAATCCAACCGGATCAGCCAGATGGCCGAGCAGGTCCTCAAGGAGAAGTTCCCCGAGGTGGACACCGTCGTCTCGCGGACCGGCCGCGCCGAGATCGCGACCGACCCCATGGGCGTGGAGATCAGCGACACCTACATCATGCTCAAGCCGCGCGACACCTGGCGATTCGGCAGCAAGGAAAAGCTGGTCGAGGAGATCGAGGAGGCGATGACCAAGAACGTGCCGGGGGCGATCTTCAGCTTCTCGCAGCCCATCGAGCTGCGGGTTGCGGAGCTGATCTCCGGCGTGCGCTCCGACATCGCGGTCCACATCTACGGCGACGACATCAACCAGCTCAAGAGCAAGGCCGACGAGATCGTGCGCGTGCTCTCCCGGGTCCGGGGAGCCGCCGACGTGAAGGCCGAACAGACCGTCGGCCTGCCGATGCTGCGCGTGACGATCGACCGCCAGGCCATCGCGCGCTACGGCATCAACGCCCAGGACGTGCTCGACGTCGTGGAGACGGTGGGCGGGAGACCTGTCGGAGTGGTGCTCGAAGGCCAGAGGAGGTTCACCCTGCAGGTCCGTTTCGCGGGCGGGGTGCGGGACGACCTCGACGCCATCCGCGACCTGCGCGTGGCGGCGCCCGGCAGCAACGGCGGACCCGCGCAGCTCATCCCGCTGGAGCAGCTCGCCCTGGTCCGCATCGAGGACGGCCCGGCCCAGATCAGCCGCGACAACGTCAGCCGCCGCATCAACGTGGAGGCGAACGTGCGCGGGCGCGACCTGGGCTCCTTCGTCGCCGAGGCCCAGGAGGCGGTCGAGCGAGAGGTAGACCTGCCGCCGGGCTGGTCGGTCGAGTGGGGCGGGCAGTTCGAGAACCTCGAGGCGGCGTCCGCGCGCCTGGCCATCCTGGTGCCGCTCGCGCTGCTGCTCATCTTCGTGCTCCTCTACACCACGTTCGGCTCCGTCCGGCTGGCGGTCCTGATCTTCCTCAACGTTCCACTTGCGGTGACCGGCGGCATCCTGGCGCTGGCGCTGCGCGGCTATGCCTTCTCCATCTCGGCCGGCGTAGGCTTCATCGCCCTGTTCGGCGTGGCCGTGCTGAACGGCGTGGTGCTGGTCTCCTACATCGTCCAGAAGCGCCAGGAGGGGCTCGACCCCGAGGAAGCGGCGATGGAGGGCGCACGCATCCGGCTGCGGCCGGTGCTGATGACCGCGCTGGTGGCCTCGCTCGGGTTCATCCCCATGGCCCTGGCCACGAGCGCCGGCGCCGAGGTGCAACGTCCGCTGGCGACCGTCGTCATCGGCGGCCTCGTCACCTCGACCCTGCTCACTCTCCTCGTGCTGCCGACGATCTACGGCTGGTTCGCCGAGCGCCGGTCCGAGGTGGAGATCTGAGGAGAACGCGATGAAAGAGATCAACGCAGTCATTCAGCCATACATGTTGGACAACGTCCTGCTGGCTCTCGACGCCATCGCGGACCTCCCGGGCCTCACCGTCTCCCAGGTGCTCGGCTGGGGACGGGAGCGCGGCGCGACAGCACAAGAGTCGGTCCGGGAGGCGGGGCACTCCTTTGCCAGGAAAACAAAGCTGGAGATCGTGGTGGCCGACGAGCTCGCCCCCCGGGTTGTCCAGGCGATCGTGGAAACCGCCCGGAGCGGCCGGCCCGGCGACGGCAAGATCTTCGTCTCCGACGTGGAACAGGTGGTCAGGATCCGGACCGGCGAGCGCGACGAGGAGGCGCTTTGAGCGGGGTCAAAGGATCTCGTCCTACTGAGCGGTCAGACAGGGTGTGATCCAAGGAGGTGACATGCGACAGAAGCGAGTCTCCGTCAGCTCCGCCCAGGAAGCAGCTCCCACCCCCGGTGCTCTTGCAAAGCTGGCCGCCCTGGGCTTCTGCAGCGCACTCTGGGCGCTCTTCCTCTGGGTTCAATGGTTGCCGACCCGTTCCGATGGGATGGCATCGTCTTTCGCTGCCGCCATACACCGTTTCACGTGGCTTCCCGCTGCTGGATGGGGCCTTGTGTGGGGCATCACCGCTTTTCTTTTTCCCTTGCTCAGCCTCCTGCGCCTCGCCCAACGCCAGCCCGCTTCCACGCTCGTGTGGGCCGGACGCTGGATAGGGGTCCTGGGAATGGTTGTGGTTGTCCTCATCCTATTCGGAAGCTACGCGGCGCGCTCCTTCTGCTCAGGTTGCGCGATCCTCCATGCCCTGGTCATCTGGTATGGGGCAGTGACTCTGGGCACCTGGCAACAGGTGCCCGCTCGGGAAGCCCGCCGCGGCCTCGCCCTGGCTGCCGGCGCCAGCGCAGCCGTTTTTCTGCTGCTCCTCTATCCCGGCCTCCGGACGCGCTCCGCGAGCGAAACAAGGAAAGAAGCGTTCACCGGCTCCCTGTGGAAGAGCCCAGGGACGGGCGATCCTGCACGCGACCGGCAGGTCAACTCCCTGGTCGCCTCCCTCGCCCCGCAGCTCAAGCAAACGTTGAGCGATTCCCTGTACATCTACCGCAACTCGCCAGGTTTGACGTTGCCGCCTCTCCGCACGCTTCCATCCGCGGAAGCTCCGGTCAGGATCACCGAGTTCACCGACGTACTTTGTCGCCAATGCGCCGGGCTCCACGCCACCCTCAGGTCTCTTCGAGAGAGCCTTCCGCCCGGTAGCTTGAGCATCGAGGCGCGCCAATATCCGCTCGATCGGCAGTGCAACCCCTATGACACGTCAAGGCACGGAAGATCCGCCCGCTGCCTGGCAGCGGCGGCGCAGATCTGTCTGGAGAGGCATGAGAAGCTCTTCGACTTCACAAGCGCTCTTTTCGAGAACCAGACCGCCATGACCGAAGAGAAGGTTTACGACCTTGCCGCACCCTATATTTCGCGGTCGGACCTCGAGCGTTGTGCCGGCAATCCGCAAACGCAGGCAAAGCTCGCGGACGATCTCGCCTTTGCCCACCGCTACCACCCCCGAGGGGTGCCTCTCGTCCTCGTGAACGGCCACCGCGGCACCAGCTTCGAGCCCTTCCTTAAAGCCGTGGTTCTCACCCGTGGAACGGCGTTTCACCCAGCTTTCGAGACACTCCCCGAGCCAATCCCGAGGAGTGACCTCCGCTGATTGGAGAAGACCGCCATCGGAGGCTACGCATGAAGAGAGACAATCTGGAGGAGCTGCCATGAAAAGGAACCTTGCAGTTCCCTGTTCGGCTGTGGTGCTTCTGACGGCCTGGATGCTGGCGGGTCCGGTCCTGGCACAGGAAGGAAGCGCCGCCACGCAGGGCGCCGCGGCCGCTCGGCCGAGAGTCACGAATGCGCGCTCCAACGACCGGAAACATCCCAATCAGGCCGCCCTCGGGGATGCCATCAGCCTCTCGATTCCGGCTCTCAAGAGCTACCTGAACGGAGATGCGACCCGATGCGAGGACCTCGTCCTGTTCCTGGACGAGGTTGCCATCCACGGCTCCTCTCCGGAGTCGTGTGATCCGTTCCGGGGGGAGGTCCGCTTCCTCCTCGACCGCACCGACGAGTCGGATGCGGCTTGGCGGGCTCTTCTGGCGGAACCCGTGGGATTCAGCAGGAAGGTCTCCGTCAGTTGCGGTCCAAGCGGGAGGCTGTTGTTCGAGACCGAAGTGAACGATTTCGAGCTTGTGGTGGTCCCCCCCGTGGAGCTCTACGGCTTTCTCGCCGCGGCGGCCCTAGGCCTGGCCGGCCTCTTCCGGCTTGCCCGCCGCACGACCCTGTTGCGCGCCAGCGGGCCGGGGACGGCCTCCGGTATCCAGGCGCCCTACAGCCTCGCCCGTTTTCAACTCGCGTTCTGGTCCTTCCTGGTGATCGCCGCCTACGTGTTCATCTGGTTGATCACGGAAGAGTTGGACACGATCACCGGCTCCGTTCTGGTGCTGCTCGGCATCGGCTCAGGTACGGCGCTCGGAGCGGCCTTCATCGACCAGAGCAAGCCACAAGCGCCTGCAGGCCCGAACCCGGTCTCCCAGGGCTTCCTGCGCGACGTCCTCTCGGACGACCAGGGGATCAGCCTCCATCGCTTCCAGCTCTTCATCTGGACGCTCATCCTCGGAATCATCTTCTGCGCCTCGGTCTACAACGGTCTGGCGATGCCTCAGTTCAGCCCTACCCTGTTGGGTCTCATGGGCCTCAGCTCAGGAACCTATCTCGGTTTCAAAGTGCCGGAGCCGCCTCGGCGCGAATAGCACCAACGTCCCCTCCCGTCCCTTCGCACCCCCGACAAAGCGTTTGATGGAGGCAAGATGAAAGAATCCGAAATGAGACGGCACTTCAGAATCCGCGGCATGGACTGCGCCGAGGAGGTGGGCATCCTCAAGCGCGAGATCGGCCCCCTGGTTGGCGGCGAAGACCGCCTCTCCTTCGACATCATGAAGGCCCGGATGACCGTCTCGGCCCCGCCTGAGGCAGTCTCCGAAGGAGACATCGTGAAGGCCGTCGAGCGCACCGGCATGGGAGCGCAGGTCTGGAAGGAAGGCTCGGAAAAAGCTGAGCCGGCGGGCATCTGGCAGCGCTGGGGCCGAACCGTGCTGACCACGGTGAGCGGCGTCGGCACCCTTGTGGGATTCGCCTCGCACGCCTGGATCGCCGGGGGGCTCGCCGAGGCGGTGGGCTCTGAAGGCGCGGGGCTCGCGCATGCCGTCCCCCTGGTGGCCAGGGTCCTGTACGGCATCGCCATCCTCGCCGGGGTCTGGACCGTCCTGCCGAAGGCTTGGTTCGCGCTGAGACGGTTCCGCCCCGACATGAACCTGCTCATGGTGATTGCGGTGCTGGGAGCTGTCGCCATCGGCGAGTGGTTCGAGGGTGCGACCGTGGCCTTCCTCTTCGCACTCTCGCTGGCCTTGGAATCCTGGAGCGTGGGCCGTGCCCGGCGGGCCGTCGCCGCCCTGATGGACCTCGCCCCACAAATGGCGCGCGTCCGGCAACCGGACGGCGGCGAGAAAGAGGTGCCCGCCGAGCAGGTGGAGGCCGGGACGGTCTTCGTGGTCAAGCCCGGCGAACGAGTGCCGCTCGACGGCCGAGTCGTCGCGGGCACGAGCGCCGTGAACCAGGCGCCGATCACGGGCGAGAGCGTGCCGGTCGACAAGGCGGAGGGCGCCGACGTCTTCGCCGGGACGATCAACGGCGACGGCGCGCTGGAGGTCCAGTCCACCAAGCGGGCCGAGGACAGCACCCTCGCTCACATCATCCGGATGGTCGAGGAGGCACAGTCCCGCAGAGCCCCCTCCGAGCAGTGGGTGGACCGGTTTGCCAGAGTCTATACGCCCGCCGTGATGGCGGTCGCGCTCGCCGTCCTGGTCGTCCCGCCGCTGTTCTTCGGAGGATCCTGGGACGATTGGATCTACCGCGCCCTGGTGCTGCTCGTCATCGCGTGCCCCTGCGCCCTGGTGATCTCGACGCCGGTCAGCATCGTCGCAGCCCTGGCCGCGGCGGCGCACAACGGCGTCCTGGTCAAAGGAGGGCTGTTCATCGAGATCCCGGCCCGGCTCCGGGCGGTGGCGCTAGACAAGACGGGGACGCTTACCTGGGGAAGGCCTGCCGTGGTCGAGGTGGTGCCTCTGGCGGGCCATGACGAACGGGAGTTGCTGCAGCGGGTCGGAGCGCTGGAGGCGAGGAGCGAGCATCCCCTCGCCCGGGCCATCCTCGCCTACACGAAAGACCGCGGGACCGGCGTCGTTCCCGCTGAAGACTTCCAGATCCTCCAGGGCAAGGGCGCCACCGGCCGCTTCGAGGGGCGCGAGTACTGGCTTGGCTCCCACCGCTACCTGGAAGAGCGCGGGCAGGAGACTCCGGAAATCCACGAGCGGCTCGAAGCCATGTCCCAGGCCGGCCGGACGGCTGTCGTGGTGGGCACGGGCGAGCACGTCTGCGGGCTGATCGCCGTGGCGGACGAAGTGCGGCCGGAGTCGAAAGACGCCGTGCAGGCCCTGCGCGATGCCGGCGTCGAGACCGTGGTGATGCTCACGGGCGACAACCGTGGGACCGCCGAGGCGGTCGGCCGGGAAACGGGCATCGACGAGGTCCGGGCCGAGCTGCTGCCGGCCGAGAAAGTGGCTGCCATCGACCAGCTCGTCGCCCGCCACGGTCAGGTGGCGATGATCGGAGACGGCGTCAACGACGCTCCGGCCATGGCCCGTTCGACGATCTCCGTCGCCATGGGTGCGGCCGGAAGCGATGCCGCGATCGAGACGGCCGACGTGGCCCTGATGTCGGACGACCTGGCGAAGCTGCCGTGGCTCATCCGGCACTCGCGCCGGACGCTCCGGGTCATCCGGCAGAACATCACCTTCTCGCTCCTGGTCAAGGCAGTTTTCGTGGTCCTGACCTTCGCCGGTCACGCCTCCATCTGGGCGGCCATTGCCGCCGACATGGGAGCTTCGCTTCTGGTCATCTTCAACGGCCTTCGTCTCCTCGGCAGCCGGGAGTAGATCCATGTACAAACCTGTCGCAGTGCTTCTATTCTGTACTCCTTTACTGGTTGCCTGCGCTACGCCACAAAAGGCTCCAGACAGGGACGATCGGCCCTCTTTGGCGAGCGTTACCGTGGTTCCGTTCTCCATCGAGCCGCACCACATAGAAGGCACAGCAGCCCGCCCCTCTCCGGCTGCGCTTCTCCAGGCTCTCGCCGATGAGGCGGTTGCCAGTGCCGCACGTGCCCTGACCCGGAGCCATATCAGCAGCAAGGTGGATCTCGCCCCGGCGAAGGCCGGCATGCCCGTCTACAGGCTTACGGGCACCGTCCGGATTCCGCTCTTCCTCCCCGAGGATGAGCAACTGCACCGTGAGATCGGCCGATCAGAACCCTTCGTGAAAGCCTCCATCCTCCTCCTGGACCCCGATGGAAGGGAGCTTCGCAAGGTTGAATCCATTCTTGCCTGGGAGGATTTGCATGGACCGGATGGCGCTCCCCTGGCCACCGATGGTCCTGTGGAAAGCGTGCTCCGCCAAGCGGTGAGACAGGCTGTCGAAGACGCTGTTGATCATCTGGGGCCGATTCCGACCCGAAACTAGGAGGTTTCATGACAAGGAAATCGTGCTTCTTCCGACTGATTCTTACAGCCCTGGCCCTTTCGACGGCATCCGGCTGTGCAACGCCAGGCAAGCACCGGGCTGCGTATCCCTCGATAGCACTTGCTCCCTTCACCATCGAGGCACAGCCTGGGCCGGAGGGTGCTCCGGCACAGGCTGGAGATGTAGGGGCACAACTCCTCGCCCTGGAGGCTTCTTCGAGCGCGGAGCAAGCTCTGCGCATGAAGCTCGCGGAGAGTGTTGAACGTGTAGCTTCGGTGGAAGCAGCCCGGGGAAAGACGGTGGTCACCGGCACCGTGCGCATGCCTGTTTCCCTGCCACCGCAGGTCAAGGGGCTTGCCGCCGACTCACGGAAGGGTCCCCTCGCAAGTGCGACGGTACGACTGCTGGATGCAGATGGAAACACGCTTCGCGAAGCGGAAGCCGTTCTGACCTGGCGAGAGGCTCGATGGCTGGAAGGCGCCCCGCGCTTCAGGAGGAGCCGTCGTGTGGAGGCTGTTCTGGCGGATGCCGTCGATGAGGTTGTCGAGCGGGCTGTCCTGAGATTGGAGTCCCATTGATGGAGACTCAGCCTGGTGCCCTGTCACGCTTGAAAGGATGGATCGATCCTTCATGTAGGGCACCCCTTGTGGGTGCCCTGGGAGGGCGGCCACAAGGGCCGTCCCTACAGAGGAACATATCGTTTCAAGGTTGACGCCCTACTAGGCGGACAAGGGTGCCCGGAATAGGTGCCACGCTCGTCTTGGTGATGCCTCTCTCTACCGAGAGCCCCCCGCCCGCCAAGGGGGCCCTTCGCCCCCTCGGCCACTCCCCCGCACAGACGGGCAGTTGTGGCTATAGAGCCACGCCGACAGCCTCAGCTTCGCCCGGCATCCCTCCGTACCCGTCCCCACCAGCTCAGCTCTGTTCCGGGTGAGCAAGTGTGCTGTCCAGGGATTCCAGCCAGGACGCCCGCACACTTCCTCTTGAGAGGCCCGCCTTCGCCGGTCGTGGTGGCCGGAGCCGTGCGGCTCTCAGGAGGTCCGAATGTTTCGACTCGCGCAGCTCTGGAGTTTCCTGTCCTTCTTCTGGTCTGACCCACAGCTCAACGCCAGCGCCGGCGACACCGGTTCCATCCTTGATCCGAACGGCTGAATGAGCTCGCGGGCCGGGTTCCGTTTCCCGGCCCGCGTTTGACGGCCAAGGGATACCAGCCATTTCCTGCCTGCGCTATTATCCGTTCTCTCAAAGAAGCTCTCAGAGGAGAATTGCATGGAGCACAGACATCTCACTGCTGCCACCTTGGAGCGCCTGCTTGTCGCAGATCGGACGGTGGAGCAGAACGAGCAGCTCTTTCACGTTCTCGCCATCTGCCCCCGCTGTCGAGAGGTTGGAGGCTGGCTGCTCGAGCTTCATCAGGCCAACGTCCTGCCCGCGGTTTTCGGACTCATCGATGCCACCCTCGCCCGGTCGCGCGCCGAAGCGCCCCAGCTCCTGGAGGAGCTTCTTCCCCTGGCTCCGGAGGAACGCCTCGCCCATCTCCATGCCGACTCGCGTTTCGTGAGCTGGGGCCTCTGCGAGCTGCTGGTCCGTAGGAGCTGCCAGATCGCAGCGCAGGAGTCGTCCCAGGCCGTCCACCTCGCCGACCTGGCAGTCCATGTGGCGGATAGGATCGCGGAGGGTGGCCTCTTCGAGGAGAGCTGGGTTTACCAGCTCAGGAGCCTCGCCTGGGCCGCTCTGGGGAACGCATGCCGGGTGCACGGCGACCACAGGGGGGCCGAGCGGAGCTTCGACATGGCCGATTCCTGGTGGGAGGCGGGAACCCGGGCTATCGAGGATGCTCTGGGCTACGAGCCCGTCCTTCTGGACCTGAAAGCCTCACTGCGCCTGGCACAACGACGCTTCCCCGAGGCGCTCAAGCTGCTCGCCGATGCCGTAGAGCTCTTCCTCCACGGCGAGCACCGGGATCCCCACCTCGCCGGCAGGAGTCTGATCCTGAAGGCCGGCACACACATCGAGCAGGGCGATACCGAGTCCGCCATCCGGGCTCTGGAGCAGGCGAACGGCCTCATCGACGCCGACCGAGAGCCGCGCCTCGTCCTCTGCATCCGCCACAACCTCGTCGACAACCTCTCCAAGATGGGGCGCCACAGGGAAGCGGCCGACCTCCTGCCGAACCTGCGGGAGCTGGCTGCAGCGCAAGGGGGAGCGCTGGACCACCTCCGCCTGCGGTGGGTGGACGGCCGCGTGGCTGCCGGCCTGGGCGAGCACGAGCGAGCCCGCCAGCTCCTCAACGGCGTCCGTCAGACCTTCCTCGATGACGAGAACCCCTACGAAGCCGCCCTCGCCACCCTCGACCTGGTGGTTCCCTATCTGGAGGAGGGGAATACCGCGGAAGTCCGCCTCCTGGCCGACGAGATGGTCGCCGTCTTCCGTGCTCACAACGTCCCCCGCGAAGCCCTGGCGGCCGTCCTCCTCTTCCAGGAAGCTGCCCACCGCGAAGCCGCCACCGCCGAGCTGGCCCGCGAAGTCGCCGCCCTGCTCAGCCGAGCGCGTGGAGCTCGGTGAAGGCTTGGGGTAAGCTTTCTCTATGAATGCTGCCCGATCGCTGCGGAACCCTGGCCGAGCGAGGGCGCGTTGTTCCGGAGGCGCGCTCATGATGTCCGCGAACTTTTCGTCAAAAGCTATTGCCTCATCTACTGGATCACCCCGAAGATCGTCACGGTGATTGCCTTCGTCCATGGTGCTCGCGATCTCGGAGCCCTCTGGGAGCGTCGCGGCGGTATCCCTGATCCAGGCTGATCCGCATCCTGGCCCTGGTCTGAAGCAGGTCCAGGACGCCGGTCCATGAACCCCCGCCCGCCAAGTGGGCCATTCGCCCCCTCGGCTGCTCAGCTATGCCCAAAGGCCAAGATCGGATTTGGAAAGATGACGCGCACGATCCGCCCTCAATCCTTTGACCCCCTATGTCTTTTTAATTGAGATAGTTGCGGGGAATCCAGCAATCGGCCGCGTTTGGAGTCTTGCGTTCCTTGGTGCATTCTGATCTCAGAAGAACGGAGGCCGCACCATGCTGAACCGACCGTCCCAGAAGCCACAGATACCGGCGCCAGCCGGATTGGAACTGCGCTGATGCGTCTCGATCCCGAACAGGCACACACTCTCCTGCCTCGCGTCGATCCAGGCCGGGTGCGCTCCGGCAGAGCCGTGGGGCTGCGCGACGGAGCCGTCCTCGCTCTGGTCGCCGCAGGCCTCACTGCCGTCGAGATCGCCGCCCTCCGGGCTACGGCCATCACAATGGCGAACCGCCAGGCTGTGGTCTCGGTCCACCGTCACGGCATCTCCTGGTCCATCGTGCTGCCTGACGATCTCGGAGGCCGGCTGCTGGCCTGGCTCACAGAGGCTCGGATCTGGGGTCTTCCGGAGCCGGTCTTCCACGGTTGCCGTGGGCCGCTCACCTCGATGGGCATCTGGAAGATTCTCGACCGGTACCGCGATCCCCAGAGCCGGCGGCGGTGCTCCCTCTCCCGGGTTTCAGAGCAACCGATGAACCCCGTCCGTAGGAAAGCCGCGTGAGAATCGCAGCCTACGCCCGCACCTCGGCCGCCGGCTCGA
Source organism: Acidobacteriota bacterium (assembly GCA_040349255.1). Classification (GTDB taxonomy): domain Bacteria; phylum Acidobacteriota; class Thermoanaerobaculia; order Multivoradales; family UBA5704; genus DATMER01. The sequence continues at coordinate 15,397 of JBEQUE010000054.1, read as the reverse complement.
AAAAGTCTGGCCTGCTTGCCTCGCACCAGTGCGCCACGGCCATCAGCCAAAACGAGCTCAATTAGGAAAACCCATGATAAACGACAGCAGACCGCAGCAGCCATTGCCGAGTCGGCACAGCGTATCCAACGTTCGTGACGTGCTCCCTCGATTCATGACCTGGCCTGAGGTGATCAACTGGTCGAGCCTGTCCCGATCAACACTGCGGAGGGAAATCGCGGCAGCTCGGTTCCCCGCCCCAGAAACTCTTAGCCCTGGGAGGGAAGCCTTTCGCATCGACAAGCTTCGCGAATGGCAAGACGGCCGGCGCGAGTGGGCCGACTAGGCCTGGAAAGGCACCCGAGCGGTCTCGGCGAAGAAGATGCCCCGGAGGTGGGCGTCCCAACGCAGCCCGGCCGCCCATTTCTCTTCGTCGTAGTCATAGAGGTTGTAGTGAACCGTCTCGATGCTTCCGTCGCTGTGGTTGACCAAGCGCATCCTGACCTCCTGCGGGACGCGCAGGCGAGCCAGGGAGGTCAGAAACGTCGTCCGGAGATTCCGCGCGACGAAGGGGAAACCCACCTCGGCTGCGACCCGGGCACAGTACTGCCGGATGGCCTGCGGACTGAGTGGCCGATCCGGCATGCGATCACTGGTGAAAACATGCGGCTTCCCGGCGGTCACGGCCTCGACGCGCGGCAGCACGTACTCGCTCCACAGCGGGACCAGCGGCACACGGTGGTCCCGTCCGGTCTTCGTATACCGCCGCCGTCCGAGATACCCCGGTAGATTCCACCAATCGGCTTCGAGATCCTGGCGGCGCATGCCGATGGTTTCGGTCGTTCGCTGCCCCAACAAGAGACGCGAAAGAACCGCCAAGGCCAGGAGATCCGCGGACCCGTCTCGTCCGAGGCGCGTCCGGGGCGGCGGGTTGTCGGCGATATCCAGCAGCGCGAACCAGAGCGTTCGCATCTGGTCGTCGGTCAGGCTCCTGCGCTTCGGCGGCTCCGCCGGCGTCGGATAGGGGAAACGGAGGACAGGGTTGTACTCAACAATCTCCCGTCCCTCGGCCCAGGTGTAGATCCCCGAGATCATGGTCAGCAGACAGCGAGCGGCCACGGCGTGCCCACCGGTCACCAGCCGGTCGATAACCAGATGGAGATGGCGCTTGCGGACCTCCCGGGCAGGCATCTGTCCGATGACCGGAAGCGCGTCCTTGCGGATCTTGCGCTGGATCTCGGGCCACGTAATGAGATTTTCGCGTGCATGGCGGTCCATGTAGGTCTCGAAGAGCTCCGCGAAGGTCAGGTCCTTCTCCTCGGGCGGGGCAGTCCTGAGCTTTTTCGGGTCCCGTCCCGAGCTGGCGGCGTTGAGGTCCTCCCGAGCCTCCTGTCGGGCCTGAGCGATCGAGACTCGGGGGAAGGGTCCAATCGTCCGGCGGTCCTGCTTCACGTGCCCCTTGACCCTGTAGACCACCGAGAAGGCGCCGTGCCCCTTTTCGCTCTTCCGGAAGCGAAGCCCCGGGACTACAGTGTCACTCCACTCCTGCCTGTCCTTGCCCTCGGGAACGCGGAGTCCACGCAGGGTTCGATCCTCGAATTTGATGTTGTAGCTCATGGGCCTGATTATACCATATTCGGGTCACACCTGGGTCACAGAGCTTCGCGCTTACTGGTCGAGAATAGCCATGCATGACAACTCCTGGAAGCGTTTCCCCTCTAGGGCGGCCCTCATGAAGTCAGTTGAAACCAGCTGACAGCTTTAACATCGTCTTCGGCGGCGACGACCATGGCGAAGAGGGGGACGAGCTGGACGACGAGGCGGGTGCCGGCGGCGGGTGGAGCGGCGAGCTTGAAGCGGCGGCTTCCTCTTTCGAACCAGACTTCGGCAGGTGCGGGCGTGCCGGCGTTGTAGGCGGCGGAGTCAGGCTCCTGGATGGACAAGAGGGGGCTTCCCCAGCCGAGGCGGACGGAGGGAGCGAAGCGGGTGAGGGGGGCTCCGGCTGGGGGGGTGAGGTGGTGGGGAGCGTGACGCCAGGGGAGGTCCCACTCGTTGCGCTGGCCGTCGGCTAGATAGCCCAGGGTGACGTGTTTCCAGAGGGTGAGGTCGTGGGGGCCGGGGAAGGCGAGGCGGGCTTCGATCTCTTCGGCGAGGGGGCCGAGGTGGCGGTAGTCGAGGGTGACTCCGTACCAGCGGCGGATGAGGGGGGCTCCGGGCTCGGGCGCCAGGCGCTGCTCCCGGGTGGCTCCGGAGGCCATGCGGATGGTGCCGACAGGCTCGGATTCGACCACTTCCCAGGAGTCGGCCGCGGCTCCGAGGAGGTGGAGGCCGTCGAGCGTGGGGACCGTGGACGCGCCTCCGGTGCTCATGCTCCTCCCTTCCGCAGGGCGTCGTAGAGAGCCTGGGCGAGGTCGGAGAACTCGGAGTCGGGGAAGGCTTTCTTGATGTCTCGGACGACCTCCTCGACTCTCTTCAGGGTGACGGCTCCCTGGCGGAAGAGGTCGATGATGTCGGAGAGCTGCTGCGCAAAGAGGAGCTGGGTCTGGCCCAGATACTCCTGGACGCGGGCGATCTCGACGCTGCCGTCGTGCAGGCCGCGGATCAGCTCCAGGACCTGGTCTCGGTAGACGTTGAGATCGAGGCCCTTCAGGTACTCGGAGAGTCTCTGGCCTCCGATCTGGGCGTCTCCGTAGAGATCCAGGAGCTGCTGGATGGGGACGGCTCCGATCTTGACGGCGTCGATCAGCTCGGAGACGGCCTTGTTCCAGAGGTTTGCGTGGTTGGCGACGGCGTTTTGGAGGTCGTCGAGACGGGTGGTGACTTGCGTGTGGGTGGCTTCGGTCTGGTGTTGGAGATCGGAGAGGGTGGTGGCGACGGATTGGGCGGTCTCGGTGGCCTTGGCTGAGACGGAGGACATAAGGGACTGCAAGGACTGCAAGGACGGTAGGACGCTTTCAGGGGTGAGGCGCTGGGTGGCCTGGTGGGCGCGGTCGGCGCCCTCGGTGACCTGATCGAGCAGGGCGACGAGGTTCTGGAGGTGGGTGATCATGGCTGGTTGAGCCGCTGGAGGGCGGCGGCGGCGTCGTTGGCCTTGGCGATGACCTGGTCGAGCTGGGCGAGGAGCGGGCCGAAGGCCGCGGCGCCGACGGACTGGATGGTTTGCAGGGTGGCGGCGAGGTCTCCGATCGAGGTGGCGGCGTCGCGGAAGATCTGGGGCTCGCCGTCCTGCTCAATGCTCAGGCGGGCTTTGACTTCGGTGTCAGGCATCGAATGGGCTCCAATCCCGGGTGGTGGTGATTTCGACGGTGACCGGGGGTGTGAGGGTGTCGGTGGTCTCGCCGATCAGGGTGACCTCTTCGGGGATGGCCCTGGCGTCGCGTACGGATCGCGTGGCGGTGGCGATGCGGGCGGATGCGAAAGTGATCCGGATGGATTCACGGAGGTCGGGGGTGAGCTGGCGGCCTTGGAAGGCGAGGTCGACTTCGAGGCGGGCGCTTGTCTCGGCGCGGTCGGCGAAGAAGGGATCGACCAGGACCCTTTCGAGCTTCAGGGATGGGGAGAAGAGGCCATCTCGGAGAAGGGCATAGGGGTAGCGGCTGCCGTTGCCGCGTTCTTCGGAGAGGGGCCAGGACAACTCCAGGGTGCCCTTGCGGCAGTGCAGCGGGATCCAGGGGGCGTAACTGCCGGCGGTGCGGAGGGCTACGGTCCAGTGGGCGCTGGTGAAGCGCTGACCGGGGAGAGGAGCCAGGACGGGGGCGGCCCAGGCGCCGGGGGGATGGAAGGTGAAGACGTCGCCCACGGCGAGGGTGGCGTGGTCGGCAGTGGTGCCGGGCCAGATGATTTCCAGGGGATCGCGGTTCTCGTCCCAGACGCCGAGGTCGAGGCCATCGGCGTCCTGGAGGTTCTGCCAGACGGCCTCGCCTGCGGCATCGAGGGCGACGTCCACGGCGGGGCCGGGGAAGGTGGGGTCGTCCGCGGTCTGCTCGGTCTTGAACAGGAGCGGAGCGACCTGGACCACCTGGACGTGGACCGGGCCGGCAGCAGTATTGAGCAGGGTACTGCGCAGGGCTCCTCGAAGGCGCGGGCCGAGCTGGTAGGCGCCGGCGTTCGCGGGGTGCGGGACCGGCGCGCTCATCCTTGTGCCATGGCTGATGAGCCCTTCGAGCTTGACCGGGATCTCGGCGTTGTCTCCGATCGCGAGGGAGAGCTTGCCGAGCTTGATGCCGTAGAGCCAGGAACGCAGGACCGGGCTCCGGGACAGGAGCGCGAAGAAGGAGGTATCCACGCCGTTCCGGGAGGGTTCGAAGAGGTAGCTGTAGACGCCGGGCGCCGGGGTGGACTTCGTGACGCGGCCGAGGAGGTGCTCCAGGAAGTCGAGGATGGTGCCGGTGCTGAGGCTGATGGACCAGTCGGCCTTGCCGCCCTTCGGGCCAGGGACTCCGCGCTCCAGATAGCCACTCTGGTTGACGGCAGCGCCTGGAGCTTCGGCGTCAAGCAGATCAGCTTCCAGAGGGAGCACGGCCCTGTAGGCAGTGACGTTGTCTCCAGGGACTCCGAAGCTTCGTTCCCGGCCTACGGCCCAGAGGACGGCCGAGCCCGTAGCGCCGATGCTACCCATCCCGCTCACTGGAGGATCTCCTGCTCCAGCATGTCGATGAGGGAGCGGTATTCGACGTTGATCACGGTGAGGAGGAGACCGGAGGGCAGAGGCGTTGCGTCGAGCTGGACGCGCTGGATGCGGGTGACGCCTTCGGCCAGAAGACGGCCGGTCGCGTCCTCCAGGACGCCGCCGTTGCGGCGAATGACCCGGCGCAAGCGGGCGACGATGCGCGAGCGCAGGAGGTCGGCGGTGTCGCCCCAGCGCACGGGTGGCTGGGTGACGAGGGCGAGTTGGACGACGGTGGTGTAGGTGGCGCCGTAGCCGGAGGTGGTCTCGCGCTCTTCGTCGGCGAGGATGGCGAGGGCGAGGCAGGGGACATCGTTGATCGACTCGGTGCGAAGCAGTGCGGCCATTTCGAGGATGGCGATCTGCTCTTCGCGGACGAAGACGGTGCGCAGCGGAGCATCCGCCAGAAACTGGGCACGCAGGGTATGGAGGATGCGGGCGTCGAGCGACCAGGGGAGGCTCGGGTGGGGAGCGGGATCAGCGAGCAAAGTAGTAGGCCTCCAAAAGGGAAAGGAGGTTCTGGACCTCGGCGGCGGTGGTGTAGACGAAAGGGAAGGCTTGGACAGCTCGGGGGCGGCCGGTCCTGACGTCCTGGACGGTGCCGCCGTCCTGGAGCGTCCTGGCGAACGGCATGCGGGTGCCGACTTCGACGGCTTGGTCTTCGAGCGACAGGGTGGTGAGGCTCTGGAGAAGGTCGCCGGAGCGGACGAGGGCGCCGTCCGGCGAGTGGCCGTAGTACTCGCGGATCTTGCGGGTGACCGGCGCGAGCAGCGGCCAGGGGCCGTCCGGTCCGGTCTGCTGCCGGATGTGGGTCTGGAAATGGAGCTGGAGCGCCGCGGCGAGATCCTGGAGGAGCGGACGGGGAGGCTGCTCCAGGCGGGAAGCGGTGGCTTCGAGGAGCTGGCGCGCTTCGGCGACGCCTTCGAGAGTGAGGGTGACGCGCATCACCAGCCCTCCAGATCCTGGAGGCGCAGGCCGGGGCCTGTGGGGCCGATGGCTGCGACCGCGAGAGAGGTGTCGTCGGCCGGCGGCGCGGTGGGGAGGTCGAGGCTGGCGGCGCCGCGGGCCACGTCGCGCAGCCAGGCAAACGCCTGCTGGGACTCGGTCTCCAGGGCCGGGCTCGGCTGACCTCCGGCGAGGAGCTTGCGATGGGCGAGGGCCGCGACCTTGGCCTTGAGGATGGGTGGTGTTCCGGCCGGGGTGGAGGGGAGCGCCGCGCGGTAGCGGCCGAGCAGGTAAGACGTGGCTTCGGCCTCGGCTTGCTCGATGGCGGCGGTGAGGGCGGGAAAAGGGGGCCCGCCCCCCGGACCGGCAAGGCGGAGAAGCTCCGCCTCGCCGCGGAGGGCGAGCAACTCTTCGACGGTGAGGTAACGCGACGGCATCGTCCGGCTCAGCGGCGCTTGCGGGCGGCGGCTGCGGCGGCGGGCGCCACGGTGCTCTCCTGAACGCGCTCGGACTTGAGGTCGGTCTCGTCGCCCGGGGGCGGCTCCGGGAGGACGTCGGCCTCCGGCTCCTGAACGCGCTCGGACTTGAGGTCGGTCTCATCGCCCGGGGGCGGCTCCGGCTCGCCGGGGAGGACGTCGGCTTCCGGCTCCTGGACGCGCTCGGACTTGAGATCGATCTCGTCGCCCGGGGGCGGCTCAGGAGCGCCGGGGAGGATGTCGGCTTCCGGCTCCTGAACGCGCTCGGACTTCAGGTCGATGACCGCAGAGCCCGGGGGCACGGCGGTGTCGGCCGGGAGCACTTCGACGCGCAGGTGGCGGTCGTCGGCCAGTTGGGACGGCAGCTCGTCCGCCTGGAGGTAGACAGCCTCGCGGCCGAAGGTGAGCACTCGGCCGGACACGTTGACGCGGCGGGTGGCGGCGGCCGTTTCCAGAACGTCGCCGGTGACACGGATCTTGTACGTCTTCATCTGGGACTCTCCTTTTCTCACTCAGGTTGTTGAAGAACCCGGACGGCGGTCTGCCAGAACGCCGGTGTGACGCCGTACATGGCATCCATGCCGAACGGGATGTAACGCGACGCGAACTCTTTCGATTGATCGAATTTCAGGCCCTGCGGCTCGCGCGAAACGACGAAGATCGCAGGCCTTGGGCCATTGGGGGTGGCGAGAACGATGTCTACCGTGGATTCGGTATAGAGCTTGGGCTTGAAGTCGCGAACCAGCTCGAAGGCTCCCTGCCAGAGGTTGGGATCGGCTCCGAAGCTCTTCTCGGTGCGCAGCTTTTCGTAGGCCGACCAGACGGGCTGCGAGCGGGCGAAGACGACCAGGCCCTTGCGCACCTCCTCGCTGCGCACCAGCTCGTCGCGAAGGATGGAGTTGGCCATGAGCCGGTCCACGGCCAGGACCAGCTCTTTTCGGGCTTCGTCTACTGTGGGGGCCGTAAAGTTGGCGCGGTTGACGGGGAGGATGTTGGAGGCGTAGGTGCCGTCCGGGTGCTGATGCGCGTCGGAGAAAAAGTCCTGGCCGTCGTAGGTCAGCAGGTTCTCGCGCAGGACGCGGTAGGCCAGCAAAACCTTTCCAACGGCGAAGGCGCGGCCGATGCGCGTGGCCTTCTCGGTGGCTTGAAGAAGTGCGGTCCCCCGCTCAATATCGAGCGAATCGAAATCGAGCGTGACTTCGTAAAGCTCCGGCCGGACCTTCAAGCGGCCGGCGAAGCCCTGCTGAGCCACACGGTCGCCGATCCACTTGCGCAGCTCGGGGAAGACGGCGGCCCATTCGAGATTGATCTCCTCAGAGAGCGAGGCGTCGGAGATCACCACGGCCACGAGCGGCAGTAGGGTCGTGGGATCGGTCTTGTCGTAGATGTCGAGGGCGATGGGCGTCGCCTTGACAGCAATGGATTTGAGGTCGCTGAGCATGACGATCGGCTCCTATCGGCGGTCCAGGTCGACGAACCACTTTCCGGGCGAGCCCGGGCGGGTGAATCGACCGAGGAGAACGGAGTTGTCGGTGGTGTTGGAAACGGTGTCGTCGTCCACGACGAAGGCGTCGTCGCCTGGCTTCGGCACTGGGCCGGTGAAGGCAAACTCCCATTCGCCGCGGCTATCCACCTCGACGAAGCGGGTGGCTCCAAAGGCGTTGAAGGTGTCGCCGAGGGTGCCGTCGGCGCCGTTGGTGTTGTCGAAAGGTTTCCAAGCGACGCCCTGGGCGCGGAGGCCATCAACATCGGCGCCGGGCACGGCCAGGCCGTCGGCGCCGGTGCAGACGATGGCGTTCAGGTAAAGGCGGGCGCCGGCCTGGACAGGGATCGGCAGGAACTGCGGCTGATGCACCGAGTGCAGGCGGTGGAGGTTGCTGGTGAGGGGGGCCATGGGTGGTCTCTCCTGATCAGTTGGAGCGGTAGCCCCAACTTGTGCTGAAGCGGTACTTCTGCTCGAGCTCGGCTTCGCGTTCGGGGGTGAGGCCGCCGGCGGCGCGGGGGTTGGGGTCGGCGTCGGCGAGGCGGCCAGCCGTGAGGGCTTCGACGGCGGGGACGGCGGCGAGGACCTGGAGGATCTGCTCGGCGATGGAGGTCTCGGCAGGGGGCTTCGACGGATCGGCCTGAAGCTTGATCGTGGCAGGGGTACGCTCGGCGAGCAGCTCGACCAGGAGCGGGCGGGCGAGCTTCGCCATGGCGGGCGTGATGCGGGCGCCGAGCAGGGCGAGGCGGCGATCGACGTCCAGCTCGGCGCGCTGGCGCAGGAGAGTCGAGAGGGCCTGGGCGCCTTCGGCGACCTGGGCTTTCAGGGCGGCCAGTTCAATCTCTCCGGAGGGGGCGCCAGGCGGTGGCGGTGCGGGTGGATCGGTTTCAGGTATCGGCGGCATGGGGTTCTCCTTTCGGGCGGTGAGGACGTACTGCGGGCGGCAGAGGGTGACGGGCGGCAGCCCGGCGATGGCGGGGCGGGCGTTGCCCAGGAGTGCGCAGCCGGTGAGGTACCAACCGCCGGTGACGGGATGGCTGAGGGCGATCTCGGCCGAGCGGCGGGTGTAGCGCTTGCTGCGGACCAGCTCCACCGTCGCCGGATCGAGATCGACGTAGCGCACCCAGAGCGCTCCGTCCTGCAGCCAGACGCGCTCGCACCAGCCGAGCGAGGGGCCGCCCCAGTTGTGATCGAGGTTGAGGCTCGCCATCTCGACGGCGGGGTCGTAGGCGGAAGCCATCTCTTCGAGGCGGGCGGGGGTGATCTCGATGCCGTGGGTCTCGGCTAGATCCACGGGGACGAGCGCCGGGAACTCCAGGGCCGGGGCGGCGGCGTCCGCAAGGGAGAGGACGTGATCCGCGGCCGGAGTCCAGAGGACGGCGCCGGTGACGATGCGGGAGCTTGGGACGGGTTTCATGACACCTCCGGCAGGAGCCCGAGAGCGGTGAAGAGTCGTGTGATCGCGGCGAGGAGGTCTCCTCCCTGGGACTGGGCGTCGCGATGGATTCGGCGGGTCTGCGCCGCCAGCTCGTCGGCGGCAGTGGCGAGGTCGGGTGCGCCTCGGAAGCCGGGATCCGGGAGAGCGGGGCCTCCTGTGCCCGGCGCTGTCGGCCAGGGGCCGGTCGGCTCGGAGCCGACGAGGCCGAGGCGTCGCGCTCCGGCCAGGGGTATGGCGCCGATGCCGCAGCGGCAGTTGTGGCCGGCGGGCGGCCACCAGGTCTTCCAGATCGGATGGTCGATCGCGAAGACCCGGAGGTGCATCACGGCGTGGTTGTGCAGGGGCCGTTGGCGCACCCTGTCATCGCCGACCGTCCACCAGAACAGGTAGGGGATCAGGCGTATCGCGGCGGGATTGCCGATGGTCTGCTGGTATCGAACCGCGTGCGCGGCCTGCTGGATGTTGTTGGCCAGGACCAGATCCGCGTGATGCGGGCTGTCCGGCAGCAGGCCGTGGGCTTCGTAGGCCCGGCGGAGTCGCGTCTTCAACGGTTCTCCGTCGAGGCCCGCGGCGCGGGCACGCTCCAGGTCTTCATGGAGGTCCGCGAGAAGCGGCCCCTCGGCGAGCGCCACGGCGGCCGTGGCGATGCGGCGGGCCGGACCGGCAAGCGACCAGAAGTAGTCCGGCGACACGCCGAGCTGGTTGGACCAGAAGTCGATGGCGGCGGTGGGGGTCAGGGCGCGGCGCCAGTCGGCGGGAGTGGTCAGGCGGAGATTCCCGAGGTCCTCCCGGGTGTGAAGGAGGGCGAGACCGGCGCCGTGGATCTGGGCGGTCACCAGAGTGTCGATGGGGAGGGACGGGGTGTCGCCGGCGACGAGACGGTCGAGCGGGCTGGCCGGGTCGTCCTCGTTGAGGATCGCGAGGAGACGATCCAGGTGCGCGGCGAAGTAGCCCGTAAGGGATGGAGAGAGATGCGCGGCGACGGACTGGAGCTGGAGATCCCGGGCTTCGACGAGGGTGCCGGCCGCGCTGAGGTCGTCTCCCTCCTCGGAGAGATGGACGCCGCGCCGGCCGGCGAGGCCCGGGAGAGAGGGTGCTTCTTCCTTCTGACGCGCGACGACGGGCTCGCCTTCGACGGCGGCCGGGACTCGCTGCGTCATGAGGTAGTACCCCAGGGGCACGGAGATGCCATCCGCCAGGGCGTTCTCGATGCCCTTCATGCGTTGCTGGCGGTCGGCGGCGTCGGTGGAGTCGTAGACCGATCTCGGGATGGGAGCATCCGGACCGAAGTTGAGCAGCACGAGCCAGCGGATGAGGGTGTCGGTCTCGAACGAGCCGAGGAGGTGGGCGTCGTGGACAACGGTTTCGAGACGGACCTCGTTGGAGACCTGGCTCTTGGCGAAGGAGCCGGGGCCCTTGGCGAGGCCGCTGGTATCGACTTCGCCAAGGAGGAGCAGGGCTTCCGCTCGATCGAGCCAGGACAGGAAGGCGGCGTAGCTGGCGTCGCCTCCGCGGTTGGCTTCCAGGAAGGCGACGTCGAGGCCCTCCGGCAGGGCGATCGATGTGCCCGTCCGGATGGCGTTGAGGATCGCGAGCAGCCGCTCCTGGTGCTCCTTGTTGGCGGCCTCCTGGCCGGGCTTGTGGGGATAGGTCCCTTTCGCGAGCGGCTGCGCGAAGCGCTCGACAAACAAAGCCCAATACTTCGAGGCGTGCTTCTTGAGGTACCAGACCCAGTACAGCCGATCGAGCAGGGCGCGCCCCCAGGGGTTGTCCTTGGTGCCGTAAGTGAGCACCTGGAACTTCATCGGCGGGGCGGGGATCGGCTCGAATCTTGGTCTGTTGCCGACGACGTTCAGGGACCGGTCGGCGGCAGACCAGCCGAAGCGCCACATCGGGCGGTCGATCAAATCGGCGGGCAGCCAGGCGCCGGCCAGGGGGCCTCGCGAGGCGCGTTCCCAGAGGACCTCGTTAATGGCGACGCCCTTGAGGACTGCCTCCAGGGTGTTGGAGACAGCCATAACCCGGAGAGGGATGCGAGACAGAGCGGTACGGACGAAGAGGGCAGTCTCTTCGGCGGCAGGCGAGGAGTCGGCGGCGCGGATGAATCGCGGCAGGGCGAGCACCGCCTTGACCCGCTTTTCCCAGAGGCCGGCCAGGGTCGTGTCGGTATCGACCATGCGGCTGTAGAGCTCGCCGACGCGGTCGCCGATCTCGGAGCGTTCGCGGACGATGCGGGAGGGGTGGGGGATTTCCTGCCAGCGGCCGGACGCGCCGAAACTCCGGAAGAGCGTGGGATCGGCTCCCAACTCGCCCACGTAGGGGCGGAGGTTGCGCTCGGCCTGGAGGGCGGTGACGACCAACTCGGCGAAGAGCTGCTCGGAGACGCTGCTGTCGCTGCTGGGGACAACCGCGGTCGGTTCCACGTCAGTAGCTCCTCAGGATGTCCAGGGAGGCGACGGAGCTTCCCTCGGGTGTGGCGTGGATCAGGGGCGGCGCGAAGTCGGACCAGTCGGCGGTGAGCTTGCGCAGCTCGGCCACGCGCAGGGCGTCGACCAGGTGGTCGTTGACCTTTGAGAAGCGACGGGTCTCCCCGGACTGCGAGTAGGTATGGTTCGCCAGGAGGTGGCGGACCTCGGGGTCGAAGGGAAGCTCAAGGCCTCGTCCGTGGAGGCGGCGCTCCAGGAGCTGGGTGGCGAATTCCTTGTAGGAGAGCATCACCTCCCGGCCGGAGGTCGGGTCGAGCTGGGCTTCGCCGGTGGTGGGATCGATCGCCGGCGTCGAGCGATTGAAGACGTAGCCGCTCAGGCGGTCGCCAAGCTCGGGGGCTAGGAGATCGACCAGGACGCGGCCGACGCCGGTGGCGTCGAAGCCCCAGCCTCCGGCGGGGTGAAGGATCGCGTCGAGCGCGAGGATGAAATCGCGCTGGGCGTACCAGTTCCAGCCGATCAGGTGAAGGCGGAGGACGAGAGAATCGGAAAGACTGTTCCTGCGCTGGAAGAGAATTTCCGTGACGGTGGCGGAGCCGACGTCCACGCCGGCGGTGAGGTCGCCAACCCCGGTGATACCAGCGCGGACGAAGAAGGCGGCCAGATCGGTGATGGCTTGCCGGCGGCGGTCGGCGTCCCAGCGGTCCCAGCCGGCGATGTCCAGGGAGTCCTGGAGGACGGCGAGGTAGGGCTGCAGGGGGTCGGTAGAGCCTTCGGCTTCGTCGGGGGCGTCGTCGAGAACCCTCACCCCCTGGCCCCCTCTCCCGCTCCGCCCGAGCACACCCTCCCCGGGAGAGGGGGAAGAAGTCCCTTCGGCTTCGGGCTCTTCTCCCCAGGGATAGGAGGGGTTCAGGCGGCGAGAGAGGCCGTCGAGCTGGCCGGCCCGGGCGTCCCAGCGGAAGGAAATCGAGAGGTAGTCGGGGATCCAGGTGAGAGCTGGTTTGAGCAGGCGCTCGGGGAAGAGCGAATACTCGGGATCTCCAGGTAGGCCGAGGACGTTGTGGACGTAGCCGGGTTCGTCCGGGCCGCCGTAGAAGCCGACGAACTCCTGGCGGCGCTCTTCGCTCCAGAAGGGGTGCGGCATGATGGTCTTGGGCCAGTGGAACTTGACCCAAGTCCGGCCGCCGAGGTCTCTCGCGAGGTTGCGCGTGCCTTCCGGGGTGGATGTGAAGTCCGGGCGCAGGAGCTGCTCGACGACCAGGCGGGGTGTGTCGCCTGGAACGATCGATTCGGAGGGGACGGCGTTGTCCGCGATGCGCTGGAAGGTGCATTGACGGTCGCCGGTGGGAACGGAGTAGATCCGGATCTCGCAGCCGGGCTTGGCGGCGCGCCAGAACTCGGCCCAGCTTCTGGGATTCACCACCTTGGCGGCTTCGTCGTGCAGCAGCCAGCCGCGGACGTGGATGCCTCGATAGGCGCGGCCGTCGTGCCCGGCGGGCCGGAAGAGCACGCGCAGGCCGTTGCGCCAGGTCAGACGCCGGTAGGGCTTGGTGGTGCTGGCTCTCAGAGAGTCGCCGAGGAAAGGATTGGCGCTGAGCTGCCATTCGACCTCTTCCCAGATTTCGTCAAGGTCGCCGTCGAGCGCGGAGCCGACGAGGACGCTGCCACGCTCGGCGGCGAGACAGCCCCAGAGGAGCAATCCCACGATCTCGCGGCTCTTGCCGACCTCGGCGCCGTCCTGGTGGACGACGTGGCCGCGGAACCGGATCGAGGGGCGCTGGTAGGGGAAGAGCTGCCAGAGTCCGCCGCCGTCTTCCGGCTTGTTGACCAGGTTGGTCTCCACCCAGAGGACGGGATCGGCGTTGACGAGCCACCACTGGAGGCGGTCGATATTGAGGACCTCGTCACCCAGCTTGAGGTCTCCGCGTTCGAGGGCCTGCCAAGACCAGCGGTTGCGGCGGAGCAGCGCGTCGATCAGCTCCGGGAGGGCAGGATGGAGAAGCTCGATGCTATGCATCGGAATCCTCTCCGGCTCCGGCAAGGCCTTTCCGCATCTGGCTCACCCAGGCTGCGCGGCCGGCGAGGCCGAGTCCTTGATCTCTCTCGCGCTCGCCGCTCGACCTCGGGGTGATGGCTTGGTCGGAAGCGGTGTGTCCAAGCTGGCGGAGGAGCTGGAAGGTATTGGCCGCCCGGGGGTTCTCGGTCGGGCGCTCGGCTACGACCTCGAGGTCGCCTTCGGCGTTGCGGCCGACCACCGGGACGTTGACGACGAGTCCTTCCCGCATGAGAACGGAAAGCTCTCCATGAGCCAGGGCAAGCTGACCGGCCATGGAGGTGGCGGCGAGCTCGGCCAGGCCGTCCAGGTCGCCGGTGCGGATGGCGTCCAGGTACGCCTGCATTACGTCCTGGTGGCCGAGCGAGACGAGGCAGGCCGACAGGCCGGCTCCGCGGGATTCCACGGCTTGCTTGACCTCGCAGGTTCCCTTGCCGTCGTTCGGGCAGACCTCGGGCTTGCAGGGCGGGAGCGCCTGGCCGAGCGCAGTTGTCGCGTACTGCCCGGTCTTGACCGCGGCTGCGCGCCGCTGCGCCCGCTCTTTCGCGGACAGGGGTTTGCCCTTGGGGCGGCCGGGTTTGTTGTTGGTCCGTTTCGGCATCTTGACAGCGCTCGTCGTGCGGGGGCAGGTTGAATCCATGAGCGCAAGAGGCCAAATCGACAAAGACCTGGAAACAGGGGGCAACTGCATGAATTCACGGGAGTTGGAGGGCGTCTACGGCGGGGAGATGGGGGGAAACGAATCCCCCCTTCTCGACGGATGGACGTCTTTTTTGATCAGCGTTCGGGGCCGGACGGAGGGGACGGCGCGGCGGTATCGGCGGCTGGTCGAGCGGCTGTTGGCGGATGCCGGGAAGGGGATTGCAGAGATTGGCCGGGAGGATGTTGAAAAGCATCTCCGGCGGCTGCATGTGGCCGGGCGTGGGGAGAGCGTGAGGCAGGGGGTGGTGGTAGCGGTGCGGTCGCTCGGGGAGTGGTGTATGGCTCATGGGATCGTGGAGGTAAACCCAGGGGCCTCACTGTCCGGGCCCCGGCCTTACCGGCGGGAGATCAAGGTCTTGAGCGTGGCGGAGGTGTCGCGGCTGCTATGGGGCGATCGGCCCGGGACGCTGCCTCGGGATCGAACCGCGATGCGGGACCGCGTGCTCTTGGGGGTGGCGTACGTGGCGGGGCTGCGCGCTTCGGAGATTGGGCCGCTGGAGACGGAGGGGGTGGAGTGGCAGGAGACGACGCAGACGTTCAGCGTGCTTGTGCGCCATGGGAAGAGGGCAGGCGGGGATGTGCGGCTGCCGCTCGACCGGCCGGTGAGTCGGATGCTGGGCGCCTGGCTGGCGGCTCGTGCGCCCGGGCGGTTTCTATGGGGGCGTCCGCTGACTCGGGGGGCGGTGCGAAAGATCTTGCACCGTCGGTGCGCGGAGGTGGGAATCGTGGCGGGTGGGCGGCGGATTTCGCCTCATGTGCTTCGACACAGCATTGCGACGCACCTGCTTGCGGCGGGGATGGACATCCGGCAGGTGCAGCTTCTCTTGCGGCATCGGTCGGTCGCGACGACAGAGAAGTACCTGCATGCGGATGTGGGGAGGCTGGCGGGAGTGCTGGCGCGGCGGAGCCCACTGGAGAAGGGCGGGGGGCGGGGGAGGAAGGCGGCGGCCGTCAGGCCGGCGATGGCGCAGCTCCTGGACGAGCTTCGGGGTGTGCTTCGGCCGGAGTGACCAAAAGCATTATTCTGATGACTTTTCTTTCCGGCCGATTGGCGTGTGGGAAGTGCTGGTCTGGTAACGGCTTGCGTGCTGGCAACCGTCGTTTTCTCGCTCTCTCCGGCGCCAGACTGGCGCAAAACGAAACCAGTTTCGTTTTTTCAGGGCGAGCAAAGGCCCGCCGGGGCGGCGTTTGGTCCGGATTTGACGGGGCGCGTTGGCTGGCTTGGACCT
>JBEQUE010000009.1:0-15770 GCA_040349255.1 Acidobacteriota bacterium | reverse complement strand
ACCTGGGCAAGATCGGCCGCGACTACTACATCGCGATGGAGTACGTCGAAGGCAAGGACCTGCGGTCGCTGATGAACGCCGGCCGCCGCAAGGGGATCCGCCTGCCGCTGCCGCTCGCGCTGTTCATCGCGGCCCGCCTGGCGAGCGCTCTCGACTATGCCCACCGCAAGCGCGACTTCGAGGACCGCGACATGGGCCTGGTCCATCGCGACGTCTCGCCGCAGAACGTGCTCCTCAGCCTGGAGGGCGACGTCAAGCTCTGCGACTTCGGCATCGCCAAGGCGGTCTCGAAGGCCGGCCAGACCCAGATGGGCGCACTCAAGGGCAAGCTCCAGTACATGTCGCCCGAGCAGGCCTGGGGTCGGCCGGTGGACGCGCGCTCGGACCTCTTCTCGCTCGGCGCGGTGCTCTTCGAGATGCTGACCGGCGAGCGCCTGTTCACCGGCGACACGGAAATGGCGGTGCTGGAGGCGGTGCGCCAGGGACAGATCCGTCCGGCCCGGCAGTTCGACCCTTCGATCCCGTCCGAGGTGGAGGAGATCGTGAGCCGCGCCCTGGCCCACGATCCGCAGAACCGCTTCGCGAGCGCCGGCGAGATGAAGCAGCGGATCGAAGCGGTGCTCCATGCCCTCGGCCTGTCGCCCGGCCCGACCGACCTCGCGGCCTACGTGCAGCGCGTCCTCGAAGAGGAGCCGTCGAGCGGCGACTGGAGCCAGATCCAGGCCTCCCCGGCCCCGTCCCTGGCCCCGTCCCCCGCGCTCGCGCCGTCGCCGCTGCCCGAGCCCGTCCCGGCGCCCGTTCTCCCGATCCCGCCGCCGAGCTTCTCCGAGGAGGACTACGCTCCGGCCGCCGGGGTCGTGGACATGCCCGACTTCGACTTCGCGGCCGTCTCCTCCTACGAGCCCGCCGCGCCGGACGAGCCCGATCCCGTGGCCGCGGTTGCGCCGCTCGGGGAGGTCCACGTCGAGGAGGCTCCCCGGCGCAGCCGCCCCTTCCTCTATGCGATGATCCTCATCCTTGTCCTGGTGGCGATTCTGACCTTCCTCTACCTGCTCCGGAAGCCGCAGCCCCGCCCACCGGCCCAGCCGACCCCGGTTCCCTCGGCTGCCGTCACCCAGCCGGCAACGGAGACTCCGGCACTCACTCCAACGCCGGCAGCCAACACCAAGTCGCCGGGCCTGTCGCAGGACGAGATCGAGAAGATGGTCAAGGAGGAGATGGCGCGGCGCGAGGCGTCGATCCGCCGGACCAAGGAGGCCGAGCTCGAGAAGTACCGGAAGGAGATCGAGCGCATGCAGGCCGAGGCCCGGAAGAAGAAGCAGGCCGCCGACGCCGCGGCCAACGAGGGCGAGCCTCCACCGCAGCCTTAGCGTTGGAGGGCGAGCGACAGAACTTGTCAGTCCCGGAGATCCGGGGTATCCTCACGCTCCGCTAGTGCCGGAGGAGATATGACGCTGAACGAACAGCAGAGAAAATTCTACGAGAATACCCTCGCGGTCACCCGCCAGGAGATGGATGAGCTCGACCGTCTGATCGAGGAGGAGCTCGCCAAGGTCAAGGACCGGCTCGCCGAGCTGCAGAACGCGAAGAAGGCCTCCCGCCAGATGTACGACGCGGCCTGTCTGCGGCTGGGCATCGCCAACGACCTCGAGGCCGAGGAAGCGCAGCACGGGGAGGCGTGATCTCCGCCGGGGAGCCTCCCTTGGCACCCCGCGCTCATTCCCATGGCCTGGTTCAAGAAAACCAAACAGCCCAAGCCCGTCCGCCAGGACCGTCCGCGCAGCACGGTGCCGGAGGGGCTCTGGGTCAAGTGCGACGGTTGCAAGGAGGTCATCTACTCCCGCGACCTGGAGCGCAACCTGCGGGTCTGCCCGAAGTGCGAGTTCCACATGCGGATCGACGCCCGGACCCGCATCGCGCTGCTCCTTGACGAGCCGGAGCCGCGCGAGCTGTTCGCCGGGATCAGCCCCACGGATCCGCTCGGCTTCAAGGACTCCAAGCGCTACCGCGACCGCATCAAGACCTACCAGCAGGCGGTCGGCGAGCGCGACGCGGTGGTGGTCGTCCAGGGCCATCTCGACCAGGTCCCGGTGGTGCTGGCCTCGATGGAGTACCGCTTCATGGGCGGCTCCATGGGCTCGGTGGTAGGCGAGAAGATCGCCCGCGCGGCCGAGCGCGCCCTCGACCGGAGCTGGCCTCTGATCGTGGTCTCGGCCTCGGGCGGCGCCCGCATGCAGGAGGGCGTGCTCTCGCTGATGCAGATGGCCAAGATCTCCTCGGCGCTGGCGCGGCTGCGCGACGCGCGGCTGCCCTACGTCTCGATCCTGACCGATCCGACGACCGGCGGCGTCACCGCGTCCTTCGCCATGCTGGGCGACCTGAACATCGCCGAGCCCGGAGCCCTGATCGGCTTCGCCGGCCCGCGCGTGATCGAGCAGACGATCCGCCAGAGCCTCCCCGAGGGGTTCCAGCGCAGCGAGTTCCTCCTGGAGCACGGCTTCCTCGACCTGGTGGTGAAGCGCGCCGAGATGAAGGAGACCCTCGCGCGCTGCCTCCGCCATCTGTACCAGCCCTGAGCAGTCCCGACCAGCTTCTCTCGCGCCTCGAACGGCTGGGCATCCGCCTCGGCCTGGAGAGCTTCCGCCGTCTCTGCACTGACCTGGGCGACCCCCAGCTCCGGTTCCGCTCGGTCCTGGTCGCCGGCAGCAACGGCAAGGGCTCAACCTCGTCGTTCCTCGCCGCCATGGCCCGGGCCGCCGGGTTGAAGACGGGTTTCTACAGCTCGCCCCATCTCGAATCGGTGCGCGAGCGCATCCGGATCGACGGCCGGTGTATCTCGGAAGAAGATTTCGGCCGCGATCTGGAGCGGGTCGTCCGGACCGCCCCGCAGGAGCCGACCTACTTCGAGGCCGTCACGGCCGCCGCCTTCCTCGCCTTCGCAAGCGAGGAGGTCGACCTCGCCGTGGTCGAGGTCGGAATGGGCGGCCGGCTCGACGCCACGAACGTCTGCGAGCCTCTCCTCTCGCTGGTCACCTCGGTCAGCCTGGAGCACCAGGAGCACCTCGGGGATACGCTCGCGCTCATCGCCAGGGAGAAGGCGGGTATCTTCCGTCCGGGCCGCCCCGCGCTGGCCTGGGTCGAGGAGCCCGAGGCCGCCGAATCTCTCCGGAAGGTCGCCGACGAAGTCGGCGCCGGGCTGCGCTTCGGCCAGGATCTGGCGACTGTCGTCGAGGTCGTTCCGGAAGGTTGGGGCGGCCAGCGCATCAGGCTCATGACGCCGAAGGGAGAGCACGATCTCCGGACTGATCTGCCCGGAGCGCATCAGGTCAGGAACCTGGGGCTGGCGGTTCTCGCCGCCGAAGAGCTGGGGCTGGCCCCACAGTCGATTTCCCAAGGAGCCCGGACCGCCCGCTGGCCGGGCCGACTGGAGAGGATCGAGCTGCCGGATGGGGGGCGCGTCCTTCTCGATGCCGCCCACAACGACGAGGGCGCCGGGGTCCTGGCCGGCTTTCTCGCCACGCTGCCCGGCAAGGCCGACCTGCTCTTCGGAGTCCTGGCGGACAAGGACGTCTCCGGGATGATCGGCCGCCTCGCGCCGCTCGTGGACCGGATCGTCCTCACCACGCCGCCGAGCGATCGCGCCCGCCGGCCTGAGGAGGTCGCGGTGCTCCTGCCCGGCCGGGCCGTGGAAATGGAGCCGGACCTGGGAGCGGCGCTGGACCGGGCGTTCGTTCCCGGAGGAACGCTGGTAGCCTGCGGCTCGATCTTCCTGGTCGGCGAGGTTCGGAAGAGGCTGCGGGAGCGTTTCGGGGTGCCGGGGGCGGCGACAGAGCCGCTCTGAACGTTCGAACACAAAACACAATCCGGCAATTATTGACATCAGCAGTTCGATTACGTAGTATTGCGGGGTGTTAGGAGGCCCTCGATGCCAATCACCTCGCAAGCCCTGGCTGCACGTCTCCGAGCAACGCGTGAAGCGGCTGGTCTGACCCAGGAAGCGGTCGCGCGGCACTTGGAGTTGCCACGCTCATCCCTCGCCCAGATCGAGCTTGGAAACCGGACGGTCACGGGATTGGAGCTGGATGCGCTGGCTCGCCTCTATGGCCGCAGCTTGGAGAATCTCCTTGCCGAGGAGTTTCACCCGGAGGATTCGCTCGTTGCGATCTTCCGGGCGGAAGCCTCGTTTGCCGACAGCGACGAAGTCGCCAAGGCCGTTTCCGACTCCGTCGCTCTCGCCCGAGAGCTGGCCAACCTCGAAGGCCTGCTCGGTATCAACCGGGCGGCTCTGCGCGCCCCCTCCTATGACGACTCGGCCCTGCATTCGAAGTGGCAGGGAATCGAGCAGGGAACCCGTGCGGCCGCAGCGGAGAGGCGCCGCCTTAATCTGGGAGAGCTGCCTCTCGGCGATCTAGAAGATCTGCTCCAGAGCCAGGGCGCCCGCACCGCCCTTCTGGATCTGCCGCAGGATGTTTCCGGCTTCACCCTCATGGAGCCGAGCCTCAGCTTCCTCGTGGTCGCGAACCGGCGGCACCCCGCGCTGAGGGCGCGATTCTCCTGGGTACACGAGTATGCCCACCTCCTTTTCGACCGTCATCGGAAGGGCATGATCAGCCGGGAGTCGGATCGCGCCAACCTTCCCGAGGTTCGGGCCAATGCCTTCGCGGCGGCGTTTCTCCTGCCCGAGCCCGGAGTCCGCGAGTTCCTTGCCGGCATCGGTAAGGGCCAGCCGAGCCGCGACAGGTGGTCGGTCTTCGACGAGGGCGACGTGGTCTCGGCGGAAGTACGAGCCGAGCCGGGCTCGCAAACGGTCCAACTCTACGACGTGGTGCTCCTTGCCCATCATTTCGGGGTGAGCCGCCTCGCGGCGGTATACCGGCTCAGGAATCTTCGCCTGATCTCGCAGGGCGAGTTGGACGTGTTGCTCCAGGAGGAGCAGGAAGGACGGGGGAAGGAGATCGAACGCTCGCTGTGTCTGCTCGGCGCCCTGGACGAGAACGAGTCGCGGATGGCAAACCCCAAGGACTTCCAATCGCGGTTCCTTGCGCTTGCGATCGAGGTGTATCGGCGGGGAAAGATCTCCCGCGGAAAGCTTTCGGAACTGGCCTCCATGGCCGGGTTTTCCCTCCCGGTCCTGACTCGGGTTCTCCAGGCCGCCGGCCTCGACGACAGAGAGTCCGATAGCGAAGTCCTTCTGCCCAAAGGACTCGCGTGACCTGCCGGATCGCTGTCATGGACGCTTCCGTGCTGATTAACCTCGCGATCGTCGACCGCATCGGACTTCTTGCAACGCTCGAAGGACTTCAGTTTGTCGTGCCCGGCGAGGCCCTGTTCGAAGTGAAGAGCCCGGAGCAGAGAACCCGTGTGTGCGCCGGCCTCACTGCCGGAGACCTCCGGGAGGTTGTCCTCGACCAGCCGCAAGAGCTGAGCCTGTTCGCCCGCTTCCGCCAGCGCATGGACATCGGCGAGTCCGCGTGCCTTGCACTGGCGGTATCGAGATCCTGGCTCTTCGCCTGCGATGAGAGAGGCTTCGTCCGGAGCGAAGCGACGAAGCTCCTGGGCGCAGAAGGTCTCCTGAACACCCCCGGCCTCTTCCTCCTCGCCCTTCGAAAAGGCTGCTGGACCGTGGACGAAGCCGACCAGGCCAAGGCTATCCTGGAGGAGAATCGTTATCGCATGCGATTCAAATCCTTCCGAGAGCTCCTACAAAGATTGGAACCGGAGAAAGCCGATGATCATCGATATTTTTGACGTTGGTCATGGTAGCTGTAATTTGATCACATGTCCTAACGGCACTCGCGTCCTGATTGATTGCGGTTTTAGCTTAGGTCCTCCATGGTTTCCATCGCTTGCGCTTAAAGGGACGCGGATCGATCTTCTTGCGCTCTTGAACCTCGATGAAGATCATGTCGGAGATTTAGCGTACCAAAGTTCTGGCGGTTACGCCCGGAATCATGGCGGCCAGGCCGGAACGGTTTTGGACACTTCCGACACATGGGCGGGTTTGCTCAACTGAGCCCCGCCGCCTCCTGGATCACCGAGTGAGCGCACGTTTGCAGCCGGCGAGCACGAGTGCCCGCGCCGTGCGCCCGTGTGCGCGGCCGCCGAAAATCCGTGCCCGGGCCGTGCGCTCGCGTGCGCAGCGCATGAGAACCCGTGCTCATGGGAAGAGACGGGGTGCGCGCCGGCTGCAAACCCGTGCTCACGGGCGGCAAAGTCGTGCTCCGCGCGTGAGCCGGTGTGTGCAGCTCCGGAAAGCTCGCGCCCGGCGCGTGAGAACCCGTGCTCGGCCCGCGAGCACTCTTACGGATTGACTCCGGCCGCTCCGCTCTCCTAGGCTCTCCCCGGTCTAAAGGAGATACCCATGAAGACCCTTCTCTGGACGGGTGTCCTTTCCCTGCTCCTGGGTGCGGTGCCCGGCGCGGCGCAGTCGGCCAGCCATCCGCTCGATCCGCTGAGCCCGGACGAGATCCGCGCGGCGTCCCGCGCTCTCCACGCCATGAAGGGATTCCCCGAGGAGGCGGTGTTTCCCATCCTGGCCCTGAACGATCCTCCCAAGCAGGAGGTCCTGGCCTACAAGGGCGGCTCCTCGTTCACCCGGCAGGTCTTCGCGGTCGTCTATGGCCGCAAGGACAACAAGACCTTCGAAGCCCTGGTGGACGTCAGGAACCCGGAGAAGCCCAAGGTCGACTCCTGGAAGAACGTCCAGGGGGTTCAGCCCATGGCGCTCGACGAGGACGGCGACCGCATGGACGAGGCAATCCGGAACGACGAACGCTGGATCAAGGCCGTCGAGGCCCGCGGCCTCAAGACCGAGGACGTCACCATCGACTACTGGGCCGCCGGCACGGTGCCCGAGAAGTACAAGGGCCGGAGGGTGCTGCGCGGGCTGACCTACTACCAGGCCGACGCCGCCAACTTCTACGGCCAGCCGGTCGAGGGGATCACCGCCCTGGTCGACGTCAACAGCGGAGAGGTCCTTGAATTCACGGACACGCCGAGCCCGCAACTACCCCCTCCCGGCCAGGACTTCGACGAGGCCTCCGTCCGCGAGAGTCTCGGCAGGCTGCGGGAGGCCCCAAAACCGCTCCGGATCACCCAGCCCGACGGTCCGAGCTTCGTGCTTCGCGGCAACGAGGTCTCCTGGCAGAAGTGGCACTTCCGCTACCTGATGCACCCACGCGAAGGGCTCGTGCTCTACCTGGTGAGCTACGACGACGCGGCCGGCAAGCCGCAGCCGATCCTCTACCGGGCGTCCTTTTCCGAGATGGCCGTGCCGTACGGCGACCCGGCCGGGAACTGGAACTGGCGCTGCGCCTTCGACGTCGGCGAGTACGGGGTGGGCAAGAGCTCGGGCACCATCGAGGCCGGGACCGATGCGCCGGAGAACGCACTGCTCCTCGACGCCGTGGTGGCCAGCGACGAGGGCCGGCCGCTGGTGTATCAGGACGTCGTCGGGATCTATGAACGGGACGGCGGGTTCATCTGGAAGCACCGGGAGACCGGCGGCTTCCAGCAGAACAACGAGTCCCGCCGCGGACGGGAGCTGGTGGTCTTCACGATCGCCACGGTCGGCAACTACGACTACTCGATCAACTGGATCTTCCGCCAGGACGGCGCGATCGAGGTGGAGTCGGGCCTGAGCGGCATCATGCTGCCCAAGGGGGTCGACGACGACAAGGTGACCCACTCCCACGACGCGAACGGCCACCTCGTGACGACCCGGGTGATCGCTCCCCACCACCAGCACATCCTCAACTTCCGGCTGGACTTCGACGTCTACGGCAGCGGCAACTCGGTGGCCGAGCTCAACACCCACTCCATGCCGCCGGGGCCGGGCAACCCGTCGGGCACGGCCATGGTCATGGAGGAGAAGGTCCTGCCGCGCGAGAAGGACGCCCAGCGGGACCTCAGCCTGGCCGACGCCCGCGTCTGGCGGGTCCTCAACCCGGCGGAGAAGAACGCGCTCGGCCAGGAGCGCGGCTACCTCCTGGTGCCGGGGGTGAACTCGGTGCCCTACGCCCTGCCGGATTCGCTCGCCCGGAAGCGCGCCGGCTTTATGGACCACCACGTCTGGGTGACCCGCTACCGCCCCGGGGAGCTCTACGCGGGCGGCGACTACCCGAACCAGAGCGAGGGCGGCGACGGCCTGCCGCGCTACGCCTCCAAAAACGAGGCGATCGTGAACACCGACGTGGTGCTCTGGTACACGCTGAACGTCACCCACATCCCGCGGCCGGAGGAGTGGCCGGTCATGCCGACCACCCGCGTGGGTTTCCGGCTGATCCCGGCCAGCTTCTTCGAGGGCAACCCGGCGCTCGACGTGCCGCGGTAGCTTTACATAAGCGGGTCGTAGAGCGGGAACCTCTCGCAGAGCTCCCGCACCTGCCCCTTGACGCGCTCGTGGACCGCGGGGTCCTCGGGCGCCTTCAGGACCTCGGCGATGAAGCCGCCGACGATCTCCATCTCCGGCTCCCGCATGCCGCGGGTGGTCAGGGCCGGAGTGCCGATGCGGATGCCGGAGGCGACCAGCGGCGGGTTCGTGTCGTAGGGGATCGTGTTCTTGTTGACCGTGATGGCCGATGCGTCGAGCGCCTTCTCCGCCACCTTGCCGGTGGTGCCGGCCGCGGTCACGTCGAGCAGGAAGACGTGGTTGTCCGTGCCGCCCGAGACGATCCGGAAGCCGAGCCCGGCCAGGCGCCCCGCCAGACTGCGGGCGTTCGCCACGATCTGCCGCTGGTAGTCGCGGAACTCCTCCGACAGCGCTTCCCGGAGGGCCACGGCCTTGGCCGCGATGATGTGCATCAGCGGGCCGCCCTGGATGCCGGGGAAGACGGCCCGGTCCAGATCCTTCGCGTGCGCCTCCCGGCACATCACCATGCCCGCCCGCGGACCGCGCAGGGTCTTATGGGTGGTCGTGGTCACGAAGTCGCAGTGCGGGACCGGCGACGGGTGGATCCCGGCCGCGACCAGGCCGGCGATGTGCGCGATGTCGGCCATGAGCAGCGCGCCCACCTTGTCCGCGATCGCCCGGAAGCGCTCGAAGTCGATCACCCGGCTGTAGGCGCTCGCGCCGCAGACGATCAGCTTCGGCCGCTCGGCGAGCGCGATGCGCTCGACCTCGTCGTAGTCGATGCGCTCGCTCTCCTTGTCCACCCCGTAGGCCACGACCTGGAAGTCGCGGCCCGAGTAGGAGAGGCGGTGGCCGTGGGTGAGATGGCCGCCGCAGGAGAGATCCATCCCCATCAGCTTGTCCCCCGGACGGAGGAAGCCGAAGTAGACGGCCATGTTCGCGGAGGTGCCGCTGTGCGGCTGGACGTTGACGTGCTCGGCGCCGAAGAGCTGCTTCGCCCGCTCGATGGCGAGGCGCTCGACCACGTCCACGAACTCGCATCCGCCGTAGTAGCGCCGGCCCGGGTAGCCCTCGGCGTACTTGTTGGTCAGGACGCTGCCGGCCGCTTCCAGCACGGCGCGGCTGACGAAGTTTTCCGAGGCGATCAGCTCGAGCCCGAAGTTCTGGCGCGAGCGCTCGTCGGCGATGGCCTCATAGATCTCCGGGTCCACCGCCTTGAGCGAACGGTAGTCCGTCATCAGGCGGTCTCACCCGGGCCGCCGCCCTCCTCGGGTCCGCCCTCGCCGGCGGTATCTTCCGACGCGGGTTCCGGCGCGGGCTCGGGCTTCGGGGTGGCCTTCTTGGCGGGAGCCTTCTTGGCCGCGGGCTTCTTCTTCTCCGGCTCCGGCGGCGCGGCGGCGGCCTCCTGGCCGTTCGTCGCAGCCTCGGCGGGCGCCGGCGGCTTCTTCACGGCGCGCTTCGAGCCCTGCGCGCGCTCCGGCTTGGCGGCTCCTTCCACGTTGCGCTGCACCTTCTGTCGCTTCGCTCGGCGATGACGCCGGCGTTTCAGCTCTCGATCTCTCTCTCTCATTTCGCTCTCCTCGCGGCGCTGCCGGGCGTTGTCAATTTGCCCCAGGCCGCTGGCGATGTCAAGAAAACAGAGGACTTTCCCTCTTAGAGAGGGATATTTCCGTGTTTTTTCGGCGGCATCGAGGACCGCTTGCTGCCGAGCTGCCGCAGGGCGCGCACGATCTCGGGCCGGGTGCGCCGCGGCTCGATCACCGCGTCCACGAAGCCGCGCTCGGCCGCCACGTACGGGTTCGAGAACTTCGCCCGGTACTCCGCCACCTTCTCCGCCCGCACCCGCGCCGCGTCGTCCCCGGCCTCGTCCAACTCCCGCCGGTAGAGGATGTTGACCGCCCCCTCCGACCCCATGACCGCGATCTCCGCCGTCGGGTAGGCGAAGTTCACGTCGGTCCGGAGATGTTTGCTCGCCATGACGCAGTAGGCGCCGCCGTAGGCCTTCCGGGTGATGACGGTGATCTTCGGCACGGTCGCCTCGGCGAAGGCGTAGAGCAGCTTCGCCCCATGCTTGATGAGCCCCCCGAGCTCCTGCTGGGTGCCGGGCAGGAAGCCGGGCACGTCCTCGAAGGTGACCAGCGGGATGTTGAAGGCGTCGCAGAAGCGCACGAAGCGCGCGCCTTTCAGCGAGGCGTCGATGTCGAGCACCCCCGCCAGCCAGGCCGGCTGGTTGGCCACGATGCCGACCGAGCGGTTGCCGATGCGCGCGAAGCCGACCACGATGTTCTTCGCGTACTGGGCGTGGACCTCGAAGAACCGGCCGTCGTCGACCACGGCGGCGAGGACCTGCTTGATGTCGTACGGCTTGTTGGGGTCTTCGGGGATCAGGGTGTCGAGGGCCTCGGACTCGCGGTCCGGGTCGTCCTCGCTGCGGCCCGGCGGCGGCTCATCCAGATTATTACTCGGCAGGTAGGAGAGCAGCTCCCGGATGGCCGCCAGACAGGCCGCGTCGTTCGCCACCGTGAAGTGGCAGACGCCGCTCTTCGCCGCGTGGGTCGAGGCGCCGCCCAGATCCTCCTTGCTCACCTCTTCATGGGTCACGGTCCTGATGACGTCCGGGCCGGTGACGAACATGTAGCTCGTCTCCTCGACCATGAAGATGAAATCGGTGATGGCCGGGGAGTAGACCGCGCCGCCGGCGCAGGGGCCGAGGATGGCGCTGATCTGTGGCACCACTCCCGAGGACAGGGTGTTGCGCAGGAAGATGTCGGCATAGCCGCCGAGCGAGGCGA
The DNA here is from genome assembly GCA_040349255.1 of Acidobacteriota bacterium. Lineage (GTDB taxonomy): Bacteria > Acidobacteriota > Thermoanaerobaculia > Multivoradales > UBA5704 > DATMER01. The sequence continues at coordinate 4,628 of JBEQUE010000009.1, read as the reverse complement.
CCCCCTCCTGGATGCGGGCGCCGCCCGAGTCGTTGAGGCCGATGACCGGCGCGCCGTTCTCGACCGCCAGGTCCATGATCTTGCAGATCTTCTGGGCGTTGGTCTCGGAGAGCGACCCGCCGAAGACGGTGAAGTCCTGGGCGAAGACGTAGACCAGCCGGCCGTCCACGGTGCCGTAGCCGCAGACCACGCCGTCGCCCGGCACCTTCTGCTTCTCCATGCCGAAGTCGGTGCAGCGGTGGGTGACGAGGACGTCGATCTCGACGAACGAGCCGGCGTCGAGGAGTAACTCGATGCGCTCGCGGGCGGTGAGCTTGCCGGCCGCGTGCTGCTTGCGGATGCGGTCCTCTCCGCCGCCGAGCTCGGCCGCCGCGATGCGGCTCCTGAGCTCTTCCAACGCCTGGGTCCGAGCTTGGGTCATATGGACGCGGATCTTAACCTAGAATGGCCCCGATGCCTTTCTCGCAGCTCGACACCGCCGCCGTCGCCCGCACCCTCTCCCAGATCGCCGAGCAGTCCGAGGACGTGGTCGACGCCTTCTTCGAGCGCCGCGAGGAGACCGAGCTTCCTCCCGACGACGAGGGTCCGGGCCTCCGGGTCCGGCGCGAGGAGGGGTTCGCGATCCGCCTGACCCGCCAGGGCAAGACCTGGCTCGCCTCCCGCGACTCCATCTCCGCCAAGCCGTTCGCCGAGGCGCTCCGCCAGGTGGCCCGCGCCCTGCCGTCCGCCACCTATCCGGAGCCGGCCTTCCAGCTCCCGCCGTTCGAGCCCGACCCGCGGACCGCCGCCGAGCTGATCGGCATCCCGGACGCGCTCACCCGGTCCATCCGCTCGCACCACGTCGGGTTCCCGGCCCGGATCACGGTCCGCCGCCATCGCCGGTGGGTCCAGGTGGTCGGGCCGCGGCTCGTCTCCGGTCAGGAGCAGGAGACGTTCTACAGTCTGCAGGCCGAGGCGGCCTGGGGCGCCCATGGCGCGCTCTATCCCCGGCTCGACTCGAACGCGGTCGATCAGTTCGCGTCCGCGCTCGTCCATCTCTTCCGCGCCCGCCAAGCGGCTCCGCCCGAGCCGTTCCGCGGGACGGCGGTGCTCGCTCCGGCCGTCGTCGCGGTCCTCCTCCACGAGGCGGTGGCCCACGCGCTGGAAGCCGACGTGCTCGCCCGGGGAGGCAACCCGGAGGCCGCGGTCGGCGTGGCCATGGCCGGCCCGGGGGTCGACGTGCTGGACGACCCGGCCGCGGCGCCGCCCGGCGTGCGGCGGGCCACGGACGACGAAGGTTCCTCGGTCTCCCGGCGCTGGCTCCTGCGCGGCGGCGTCGTCGAGCAGCCGCTCGCCGATCTCCTGTGGGCGCGGACCTCGCCGGTGCTGGTGCCGGGCGCCGGCCGCCGAGGCAGCCGCCACCTTCCGCCCGGGCCCCGGTCGAGCCACCTGGAGCTGCTGCCGGGCGAGGTGCGCGAGGACGACCTGCTCTCCGACGCCGACGGCGGTCTTTTTCTGGAGGAGGCCGGCCGCGGCGCGCTCGATCCGCTCTCCGGCGAGTTCCGGCTTCATCTCCCCTTCGCCCGGCGCATCCGGCGGGGTGCGCTGGGCGACACGGTCGGACCTTGCGTCCTGCGGGGGCGCGTCGCCGACCTCCTGACCCGCGTCGCCGCGGTCGCCCGCGAGGCCCGGCCGGCCGGCGCCGGCTGGTGCGCCAAGGATGGACAGAAGATGCCGGTCTGGGCCACGACCCCGGCGGTCCGGCTGGACGGCGTCGAGATTCTTCCCGAAGGCGGGCCGGCGTGAACGGGACCGCGACCACCGCCGCCGCGCCGCTCCTCGACGAGGTCCTGGTCGCGCTGCTCAGGCGGGGCCTGCCGGACGTGGAGGTCTTCGCCAAGCGCGGGCGCTCCCGCCGGCTGGAGATCTCGCCGGTCACCGAGACCTCGGTCTTCAGCCAGGAGCAGGGCTGGGCGGTGCGCGCCGGCGACCCGCGGCGCTCCTTCTTCGCCACGGGCACCGGCGAGCCGGCCCTCGACGGGCCCTGGCCCGATCCGACCGGCCGGCCGGTGCGTCTGCCCGAGCCGGTCCCCCCCGGAGGAGCCCCGCCCTGGAACGAGCCCTCGGACTTCAGCGCGCCGCTGATCGGCGAGCGCGAGGGTCTCAAGCTGCTCGAAAGCCTGGGCAGGGAGCTGGCCTCGGAGCTGCCCGGCGCCCGGCTGACGCGCGCCGCGCTGGAGGACGGGTCGAGCGAGAGCGAGATCGTCAACAGCCGCGGCCTGCGCGCCCGCTTCCGGAACCGCGTGGCCACGCTCCACCTGGAGGCCGCCGGACCGGGCCGCTCGTCGGCCTCGGTCTATCTGGCGGCGCGCGAGGCGCGACGGTTTCATCCTCCGGCCCTGGCCCGCCGGCTGGCCGACCGCCTCGCGGTCCAGTCCCAGGGAGCGCCGCCCGACCGCGACGGCGGCGAGTTCCTGCTGGCTCCGCCGGTCGTGGCGCGGCTCCTCTGCGGCCTCCTGCCGTTCCTCGTCGGCCCCCGGGCCGGCGCGCTCCTCGCCGGCCTGCGCGACCGCCGGGGCCGCATCGGCAGCGAGCACCTGACGCTGATCGACAACGGCCGTCTCCCGGGCGGCGCCCTCGAAGCGCCGGTGGACGGCGAGGGGGTGCCGACGCGCGAGGTCGTCCTGGTCGAGGAGGGGGTCGCCCGGCAGTCGCTCCTCACCTGGTGGCAGGCCGAGTCCCATCCGAACACGGGGGCGCCCTCGGGCTGCACCCGGCGGCCGGGCTGGCGCGACCTGCCGGCGGCCGGGCCCACGCACCTCCATCTCAAGCCGGACCCGCGCATCCCGGTGGCCGCGTTGCTCGGCTCGATCGCGCGCGGGTACTACCTGATCGACGTCTCCGGCGGCGGCCGGTTCGACCCGGCGAGCGGGACGTTCGCGCTGCCGGTCTGCGGTTTCGCAGTGGAAGGCGGGAGAGCCAGCGCGCCGGTGGCCCGGGCCTGGCTGTGCGGCGGCATCGGCGACCTGCTGCAGGGAATCGCCGGCGCCGGCCGGGACCTCACGTTCCTTCCTCTGGCAGGAATGATCGGGGCCCCGACCGTGCTGGCGACCGGCCTGGAGCTGCGCGCCGGTTAGGGAAGGGTCACGAACTGGCCCAGGAAGGCGCGGGCCGGAGCCGTGTCGAGCCGGTAGTCCACGTTCGTCGAATTGCAGAAGCGGTCGCCGGTCACCGTGAGGGCCGCGATGATCGAGGTCTCGTTGGCGCCGGAGCCGAGGAAGTTCGGACCGCCGGAGTCGCCGTAGCAGGTGCCGCCGTTGCCCGTGGCGTCGTTCTGCGACAGCCGCAGCCAGGCCTGGTTCAGCGCGTTGAAATCCGAGACCGAGCGCCAGCGGTCGTTGGTGAAGGGGAAGGTGTGCGGGCCGCCGCCCACCGTCGCCTCATGGACGCCGTAGCCCACGGCCGTGAACTTCGTGCCGTTCAGGGTGTGGTCGGCCTTCATGCGATCGAACAGGCCTGCCGAGGGGAGCGCGGCCGGGGTGATGCCGCGGATCGGGCTCGCGAAGGTCACCACCGCGATGTCGCCCGGGTCGCTCTGGCTCCGGTTGTAGTTCGGGTTCGTGTGCGGCGTCCCTTCGTAGAGCCGCGAGCTGGAGGTGAACTTCGTGTCGAAGGTCACGAACACCCGCCAGCCGTTGGTCTCCGGCTCGATCGTGCAGTGGGAGGCGGTCAGGAAAACGGTGGGGGAGATCAGCGTGCCCGTGCACCAGATGTCCCGGTTGCCGGCGTCGTCCTCGACGATGAAGGCGCCGACGTTGGGGTGGTCGCCGCCGTCCGGCACCCCGTAGGTGATGGCGGAGGCGCGGGGGACGAGGAACAGCGGCGTGAGGCACAGCAGGGCCAGCATCTTGCGAAGTATCTTGCTGAACATCGGAATGTCTCTCCTTCGACAGAACGTCAAACCGGCATCCCCGTCATCGGGGTTGGCGGAGGTGAGCCGCGGTCGTGGCGCGTGGATCTCTAAAGAACCAGAGTGCGCGCCGAACCAAAACGGGACCCTCCGGCCCGGTCGAGGAGATCCGCCGCCTCGGCGGTGAGCTGCCCGGCCTGCTCCAGCGCCGCCTCGGCGGCGTCCACATCCCCGAAGTCGAGGGCCGTCCCCGCCGCGTTCGCCTGCCAGTCCGCGCCGGCCAGCTTCTCCGACGGGTCCCGGTCCACCTCCCGGAGCAGCGACGCCGGAGGCCGGCCGAGCGCGGAGCCCATCTCCTCGCGGACCTCCCGGACCCGGGTCTCTCCGGCCCGGATCCCGAGCCTCACCTCCGGCAGCCGGGCGGAAAGCTCCAGAATGCGGGCGGCGCGCGTCCGGAAGTCGGCCAGGTCGGAGCCCAGACCCCGGATCGCGGCCGACGCGTCCTCCCGCGCGGCCCGCGCCGCGAGGGTGGCGGCCCGGGCCGAGAGGCTGGCCCGCTCGTCCGGGATCCAGCGGGTCGCGAACCCGGCGCGGGCCAGCTCCGCCTGCGCCTCGGCCACGGCCGGGAGCACGGAGAGGCGGGCCTCGCGGACGAGACCCGTGAGCGCCAGGGCGTCGGCCGCGATCCGGTCAGCCCGGGCGGCGCTCTCGCGGCTCGCTCCCTCCAGCGCCGCTTCGG
>JBEQUE010000130.1:0-52967 GCA_040349255.1 Acidobacteriota bacterium | reverse complement strand
CCCTGCGCGGAGCGCCGGTCTGGGTGCGGGCCGTGGCCGCCGCGGCCCTCGTCGCCGGCACCGCGCTGGGCATCGGGGTCGGAGGACGGCTGCCGCTCGCGGACGAGACCCGGATCACGGTGCCGACCGTGCAGACCGAGCCGGCGGAGGACACCCAGGACGACGCCCAGGTCGACGACTCGCTGGCCGGCAGCTACTGGGACACGGTGGAGAGCCTGCAGTGAGGCGCTGGTGGGTGATCATCGCGCTCCTGCTCTCGGTGGGAGTGAACGTGGGCATCCTGGCCGCCCTGGCCACGCGCCGCCTGGACCGTCCGGAGCGCCAGGAGCCGCCTCCGCCGCGCGCGGAGCCCGGACCTCCGGCCGGCCCCGAGGAGAGCGGCCAGGAGGGCGGGCCGCCGCGGGCCGGCCGCCTCGCCGACCGCCTCGGCCTCGAAGGCGAGCCGCGGCGCCGGTTCCTGGCCGTCCAGCAGGAGTTCTTCGAGCAGACGGTGCGCATCCGGCTCCACATGACCGAGACGCAGCGCGAGGTGCGCCGGGAGCTGATGTCGCGCGAGCCCGACCGGCAGCAGATCGACGCGCTGCTCCAGGACTCCTCCCGCGACTTCCTCGAGTTGGAGCGCGCCCTGGCGAAGAACGTGGTCGAGAGCCGCGAGATCCTCGACCCCGGGCAGGAGAGGGAGTTCCTCCGCGTCGTGGCCAGCCTGCGCCCCCAGGCCGGAGGCTTCGGTCCGCGCCCCAACCGCCGCCCGGGCCCCCCGCCCTGGCGGGAAAACGGCCGCCGCCCGCTGCGCGACCGGTTCGAGGACGACGGCCCCCCTCCTGAAGAAGACGGTCCGCCCTGAGAGGAAGGGCGGCGGCGCCCTCTCCCTCGGCACGAGGGAGAGGGACGGGGAGAGGGAGGTCGTGATCAAAAAAAGACCCCGCTCGGTTAAGGCGGGGCTTCGGAGGAGGGAGGTGGAGCGGAGATTGTCTGTCGTTCGTCTCTGCCGTCTCCACCCATGTATACGGGGCATTCGGCCCGAGTGTTTGGGGTCCGGCCCACTTTTTTTCGGATAGGCTTCCCGGCCATGCTCATCGCCACCTGGAACGTCAACTCCGTCCGCTCGCGCCTCGACCGGGTGCTCGGCTGGACCTCCCGCATCCTGCCCGACGTGCTCTGCATGCAGGAGACCAAGACCACCGACGACCTCTTCCCGGTCGCCGCCTTCGAGGAGCTCGGCTACCACGTGGAGCTCTTCGGCCAGAAGACCTACAACGGCGTGGCCATCCTGTCGAAGAAGCCGCTCAAGGACGTCGTCCGCGGCCTGCCCGACGACGAGCCCGACGCCCAGCGCCGTCTCCTGGCGGGGACGGTCGACGGAATCCGGATCGTCAACGTCTACGTGCCCAACGGCCAGTCGCCCGAGAGCGACAAGTTCATCCTCAAGCTGAACTGGCTCGTCCGGCTCCGGCAGTTCCTCGACGCGACCGCCTCGCCGCAGGACCCGCTCCTCCTCCTCGGCGACTTCAACATCGCCCCCGACGACCGGGACGTCCACGACCCCGCCCGCTGGCGCGGCAAGATCCATTTCCACCCGCGCGAGCACGAGGCCCTGTCCTACGTCCTGGAATGGGGGCTCTCCGACATCCTCAGAAAGCACCATGAGGAAGGAGGCCTCTTCACATGGTGGGACTACCGGATGCTCGCCTTCCCGAAAAACCACGGCCTGCGGATCGACCTGATCCTCGGCACCAAGCCGATGCTCCAGCGCTCCGCCGGCGTGACCCTCTACCGCGACGAGCGCAAGGGCGAGCATCCCTCCGACCACATCCCGGTGGTCGTGGAGATCAAGGCCGCGAAGCGCTAAAACACCGCTCCCGAGGTATCGTATTCGTCACATGCGGACTCGCGTCCCCGGCCTGATCCTCGGGCTCGCCCTGCTCGTCTGGGTGGCACTGCCCATCGCGCTCGAGCTGCGTCCGCCGTTCGACTGGGAGATCCCCCTGGGCACCGTGCTGAACGCGGACCCGGAGCCTCCCTGGCCGTCCATCCTTCATTCCGGCGAATCGGAGGCGATCGGCGGAGTTTCGGAGTCCGAAACCGCCGTCCTGCTGCCGCGGCCTGCGGTCCACGGCGCCCTCGGGACCGTCCGCACCGAGCCGCCTTCCCGGACCCATGACACGGTCGTCCCGGCCGTCGATCTCCTGGCCCTGCACCAGCGCAGGAACGAATGAGCCGCGGCCTTCCGAAGGCCGCGCATCCGTCGTGCTGACGACCCCACCGCCGCTCCGGGGTCGGCTGCGCGTTGTCTGCACAACTGCTCATTCGTTTTGTCAGGAGACACCTGTCATGATCCGTCGTTCCTTTTTCCTTGGGGCCCTGGCCCTCGGTGTGGCCGCTCCCCCAGCGGCCGTATTGGCCCAGACCGCCGACACGGCCACCCCGGCTGTCGAGGAGACCATCCAGGTCACCGCCACCCGCGTCCCGGAGGACGTGGAGTCCGTTCCCGTCTCGATCACCGTCCTCTCGGGCGACGAGCTGCGCGCCCGCGGCGCCACTGATCTGGCGAGCGCCCTGGCCACGGTCGCGGGCGTCGCCATCGCGCCCGGCGGCGACGGCGGCCCGGCCGGCTCCGTGCCCGAGTTCTGGGGCCTGCGCGAGTTCGACGCCTTCCTCCTCGTGGTGGACGGCATCCCCTGGGGCGGCGCCTTCAACCCGGCCCTCACCACCCTCGACCTGACCGACGTCGAGCGCATCGAGATCCTGCGCGGCTCGGCGCCGGTGATGTACGGCGCCACCTCCTTCGTGGGGGTGATCCAGGTCCTCCACCGCCAGGCGGGCGCCGAGGGCACCAACGTCCGGCTCTCGGGCGGCAACTACAGCAGCGGCAGCGCCTCGGTGTCGCTCGCCCTGCCCTCGTCCGGCAACTTCCGGCAGTCGCTCCTGGCCAGCGCCGAGCGCCAGGGCTTCAAGGACGACCGCACCGGCTACGACCGCGGCCACGTCCTCTACCGCGCCGCGAACGGCGGCTTCCACCTCGACTTCGACGGCACGATCGTCAAGCAGGACCCGGCCAGCCCGCATCCGCGCCAGGGCCGCGTGCTCTCGCCGCTCGTCCCGCTCGACGCCAACTACAACCCGCGCGACTCCCACATCGACGAGGACCGCTTCCAACTGGCCTTCGGCTACGACAAGACCCTGGCCCGCGGCGCCTGGTCCTCCACCCTGGCCCTGACCCACTCGAAGCGGGACACGCTGCGGGGCTTCCTCGCCAGCATCTCCAACAGCGACCCGAACTCCGTGGGCTACGAGCAGGAGCTCGAGACCGACGACGCCTATTTCGACACCCACCTGACCATGCCCCTGGGCTCGAACGCGCGGGTGATCGCCGGCTTCGACCACCTCTTCGGCCGCGCCGAGGCGGAGAGCGAGTCCTTCACCTACTTCGCGCCGCTCAACGGCCGCACCGAGCCGGCCGACTCCAGCCAGGAGCCGCAGATGGAGTTCGACATGGAGGACGAGCGGAACTTCTCCGGCGTCTACCTGCAGACCGAGTGGGACCCGAACCCGCGGCTGCACTTCATGGTCGGCGCGCGCCTGAACTACACCGCCGAGGACCGCGAGGCCGGCGAGGAGCCGCTCAACGGCGAGGAGCCCGAGGGAGAGGAAGAGGAGGAGGGCCAGGACACGCGCAACGTCACCCGCGGCAGCGGCGTGGTGGGCGTGAGCTGGCTCGCCTGGCAGCAGGATGCGAACGGCATCTGGATCTACGCCGACTACCGCAACACCTACAAGCCGGCGGCCCTCGACTTCGGCCCCGAGGCCGAGCCCGAGATCCTCGAGCCCGAGACCGCCAACAGCTACGAGGTGGGCTTGAAGGGCCGGCACGACCGTTTCAACTGGGAGCTGAGCGGCTTCCAGATGGACTTCAAGAACCTCGTGGTCGCCCAGGACGTCGGCGGCCTCCCGGGCCTGGTCAACGCCGGCAACGAGCGCTTCCGCGGCGCCGAGCTGGAGCTCGACTACCGTTTCCTGGACGACCTGATCGCCCGCGGCACCTACGCCTGGCACGACGCCATCTTCGAGGACTACGTGCAGGACTTCGACGGCGTGCCGACGCAGCTCGACGGCAACCGGCTGGAGATGTCGGCCCGCGAGCTGGCCAGCGCCGCCCTGATCTGGTCTCCGGACCACGGCCTGGTCGGCTTCGCCTCGTGGAACCGGACCGGCGACCGCTACCTCAACAAGCGCAACACCGCCCTGTCTCCGGCCTACGACCTGATCTCGGCCGGCCTCGGCTACCGGTTCGGCACCTGGGAGCTGCGGGTCGACGGCTACAACCTGACCGACGAGCGCGACCCGGTGGCCGAGAGCGAGCTGGGCGACGCGCAGTACTACCGCCAGCCCGCCCGGAGCTACCGGCTCACCTGGGCCGCGAGGTTCTAGAGGCTCGGCCTGCGTAGCGGCGCGCACCCAGAGAGTTGGGAGGGTGCGCGCCGCGCCCTCCTCCTTCTGGGAAGGAGACCTCTGATGACCAGAGCCTTATTCGCCTCCACCCTCCTCCTGCTCCTGGCCTGCGGTCTGTCCTGGGGCGCCTCGGCCGCCGAGCTCAAGCCGCTCGACGGCGTCCAGGGCGCCGTGCCCATGGCCAAGCCGACCCCGCCGCCTCCGCCGCCGTCAGGCCCCTGCACCATCTCCTGCTACCTCGATCCGACCATCACCTGCACCAGCCAGGTCGGCGACTGCCATCACCCCACCGTCAAGGGGCTCGAATGGATCAACTGCGACGGTCACGTCCAGGTGTGCCCCGGGCTCTGACCACCCGCACCGAGCTCCAGAAACGTGGATGCGGGATCGCCCCCCCGCCTGACCGGCAGGGGCGCGGCCGCGCGCCCCTGCGCCCCTTCTAGGGTTTCGGGCTGCTCTGCCCGATCCACAACCGGTTGCCGTCCGGATCGTCGAGTCGGAACTCGGTCATGCCGTAAAACGTGCTATCCAGGTCGGGGATGGCCAGTCCGTTCTCCCGGACCTGCCGGTGATAGTCCACGACATCCTCGGGATACAGATAGAGAACGGATTGCCGTGGCGCATCCGGATCCTGGTTGATCGATTGATCCACCATCAGGCGGCATTCGTCAAAGCAGAGCATGGCCCAGCCCCAATGATCGTTCCTCTGCTCGACGCTGAATCCGAGCTTCCGGTAGAACTCGACGCTGGCTGCCATGCTTTTTACGGGCAGCATCGGTATGAGACGGTTCATCTTCATCGGGTCACGCTCCCAAGCCGTGCTCTGACGCCCAACGCCGCCGTCCTCTCGATGGCCTACGAAGCATGAGCATACTGTATGATTTCTGTTTCGAGTCGATCTCCAAGGCGATCCTTTTCCACTTCCAGATCGTATCGAGTCTGAAGATTCAACCAAAATCTCTCACTTGTACCGAAGAACCGGGAGAGTCGCAGGGCAGTATCCGCGGTTATGTTCCGCTTCCCATGAACAACTTCGTTGATGCGCCGAGGGGGAACGCTGATACTTTTGGCCAGCCGATATTGGCTGATTCCCATGGGGCGCAAGAACTCCTCCAGGAGGATTTCGCCAGGGTGAATTGGAGGAAACTTTTTCGCCACTTCGCACCCTCTTCCAATACCTAGTGATAGTCGGTTATCTCTACGTCGTCAGCACCACCCTCCGACCACTTGAAGCAGATACGCCATTGGTCGTTGATCCTGATGCTGTACTGACCCTCCCGGTTCCCCCTTAGCCTCTCGAGGCGGTTGCCAGGAGGGATTCGAAGATCCTGGAGTGTCTCCGCACCATCTAGAATAGCCTCCTCTCCTTCCGAAGCCAACCTTCAGCTTTCAATTCAGCACGGCTCGCCCGGCCCTGCCATGAGCACCCTGAAGAATAGATGGGCGCATGCCGCGCCCTGATTTCTTGATTTGCCGGAGGAACGCCGCTTCGGCGGACCTCCCCAGGAGAGATTCATGAAAAAGACCCTTGTCCTGACGGCCCTCCTCCTGTCCATGGCCCTCGGCGCCGCCTGGGCCGTGCCGAGCTCCACGCCGAGCGAGCTGCAGCTCCGCGACCTGGAGGCCCGGATCCTCGGACCGGCCGCCGGCTCCGTTTCGGCCACCTCCTGCACCCTTCAGTGCTGGCCGGACCCCAACGATCCGAGCGCGCCCCTGATCACCTGCACCAGCCCGACGGGGAACTGCTCGGGAGGCGGCAAGGGCGATTTCTTTTACATCATGTGTGACGGGCACATGTACGTCTGCCCCGACTATTACTGATCCTCTACTGATTTTCCCGGGGCCTGGCCCTCGCGGGGACGCGACCGCCGCGTCCCCGCCTTCCCAACGACTCGCGCGTTCAGCTTTGCCGATGCCGGATTTGGCGCCCGTGATGAAGGCAAGTCGCTTCATGATTCCCGCTCAGAATCAGGTTTCCAGCGACCGGATCGCCGCGGCGACCTCTCTCAAATCATTGTTGAGCTGATGGTCGCGATCGGGTAGGCGATGGACGCGGGCCTGCGGAATCGCTCGGGAATAGAGATCGAGATGCGAGACCGGCGCGGTCTCATCGTCGAGCCCGTGGTACAGATAGATTGGGACATCCTTCGGGAGGCGCGCACCGAGGTCCCGCGGCGTGTCCAGATCTCCGGCGGGCCAGCCGCCCTCGCCGACGAAGGGTGCCGCCAGGAGAAAGATCGCGCCGTACTCCGGCTCTGACGACGTCTCGGCAAGCGCGTTGATCAATATCGTGGCGCCGACCGAGTGGCCGACGAGAACCGCGCCGCTGTCCAGAGCCGCGAGCTCTATCTCGATTGTCGCCTTCCATGCGGCGTAGCCTGGGTCGTCCTCGTTCGGCATCCGCGGATAGCGGACCTCATAATCCGATCCCAGCTCGCGGCGAAGGCTCTCGACCAGCTTGTTGTCCCATTCGTCATGGACGCCGGCGCCGCCGCCCTGAATGAAAAGGAGCTGGCGTCTCCCAGGCGGACCCGCCTCGCGCGAGGCTCTAGCGCTGTCAGCTGGCATCCACCGCATCCGGGATCTCCGCAGCGCTGTGATAAACGCGTCCCCCGCGCGCTCGGACCCGTTCGACTTCGTCGTCCGCACCGGGAGAGAAACCTTCAATGCGAAGAATGGCGTCACAGCGATCCGCCAAGGCGAGGGAGAGCGGCATCATGACCGAATCGTACATCTCAGGGCCAGCAGCTTGTATCATTGGAAGGGCCAGGTTGACACCGAGAATCGGGACGTGGCCCTTGCGGAACACTTGGTACGCGGTGCGGTTGAGGGCGAGAAGGTTGGCCTCTCGATCGCCTTGGGTCTTGGCGCCAGTTCTATAAGGACCCGCTATCATGATCCACACGAAATGATTTCCTTTCGTGGCACGGTCTTCGTGTTTGAATCACACATGCTCCTATGTTCCACAGCCACGATCGACGCAAGCTTCTTGAAACCTGAGACTTAGCAAGTCTAGGCCTGCGTAGCCTCAGATGTCAACCGCCCGCCTCCTCCCGACAGGCGGGCTGAGTCGGTCTCCTTGAAAAAGGCACAAATTCGACCAAAATCACCCCCTCTGAAAATCGGCCTCGGGGATTTTGGGGTCCTTGTCACGAAAAGGGCTGCTGCGGCAACTGTATATAGGGAGGAAGAGTTTCGCCGGCGGTCCCAGGGGAGGAAAGGGACTGTCTGACGCGAGAAGGGATGATAGGAGGCGAGGCAACGTTCCTGGAGGCTCGGTAACGTTCTATACGGCGACGTAAGCTTATCTGCGGCGTTTTCAGGTTCTATGAGAGAAAACAGGCTTATACCCGACGATTTCAGCTTCTATGGCCCAAGAGAAGCTTCTATGCGGCGATTCGAGGTTCTACGGGGAAAAATCGGCTTATCCACGGGGAAATACGGTTCTACGTGGCAAACGAGCGTTCTATAGGACGGGACAACGTTCTATGCGCCGATTCAACGTTCTATGGGGAAAAACAACGTTCTACGGCGAAAGACAAGCTTATCTGCGATTCCGCAGCGTTTCGGCCCTTCCGGCAAGGGTTTTCGGGCTCAGATGGCTGTCCGTCGGGGCGTCGAAGCGTCAGGGCTCGCCTGGAACGCTGGCGCGCACCGGAAAAGGTGGAGGGTGCACGCCGTACCCTGCCTTTCTTCAGGAGACTTCCCGATGCGCAGAGCTCTCTTCGTTTCCGCCCTGCTCCTCGTGCTGGCCTGCAGCCTGTCCTGGGGCGCCTCGGCCGCCGATCTGAAGTCGTTCGACGGTGCTCAGGGTGCCTCTTTCTCCAAGCCGATGCCGTCGCCCGTTCCCATGGCCTCGTGCACGGAGACCTGCTGGTTCAATCCGAGCATCTCGTGCACCAGCCCGAGCGGCAACTGCCGGCATCAGGATCTCAAGGGCGTCGAGATCATCCGGTGCGACGGCGTCATCCACGTCTGCAACCCGGCCTGAGCCGCGACCTCTAGGAGGAGGTGGCTGCGACCTCGAACGGCGGCTCTTCGACCGCGGCGTCCGAGCCCGAGGGCGCCGCGTTCATCTTGTCCTTGAGCTCGCGGTACTTGGTGTCGAGCGCCTCGAAGACGGTCGCGATCTGCTCCAGGCGTTGATCCATGTCCACGGTCCAGTGCTCGTTGCGGACCGGCTCCAGCTTGACGCCGTTGAGCCGGTAGGAGAGCGCGTCGAAGCGCATCAGGACCGGACCGACGTGGATCTTGGCCGAGAGGATCTCCGCTCCCTCCTCCAGGAAGCGGAAGAGGTCGTGCAGCACGGCGCCGGTGAGCGTGGCCTTGGCCTCGCGCGTGGCGAGACGGACGCTGCCGGTCTCGGGCTCCACCATCACCTCGGGCTCCTCCAGGAGCGCGCGCAGGAACCGGCAGCCGAGCACCGACTGCCCGGGCTCCTTCGGGATCACCACGTCGCTCATCTCGTCGGCCTCGGGCGCCTCGTCGAGCCACGGCGCCTTGAAGTCGGCCTCCACGCCGGCCTGGCGCAGCAGGGTGAGGACCGTGCCGAGGAAGGTCTTGGCCGTGCTCGCGACGTAGAGCACGGTGCCGTCGATACACCCCTCGATGATCTTGGTGCGCGGCGCCTGCATGGAGCAGAGCTCGGACTCGGCCAGCTCGCGCAGCTTCTTGCGCGTCTTGGCGCCGATGAACGGCCGGCCGGAGGTCTCCATCTCGGCCCGCATCAGCTCCTTCGTGCGCTCCCGGACCGCGGTGGGGTCCGCCCGGATCTTGTCGATCCGCACCCGGAAGGCCCAGCGCCCCTGCCCGATCTCGTAGGGAGCCTCGATCTCGAAGGGGATGAAGCCCATGCGCTCGCGCACCTCGGAGCCGGGCTCGATCGCCCAGAACCGGGCGCGCTCGAAGTCCGGGCCCTCGGGGGGCACGGAGACGTTGAACCGGGTGACGCTGACGGTGCCGCTGAGAAGACCCATGCTGCTTCCACCTCCTGACGGAAAGGAGGGATCTTAGCTCACGCGGGCGGCTTCGCGCTCTTCTTCTTCGACCCCTTGCCGGAAGGCTTGGGAGCCGGTTTCGGGGCGGGCTGGGGAGCGGGCTTGTCGGCCTTCGCGGTCTCCTTCTTCTCGTCGGGTTTGGCGGCGGGAGCCGTCTCCTCCCCGGCCTTCACGGCAGGATCGATCGGGAGATCCTCCACCTCGAGGACCTCGGGAGCGGTCTCTTCGGTGGCCGACGCCTCAGGCTCCCCGGCCAGCTCCTCGGCCGGCTGGGCCTCGGGGTCCTCGATGTCCTCGTAGACGGTCAGGTCGGAGACCTCCTCGGCGCCGGCCTCGTCCGCCACCATCTCCTCCTCGGCGAGAGTCTCCTCCTCCGCCGCCGGATCGACGTCGTCCGTCCCTTCCACCAGGACCGGGGAAGGCTCGTAGGCTTCCACCGCCTCGGCCAGATCCTCCGGCACCTCCGTGGGCTCGTCGAGGTAGGACAGGGCCGAGGGGCTCAGGTTGGTGACCGCCGGAGACGGGGCGCCCGGCGCGGCCGGCGACTCGGGCTCGCTGACGTCGCCCAGATCGACCATGAACACCTGGCCGATGTCGGCCTCGACGTACAGCTCCTCCACCACCGTGCCCGCCTCCTGCCACTCGTCGTGGTCGTCGGCGCTGGCGTACTGGGCGTTCGCGGTCCACTCGCCGCGCTGGTCGTCGGCGAGGATGAGCGCGTTCAGATAGGCGTTCAGGGTGAGCTGGGCCGAGGCGACGCGCCAGGCGTCCTGGACCATCCGGTCGAGCTCGGCCCTCGTCGCCTCGTCGCCGCGGCGGCGGGCGCGCTCCTCCAGATCCCGCAGGACCTGGGCCAGGCGCTCCTGGGTGCGCTGGATGCGGAGGAAGCGCTCGCGCTCCGCCGGCAGGAGCGCGAGGCCCATGCGGTGCCGCACCGCCTCGCGGCCGTAGCCGGTGCGCAGCAGCTCATAGGAGGAGGAGAGCACGCGCAGCGCGCCGGAGACGGCGGTGTCGGGCGCGCCCGTGCGGGCCCAGACCACTTTCAGCTCCGCGAGCACGGCGCTGCCGTCCTCCAGGGCGCGGAAGAACGAGCTGTCGCGGGCCGCCATCCCCGTCCGCACGCGCTGGAGCGCGGGACCCATCTTGTCCAGGGAGGCCCAGAACGGCCGCTGCTCGGACCGGGCCGGATCGAGCCGCCCGCCGGAGGCGTGGGCCGCGCGGACCGTCTGCGAGAGGCCGGTCTCGGCCATGCCCAGGAGCGTCCGGGCGTCGGCTTTCCTGGCGGCGGCCTGCGCGGAGGGAGCCGGGAGGAGGAGCAGCAGGAGGAGGGGCATCCACTTCTTGCACTTCATGCGAGCACCTTTCAAGACGGCTCCGACGAGCTGTGCTGGCCTTTTATACGTTCCAGGCCTCGGGGTCGTCCAGGAGTCCTGCCCGGATGAAGGAAAGAGGGATGAGACAATAAGAGGCCGTGCCGGTGCGGGATCACCGACACGGCCCCTCACCCCATTAAAGGAGAAAGACCATGCAGGACGGATCATAACCGTCTTTGTCCGATTTGGGAAGCCTTCCTAGAACTCGAAATTCAGCTCTGTCCACATCCTGCCCGGGATGTCGTCCCGGGTTGCGGGAAAGAATGTCGTCCGGCGGGCGGCGTCGAGCGCTGCCGGGTCGAAATCCGGCTGGCTGCGGCCGCGGATCTTGGCGTCGATCACCCGGCCGTTCTCGTCCACCAGGACCCGGACCTGCACGGTGACCCGACGGCCGGCCTCGACCGTCGCGGGAGACACCGGGCTGGCGAGCTGGTCCGGCACCGGGGGCTGGACGTTCGGCAAGCCCGGCCGGATCAGGTCGCCGGGCTTCATCGGCTCGACCGCCTCGGCCTTGCCGACCGCCACCTGGTCCTCGGGATCGACCACGCGGGGCCGGGGCGGCTTCTCCGGGGTCGGAGTCGGAGACGGGGCCGCCTGGACAGGGGTCGGAGTGGGCTCCGGGATGTCCACGGTCGGGGTCTCCACGGGGCCGGCCGGGGTCGGGGTGGGCTCGGAGGTCAGACTGGCAGGGACCGTGCCCGGGGCCGGCACCAGGGCCGGCGACTCGGCCTTGACCTCGGCTTTGATCTGCTTCTGCTCCAGGACCCGCCAGCCGAGCCAGACCGCGACGACGAGGAGGGCCGCGGTGGCCGCCATCAGGACGGCCCGCAGCGCGCTCCGTCCGGAGCCGGCGGTCTCCTTCTCGACGACCGGAGGCTCCTCCGGAGACCGGGGCACCGTGAGCCAGGTCGCGTCGAGCAGCGACTCCTCCTTCTCCTCCCGCGGGCGCATCGGCGAGCTGGCCAGGACCCGCGTGGCGTCGAGGTCCTCCGGCCGGACCGCCGGAGCAGAAGGAGCTGGTGGAGGCGCCGGCGGGGGTGGCTCGACCAGCCGGAGCGTCGCGGCGGTCGGCGGCGGGGTCCGGGTCATCAGGAACTCGCGGTCCAGGCGGTCCTGCGTCGAGCCCTGGGCCGGCAGGGGGATGGGCTCGGTCAGGGCCGGAAGCGCATTGTCGAACACGCCTTCCAGCTCGCGGCCGGTCAGCGGGAAGCGGTCCTGGAGCAGGGTCAGGGCCCAGGCGAAGTCCTCGGCGGACTCGAAGCGCTCCTCCGGCTTCTTGGCCATGGCCCGGAAGACGGCCCGGCGCAGCTCGGCCGGCACGCGGCCCTGCGGGTCGGACTCCTCGAAAGGCACGGGCGGCCGGAACAGGTGGCCCGCCATGTACGAGGCCGGGTCCTGTCCGGTGATCGGGTTGCGGCCGGTGAGCAGCTCGTAGAGCACGATGCCGAACGAGTAGAGGTCGCTGCGGGAGTCGAGCGGCGCGGTGCCGAACTGCTCGGGCGCGGCGTAGCGCGGCTTGCCGAGGAAGATGCCGGTCGTGGTCAAGCCGGCGCCCGTGCTCTCCGCCGCCTTGGCGATGCCGAGGTCGATCAGCTTGACCTGGGCGTGGCCATCCACGTCCCGGGTGAGCATGAGGTTGTCGGGCGAGACGTCGCGGTGGACGATCTTCTGGCGATGGAGATAGCCCAGGGCCCGGAGCGACTGGCGGGCGATCTCCAGGGTGAGCGAGATCGGCGGCTGACCGTGCCCGTGGAGGATCTCCAGGAGGTTCCGCCCGTCGATGAACTCCATGACGATGAACGCGTTGCCGTCCTCGGCGATGGCGAAGTCGTGGAGGGCGGCGATGTTCGGGTGGCGCAGGCGGATGGCGACCCGGGCCTCGCGCAGGAAGCGCTCGCCGTTCTCGCCGGTGGGCTCCATGTGGGAGCGGATCACCTTGACGACGCGCACCTCGTCCAGGAGGCGATGGCGGACCTTGTAGATGGCCCCCATCCCCCCTTCCTTGAGCTTTTCGAGGATCTCGTACTTGCCTTCGATGTGCTCGTGGAGCAGGGCCACGTCCTGCGCCTCCCGGGGGTCGGACGGTCGATGTTCTCTCAGGCGTCGGTGCTGAAAGAATATTACCGTCCGGGCTCCGGCTCAAGCCGCGGCTCTTCGAATTCCAGGATCAGCTCGGTCCAGGCCCTGCCCGGGAGGTCCCAGCGGGTGGCCGGCTGGAACCGGGTGTCGAGCGCCGCCTGCACCGCGGCCTCGTTGAAGCCCAGCTCGCCGGGATCGCCGGGATCGCCCTCGCGCACCAGGGCCTCGACCACCCGGCCCCGCTCGTCCACGAGGAGATCGAGGTGGATGTCCACCTTGAGGCCGCTGCCGCGGGCGGCCTGGGGGTAGCGCACCCGGGGCAGGTCGAGCGGCACCGGCATCTCGACGCCGGGCCCGGGACGGAGAACGCCGGCCATGCGGTCGGCGGGAGGCCCGTACACGGACCGCTTCGGAGCCGGAGGCGCGACCGGGGCCTCGACGCGGTGCGCCTCGGCGACCCGCACCGGCTCGGCGGAACGGGGCCGCTCCGGCCTGGCCGTCGTCTTCGGAGCCGGCTCGGGCTCCGGAGACTCGACCACTTCCGCGACCTGGACCGGCGGCGGCGTGCGGGCCGGGCCCGGAGCCATCTCGATCGTCGGCTCCTCCGGCTCGACGGGAACGTCCTCGTCCAGCTCGGCAGGCTCCTCGACGATCTCGGTCTCGGCCGGAGGCGGCGGGTCCGGCTCCACGATCGCGGGAGCCGGCGCGGCCGGCTGCGCGGCGGTCACGGGAGGCGGAGCGTAGGGAGGTGGATCGGTCCTCGGAGGGTCGGCCCGGTGGAACCAGAGGAAGGCGCCCAGCAGGGCCACGGTGAGCACCGCGGCGGCCGAGAGCGTCCCCCAGGAGCGGTCCGGCCTCCGGGCGGGGCCCAGAAGCTCGGGCTCCGGGTCCGGCCCGAGGAGATCCGGCGCCTCCTCCTGCGGTCTCAGCGCCAGGTCGTCCTCTTCGGGGAGCGGGTCGGGAAGCGGATCGTACTGCGGCCCCTTGTGCCCGGACTCGTGCATGTCGGCAAACTCCTTCTGGCGTCCCGGACCGGGACGTCTTCCAGTATACGAGCGCTGGAGCCAACCCGCCTACCTACACCCCGAAGTACCTCGCATCCGGATGGTGGAACACCAGGGCCGAGACGCTCGCCTCGGGGTCCATCATGTCGCCTTCGGTCAGATGGACGCCGATCTCCTCCGGACGCAAGGCGTGGAACAGCTCGCGCTGGAAGGCGAGATCCGGGCAGGCCGGATAGCCGAAGCTGTAGCGCTTGCCGTGGTATTTGGCCGCGAGCTTGTCCTCCAGGCTCATCTCCGGTCCGTCCGGGAAGCCCCAGGCCGCGCGCAGCTTCGCATGGAGAGATTCCGCCGCCGCTTCCGCCGTCTCCAGCGCCAGCGCCGCGTAGGCGTGGCTCTTCAGATACTCGCCCTGCGCCTTCCAGGCCTCCACCCGCTCCCGCACGCCGTCGCCGGCGGTGGTCACGAAGAGCGCGACATGATCGCCGATATCGTCGGGCAGGACGAAGTCCGCCAGGCACAGGCCGCCTTCGCGGTCCTGGCGCGGGAAGTCCCAGGACGCCACCGGCCTGCCGGTCTCCGGACAGATCAGCGTCACCCGGTTGCCTTCGGTCCGCGCCGGGAAGAAGCGCCAGACCGCCCGCGCCGTCATCCCTCCTTCGCGCGCCACGCCCTTGAGCTCCTCGATCACCGCCTCCAGCTTCGCCAGCTTCGGATCGCCCTCCTCGCGCAGCCGCTTCACCGAGCCCTTGAGACCCAGGTGCTTGCCGTAGACCATCTGCGGGTTCAGGTAGGACCAGACCTCGTCGAGATCCAGCTCCTGGACGTGCCGCTCCACGTCCGGCGGTGGCGGGACGGGCAGATCCCTGCGCACCTCGTGGATGGCCGGCGCCGCGCCGCTCTTCTCGGCTTCGGAGGCGGCCGCCTCCACCGTGTCCGCCTGGATCAGCGAGGCGACCTCCTCCTCCAGGCTCGGCCGGGCCGAGGGATCGAGGAGCCGCTCCACCAGCTTCAGGCCGTGCATGGCGTCCTTGGCGTAGGTGCAGAGGCCGGTGTAGGACTGCGCGATCCGCCGGTGCGTGAAGCGCCGGGTGAGCGCCGCGCCGCCGACCAGGAGCGGCGTGTCGATGCCCACCGCCGCCAGGTCGCCGGCCGTCACCACCATCTGCTGCGCGCTCTTGACCAGCAGGCCGGAGAGGCCGATCACGTCCGGCTGGTGCTCGCGCACCGCCTGGATCAGGCGCTCCGACGGCACCTTGATCCCCAGGTTCACCACCGTGAAGCCGTTGTTCGAGAGCACGATGTCCACCAGGTTCTTGCCGATGTCGTGCACATCGCCCTTGACCGTGGCGAGGAGGACCTTGCCGCGCGTCGAGCCGCCGCCTTCGACTTTCTCCATGTGGGGCTCGAGGTACGACACCGCCGCCTTCATGACCTCGGCGCTCTGCAGCACCTCGGCCACGATGAGCTGGTTGTCGTTGAACAGGCGTCCCACCTCGCTCATGCCGGCCATGAGCGGGCCGTTGATGATGTCGAGCGGCGCCGGCCAGCGCGGATCGGCGAGGGCCGTCTCCAGGTCCGCCTCCAGCCCCTCCTTGCTCCCTTCGACCACGGCGCGGGCCAGGCGCTCCGGGAGCGGCAGCTCGGCGCGCGGCTTCACCCCGGCGCCGGAGGTCCGCCCGCGGAAGAAGGCCGTGAACTCCTCCACCGCCTTGTTGCCCGCCTCGACATCGCCGACCGGCAGGAAGATCAGCGCCTCGGCCAGCTCGCGCTCTTCCGTCGGAATGTCGGCGTAGCGCGCCAGCTTCTCGGTGTTGACGATGGCCGCGTCGAGGCCGGCCTTCGTGCAGTGATAGAGGAAGACCGAGTTGAGCACCTCGCGGCCGGCGTTCGGCAGGCCGAAGCTGACGTTCGACACGCCGAGGACCGACCGGGTGTCCGGGTAGAGCTCCTTGACGGCGCGCACCCCTTCGACCGTCTGCGCCGCCGAGCCGAGGTAGGCGGCGTCGCCGGTGCCGCAGGGAAACACCAGCGCGTCCCACCAGATGTCCTCGGGCGCGACGCCCATCTCCTCGACCAGGATCTGGTAGCTGCGGCGGGCCACCTCCACCTTGCGCTCGACCGTGACCGCCATGCCCTTCTCGTCGATCAGGCCGACGACCAGCGCCGCGCCGAAGCGCTTCGCGAGCGGCACGACCTTCTCGAAACGGGACCGGCCGTCCTCCAGGTTGATCGAGTTGAGCACCGACTTGCCCTGGCAGTACGTCAGAGCCCGCTCCATGACCGCGGCGTCGGTCGAGTCGATCATCAGCGGCGCCTTGACCATGCGCACGAGCCGGCCGAGGAAGGCCTCCATGTCGCCGATCTCGTCGCGGTCCGGATCCTGGAGGCAGATGTCGAGCACCTGGGCCTGGGCGCGGACCTGGGCGCGGCCCACCTCGGCCGCCGCTTCGTACTGGGCCTCCTGGATGAGGCGCTTGAACTTGCGGCTGCCGAGCACGTTGGTGCGCTCGCCGACCAGGAGCGGCCGGTTGTCCTCGGTCAGCTCGACCGCCTCCAGGCCGGAGACCAGCGACCGGTGGTGGTGCGGGACGCGGCGCGGCGCCCGGCCCCGGACCAGTCCGGCCAACGCGCTCACGTGGTCCCGGGTCGTGCCGCAGCAGCCCCCGACCAGGTTGAGCCAGCCGGCGTCGAGGAAGCGCGTGAAGGCGCGGACGAACACGTCCGGCCCCTCGGTGTAGCGCCCGTCCTCGTCGGGCAGGCCGGCGTTCGGCACGCAGGCCACGCGCGTGCGACAGATCTCGGAGAGCGTCCGGACGTGGTCCGTCATCAGGTCCGGGCCGGTGGCGCAGTTGAGGCCCACGTAAAGCAGGTCGGCGTGGAGGAGCGAGACCGCGAGCGCCTCCGCGTCCTGGCCGCCGAGCATGGTGCCGGTGGTCTCGATGGTGGCCGAGACCGCGACCGGGATCTTCCAGCCGGCCTGCGCGAAGGCGCGCTCGATGCCGATGAGCCCGGCCTTGATGTTCCGCGTGTCCTGGGCGGTTTCGAGGAGCAGGTAGTCGGCGCCGCCGGCCATGAGGCCGAGCGCCTGGACCCGGAAGTGCTCGATCAGCTCCTCGAACGTGATGCCGCCGGTCACCGAGATGGCCTTGGTGGTCGGTCCCATGGAGCCGCAGACGAAATGGACCCGGCCGTCGCGGTCGTATCGGGCGCAGGCCGCGCGGGCGATGCGGGCCGAGGCGGCGTTCAGGTCGAACGCCTTGTGGGCCAGGCCGTACTCCGCCAGGACGAGCGGAGTGCCGCCGAAGGAGTTGGTCTCGACGACGTCGCAGCCGGCGGAGAGATAGGCCTCGTGGACGCCGTCGACCACGTCGGGCCGGGTCTCGCAGAGGTTCTCGTTGCAGCCTTCGAGATCGGGGCCGCCGAAGTCGTCGGCGGTGAGAGTCACGCCCTGGAGCGCGGTGCCGGTGGCGCCGTCGAGCACGAGAATGCGCTCGTCGAGCGCGGCGAGCAGAGACGCGGTGCGCGCCTCCAGGTCGGCCGGCCGGGCCGGGACGGGGACATCGAAGATGGAATCCGACAAGACAGTTCCCTCCTTGGGATCAGGCGGCGGGCAACAAAAAACCCGCCTCGGAATGCATCACGAGACGGGCTTTCGCTACGGACACTTGGTTGCCGCCGGAGGCGGCCGCATCCTCGCTTCAGCGAGAGGGCACCTTGGGTGTCCGTCCCAGGTTGCCGAGCCCGGTCCCCGAAGGACCGGACCGCTCGTAATGCAGCGGACAGGATAGCAAAGGACCCAAGGGACTGCAAGGACCTCAGGGACAGCAGATCTCCTTCTCGTCCTTGCAGTCCCTGCGGCCCTTTGGGTCCTTTCAGATCTTCAGCTTCTCCATCAGCTTCTTGATCGCCGCGGCGCTCTGCATGACGTAGAAGTGGAGCGAGGAGGCGCCCCGGGCGAGCAGCTCCTGGCTCTGCTGGAGCGCCCACTCGACGCCGACGTCCACCGCGTGCTCCGGCTTCGCCGCCAGCATGGCGTCGGCGAGCGCGTCCGGGATCTCCACGAAGAAGTTCTTCGGGATCGTGGTGAGCTGCTTCTGGGAGGTCAGGATCTTCAGGCCCGGGATGACCGGCGCCTGGATGCCCTCCTCCCGGCAGACCTCCAGGTAGCGGAAGTAGTGCCGGTTGTCGAAGAACATCTGGGTCACCACGTAATCGGCGCCGGACTCGATCTTGTCCTTGACGTGGCGCGCGTCGAGCCGCAGGTTCGGCGCCTCGAAATGCTTCTCCGGGTAGCCGCCGACGCCGATGCAGAAGTCGGACGGCTCGGCGTCCAGCAGGTCCTGCTCCAGGTACTTGCCGTGGTTCATCGCGGCGATCTGCCGCACCAGGTCGCAGGCGTAGACGTTGGCGCTGCGGCCGTACTGGAGCGGCTTCTGGAAGCCGCTGTCGTCGCCGCGCACCGCGAGCACGTTGTCGATGCCCAGGTAGCGCAGCTCGATCAGGAAGTCCTCGGTCTCCTCGCGCGTGAAGCCGCGGCAGAGGATGTGGGGCACGGCGTCGATGTGGTACTTGTTCTGGATCAGCGCGCAGACCCCGAGCGTGCCCGGCCGCTTGCGCTTGACCCGGCGCTGGATGCCCTGCGGCGTCTCGTCGTACAGGACCTCGGCGGCGTGGCTCGTGATGTCGATGAACGGCGGCCGGTACTTGACCAGGTCGTCGATCAGCGCGAGCAGACCCTTGACGTCCCCGCCGCGCATGGGCGGGATGATCTCGAAGCTGATCAGCGGCCGGTCGGCCTTGGCCAGGTGCTCGATGACTTTCATGGGCTCCTCGGACGGGGCGGCAGCCTATCAGATAAAGTCCGCGCCATGAGACCCTGGCGCGGCGAACGGACCCCGAGGCGGTTGCTGCGCCCGGCCGGCGACGCCACCGTCGCGGCGATCGCTTTCGTCGCGGCGTTCGTCGTCCGCATCCGCCTGCCCCTGCCGTTCACCCAGGGCCTGCTGCCCGAGGACCGCCTCCTCTTCCTGTTCGAGCAGTGGGCGCCGGTGCTCGTCGCGCAGATCGGCGCGCTCTACTTCTTCGGCTTCTACGACCCGCCCCGGCCGCGCGGCCGGCCCGAGACAGCCCGCCGGCTCGCCGCCGCGGTCGGCAGCCAGGGGCTGGCGCTGATGGGCTACTACTTCCTGGCCAACCAGACCTTCCCGCGCTCGGTCCTGCTCCTCCATCTCATCCTCGACTTCGCTCTCCTGCTCGCCTGGCGGCTGCTGCTCGACCGCACCGGGCGCCACGGCGAGCGCCGGGTCGCCATCGTGGGCTGCGGCGAGGCGGCGCGGGAGATCGCCGAGGCGCTCCACCTCCACCCGTGGCACGGGCTGCGCGTGGCCGGTTTCGTGCCGCGTCCGGGCGAGGAGCCGCCGAAGGAGAGGACCGACTTCCTCCTCGGACCCTGCCTGGGCACGGCGGACGACCTGCCCGCCCTGCTCGCGAGCGGCCGGGTCGAGGACGTCATCCTCGCCGGCAGCGACGACTCCTGGCAGAGCCGGCTTCTGGACAGCCTCGCCGGCGGCCGCCCGGCGCACACCAACGTCCTCCTCCTGCCCGGCCCGTTCGAGAGCCTGATCGGCCGCATGCGCTACCGCTGGGTGCACGACCTGCCGCTGGTCGAGGTCGTGCGCGAGACGGAATGGCGCATCAACTGGCCGCTCAAGCGGGTGCTCGACCTGATCGGCGGCGCGGTTCTCACGGTCCTCGCGCTGCCGGTCCTCGCCGCCTGCGCGGCCGCGGTGCGGGCCACCTCGCCCGGCCCGGTCCTCTACCGCCAGATCCGGGTCGGGCGCGGCCAGCGGCCGTTCACGCTCCTCAAGCTGCGCACCATGCAGGTGGACGCCGAGGCCGAGTCCGGCGAGGTCCTGTCGCAGCCGGGCGACCCTCGCCTGACGCCGATCGGCGCCTTCCTGCGCCGCTTCCGGCTCGACGAGATCCCCCAGCTCCTCAACGTGCTCCAGGGGACCATGAGCCTGGTCGGTCCGCGACCGGAGCGTCCAGGATTCGTCCAGAGATATCTCCAGGAAGTGCCCGGATATGCTGAACGCTTCTCGATCGCGCCGGGACTGACCGGCCTCGCCCAGGTCAACGGCGACTACCACTCCACGCCGCAGAACAAGCTGCGCTACGAGCTCGCCTATCTGGCCAACTGGTCCCTCTGGCTCGACCTGTCCATCCTCCTGCGGACCGTCAAGATCGTTCTCACCTCGCGCGGTGTTTGAGCGAATCTGGACAACACGACCACTGATATTGACAGGAGCCGGAATTTTCCCTATCTTGGTAGTGTAGCTCCGAACATCGGGTTGAGGTGTCGTGTATGAAGCCGCTTAGCCTTCCTCTCGTCGTCCGGCATGCCGGGCTTGTCCTTCTCACCGGCGCAGCATTCCTCGCCGTGCCCCGCCTCCTGCCCGCCGCATCCACGGGCAGCAGCTCGCTGCACACCCCGCAGGGGAACACTGCGGGCACTGCGAACGGCGACTACGTCACTGACACGGGCGGCATCAATACGTCCTACAAGTACTGGGTCGAGGTCCCGCCCGGCGTAAGCCGGCTCGTGCTGGAGGTCTTCGACCCCGACATCGGCCTCGGCGGGGTCAATGAGGACACGGCGGGTCGCGACCGTGACCGCGGCAACACGAACCCAACCTACAACACGACGACGACGTACAACCTGTTCCATCCGACGGGAGCGGCGCGGACGCCCAGCTTCACGACCGGCAGCCTGACGCTCCCGGCCGCCTCCGACAACGCCTGGATCACGTTCTACGACTCGACGACGTTCGACAGCTACCGCGACAACTTCGGCGCGGTCGCCTACACCACCAACGACGGCACGCTGACCTGGGGCACCAACTGGACTGAGACCAACGACGACAACGCCGCCAACAACGGCGACATCCGGATCACCGGCAACGAGCTGCGGCTGAGCGACAACGGCGGCGCTGCGCCGAGCATCGAGCGCCAGGCCGACCTGTCCAACTTCGGCACCCCCACCCTCACCTTCGATATCCGAACCTCGGGCGTCGAGGTCGGCGACCAGTACCGGCTCGAGGCCTCATCCAACGGCGGCGGCTCCTGGTTGACCGTGGCCACCTACACGGGCACCGTCGCCGCGACGACCGTGAACTATGACCTCACCGCCTACAAGGCCACGAACACCCGGATCCGGTTCATCCATGTGACCGGGTATACCAGCGGCGGGGGAAATCCCGACTTCCTGTTCGTCGACAACCTCCGCATCCAGGACAGCCAGATCTACGCGGGCCACTGGGAGGTCGAGGTCGTCATGGCCGCCGCGGACGACATCAACGCCATCGGCCTGCGCGCCCACGACGGCGACTCCGGCTCCGGCGGCACCGAGCTCAACGTCTACTTCGACTCCGCCGCCCAGTTCGGCATCAACCCGCCGGCCTCCGGGACGAGCAACCGCAGCTACACGGTCCACCCGTACCTCACCTCGGGCTGCACGGCCTACGAAAACGACTTCGACTACGACCGCAACCGCGGCACGGTCGGCTCCATGACGTTCGACAGCCGGTCCGGGTCCGGCACCTTCACGCAGAGCGTCGCGAACGGGTCGCTGTCGGTCGACAACGTCTGGTCGCGCACCGCGATCACCGGCTGGACCTCGGACGTCAACTCGGTCGAGTACGGCATCTGGACGGGCACAGTCTCGATCTCGTCCTACCTGGTCGCCGGCACGCCGAACGGCAACTACACCACGTTCTACATGAGCAACTCACAGGCGGTGGACCCCGCCGTGACCGCGCCGACGGCCAACCCGGCGCCGAACACGTTCCGGACCTACCTGCCGACCGACGCCAGCGCGGCGCCGGTCAAGCCGTACATGGAGCAGTACCTTCGGCACGACAGCGGGCCCAACCCGCCACAGGTGGGCCAGACGTCCCGCGTCACGGTGACGGTGAAGGTGGTGAACCCCACCGCCTACCCGATCGTCTTCTCGTCGTCGAACCTGGTGACCTCCAACGTGCCCGGCAGCGGCGCGACCTACAACGGCTCCACCACCGCCCAGGTCTCCCAGGGCTCGATCACCAGCCAGCCGGCGGCCGGCGGCACCGGTAACATCACCTGGAACCCAGGCACGGTGGCGGCCGGCGCAACCGCGCTGCTGGCCTATGAGGTGCGCATCACCCCGACCTCCGGCGGACAGCGCGTCGTGGCGACCGGGTTGGGCACCTCCTCCACCAATGGCACCCACGGCACGTTCGTGGACGAGACCGGCAACACTTCGCAGACCCGCGCCACCTACACGTTCGGCCCGCTCTGCGAGCTCGCCGTGACCCAGGGCCTGCTGACCCAGGCCGTGGTCTCCGGGTTCCACACCTATGCCGGCGAGAACGGCGGCGTGCAGGTCGAGTGGACCACCGCCTCCGAGGCCGGCACCGCCGGCTTCTTCCTCTCGCGCTGGGACGACCGGTCGAAGAGCTTCGTGAAGGTCCACGACGGCCTGCTGCCCGGCCTGATCCACGCGCCCCAGGGCGGCACCTACCGCTTCCTCGACGAGGGCGCCGACCCGCGCTCATCCCAGACCTACCGCCTGGAGGAGGTCGAGGTGGCGGGCGGCCGGCAGCGCTTCGGACCCTACACCGGGCGTCCGGAGTGGCAGAAGCCCGAGGGCTTCCGTTCCGTCGAGAGCTTCGAGCGCGAGCCGCACGCCGGGATCAAGCTCGCGACCGCCGAAGGGCATGACGAGCCCGCCGGCCTCAGGACGGTGACCGCCGACGGGATCCGGGTCCCCGGAGCCGACGGCGTCCGCCTGGCGATCCGCGAGAACGGTCTCTACTACCTGACCTCCGCCCAGGTCGCCGCCTGGTTCGGCGCCAAGGCCGACGAAGCCGAGCGGCTGATCGCCAAGGGCCGGTTCCTGCTCACCCGCAACGGCATGGCCGTGGCGTGGTATCCGGACTACGCCGACGCCAAGCAGAAGACCGCCCGCGGGATCTTCTTCTACGGCGAGACCGTGGACAGCCTCTACACCCGCGACACGGTCTACCGCCTGCAGTCGAACAAGGACGGGATCACCATGCAGGCGGCGTCCGCCGGCCCGGCCGCTGCGACCCCCGGCGGCTCGTTCCCCGATTCGCAGGCGTCCGAGGTGGACTCCTTCCCGGCCACGGCCATCTCGCCCGACCCCGAGTCCGACTACTGGTACTGGGCGTTCCTGGTCGGCAGCGATCCGACGTTCGGCCATCAGACGTTCAGCGCCGACGCGCCCGGCCTCCTGCCGGGAGACGGCACTCTGACGGTCAACCTGCAGGGCGCCACCGATTCGCACGTCGAAGGCGAGCACCGGGTCGCGGTCTCGCTCAACGGCACCGCGCTCGGCGAGATGCAGTGGCAGGGGATCGCGCCGCAGCAGAGCTCGTTCCCGGTGCCCTCCGGCGTCCTCCAGCCGACCGGCAACCAGGTGACGGTCACCTCCACGGTGGGCGGCGGCGCGCCGTTCAGCATCCAGTACGTGGACGGGTTCCGGATCGACTACCCGCGCGCCTTCTCGGCGGTGGGCGACGCGCTCGCGTTCACCGGCGGCGGCAATTCCACGGTCACGGCGACCGGCTTCTCCGGCTCGACCGTCCGGCTGGTGGACGTCTCCGACCCGCTCCGGCCGCGCTGGCTGACCGGCGCGACCGTGGACGCCGACCCCTCCAGTCCTGGCACCTACCGGGCGAGCTTCACCCCGTCGCCCGACACCCGCTATCTGGCCGCCGGGCCGGGCGCGCTCAAGACGCCCGCGTCCGTCCGGCAGTGGACCTCGCCCGAGGTGGTCGCGACCTCGAACCAGGCGGACGTGCTGATCGTAGTGCCGTCCGGCTTCGAGATCCCGGCCGAGCGCCTGGCTGCGATGCGCCGGGACCAGGGTCTGCAGGCGATGGTCGTCAACTTGAACAAGGTGGCGGACAACTTCGGCGAGGGCGTCGCGTCGCCCCAGGCTCTCAAGGCCTTCATCCAGTACACCCAGAGCTGGGATACGCCGCCGCGCTACGTGGTCCTGGGCGGAGAGGGCAGCCTCGACTACCGCAACCTGCAGGGCTACGGCGACTGCGTGATGCCGCCGCTGATGATCCAGGGCGAAGGCGGGCTCTTCCCGTCCGACAACCGCTTCGCCGACTTCACCGGCGACGGCCTGCCCGACCTGGCGCTCGGCCGGCTCCCGGTGCTCACGCCGGCCGAGCTGAATTCCTACGTGGACAAGATCCAGTCCTACGAGGCCTCCGGACAGCCGGCCTGGGCGGCGAACGCCCTGATGCTCGCCGACAGCCAGGACGGCGCGGCCGACTTCTCGGCCGACAGCGACCGCATCGCGACCCTGCTGCCGGCGGGCTCCGTGGCGGACAAGATCTACCTGTCCGCCCTGCCGGTCGGCACCGCGCACGCCGAGGTGCTCCAGGGCCTCCAGACCGGCGCTGCCTGGGTGAACTACCTGGGCCACGGCGGTCTCGACCGGTTCTCGTCCGACGGGCTGCTCACCAGCTCGGACGTCCCGGGCCTGACCAACGGCAACAAGCTGCCGGTCGTCACCGCGATGACCTGCACGATAAACCGATTCGCGGTTCCCGGCGTACCCTCTCTGGGAGAGCTCCTCGTCAAGAAGGCGGCCGGCGGGGCCGCGGCGGTCTGGGGCCCTTCCGGCCTCTCCTACCACGGCGAGGCGAGGCAGCTCGCGGAGATCTTCTACCGGCTGAGCTCGGAGCCGGGGGACCGGTTGGGTGATTCTGTGATCCGCTCGCTCAGGGAGTACGGCGGGCTTGGAGGCGATGAACGGATGCTGGACATCTACAATCTGCTTGGAGATCCGTCTCTCCTCGTCCGTCGGGGTCCCGCCCCGGCGGAAGGCGGCGGGAGCTCGGGTGAATAGGGGTGATATGGGGGGGATGGACTTCAGCCAGCCCAACGCCGGGGACACGGCCGGCGAACCGGCCAGAAACCCGGGCAGCCATTGGGAGCGACGCCGCTACGAGCCGCCGCGGATCCTGTACCGGGAGCCGCTGGAGGCCATGGCGGCGGTCTGCTCCCCCGTGCCGCCGGCCAAGGGCAACGTGGCCTTCTGCTCGCAGGGACCGATCTCGTCCTGACGGGCTAGCGCCAAGAGCTAGCGGAGAATCGGCAGGAGGGTCTTCTTCCTGCCCGTCACCTCTTCGGTGACCTCCATGCGCAGCAGCGCCTCCGGGTAGACCTCGAGCGGGTCTCCGGAGCGCGTGGCGGCCGAGCCGGGGCAGAAGTTGAGGAAGCCGCCGGACGGGCCGTAGCCGTCCACGATCCGCTTGGCCTCGGCCGTGAGCCCGCGCACCTCGCTCAGGCCGGTCGAGCCCGCCCAGATCTCCCGGATGGTCTGGCTGTGGAGGTTTCCCACCGGCCGCCGCCACTGCACGCAGGGGTAGACGTTGCCGTAGGGGTCCACGGCCACGCCGGCCGAGCCGGCGCCGCAGTGCTTCTCGCCGGCCGGCAGCGTGCCGTCGTCGGCGCCGCGCGCCACCGAGAGCTCGCCGCCGTTCGCCGCCCGCGCCCGCTCCGCCTGGAGCGCGAAGAGCCGCACGACCCCCTCGCGCGTCGGCGCGAGGACCAGGGGGCTCCGGTCGCCGTCGTCGCGCGGCGAGACCTCGGGATCGATCTGGATCGGCAGGCCGAGGGAAGCGGCGAGGTCGAGCATCCCTTCGGCCTCGTCCTCGTTCCAGCGCGTGAGCGTGCTGTTGATCTTGACCCGCAGGCCCAGGTCCAGCACTTCCCGGACGTTCGCGAGCAGGCGCTCGAAGCTGCCGGGCACGCGGGTCTGGCGGTCGTGGGTCTCGGCCCTGGCGCCGTGGAGGCTGACCTCGATCAGGAAGGGATCGACCTCGTCGCGGATGCGCCGCGCCATCTCGCCGCGCAGGGCGTGGCCGTTCGACTTGATCCGCACCACGAAGCCCAGCTCCCGCGCCCGGGTGCCGAGCGCCAGGAAGTCGGGGTGCGCCAGCGGCTCGCCGCCGGACAGCGTCAGGTTCAGGACCTGGAGGTCGGCCAGCTCCTCGAAGAACCGGAAATACTCGTCCTTCGTCAGCGGCTCGCCGCGCAGGCCGAGGTCGTTGTAGCAGAACACGCAGTCGAGGTTGCAGCGGTAGGTCAGCTCGACCAGGACCGAGAACAGGATGTTCCCGCTCCAGGTCTTCCGGAGGACGTCGGAGAAGCTCACTTCACGACCTCCAACAGCCCTTCGTCCGCCAGCTCGGAGGCGAAGCCCATCACGTCGCTCTCCAGCGCGGCGCGGTCGACCTCGAACTCGCCGACCAGCACGTCGAGCCAGTGGGAGACCGGATGGACGCCGTCGGCCAGCGCGAGCAGGCGGGCCGCGACCTCGTTCATGACCAGCACCTCGGCGCTCCTCTGGCGCACCACGACCGCCTCCCGGTCCACGACCCGGAAGCGGACGTCGGACGCCGGCCTGAGGATGCTGCTCCCATCGATCGAAGTCATTGTCCAGTAAGAATATCCCACATCCCGCCCCGAAGCGAGAAGCGCAGCTCCCAGGCGGGCATCCGCTCGGCCAGGGCGAGCAGGGTGGAGAGCAGCTCGCCGCGGCGGTGGGAGTCGGCGTTCAGGAACGGCGAGCAGGCCAGGAGGAGGGCCACGGCCTCGGCCTTGCCGAGCGGCCGGAGGGCGTCCTCCGGGGCCTTCTCCAGCCGGTAGAGGCCGCGCAGCGGGACGACCGCGGCCGGGCCGCCTTCGAGGTCGCCGGTGAACGGCAGACCGGCGAGCCGGACGCGGCCCTCCCCTTCGGCCCCGTCGGGCGGCAACAGGGCGTTCAGGTCGTCGCTCAGCACGGTGAGGCCGCGCTCCAGTCCCATGCGGGAGCTCGTGGACTTGCCGGCGCCCGAGGGTCCGGCGAAGAGGAGCCCCTCGCCGTCCATCATCAGGCCGGCGCCGTGGATGACCGCGCCGCCCAGCTCGTGCAGGCGGTAGGCGACCAGGATGCGGCAGAAGTTCTCGAAGATCCCCGGAAACCGGTCGCCGCCGCCCACGGACGTCCAGAGCGCGCCCGCGAGCCCCGGCCGCCAGTCGAGCCGGCCGAGGAGGTCGAGGCCCGCGATGCGCAGCGCGTCCGGCCCGGCGTCGAGGTCGAGGCCGTACTCCCAGCCGCGCACGTCGATCTCCAGGAAGTCGGCCGGAGAGGCGCGGAAGACGGGGGTCTCCACGGCCGGGGCCGCGGTCGTCCGCAGACCTCCGAAACGGCCGAACACCCCGGCCTCCTGGTCGGCGCTCAGGCCGGAGAAGCGATACGGCCCGCCGGGCAGGTCGAGCACAGCCGAGCGGTCGCCCCATGGCTCGCCCGAGCGCCGCGCCGGGAAGAGATCCGGATTGGTCAGGAAAGTGGCGCCGAAGCTCATCGGTGGAGCACCAGCCGGAGGACGTCCAGGACGGCGCGCGCCCGCTCGGCGAGCCCCACCCGCTGCTCGACCCGGCCGAGGACGCGGGCGGCCGGCACCGCGCCGTCGTGGCAGGGACAGTGGTCGCCGCGGGTGACGAGGCCGCCCGGCGCCCAGCCGAGCAGCCGGTGGACCCGGAGCCGGCCATCGCCGGACTGAAAGGCCAGGATGTCGCCGGGCCAGTAGACCCGGGCCGCCACGACGCGCACCCGCTGGCCGTCAGCGATCCGCGGCGCCATGCAGCTCCCGCGCACGTCCACCTCGACTGGCCCTTCCCGGGCCAGGTCGCGCAGCGCCTCGAACACGCCGGCGCGCAGGGGCTCGGGGGTAGGGTGGGCCTGCATGCCGGGAGTATAGGCCAGCCTCCCATGATAGAGTCCGGCAGGCTTGGAATCACGTCATCCACGACCCAATCCACATGCTTACGCGAATCTTCGCCGACAACTTTCGAGCCCTGGTGAACTTCGAGCTGCGCCCGGCCCGGCTGAGCTTGCTGCTGGGCGACAATGGGAGCGGCAAGACCACCGTCCTTGACGTGTTGGGAAACCTGCGCGACCTCATCGTCCTCGGCAGAACATCGACCGAGCTTTTCTCCTACACCCGCACAAAATGGGAGATGCGGGACGTGCAGCGTTTCGAGCTGGAGTTCCAGTTCGACAGCAACGCCACATATCACTACGTGCTCGAAATCCAGCACCCCCAGGGCCTGCAGGAACGGCCGTTCATCCGCTCGGAGAGCGTCAGCTTCAATGGCGAGCCGCTCTATCGGTTTTCAGAGGGAGAGGCTCACCTCTATTACGAGGACGATGCGGAGGGTCCGGTATTCCCGTTTCGTTCAGACCAGTCATTCCTGACAAATCTTGATTCAGCACGGACTCCCCGCATGGGCCGGCTCGGCGAGTTCAAGGAATTCATCGAAGGACTCTGGATCATCCAGCCGAACCCATTTCAAATGGACGCAGTGTCGAAGCAGGACCAGAGCTTCCTGATGCGAAGAGGGTTGAACTTTGCGTCGTTCTTCGAGCACTTGAATGCCGAGCGTCCGGACGTGCGGGCGGCACTCGAAGAACATCTTCGCGAGGCCCTTCCAGGATTCCGCAATTTCCTGTTCAAACGCCTTGGGGACGTCAAGCTGTTGATGGTGGCGTTCGGTGACGAAAAGCACAAGGCCGAGTACGGACTCGGGGAGCTTTCCGAAGGCCAGCGCGTCCTCCTCATCCTCTACGCTGCTGTCTTCGGCCACCTTCGGCGCGGCTCGCTGCTTTGCTTCGATGAGCCAGCCAACTTCGTGTCACTGCCTGAGATCCAGCCGTGGCTGCAGACGCTGCGCGATGTTCTTGACGAGCAGCAGGGACAGGCTCTGGTGATTTCTCACAATCCGGAAGTCATCGATTACCTGGCGCTCGATTCGGTCCTGCGGTTCGAGCGCCCGAGCGGTCCGGTGATCGTGCGTCCTCTGGAGCTCGACGGGGAACCCGATCTGAGACTGTCGGACATCATCGCCCGCGGAGCGTAGGTTGCCGGGCAAGCTCAGGTGCTCCCTACTCTGTGAGGACCTTGAACAGGAGAGACTCTTCCGTCCTCTCCTGGAAAGGCTGCTCCGCCGCCGCATCCGCGTCGAGCCTCGCAAACCGCATGGAGGGTTCACCTTTGTCCTGGCGCGGCTCAAGGAGACTGCCCGCTATGTCCGGCGGCGTCCCCAGGAGGCGGTCGGATTACTGGTGGTGGTCGACGGCGATCGGGTAGGTTTCCAAGGGCGCCTCGCCGAGATCCGCAACGCGCTTCGGGAAGCGGGCATCGATGACCAGGAGCCTGACCGGATCGCGATCTGCATCCCCACCCGCAACATCGAGACCTGGGCGCTTTGGCTGTGCGGCGTCTCGGATCTTGAAGAGAAGACCGACTACAAACTGAGGTATCAGCAGGAATTCAAGCCTGGCCTGGGCCGGAACGACCTCGTCGAAGCGTGGTTGACGACGTCCCCTGAGCGTCGCGAGGCCGAAGCAAAGCGTCTGCCCGCGCTGGCACATGGGCGCGCGGAGATCGAACGCCTGCGAAGCCGGGCCCGGGACTGAGCCCTCATTCCGGGGTCACGTACGCGGCCGTGATGCCGCCGTCGACCAGGAAGGTGGCGCCGGTGGTGAACGAGGACTCGTCCGAGGCCAGGAAGAGGGCGGCGCGGGCGATCTCCCTGGCCTCGCCGAAGCGGCCCATGGGGATGTGGACCAGGCGGCGCTGCCGCTTCTCCTCGGTGTCCAGGTATTTCATCAGCAGCTCGGTGCGCAGCGGGCCGGGGCAGAGCGCGTTGACCCGGATGTTCTCGCGGGCGTGGATCGTCGCGAGCTCCCGGGTCATGGCGAGGACGCCGCCCTTGCTCGCGGTGTAGGCGAGCTGCGGCGTGGCCGCGCCGAGGACCGCCACGAAGGAGGCGGTGTTGATGATCGAGCCGCCGCCCGCGCGCCGCAGGGCCGGGATGCCGTGCTTGCAGCCCAGGAACACCCCCTTGAGATTGATGTTCATGGTGAGGTCCCAGACCTCCTCGTCGGTCGCGACCGCGTCGTCGTCCTTCGGATGGGAGATGCCCGCGTTGTTGAACAGCACGTCGAGCCGGCCGAAGCTCTCCTCGGCCGCCCGGATCATCCCCTCGGCTTCCACCGACCTGGAGACGTCGGCGTGGACGTAGACCGCCTCGCCGCCCGCGCTCCGCACCTCCTCGACCACCGCGCGGCCGGCGTCGTCGACGACGTCCGCCACGACCACCCGGGCGCCCTCCCGCGAGAACAGCAGCGCGGACTCGCGGCCGATGCCCGAGCCGGCTCCGGTGATGACGGCGACCTTGTTTTCCAACCTCATGCGTCAGGCCCTCTCGAAGTATCTGGCCCGTTCCCAGCAGGTCACCACCTCGTCGACCTTCCGCTGCTCGGTGCGCAGGAAGTGGAGGTAGTGCTCATGGACGTCTTCGCCGAACGCCTCCCGCGCCAGGTCGCAGCGCTCGAATTCCGAGATCGCCTCGCGCAGCGAGGTCGGGATCCGCGGCAGGTCCATGGAGGCGTAGATGTCGCCCTGGAAGACGTCCGGCGGCTCGATCCGGTTGCGGATTCCATCCAGACCGGCGGCGAGCGCGGCGGCGTAGAGGACGTAGGGGTTCGCGTCCGCGCCGGGGATGCGGCACTCGATGCGCAGCGACGGACCGCGGCCGACCACCCGGAAGCCGGCGGTGCGGTTGTCGTAGCTCCAGGCGATCGCGGTCGGCGCCCAGGAGCGCGACTGGTATCTCTTGTAGGACGAGACATAGGGCGCCCAGCAGGCCGAGAGCGCGCGGGCGTGCGTGAGCCAGCCACCCAGGAACCAGCGGAAGGTGTCGCTCGCCTCGACCGGCCCGGTCGCCTTGTCGCCGGGGAAGGCGGCGCGGCCGTCCGCGTTCCACAGGCTGAGGTGGACGTGGGCGCTGGAGCCGGTGTGCTTCTCGTCCCACTTGGCCATGAAGGTGACCGCCTTGCCCTGCGCCCAGGCGATCTCCTTGGCCGCGTGCTTGTAGATCGCGTTGCGGTCGGCCTGGGTGAGCGCCTCGCTGTAGCGCAGGTTGATCTCCTGCTGGCCGAGCCCCGCCTCGCCCTTGCTGAACTCGATCGGCACGCCGCTGTGGTCCAGTCCGCGCCGGATCGCGCCCACCAGGTCCTCCTCCTTGGTGCCCTGGAGGATGTGGTAGTCCTCGTTGTACGTCCCCATCGGCCGCAGGTCGTGGTAGCTCTTCGCCCGCGCCTCGGCGAAGCTGTCGTCGAACACGTAGAGCTCGATCTCGGTGCCGCCCATGACCGTGAAGCCGGCCTCCCGGGCCCGTTCGAGCTGGCGCTGGAGCATGCGGCGCGGCGAGACCTCGACCGGCTTCTCATGATGATCGTAGAGGTCGCAGACCACCATCGCCACCTTGTCGAGCCAGGCGGCGCGGCGCAGGGTCGAGAGGTCGGGCACGCAGTGGAAGTCGCCGTAGCCGGTCTCCCAGTTGGTGTAGCGGTAGCCCGGCACCGCATCCATCTCCATGTCGCAGGCGAGGAGATAGTCGCAGGCGTGCATGCCGCCCTCCGCGACCTCCTCCAGGAAGTAGGAGCCGGTGATCCGCTTGCCCATCAGGCGGCCGTAGAGGTCCGGGAACACCGCGAGCACCGTCTCGATCTCGCCGCGCTCGACCAGGTCGGCCAGCTCCTCCCGCGTCAGCATGCCTCTCATGGATCAGTCCTCCGAGCCTATTCCTGGGAGATAAATACGCTCTTGATCTCGCTGTAATGGTCGAGCGCCGCCGGCCCCAGCTCGCGCCCGACGCCGCTCCTCTTCACGCCGCCGAACGGCATCTCCAGGTGGACGCTCCAGCCCGTGTTGACCGAGATCACGCCGGTCTCGACGGCGCGCACGACGCGCAGCGCCCGCGCCACGTCGCGCGTCCAGAGCGAGCCCGAGAGGCCGTAGACCGTGGCGTTGGCGAGCCGGACCGCCTCCTCCTCGGTGTCGAACGGCAGGATGGCCACGACCGGCCCGAAGATCTCCTCCCGGGCGATGACCATGCCGGGCTCGACGTCGCGGAAGACCGCCGGCTCATAGAAGCTGCCGGCTCCTTCCCGCAACCGGCCGCCGGTGCAGAGCACCGCGCCCTGCTCGACGCCGCGCCGGACGTAGCCGTCGACCCTCTCGCGGTGCTCCGGCGAGATCAGCGAGCCGATCCGCGTCTCCTCGGACAACGGATCGCCGATCCGCAGCGCCCGGGTGTGCTCGACGAAGCGCTCGACGACCTCGTCGTAGACCGGCCGCTCGACCAGAATCCGGCTCCTGGCGCAGCAGTCCTGGCCCGCGTTGCCGAACGAGCCCGAGACCGAGGCGCCGGCCTTCTCCAGGTCGGCGTCGGCGAAGATGAGGCTCGCCGACTTGCCGCCGAGCTCCAGGGAGACCCGCTTCACGTCGTCCGCGGCGAGCCGCATCACCCCGGTCCCGACCTCGGTCGAGCCGGTGAAGGCGACCTTGCGCACGTCCGGATGCCGGGCGAGCGCCGAGCCGGCCGCGCCGCCCGGTCCCGGCACCACGTTGAGCACGCCCGGCGGCACTCCGGCCTCGGCCGCCAGCTCGGCGAGCCGGAGCGCGGTCAGCGGGGTGGCGGACGCCGGCTTGAGCACGACGGAGTTGCCGAGCGCCAGCGCGGGCGCGACCTTCCAGGTGGTGATGGCGAACGGGAAGTTCCACGGCACGATCAGGCCGCAGACGCCGACCGGCTCCCGGAACGTGAGGCCGGTGCCGGGCGCGCCGACCGGGACCGTGCCGCCGCCGAACGCCGGGATCAGGCCGGCGTAGTACTGGAAGCAGTCGGCGCCCATGCCGATCTCGCCCCGCGCCTCCCCGATCGGCTTGCCCACGTTGCGCGATTCCAGCGCCGCCAGCTCCTCCGCCTCCTCCCGGATGCGGTCGGCGAGACGCAGCAGCACCTTCGCCCGCTCCATGGCCGTGGCGCGACGCCAATCTCCAGCCTCGTACGACCGCTTCGCCGCGGCCACGGCGGCGTCCATGTCCTCCGGACCGCCCTGGGCGACCCGGGCGAGCGTCCGGCCTGTCGCCGGCTCGGCAATCTCGTTGAGCTGGCCGGACCGACCGGGCACCGGCTTGCCGTCGATCCAGAGCAGGCGTTCCATGGTCCGGATCATACCGCCTGGGGCGGCCGGTGATGGGCGGGCGGCTCCGCGGTCAGCGCGATCCGCACGGAGCGCAGCGCCTGGCTCCAGCGGTAGCTCGCGTAGGGCAGGAGCGCGGACGGCGCGTCGAGCGAGCCGCGCTCGACCAGTCTCCGGATCGTCGCGCCGCGCACGGGCGAGACGCCCAGGCCGGCCAGCGCCCCGTCGCGGACATCCGGAACCGCAGCGCCCAGGGTCCTCGACGCGGCCAGCAGCGCGGCCCAGGCGATGCCTTCGCAGTGGTCCTCGCGCGCCCGCTCGACGAAGCGGTCCCAGTCCAGCCCCTTCCCCACCGTCTCCGCGATGTCGAAGAGGGGCTTCAGGCGGAAGAACCTCTTCCGGCAGGCGCCGACGCAGAGCGACAGCAGCAGGTCCTCCGGCGCCATCACGAAGGCCTCCGCGCCGTGGAAGTCGACCGGCCGCGCCGCGGCCCAGATGCGCTCGTAGCGCACCGGCAGCACGCCGTGCATGTCGAGGTCGTGGTGGGTGTCGAGGTCGCACTCGATGCCGGAGCGGTAGAGCGTGCGCCGTAGCTCGCGCTCGTCCTGCGCCAGGCTCCGCGCCGGCCGGAGCAGGAGGTCGGAGTCCTTCGAGGTGGTCACCCAGGGCTCGCGGTAGACCCCCAGCTCGAGCGCGGCGCTCTTGAGCAGGAGCACCTGGAAGCCGGCGGCGCCGAGGCGGCCGACCGCCCGGGCGAGGCGCTCGGCCTCCTGCGCCTTGACCAGGACGTTCTCGAAGAAGGCTCGCTCCAGGCGGCCGGACACCTCGGCGGGCATCTCGATCGCGCACCGCCGCAGGTTGTGGCCGGCGATCGGCGCGACGCCGTGGCTCTCGGCCGTGGCGGCGAGGTCCTCCCAGCGGACCGGGCCCCGGGCCGCCGACTCGACGGTCTCGCGGTGGACGGCCAGGAAGTCCTGGCGCGCGACGGCGAAAAGGATGCGCTCCTCGGCCGTCATGCCAGCAGCCCGCGCAGGAGAGTCGCGGCCTCGTCCAGGTCGGTGCCGGTCTCCAGGCGCCAGCAGCGGCTGGCCCGGGCCAGCTCCGCCAGTGCGTCCAGGTGTGCCTGTGACGCTTCCGGCTGGGTCAGGAGGACGTTCGGCGCCAGCTCCAGCAGGGCCTCGCCCGCGTCGATCGGCCGCAGCTCGCTCCGCGGCCGGCCGGAGACTCGCGGGAAGACGAGGACCGCGGGCTCGCACTCCCAGGCGATGCGCGCCCCGAACGCCTCCCCGGCCCGGAGCTGGCGCTTGCGCCAGCCCGGCGTGGCCCTTGCGGCAGTCTCGGGGAGCTCAGGAAAAAAGCCGGCCGTCTCCTCGGTGAGGTCGATCTCGTCCGGGAAGGCCAGGACTCTCAGGCCGTCCGGCCGCCAAGCCAGGAACAGCGTGTCGTCGCCGAGGAAGTCGAAGCCGGCGCGGGCGAGCGCCAGGCTGAGCGTGGACTTGCCCGAGCCGCTCGTGCCCGCGAGGACCAGCGCCCGGCCGTCGAGCGCCGCGCCCGCCGCGTGCACCCCGAAGAGGCCGCGGCGCTTGAGCAGCTCCATCATCGGCACCGAGACGAACGGATGGGAAAGGATCCACAGCTCCTCTCCCTCTATCTCTCCCATCGAGAACAGCACCCTGCCGTCGCCGGGATCGGCCAGGACGCGCATGGGACCGTGCTCCAGGTAGAGGAGGTCGCCGGCGTCGTGGTAGACCACCTCGCCGGCCGGCGGCTCGTAGACCGTGCGGGCCCCGGCGGGCCGCTCGAAGCCGTTCCCGACCTCGAAGCGCAGGTCCGGCGCCTCCTCCGAAGGCGGCAGAGACGCGAAGCGCGCGTGGACGGCCTCGATCGGCACCGACACGCCGACGGTCAGGCCGTGGAAGGCGTAGGACCTCATGCGGTCTGAATGGCGCCGGCGCCGCGCTCCCGGTCCCGCCGCGGCCGGGGCGAGACGCGGTAGGTCTCCGTGTAGATCGGCCGCGGCTCGCGCGGCTCGGCCAGGGCGCGGCCGTCGAGCTCCAGCCAGCAGTGCCCGGTGAAGCTCTCCTCCCCGGGCAGCCGGCCGATGCCGAAGCAGAGCGCGGCGTCCACCCCGGCCTCGCGCAGGAACCGGTAGCGCGTGAGGCCGCGCACCAGGCAGCCCCGGCGCACGATCGGCCAGCCGAGGCGCAGCAGCAGGTCGATGCGCCGGACGAGCCGGTCGACCATCGCCGGGTCGGCCGGGTCGCGCGGCGGCGCGGCCGGCTCCAGCCGGTCGCCGAGCTGCGGCAGCTTGACGAGGCGCAGCAGCAGCGGGACCACCGCCGCGAACGACAGCACCCGGAGCGGATAGAGCGGGTTGCGGGGGCTCATGCGGTGACGAGCCTCTCGTCCGCCAGCTCGCCGAGGAAGGCGAGGACGTCCGCCTCGATATCGGCGGGATCTCCGGCCGGGGCCTCGTACTCCCGGCGTATCGCCTCGACCATGGCCGCGACGCTGTGGTCGCCGTCGCAGAGCTCCCAGATCCGGCCGCTCACCTCGTCGAGCGCGTAATAATTACCGCTGTCCACGTCGAGCAGAATCTGCTGGTCGGCCGCGCGCTGGACGAGCACGCGTTCCCGGCGCCGCGGCCTTGCCTCCGGTCCGATCATCTCAATCCCTCCTGATGAAACGAGGGCGGCAGCCCCGGGGTCCGAGACTGCCGCCGACGTTTCGAGCCCACGATCCCGTCAGAAGCTGAAGCGGGTGACCTTGCGCAGGACGCCCAGCCGCTTCAAAGCCGGCTTTCTGTAGCTCTTCTTCATGGATGCTCCTCCTGGAAGCCGTGCCCGGTATCATCAGGACACCGGGCGGTCCTGCATATCCCGTGCCTTTTCCTCGCGGCTACTGGCTGATGCCGTCCCAGATCATCATGTTGACCCAGCCGCCCGGCTTGCCGGTGACCTTGAAGTCGACCTGGTTGTGGTCCCCGTCGACCATGGCCGACGAGATGTCGATGGTCCGCTCCTCGTGCTCCTTGAGGCCGCTGACCTTGAACTTCGTGCCGTTGACCTTGATCTCGAAGCTGGCCACGCCCGGAGCGCCGTTGGTGACCGTGACGTGGTCCTCGGCCCGCGGCACGTCCGGCACGCTGGTCAGCGCGGACTGGTCCTTGTCGCGGATGAGCAGGAGCAGGATCGGGTCGCAGACCCTCACGTTGCCGGCGAGGTCGGTCACCCGCGCCTCGATGCGCGCCTTCTGGGTCTGGTCGATCTTGGTCGCGCTGAGGACGACCGGGTCGTTGGTGCCGAACGTGAACGGCGGAACGACCGTGTCGGCGTTCTCCGACTTCGTCACCACGATCTCGGCGAGGCCGGTGCCCACGTCCCTGATCGTGGACTCGACCCGCGCCGGCGGACCGGGGTCATTGAGAGTGATCGGGCACTGCGCCGGGGACGTGTCGAGCTGCCGCACGCGCAGCGCCGCGACCTCCCAGAGCAGCGAGTCGGGGTTCTGGTTGTTGGGCTCCGAGAACGCCTGCAGGGTCGTCGTGCCGACGCCCGCCGGGATGGTGATGGACAGCTTGTCGGTGTCCCATTGCGGGCCGTTCGAGCCGTCGAGCTGGTTGAGGAGCGTCGTATTGTTGCTGATCGTGAACTTGTCGGGCCGGTCGGCCGTGCCGTCGCCCATCGCGATCCAGAGCTCGGCCGTGCGCGGCGAGAGATTGATGCCGTGGTTGAAGGTGTAGGGAGCGGTGACCCGGGTGTCGCCCGGCGTCGGATCGGGGCCGAAGGCGGAATCGAGGCCGTCGGCGATCAGCACTCTGTAGGTGTTCGTGTCGGCGGTGTTGGTGTAGCCGACGAGCAGGGTGATGCCGTCGAAGCGCCACAGGTTGTGGCCGGCGTTGCCGTCGCCGATCGTGAACGACTGGCTGCCGGCGCCCTTGGCCGCGACGAGGCTGGTCACGTCGGCGAAGTAGCCGATGTTGAGGATCGGTCCGCCGCCGGTGATCGGCTGCGTCTCCGTGCCGATGATGGTGCCGGTGACCGGCGTGCCGTCGAAGGTCAGCTCCTGGTCCTTGAACGGCTGGGTCACACCCGAGCAGTCGCCGCTGCCGGCTGGAGTTTCTACACAGGGCCGCTCGCGGCCGGCCCAGTACAGGAGAGCGAAGCGCACGGGCCCGCCCACGTTGACGGTGAGGTTCTTCGGCACGCCGCCCCAGCCCATGAGCCCCTTGGCGTCGCCGGCCAGCGTGAGGCCCTTCTCCTGCAGATCCATGAACGGCGCCAGGTGTGTCGCCTGCGCCGCACCGGCGAAGGCCAGACAGGCCAGCGCCAGCATCCAGACCATCCTTGTCCTCTTCATCCGACGGAAGTACATGGCAGTCATCTCCTTTGATCCGATTCCGATCGGTCGAACTCCCAGACGGCCGCACGGCCGCCCTGCAGCGCATGCCTTGAAAAAAATGGAATCGGGAGCAGGTGAGACTGCGGATGGAAAGACTCTCGACACTGCCCCCGTGACATCAGGTATCTCCTTGGAGCGATCTGTTCGGGGGCTTTTCGGCGGCCGGGCGATCTCGAAGGTGGGGCGAGACCCCTTGGCTTTGCGGCCCCGCCTCGCGGCGGGTGTGCCTTGAATCCAAGCCGGCTCAGGGCGATTGCAAACTACGGACCAGGTTGATCCCGTTCCCCCTCTCCCTGCCCCTCTCCCCCGCTCGGCGGGGGAGAGGGAACCCCGCCCGCCCTCTGCCGGGGTAAGGCCTACCGCAGCCCGGCGGGCGCCATCGGCGCGAGGTGCGGGTCGAGACGCACGGCGAGCTGGAACTCGCGCTGCGCGCCTTCCTGGTCGCCGGCCATGAGCAGGGCGCGGCCCAGGTTGAGGTGGATCTCCGGCCGAGGCTCCAGCTCCAGGGCGTCGCGGTAGGCCGCCGCGGCCTGATCGCCGTTGCCCAGGAGGAGGTATTGCGTGCCGCGGGCGACCGGGATGCCCACCTCGATGCGGTCCAGGGCCGACGCCCGGCGCAGCAGCTCCAGGTTCGACGGCACCAGCCCGCGCGGCATCTCGCCGCGGGAGAGAGCGGCCATGCTCAGCAGCTCCACCTGGCGCAGCATCTTCGAGGCCAGCAGGCGGTCGCGCATCCGGCCGGTCTGG
Source organism: Acidobacteriota bacterium (assembly GCA_040349255.1). Taxonomy (GTDB): domain Bacteria; phylum Acidobacteriota; class Thermoanaerobaculia; order Multivoradales; family UBA5704; genus DATMER01. The sequence goes on along the minus strand of JBEQUE010000130.1, from coordinate 14,800 downwards.
GCCAGCAGGGCCAGCGCCAGGAGCGGCAGGAAGATCCAGACGAGCTTCCTCACGCCGCCTCCTCCTCTTCCCCGGACCGCGGCCGCAGCACCCAGGCCAGGAAGAGGATGGCCGGGAAGGCCAGGATCGCCACCCGGAACGGGAAGTAGGCCAGCGAGAGGGCGGCCAGCGCCGCGAGGCCCGACACGGCGAGCGGCCGGTCGCTCTCCGGCAGCCGGCGGGCGGCTCCGAAGAGGACCCGGATCGCCCAGGCCAGCGCCAGCAGACCGGGGATCCCCCACTCCGCGCCCACCTCCAGGATCTCGTTGTGCGCGTTGCTGAACATGGGCGTGGTCTGGCCGGGCAGAAATTCCACGCCGCGGTCGAGCAGCGCCAGCTTCGCCGGCGCGTACTCCGGCAGGTAGGCGCCGTGGCCGACCCCGGCCGCCGGGTGCTGCTCCAGCATCCAGACCGCGGCGCGCCAGCCATCCAGTCGGCCGGTGAGCACCTCGTTGAGGTCGCCCGCCGCGAGGCCGCGGACCTTCCCGAGGACGCGCTGCCGCAGCGGCGCCACGGCCAGCACCAGCAAGACCGCGAGCGCCGCGCCGCCGGCGAGGCCGATCAGCGCCACCCGCCGCGGCAGCCTCATCCAGAGAAGCACCACCGTCCCGGCGGCCAGGGCGGCCAGGCTGGCGAGCGTCTGGGTCAGCGCCAGCGCATAGAGGCAGAGGATCAGCGCGAGGGCCGTCATCCACCTTCCGGGGCCGGGGCGGAGCCCGGGGAGGGTCCACAGCCCGACCAGGAACGGGAGGACCAGGAAGGCCGAGAAGTCGCCGGGGTTGCCGGCGAAGGAGGTGATGCCGAGCCGCGGGTCCCACTGCGTGCCGACCAGCGCCAGCGGCTCCCACAGGCGGTGGAACTGGAGGATGCCGACCAGCGCCAGGGCCGCGGCCGGCCACAGCAGGCCGCGCAGGAGCCTCTCCTGGCGGGCGCGCCCCAGCCCGGCGCTCCAGCCGGCCAGGCAGGCGGCGCCGATCCACAGGTCGAACAGCGCGTCCCGCACCTGGAGCGGATGCGCGGTCGTCCACATCCCCGCCGTGGCGACGGCGAGGATCGGCACCAGCGCGCGGACCGCGGGCAGGCGCCAGGCGTTACGCAGACCGGCGTCCGAGTCGCGGAGGTTCCAGGCGAGGCAGAGGACCGAGGCCAGGCCCAGCCACTCGGCGACCATCAGCTTCGGCAGCCGGAACGACTCCTTGCCGGCCATGACCAGGAACGGCGTCACCAGCAGCAGCGCCCAGACGAACAGCTCGCCGAGCTGCGAGGCGGCGGGCCGGGGCGGCGGCGGTGGAGGGGCGGCGCGGGCGGGCTTCATGGCCGCCGCGAGTATAGTTGATCACCTCCCCCCTCTCCCTGGCCCAGTCCCCCAGTCCCCATACGCGCTAACTCAATATCCATCGCACGACAACGCTATCCACGGCGAATCGACTGAAATCGCGGCCGATAACGTCCTGCTGCCGCAGATGGCGTTGTCCCGGCCTGGATGACGCGAGCTCGCGGCCGATAGCGCGAAATCGCGGTGTGCAACGCGAAAGCGTGATGGATAAGCCGAAATCGCGACAGATAAGCCGAAATCGCGCCGGATAAGACTTTTCCGCGGCGGATGAGCTTATCTCGCGGAGGATGACGGTACCTTGCCGTGGATACGCTTGCGTCGCCGCGAAAAGCAAAAGGCCCGCTCCCTCGCGGGAACGGGCCTTCCGGACGGCGGGTCGGACGCTCAGCCGACCTTCGAGCGCGCCGCGTTCGGCGCGGCCTCGGCGGGCCGGCCGCCGGCGGCCTGGGCTGCCTTGCGCTCGCTGCCGAAGTACTTCTCCCAGAGCAGCGCGAACGGGCTCGCCACGTAGATCGACGAGTAGGTGCCCACCAGGATGCCCACCGCCATCACGAACGCGAAGCCGCGCAGCACCGGGCCGCCCAGGAAGAGCAGCGCCAGCACGCTCAGCAGCGTCAGGCCGCCGGTGAGCAGCGTCCGCGAGAGCGTCTGGTTGATGCTGTCGTTCATCACCTCGATGAGCGGCTTGCGCCGGTTCTTCCGCATGTTCTCGCGGATGCGGTCGAAGATCACCACCGTGTCGTTCATCGAATAGCCGACCAGGGTGAGGAACGCCGCCACCGTGGTCAGGTTGAACTCGAAGCCGGCCAGGGCGAACAGGCCCAGAGTCACCAGCACGTCGTGGATGCTCGCCATCACCGCTCCCACCCCGAAGCGCAGCTCGAAGCGGAACCAGATGTAGACCAGCATGCCGATCAGCGACAGCAGCACGGCGTAGAGGCCGCGCTTGCGCAGCTCCTCGCCGATCTGCGGTCCGACGTTCTCGGTGCCGAGCACCGTGAAGTTGCCCAGCCCGGCGCGCTGCTGCAGCGTCCCCCGCGCGGTGGGGCTCAGGCCCGGGACGCTCGCGATGTCGTCCCAGGAGTGGAACAGGCCCACCTGGCGGCGCTTGGCGATGATCGCCTCGGCGGTCGGCAGGGACGCCTGCGGGGCGCCCGGCGTGAGGATCGCGGCGATCTCGTCGGCGCCGATGCGGTTCAGGTCCGGCTTGCCGGCGCTGCCCGGGTTGAGCTCGCGGTCGAGCGCGGCGGAGACCTTCGGCAGGCTGCCCTCGTCCTGGCCCTTCATGAGCCGGGTGCGGACCACGACCTGGTTCTCGGTCTCCTTGCCGATGCGCTGGATCGTGACCTCCTCCAGGCCGGCCCCCTCGAGCACCTTGCGCAGCTTGTCGACGTTCGGGGTCTCCCGGAACTGCAGGCTGATCTGGGTGCCGCCGGCGAAGTCGATGCCGACGTTCAGCTCGCCGTGGACGAACAGCGCCGTGAAGCCGAGGAGCACCAGGGCCAGGGACACCACGATCCAGAACTTCCGGTACTTCATGAAATCGATGTTGATATCGTGGAGAAGCTCCATCTCTTGCTCCTTGTGCTCTTCAGATCGAGAGCCGCTGGACCCGCCTGCGCGACAGGACGAGGTCGAACAGCCAGCGGCTGACGAAGACGGCGGTGAACAGGTTGGCCAGCAGGCCGATGGTCAGGGTGACGGCGAAGCCGCGGATCGGACCCGTGCCGAACTGGAACAGGAAGGCCGCCGAGATCAGGGTGGTGAGGTGGCCGTCGATGATCGACGACAGGGCCTTGTCGAACCCGAGGTCGATCGCCGACCGGATCGTCCGCCCCGCTCTCAGCTCCTCGCGGATGCGTTCGAAGATGAGCACGTTGGCGTCCACCGCCATGCCGATGGTCAGGATGACGCCGGCGATGCCCGGCAGGGTCAGAGTCGCCCCGAAGGCCCCGAGACCGCCGAACAGCAGGACGACGTTCAGGATGAGCGCCGCCACCGCGTTCAGGCCGCTCAGGCGGTAGATCAGCAGCACGAAGAAGACCACGGCCGCGGTCCCCACCACGCCGGCCATCAGACCCTTCTGGATCGCGTCGCGGCCGAGCGACGGACCGACGGTGCGCTCCTCCAGGGTGACGATCGAGGCCGGCAGCGCGCCGGACTTGAGCACGGTCGAGAGGTCCTCGACCTCCTGCTGCGTGAAGTCGCCCTCGATGATGCCCTCGTCCGTGATGCGGGCGTTGATCACCGGCGCCGAGACCACGCGGCCGTCGAGCACGATGGCCAGGCCGCGGCCGATGTTGCTGCCGGTCAGCTCGCCGAAGGCGTCGGCGCCCTGCGGAGTCAGGCTGAAGTGGACGATCGGGCGGTTGAACTCGCCGACGCTCGGCCGCGCGTTCTTGAGGTCGCGGCCGGTGACGGTGCGGCGCTTCTGCACCGCGTAGTAGCGCTTGCCGACCACCGAGCCCGACTTGTCGCGCACGTCGCCGTCGAGGATCTCGAGGTTCTCCGGCACGCGGCCGCCCATCCCCGCCAGGAGCGCCTCGCGGCTGTCGGCCGGGCTCCCCTCGACGATGCGGAACTCCAGGAAGGCGGTGCTCTTGATCAGCCGGCGCACGCGCTCGGCGTCGTCCACGCCGGGGAGCTGGACCACGATCCGGTAGTTGTCGGCCACCGTGATGTTGGGCTCGGACACGCCGTAGGCGTTGATGCGGTTGTCGATGGTCTGCTTGGCCTGGCTGACCGCCGAGCTCCGCACCTGGTTGACCTCGGTGGCGTTCATGGCGAAGGACATCCGCCCGTCACCGCGGCCCGCGACCTCCCAGCGCCCGTTGCGGCCGGTATAGTTCTTCTTCTCGGCGATGTCGGCCAGCTTGTCCAGGCCGTCCGGCGGGATGCCGGCGATCTCGAACTGGCTGTCGCCGGTGCGGCGCGGCTGGAGGCCGCTGAGCCCCTCTTCGCCGGCGAGCTGGACCAGGCGGTCCATGTCGGAGTCGGTCTCGGCGCGCAGGGCGTCCTCGGTCTGCACCTGGAGGACCAGGTGCATGCCGCCGCGGAGATCGAGGCCCAGCTTGATCTTGTCCTTCAGCGGCAAGGCGAGCGCCACCGAGATGAGGATCGACGCGAGGATCAGGATCCCGCGCCAGAGCAACGTGCCTTTCATGGATTGTCCCCTTCCTTCGATTCGAGGCCGGCGATCGCCGACTTGGCCACCTTGATCCTTACGTTGTCGGCGACTTTCAGGATGACGGTCTGGGCGTCGACGCCCTGGATCTCACCGTAGATCCCCCCGTTCGTGATCACCCGGTCCCCCTTCTTCAAGGCCTCCACGAGCTGCTGCAAGCTCTTCTGCCGCTTGCGCATCGGCGCGATCAGCAGGAAGTAGAAGATCACCATGACGGCGAGCATCGGCAGCGCGCTCATCCAGGCGGGGGGCGCCTCCGCGGCCTGAAAGGCCAGCGTCGTCCAGACGGGGGGGATCGGATTCATGCCTTATGTCTCCGGGGGTTCCAGACCAGGGGTATTGACCGAGCGAGATAGATTGCCGGATGTCCCCCAGGAAGTCAAGGTAAAAGCGCAGGTTGTGCAGGGTCGCGAGCACCGCCGCCGTGAGCTCGCCGGAGCGCGCCAGGTGGTGCAGGAAGGCTCTCGGTATCCCCCCGGGGCGGGCGCAGCACGGGCAGCCGCACTCCGGGTCGACCGGCCGCGGATCGTCCTTGTAGCGCGCGTTGCGGATCTTGAGCGTCCCCTGGCGCGTGAACAGGACGCCGTGCCGCGCGTTGCGCGCCGGCAGCACGCAGTCGAACAGGTCCACCCCCTGCTGCACGGCGTGCAGGATGTCCTCCGGGTAGCCCACTCCCATCAGGTAGCGCGGCCGGTCCCCGGGCAGCGCCGGCGCCGTCCATTCGACGACCTCCCGGCGCTCGCGGTCGGGCTCGCCCACGCTGACCCCGCCGATGGCGTAGCCGTCGAAGTCCAGCGCGGAGAGCTCCTCGGCCGCCCGCTGCCGCAGGTCCGGGAAGACACTGCCCTGGACGATGCCGAAGACGCCTCCACCATGGTCTCCCGTCCAGGCTTCCCGCGCCCGGCGGGCCCAGGCGAGCGTCCGCTTCCAGGAGGCCTCGGCCGCGCCGCGGTCGATCGGCCAGGGCGGGCACTCGTCGAGGATCATCGCGACGTCGACGCCGAGGCGGGACTGGAGGTCCACCACGCCTTCGGGCGTGAAGCGCAGCGGCGAGCCGTCGAGGTGGCTGCGGAAGCTGACCCCGTCGTCGTCCACCTTGCGCAGCCCTTCCAGGCTGAAGACCTGGAAGCCGCCGCTGTCGGTGAGGATGGGGCCGGACCAACCGGTGAAGGCGTGCAGGCCGCCGAGGCGCTCGACGATGTCCACGCCGGGCCGCAGGGCCAGGTGGTAAAGGTTCGAGAGCATGATCGAGGCGCCCGCCGCGGACAGCTCCTGCGGGGTGACGCCCTTGACCGCGCCCAGGGTGCCGACCGGCATGAAGGCCGGTGTCTCGACGACCCCGTGGGGCGTGGTCAGCCGGCCGCGGCGCGCGCGGCCGGACGTGGAGAGAACCTGGAAGGAGAGGGACATGCGGGCGGCCTCACGGCCGGCTCTTCGGTTCCTTCGCGGCGCCAGCCCTCTCGCCCGACCCCAGGTCGATGACCCGGGTCTTGACCTCCTTGGGCAGCTTGAGCACGAAGCGGTCGGACGGGATCGGCGCGTTGCGCTTGAGGTCGAGGAACTCGTAGCTCGTGGTGTCGCCGTCGGCCTCGACGTACTCCATGCGCGTCGGGAAGAAGCTCGCGGAGTCGATCCACAGGGTCATGTTCTTGAGGCGCTTGGAGATCCGGGCGTAGCGCGGGACCAGCGCCATGCGGTAGGGGTCGCCCTTCTTCTCCGGCATGGAGAGCTTGACGGTGAAGTAGTCGAGCAGGGTCTGCATGTTGCCGCTCGCGCCGAGGTACTTGAGGACCTGGTTGGAGTAGCGGCCCACCTTGACGAGGTCGGCGCGGCGCAGGTCGCGGTACCAGGTGGTCATCTGGTCGCCCTGGATGACGACGGTGATGGGGCTCGGCGCCTGGTACTCCCAGCGTACGCGGTCGGGCGCGGCGTAGGAGAAGACGCCCTTGGACTCCTCGGGCGCGGCGAGCATGGAGCTCTCCTGGTGCTGGACGAAGCGGGCCTCCAGGGTCTTGAGCTTCTGCTGCTCGATGCGGACGCGGTCGAGGAGGGCCTGGAGGCGCTGGGTGCCGGAGAGACCGGGAGCCTGCGGGTCGGGCACGGAAGCCGCCAGGGACGGCATCGCCATGGCCACAAGCAGGAGGACGAGGATGACGGGACGCTTCATAGGTGGAAAAGCTCGGGTCGGGGCCCGCAGGCCGGTGGTCCAATCGAGGAGGGAGGGGCACGGCCCCTCGGCACACAAGGGAACAACCATCCTATCGTCAGCTTTCTTCCGAAGACAAGCGCCGGAGAGGAACCGTTGACAGCCCTGCGCCCCGGTGCTACCTTCACCGCCCTCTGAAAACGGGGTGGAGCCGTCATGCCTGAAATCAAACTCGGAAACAAATTCGACTGCTTCAGCTGCGGGACCAAGTTCTACGACCTCGGCAAGTCCGAGGCGGTCTGTCCCAAGTGCGGAGCCAACCAGAAGGACGCGAGCCAGAGCGACAGCGCCGCCTCCAGCCAGTCCTCGCGCCGCAAGCGCAAGGCGGAGGTCGCCAAGGCCGTGGAGATCGAAGAGGAGGAGCCGATCGCCGACATCGGCGACGAGGAGATGGTCGGCCCCGTGGGGGACCTCGAGGACGAGGAGCTCGACGACGACGAGGAAGAAGAGGACGACGACTTCGACGAGGCCTGAGACGGTCGTCCTGGCGCTCGGCGGCAACGTCCCCGGCTCCTGGGGGACCGTCGAGCGCAGCCTGGACCTGGCGCTGCGCCGGCTCCGGACGCTCTTCGCCGACCTGCGGGTCGCCTCGCTCTATCGCAGTGCCGCCGTCTCCCCCGTCCCCCAGCCGGATTACCTGAACACCGTCGCGCTCGGCCATCTTGGAGATGCCCGCCTGGAACCCGAGGCGGTGCTCGCCGTCTGCAAGGCGCTGGAGCGCGAGGCCGGGCGCCGGAAAGGCGTGCGCTTCGGGCCGCGTCCGCTCGACGTGGACATCGTCCTCTGGGGAGACCGGGTCTCGGACCGGCCCGAGCTGACCCTCCCCCACCCCCGCCTGCGCGAGCGCCGCTTCGTGCTGGAGCCGCTGGCCGGGATCGCGCCCGACCTGCGGGTGCCGCCCGATGGAGTTACCGTGCGGGAGCTGCTGGAGCGCCTTTAAACCGGGTCCCCGTGCACGAACACCTTCGAGCGCGGCAGCTCGCGCTCGATCGCGCGCAGCACCTCGACCATGAGGTCGTGGGCGTCCTGGAAGGAGGTGGAGCGCGGGATCTCCAGGTGGAGCTCGATGAAGCGCTGGCCGCCGCCGCGCCGGGTCTTCAGGTCGTGCATGCCCAGCACGCCGCGCTCGCGGAAGGAGGCCACGACCTCCTGGATGCGCCGCAGCTCGTCCGGTGGCAGGGCGCGGTCCGAGAGCACGCCGAGTGACTCCAGGACCAGGCCGGCCGCCGTGCGGAAGACGTAGAGCGCCACGCCGAGCGCCACCAGCGGATCGGCCGGAGTCCAGCCGGTCGCCGCGGTCACCAGGAGCGCCGCCGCAGCCGCGCCGTTGACCCAGAGGTCGGAGGCGTAGTGCAGGCTGTCGGCCTCCAGCGCCGGGCTGTCCGCGGTCCGGGCCGCGCGCCGGAGGTGGCGCGCCACGAAGTGGCTGACCGCCAGCGAGACCGCCAGCACCGCGATGCCGATCCCGGTCTCGCGCGGCGGCTCGCCGGAGCGCAGCCGGCCCACGGCCGACGCGACCAGGGCGACCGCGCCGCCGGCCAGGAACAGGCCCTGGCCGAGCGCCGCCAGGTTCTCGAACTTGCCGTGGCCGTAGGCGTGCTCGGCGTCGGGCGGCGCGGCGCTCCGGCGGATCACGATCCAGTTGGCCGTCGAGACGAAGACGTCGATGAGCGAGTCGAGCGCCGCCGAGCCCAGGGCGAGCGAGCCGGTGATCCACGCCCCGGCGCCCTTGATCAGCACCAGGAAGGCCGCCGCCGCGATGGCCAGCCGCGGCGCGTCGCGCGCCTTGTCCGGCACCTCGTGTGGAGTCATTTCCCCGCGAGCAGACGGCGCGCTTCGGCCAGGGCCCGCTCGTCCTCCACCACGCGCTCGGGAACGGGCTTCCTCTGGAGGACCCGGCGCAGGATCTCCTTCGCCTCGGCCGCCTTGTCGGGGAAGTGCTGGAGGAGCGCATCGGCCAGGTAGACCTGGTTCAGGAGGTCCTCGGGCGCCAGGGCCACGGCCCGGCGCAGGTGCGAGACCGCCTGGTCGCGGTCCACCCAGCCGGTGACGAACGGCACCTTCGGCGCCAGGGTGTGAAGCCGGCCGAGCACGCGGTGGGGAGCCGCCTGGTCGTAGCGCTCGTCGAGCGCGAGCGCGATCTCGCCGTTGCGCCGCACCTTGTCGCCCACGCCCTGCCGGGCCGCGGCGAGCCGGCCGTAGACGTCGCCCCAGAGACCCCAGTGGACCGCGCCCCAGGTGTAGAGGGCCGTCGCCTCGGGAATGCTCTTGACCTGGGCCGCCACCTGCTGGGGGGTGAGATCGTCCATTTTCTTCCCCGTCCGGCGCCCGATCTGCGCCAGGGCCGCCTCGAACACCTCGCGGCCGCGGGCGAAGACCTTCTGCTTGCCTTCGCGGTCCTGGACCGCGTAGTCGCCCTTGTAGTGGAGGGCCCGGAGCAGCTTCGAATACGCCTCCAGGCGGTCCGGCTTCTCCTTGACCGCGCGCTCGTAGGCCGCGATCGCCTCGTCGACCGGCCCGGCGGCGGCGCGCTCGCCCTGGTGGCCCTCGGCGCGACGGGCCCAGGCGGCGTCTCCCATGAGTATTGGCGCGAGGGGATCGGTCTGGGCTCCGAGAGGCAGAGAGAGCAGCAGCAGGAGGGGGATGGCGCGCATGAGCGGCATTCTGCCATGGAAGTTGGGTATCATCTCGTCATGGCCGATCCGAAGACCCGGCTCCCGATCTTCCCGCTGGCGGACGAGGTCCACTTCCCGCGCACGGAGCTCAAGCTCATCCTGAACGAGCCCCGCTACCTGCGCATGGTGAAGGACCTGCTGGAGCGCGACGAGGAAGACCGCTGGATCGGCGTCGTGCTGCTCAAGCCGGGTTGGGCGAAGGAGTACGACGGCCGGCCCGACGTTTACCCGGAAGGCACCGCGGGGCGGCTGCTCGACGTCGACAGCCTGCCGGACGGCCGCACCCACATCCTCCTCCTGGGCGACTTCCGCTTCGAGCTGCAGCGCGAGGTCGCGGGCCTGGAGCCCTACCGCCTGGCCATGGTGCGGCCCGTGGAGGAGCCCTGGCTCAACGAGCGCGACGCCGGCATCCAGGCGGTGCGCAACGGCGTGGCCGCGCTGCTGCGCCAGATCGCGGAGGAGACCGGCACGAGCTTTCCCATGAGCGCCGAGGAGGTCGAGGAGATCACCGGCGACTGCGGCTTCGAGGAGCTGGTCAACCGCGTCGCGGCAGGGCTCGACCTGCCGCCCCTGCGCAAGCTCAAGCTGCTGCAGCAGACCCTGCCGGAACGAGGCCTCTCGCTGCTCTCGATCCTGCGCAACCGCCACCACGTCTTCGAGCTGCTGCGCCCCTGGCGCCACCTCGCGGCCCGCCACGAACGCAACTGACGGATCGATTCGACGGGATCACCGACCGCGTGCTGTCGATCCGCGACCCCGTCCACGGCTTCATCCGCGCCGACGCGCTGGAGACCGCGCTGATCAACAGCCGGCCCGTGCAGCGCCTGCGCTTCATCCACCAGCTCGGCTTCACCTTCCTGGTCTTCCCCGGCGCGGAGCACAGCCGCTTCAGCCACGTGGTCGGGGCCATGCACCTGGCCGGCCGGCTCTACGACGCGCTGTGCTCGAAGAGCGAGGGGGTGCTGCCCGCCGGCGCCCGCAGCCCGGAGCGCCGGCTGGTGCGGGCCGCCGCGCTGCTCCACGACGTCGGCCACGCGCCGTTCAGCCACTCGGCCGAGGAGCTGTTCGAGGGCGGCATCGACCACGAGGAGATGACCCGCCGCCTGCTCGCCATGCCGGAGATCGAGGCGATCTTCGACGACCACGGCGACGGCATCGGGCCCGAGGACGTGGCCCGCCTGCTGCGCAAGGAGGGCGGGCCGACCGAGCGCCTGCTCGCCCAGGTCATCTCGGGCGAGCTCGACGTGGACAAAATGGACTACCTGCTGCGCGACAGCCTCTACTGCGGCGTGCGCTACGGCACCTACGACCTGGAACGCCTCCTCGACACGGTCGTGCCGCTGGCCGACCCGGCGACCGGGGAGTGGGGGATCGGCGTCGAGGAGGGCGGCGTGCACGCGCTCGAAGCGCTGGTGATGGCGCGCTACTACATGTTCACCCAGGTCTACTTCAACGCCACCGGCAAGGCGCTCGAGCTCCACCTGAACCAGTGGATGAAGGAGACCGGGGCGCTCTGGTCTTCCGATCCGGAGGCCTTCCTGCTCCAGGACGACATCTCCACCTGGTCGGCGATGCGGGCCTCCGGCAGCCTGCACGCGCGGGCCGTGGTCGAGCGCGTGCACTTCCCCGTCGCCTTCGAGACCCGCGAGCACCTGACGCCCGAGGAGAAGGAGCGCTTCGAAGCCCTCCTGCCCGGCCTCGCCGAGCGCTTCGGGGCCGGCAACCTGCTGCTCTCGAACTCCGCCAAGGACCCCCACCGCATGGGTCGCAGCCGGGTGCTCGTCCGGCTCTGGGACGGCGCGCTGGAACCCATGGAGCAGGCCAGCCAGTTCATCCGCCACCTGTCGCGGATCGACCGCTACCGGGTCTACACCCCGCCTCCGCTGCGCGATCCCGTGGCCGGCGTCCTGCACGAGCTCTGGGCCTCTACCGGAAACTGAATCCAAGTTTCCGTACAGAAATCAAAATTCCGTACAGCGACCCCGGTTGGTTCCGGGTAAGCCGTTGAGAACAAAAGACCGTCCGCGGAGTTGACAGCGGTATGGCAACGGCATGACAATTGCCTCCCCGTCATTTGGAAATCTGCGTCCAGAACGCCCTTCGTGCGGAAGGGCCTGAATCGAAAGGAGTCTTTTCATGAGAGTGAGGACTTTCATCCTGAGCCTCGGGTGCGCCCTGCTCCTGGCGCTTCCGGTGCTCTCCCAGGGTCTCCCGACCGGCACGCTGTCCGGCCGGGTGACGGCCGCGGACGGCACGGCGCTGCCCGGCGTGCTGGTGACGGTGACGTCGCCGGCGCTGCAGGGCGCCCGCACCGCGACCACCAGCGAGGCCGGCGACTACAACGTCCCGCTGCTGCCGCCGGGCGAATACAAGGTGACCTTCGAGCTCGAGAGCTTCCTGGCGCCCGAGCGCGAGATCAAGGTCTCTGCCGCCCAGAGCATCCGCCTCGACGCCGAGATGGCGCAGGCGACGGTGAGCGAGGAGATCGTGGTCACCGGCACGTACGAGACGATCTCGACGACGCCGCAGGCCGCGACCACCTATGAGAAGGAATTCGTCGAGCAGCTCCCGGTGGAGCGCAACATGCGCGAGACCGTGCTGCTGTCCCCCGGCGTGGCCGCGAGCGGCGCGGGCGCGGCGCAGACGCGCGGCATCAGCATCGCCGGCTCGCAGTCGTACGAAAGCCTGTTCCTGGTCAACGGCGTGGTGGTCAACGAGAACCTGCGCGGCCAACCGTTCGCGCTGTTCATCGAGGACGCCATCGAGGAGACCACGACCTCGGTCTCCGGCATCTCGGCCGAGTACGGCCGCTTCTCGGGCGGCGTGGTCAACACGATCACCAAGTCGGGCGGCAACGAGGTGCACGGCACCCTGCGCGACAGCATGACCAACGACGACTGGATCTCCGAGACCCCGATCAAGCGGACCACGGTGATCGACGACGTCAACGACCGCTACGAGGCCACCCTCGGCGGCTGGCTCATGAAGGACCGCATCTGGTACTTCGGCGCGGCCCGCGACTTCGAGTCCGTGCTCACCAGCACGACCGTCACCACCAACGTGCCGTACCCGAAGGGCACCGACCAGCAGCGCTACGAGGGTAAGCTGACCCTGTCGCCGTTCCAGGGCCACCGGCTCGTCGGCTCCTACATCAAGATCGACGAGGAGGACCTCGGCAACAGCTTCGGCAACATCTACGACGTGCGCAGCCTGAACGACCGTTCGCTGCCGCAGGAGCTCACCGCCTTCAACTACACCGGCGTGCTGACGGAGAACTTCTTCGTCGAGGGCCAGTACTCCGAGCGCAAGTTCACGTTCGAGAACTCGGGCTCGAAGTTCACCGACCGCATCAACGGCACGCTGCTGGTCAACACCTTCACCGGCGAGCGCTGGTGGAGCCCGACCTTCTGCGGCGTCTGCCTCCCCGAGAAGCGCGACAACGAGAACATCCTGGCCAAGGGCTCCTGGTTCCTCTCCACCGAGAACTTGGGCTCGCACGACATCGCGTTCGGCTACGACACGTTCGACGACATCCGGATCGCCGACAACCACCAGTCGGGCAGCGACTACCGGATGCTCATGACCGGCACGATCATCCGCAACGGCAACCTCTTCCCGCAGCTCATCAGCGGCAACACCAGCACCTACATCCAGTTCAACCCGATCCTCGAGTCGAGCAAGGGCAACCACTTCGTCACCGACTCGCTGTTCGTCAACGACCGCTGGCGCCTGAACGACCGCCTGAGCTTCAACCTCGGCGTGCGCTACGACAAGAACGACGGCGAGGACTCCTCGGGCAACAAGGTGGCCAAGGACAGCCGCGTCAGCCCGCGCGTCGGCGCCGCCTGGGACCCCAAGGGTGACGGCGACTGGGTGCTCAACGCGAGCTACGGCCAGTACGTGAACGCCATCGCCAGCACGCAGGGCAACGGCGCCGCCCAGGGCGGCAACCCGGCCACGATTCAGTGGTTCTACCGCGGCCCGTCCATCAACCCCGATCCCAACGCGGCCAACCTGCTCACGGCCGACCAGGCTCTCGCCATCATCTTCAACTGGTTCGACTCGCAGGGCGGCGTGAACAACATCAGCAACCTGCGCGGCGTCGACATCCCGGGCGGCACCACCCTGATCCGCGGCTCCCTCAACTCGCCGTACTCCGACGAATGGGCGGTGGGCGCCAGCAAGCGGCTCGGCAGCCGCGGCCTGTTCCGCGCCGACCTCGTCCACCGCGAGGGCCACGACTACTACATCAACCGCACCGACACGTCCACCGGCCGCGTCAAGACCGCGACCGGCGGCGACGCCGACCTGACGCTCATCGAGAACGACGACTCGGTCCTCGAGCGCGTCTACAACGGTCTCCACGCCCAGATCCAGGTCCGTCCCTCGGACCGCCTGAGCCTCGGCGGCGTCTGGACCTGGTCGAGCTCCCTCGGCAACTACGACGGCGAGACCACGGCCAACGGCCCGGTGGCCTCCACCGACCTCCAGTACCCCGAGTACAAGCAGGCCCGCTGGAACAACCCCCGCGGCGCCCTGGCCAACGACCAGCCGCAGCGCATCCGCGTCTGGGCGATCTTCGACATCTTCAACACCGGCCACAACCGGCTGAACGTCGGCCTCCTCCAGAACTACGCCTCCGGCCTGCCGTACGGCGCCGCCGGCCGCGTCGACTCCCGTCCGTACGTCACCAACCCGGGCTACGCCCTGCCGCCGTCGACCGTGACCTACTACTACACGGCCCGCGACGCCTACCGCACGGACGACATCACCGCCACCGACCTGACCCTCAACTACTCCTTCACCTGGCGGACTCTGGGCAAGGACATCGAGGTCTTCCTCGAGCCCGAGGTCCTCAACGTGTTCAACGAGGACGGCGTGATCAACGTCAACACCTCGGTGAACGACGCGACCCGCAGCACCACGTTTGCGAGGTTCAATCCCTTCACCCAGGCGCCCGTCGAGGGCGTGAACTGGGCGAAGGCCTCGACCTTCGGCAAGCCGCAGAACAAGGACGACTACCAGGCCCCGCGGACCTTCCGGCTCTCGGTCGGCTTCCGGTTCTAGTCCTTCGAAGCCTCACCTGACGTAGCAAAAGGCCCCGGGAGACCGGGGCCTTTTTGTTTGGCTCCCTCTCCCCCGGCACGGGGGAGAGGGATGGGGAGAGGGGGGACGGGATCAAACCGTCGGCACGGCTACTTCGGCCAGCCGCGCGAGCGCGTCGCGCCAGCGGCGACGGTAGGCTTCCCAGATCGTCAGGCAGTTGGACAGCGGTAGCCTCTGGAAGCCGTCCTGGAGGATGTCGACCTCGCTGCCCGAGCCCGCGGCATGGACCCGAAGCGTGAGCCGCGTGGCCGCGG
>JBEQUE010000013.1:0-43305 GCA_040349255.1 Acidobacteriota bacterium | reverse complement strand
GTATGGGTGCTGCCGATGGCGACCTCCTGGCCGGACGAGGGTCATCCGAACGGCGCCTGGTTCAAGGGAGCCTCGACCTCGGAGGTCGTGGTGGTCTCGCCGGAGCCGCTCGAGCGCCTCCACTTCAACGTCCACTCCCTGACCGACGACAGCGAGCTGCTCGTCGACAGCGGCGTCGAGCGGGTGCTGGTCCGGTTCGACAGCGAAGGCAAGCGCAACGGCGCGCCCGTGGATCTGAGGGTGAAGCCGGTCGCCTCGGACCTCGGTATCCTGCCCGGAGCCGGGAAGGAGCACGTCTATCGCTTCACCTTGACGGTGAGCGGTGGCATCATCCCGGCCCGCCGCCTGCCCGGCAGCCGGGATCCGCGCTATCTCGGAGTTTTTCTCGACGTGACCGGAAAGGGGCTCTGATCCATGAGCGAAGCCGAACAGGAGCCGCGCGGTGATCGTGTCGAGGAGGTGCTCCAGCGCCTGCGGGCCGGCGCGCGCCAGCGGCAGGCCGAGATCGCGACGATCTCGGGCTCGGACCAGGCGCGCCACAAGCTGGCGGAGCTGACGGCCCGCGAGTACATCCAGGAGCCGATCGCAGTCTCGCCGCGGCCGGTGTTCGGGCGCTGGATCGTGCTCGCCCGGAAGGTGATCTATCACGTCGTGCTCAAGTGGTTCACGAGGCCGGTGATGGAGCAGCAGAACGCGTTCAACACGACCGTGAGCCGTCTCGTGCAGGACCAGATGCAGTCGCACGAGGCGCTGGCGCAGCGCGTGCGCGAGCTGGAGGCGAGGCTCGCCAGGCTGGAGCGGGAAGACTAGATGGGTAAGCGCATCTGCATCTGCATCAACCGGGTGCCCTTCGCCTACGGCGGAGCCGAGATGCTGGTCGAATCGCTCCGCGACGAGCTGGTGGCGCGCGGCCACGAGGCGGAGATCGTGGCGCTTCCGTTCGCCTGGAGCACGCGCACGCAGCTTCTCAAGAGCGCCATGGCCTGGAGGCTGGTTGACCTGACCTCGTCGCCCGGAAAACGGATCGATCTCGTCATTGCCACGCGCTTTCCATCCTACGTGCTCAAGCATCCGAACAAGGTCGTCTGGCTGATCCACCAGATGCGCCAGGTCTACGATCTCCTCGGAACCACCTACAGCGACTTCCAGGAGGACGAGCCGCGCGACCGTGCGGTCCTGGAGATGATCCGATCGATGGACCGACGCGTGCTGTCCGAGGCGCGGTCGGTCTATACGATTTCGGGCAACGTCGCGGCGCGCCTGAAGAAATTCAACGATCTGCCCGCGCAGGTCCTCTACCCCCCGCCGCGCCTCGACCGCCTCTACGCGCCGGGCGATTCCGGGGACTACATCTTCACCGCGGGCCGTCTCGATCGCCTGAAGCGTTTCGATCTCCTGGTGAAAGCCATGAAGCACACCGAGACGCCGGTGCGCTGCCGCATCGCCGGGACCGGCCCGGAGAAGGAGAGCCTGGAGGCGCTGATCGATCGTCTTGGACTGCGCGAGAAGGTCGAGCTTCTCGGCTGGGTGGAGGACCGCGCCGCCGTGGACCTCTACGCCAACAGCCTCGCCGTTTTCTACGCGCCGTACGACGAGGACTACGGCTACGTGACGGTGGAAGGCTTCAAGTCGGGCAAGCCGGTGATCACCGCGGCGGACTCCGGAGGCGTCCTGGAGTTCGTGGAGGACGGAAGGAACGGCTACGTCTGCTCGCCCGAAGCGCCACGCGAAATCGCGGCCCGGATCGACGCGCTCTACCGCGACCGCGAGCTGGCCCGGAAGCTCGGCGAGGCGGGCCGTACGAAGGTGTCGGGGATCGCGTGGGACGAGGTGGTGGCGCGGCTGGTGGGGGAGTAGCTATTCCCAGTCTTCGTAGTGCAGATCCTCGACCCTGCTGAACTCGTCCACATTGTGGGTCACAAGCGTCATGCGATGGGCGAGGGATATTGCGGCAATCAAGAGATCGTTGGGGCCGATCGGTGTGCCACGCCTCTCCAGGCGGGCACGGACCCGTCCATAGACCTCCGCGGCGCCGTCGTCAAAAGGCAAAGAGGCGAAACGGTCGGTGAAGTTTCGGAGCCTCTCGAGGTTCTTGTCAGGATTGCCGCTTTTCAGCGCTCCATAGACCAGCTCAGCCTTGACGATCGAGCACAGCACGACCTCTTCAGGGTTGCAGGCTTCAAGGCGACTTCGAATGGTCTCAGACGTCCCGTTCAGGTAACGGATACAGGTGTTCGTATCGAGCAGGTACGTCATCGAATCGGCTCGCGCATCTCGATGCTGCCCTGGGGAGCTCGTTCGATCGGGCTCTCGGCCATCGAGCCATAGGTCTCCGCGACGAAGGCCCTCCAAGAGCTCTGATCGGCCTCCGTCAGTCTGGGGGAGGGCCCCTCCAGGGCCTTGATGATCCGATACAGGACTCCGAGGTACTGCTCCTGGACCTTTTCGATTTCCGATTTCAGCAGCTCTTTGGTAACCATGATCCGCCCTCCCGAGCAAGCCGGTCCAGGTGCCGCGACTCTTGCATAGTGTAGCCCACCGTCGCGGTCCGCTTCCTTACATCCTCTCCAACCCGCACGTCGGGCAGTGCCAGTTGGGGACGTTCAGCAGGTCCACGTTGCAGAACGGGCATTTGCGTGACGTGTAGGGCTGCACTCTCGCGAACGCTTCGTCGTACTCCGGTTCCCGGGTGGCCGTTCGCAGGTGGTAGATGGACCAGATCAGGAGGATCGGCAGAACGATGCGCATGCCCCAGATCCAGGTGTGGTCCTCGGCCGGCATCTCTGCGATCGGCATGGCCCACATCGCGAGCGACATGAGCACGAGCACGACCACGCCGGCAATCTTGTAGCCGTGCCGGGTGCGCGTGTTCAGCCGGGTCGGCAGCCGGCACTCCGAGCAGATCCAGCGCTGCTGGAAGCCGAGCGGGATGAGCGGGATCCACATCAGGCCGAGCACGTTGAAGGTGCGGGTCCGGATCGATACCCGCTCCCGGGCGCAGGGCCGGCAATAGTCGTTGCGGAAGGCGGTCCACTTCGGCGCGAACCGGTACACGTTCACGTGCAGCATCGGGGGCTCCTGGTCTGAAAGAGGCTGGCCTGATTATAGTGCTGGCGGGGGGCGAAGGATTTCTGTCGGCGCGCACGGGTGAGCGGCCCGCGCGCGGGTGTTTGCGGCGGCCGCTCGGAGTGGATCGCGCGCTGCGCACAGGTTTGCCGCAGCGGCAAACCCGTGGGGGGCGGAAGAAAACGGGCGCGCCGCAGCGGGGAACCCGTGAGCGGGCGGGGAAACAGGTTTGCCGCGGCGGCAAGGTGTCGAGCCGCAGCGGCAAACAGGTGAACGCCCGGGGAAAACTGGTGAGCGGCGGCCCGACCTCCTACAGCGCAGGCTCTTAGCTCCGCGCCGCCTCGACCGCCTTGTCCGCCTTGGCGAGCTCGCGGTCGGCCTCGTCGGCTCGCTGGCGGGCGTCGGCGGCGAGGCGTTCGGCCTCGTCGGCCTTCTGGCGGGCTTCCTCTGCGGCCTTCTCGGCCTTTTCGGCCTTGCGGCGGAGGAAGTCGGCGCGGCCGGCGGCTTCCTCTCTCTGGGCCCGGGCCTGCGCCAGGCGCTCGCGCTGGCGGGCCTCGTCCTTCTCGCGGCGCTCCCGGGCCTTGGCCTCTTCCCTCTCGCGCTTCTCGCGCTCCCTGGCCTCTTCCTTGTCATCCTTCTCCGGCTTTTTCTCCACCGGTTCCGGTTTGGGCGCCGGTTTCGCGGGGGCCTCCTTCTTCGGCCGGGCGGGGAGGGCGGCGAGCTGCAGGCCGGCCAGGACCTCGAAGCCGACCGGCGGCAGGTCCACGTCGAGCCAGCCGCGCTCCAGCACCGGCTCGGCCACCGGGCTGAAGGCGAGCGACTGGAGATTCGTGGCGATGCGCTCCACGATGGCCGCGCCGGGCGGATGGCCCTCGGAGGAGAGCGCCTCGACGGCCCGGTCGCGCAGGTCGTTCGCGAGGTCGCGGGCCTCCTGGATGGCGTCGCGCAGGGCGCCGGCGTCGCCGCCGGAGAGGATCTGGCGCAGGGCCTTCCGCGCGCGCTCGCCCGCGGCGAGCAGCTCCTCCATGCGCTCGGAATCGACCGTGAAGAGGTGGTTCACCGCCCAGGCCGAGACCGTGGGCTTGGGCAGCGCGGAGACCTCCCCGGCAGCGTCCTTCTCCCCTTCCTTCTTGAGGCGCTTCGCCAGCTCGTTGCGCGCCGAGGTGAACTCCGGGAGCGGCAGGCCGTAGAGGCCCTGGATCTCCGTGTCGAGCTTCGAGCGGCGTCGGGCCATGGCATTATTATGTGGTACTTTCCCGGCCCGATGCGCCTCGCCTGGTTCAGCCCCCTGCCGCCCCAGCACTCGGGAATCGCCGACTACAGCGCCGAGCTGATCCCGTGCCTCGCCCGGCACCTGGAGCTGGAGCTGTTCGTGGACGAGGGCGTGCGCGTCGATCCGGAGATCCGCGACCGCTTCCCGGTCCACGGCGACCGCGCCTTTCCCGGCCTCTGGGAGCGCGGACGCTTCGACGCCGTCCTCTATCACCTGGGCAACAACCCGGACTTCCACGCCCGCACCTGGCGGACCATGATCGACCACCCGGGCATCCTGGTGCTGCACGAGGCCATGGTCCACCACCTGGTGCGCGGCATGACGCTGTCGAAGAACGACCCGGAGGGTTACGTCGAGGAGATGCGCTACGCCTACGGCCGCACCGGCCAGGGCCTCGCCCGGCGCAGCCTCGACACGGGCATCCCGCTCGACGTCTGGAGCTATCCCCTGTTCGAGCGGGCGGTCGATTCGAGCCTCCACGTGATCACCCACAACGAGCACACCCGCCAGCGCGCGCTGGCGAGCCGGCCTCTGGCCAGGACCTCCGTGATCCCGCACCACGTGAGCCTCGGCGAGCTGGGGTCGATGGAGAGAGACGCGGCCCGCGCCGCCCTGAAGCTCCCTCCGGACGCGTTCGTCCTCGCCTCGTACGGCTTCATCACGCCGGCCAAGCGCCTGGACGTGACGCTGAGGGCCTTCGCGCGGCTGAAGAAGGAGCGGCCGGACGCGCTCTATCTCCTGGTGGGCGAGGTCTCGCCGCACTACGAGCTGCCCGGGCTGCCGGACGGTGTGGTGCTGGTGGGCCGCACGGAGCTCGACGACTTCCTGCGCTACATGGCGGCCGCGGACGTGGCCGTGAACCTGCGCTATCCCACGGCCGGCGAGACCTCGGGCACGCTCATCCGGCTGCTCGGCCTGGGCAAGCCGGTGATCGTGAGCAACCTCGGCGCGTTCTCGGAGATCCCGGACGGCGCCTGCGCCAAGGTGGACCTCGACGAGTCCGAGGAGGATCTGCTCTTCGCCTATCTCCAGGCGCTCGCGGCGGACGAGGGGCTGCGGAAGGCCATGGGCGAGAACGCCCGCCGCCACGTGGCTCCGCACACGCCGGAGGCGTCGGCCCGGGCGTACGCGGACGTCGTCCGGTCAGTGGTGGAGGAGAAGCCGGTACCGTTCCGGGTCGTGCCTCCCCTGGCCCGGCCTGCGGCGGGCGACGTGCTGGCCGACCTCGCGGCGGACGTCAGCGCCGAGGCCGTGGACCTGGGGGTGGGCGAGGCCGACGACGACCTGCTGCGCGAGCTGGCCTCGGTGTTCGTGGACCTGAACCTGGACGGGATCAATCCTTGAAGCGGATCTGGAAGACCTTGCTCCTCCTGATCGTGGCGCTGGTCGCCCTGGTCTTCGTCTTCCGTTCCTACTGGCCGCGCGAGCGCGCGGCGGTGCCCGATCCGGACGGCCTGCCGGCGCGGCTCATGGCGTCAGGCGCGTACGAGGCCTGCTTCTGGATGCCGTACCCGCACCAGAACGTCGGCGCGCTCTCCGCGATCGTGGACGACGGCCGCGGCTGGCTGGAGGCGGCGGCGCGGGTGGCCGAGGTGCCGCCGCCGGTGCTGCCGTCGTTTGGACCGTTCGCGGTGCCGCCGTCGCGCGAGGTCGCGGTCTGCTCGGACCTCGACGGCGAGCGCTTCTTCGTGGCGGCCCGGATCTATCCGATCCTGGGCACCGTGGCAAAGCTCGCCGGCACGGTGGCGGACAACCCGTGGCTGGCGGGAGGCGAGATCCGGGAGACCAAGGGCACCGGCGACGCCGTGGTCGAGCGGGTGCTCCGCGTGGCCTGGCAGGACGGGGTCTGGACGGTGAGCGGCGGCGACGGGGCGCCGCAGGATCCGTCGAAGGTGCGCACGCCGCTGCTTCACCCGCGGAGCCTGGGGATCGTCCGGCTGGAGCGCCAGATCTCGGAGTTCCCCAACGGCGACTACCTGCTGCGGCGGCGGGACGGCGACCTGGAGCTGGCGCTGGACTCGCCCGAGCCGGCGCCCGAGGTGGAGGACCCGACGGCCGGGGAGACGCCGCGGCCGGCGCTCCTGGCCTTGACCGGCGCGAGCTGGCCGGACGCCGAGCCGAAGCCGCTGCCTCCGGCCGCCTTCGCGCTGTTCGAGATCGGGGACGACGCCGCGGCGAAGTTCGGCCCGTTCGGCAGCCTGCCGGGCGCGGCGGTGTTCCATCCACCCGGGTCGAAACGCTGGTCGCTGCCGGGCGAGGGATTGACCGGCCTGCTCGCCGGCGCGCTGCCCAAGGCGCAGGAGGCGGGCTGGCAGATCACGGCCATGGACGGCGAGAGCCTGAACCGCGCCCGGCGACTGGCCCCGAAGCTGACCGCCCTGGCCTCGCCGGACCTGACCGCGGCCCTGAACGGCGACGGCCGGCTGAGCCTCGGCCTCTGGATGGAGCCTCGCCCGGCGCTCCTCATGGTGCGCCGCATCCGCACGTTCCTGGAGAAGATCCCCCTTGTCGATCGCCGCCAGGTGCGGCGCTGGAAGGACTGGGAGACGCTCCTGATGCCGATCGCTCCCTGCGAGCAGCTCACTTTAGCGGCCACGCAACAGCCCGCCTCGTTCCGCCTCCGGTTCCACTCCTGCCATTAGTTGATCCCGTCCCCCCTCTCCCTGGCCCTCTCCCCCAGGGCTGGGGGAGAGGGAATCGGTTGACATCGAGGGGAATAATCCCCTACCCTTCGCGTTTGCCCCGGTTGGAGGTGTGCATGCGGATCTGGCTGGATCAAGTTCGCGAAGAGCCTTTCAACTGGGACGAGACGAAGAACGTTTCCCTGGAGTCATTGGAGCAGCCCGAGGTTCTTTCCCTGGGGCCGGTGCGGTGGCGGGGGCAGGTCGTGTTCGCCGATCCCGGGTACTACCTGAAGGCGCGGCTTTCCTACGATCAGACCCTGACCTGCAACCGCTGTCTGAAGCCGATCGTCGAGCCCATGGAGCCCGAGGTCGAGCTGATGATCGTGGTGGAGCGCCCGCGCGCCGTGGCCGGGGAGCACGAGCTGAAGGAAGACGAGCTGGGAGTCCTGACCATCCCGGAGGAGATCCTCGAGACCGATCCCATCCTCCTGGAGCAGCTCCAGCTCAACGTGCCGATGAAACCGCTCTGCCGGCCGGACTGCAAAGGGCTCTGCCCGCAGTGCGGCGCCGACCTGAACGCCGGCGAGTGCTCCTGCGAGGAGACCTCGGTCGATCCGCGGTTCGCGGCGCTGGCGGACTTGAAGAGCCGCCTCGACTCCAGCAACGGATGAAGAGAACGAAGACCCGAGAGGCCTGACGAACATGCCGAACCCGAAACGCCGCCATTCCAAGGCCCGCCGCGACAAGCGCCGGAGCCACGACGCTCTCGCCAACCCCGCCGTGTCCCTCTGTGACAACTGCGGCGAGGTCAAGCTGCCGCACCGCGCCTGCGGGCACTGCGGCTACTACAACAAGCGCCAGGTGATCGAGGTCAAAGAGAACCTCTAGCCCGTTCCCCGGGAGGCCCGCCCGCGGCCTCCCGTTTCCGACCCGCAGAGTCTGATCTTGCCGATCGCGGTTGACGCCATGGGTGGGGATTTCGCGCCGCAGTCCGCGGTCGAGGGCGCGGTGCGCTCGGCCGTGGACGACGGGGCGGAGATCCTGCTCGTCGGCGACCGGACCAGAGTCGAAGCCGAGCTCGCCCGCCATTTTCCTCAGGGGGGCCGGCCGAAGCGCCTCGAGGTCGTCCACGCCGAGGAGGTCGTCGGCATGGACGAGCCGGCCATCACCCCGATCCGCCGGAAGCGGCGCTCGTCGATCCGCCTCTGCGCCGAGCTGGTCAAGGAGGGGCGCGCCCAGGCCATGGTCACCGCCGGCAACACCGGCGCCGCCATGATCTCGGCCAAGATGGTCATCGGCACGGTCGCCGGCCTCGACCGCCCGGCGCTCGCCGCGGTGCTGCCCAACTTGAACGGCCGCACGGTGCTCCTCGACGTCGGCGCCAACGTGGACAGCAAGGCGCTCCACCTGCGCGAGTTCGCCGTCATGGGCCACTTCTACGCCCAGGAGGTGATCGGCACGACCGCGCCGCGCATCGGCCTGATGTCGATCGGCGAGGAGGAAGGCAAGGGGACCGACCTCACCCGCGAGGTGTTCAAGGTGCTCAAGAACACCGGCCTGAACTTCGTCGGCAACGTCGAGGGTCGGGACGTGTTCAACGGCTCGGTGGACGTGATCGTGTGCGACGGCTTCGTGGGCAACGTGATCCTCAAGAGCGCCGAGGCGCTGGCCGAGATGGTGGGCAGGATGCTGCGCGAGGAGATCGAGCGCGGTATCAGGACAAAAGCCGGCTACCTGCTCACAAAACCTGCCTTTGACGCCTTCCGCCGGCGCACCGACTACTCCGAGTACGGCGCGGCGCCGCTCCTCGGGGTCAACGGCGGCTGCTTCATCGGCCACGGGCGTTCGAACGCCAAGGCCATCCAGAACGCGATCCGCCGCGCCGCGGAGTTCTCCGCGGCCCGCCTCGACCAGAAGATCCGCGACAAGATCGCCGAGCTGCACAGCCAGGAGGCTCGCCTGCTCGTCAAGCCCGACTAGGGAGAGGGAACGATGCTCGACGGGAAGAAACTGGCCCTGGTCTTTCCCGGCCAGGGATCGCAGAAGGTCGGCATGGGCCGCGCCTGGGCGGACGCCGCCGAGGAGGCCCGCCGCACGTTCGAGGAGGCCGACGACGTGCTCGGCTTCGCGCTCTCCCGCCTGTGCTGGGAGGGGCCGGAGGAGGAGCTCGGCCTGACCGCGAACACCCAGCCGGCCCTGCTCGCGACGTCCACCGCCATCCACCGATCGCTCGCCGGCCATGGCCTGTCCGTGGAACCGATCGCGATGGCCGGCCACAGCCTCGGCGAGTACTCGGCCCTGGTGGCGGCGGGTGCGCTCGACTTCGCCGATGCCCTGCGCCTGGTGCGTCGGCGCGGCGAGCTCATGCAGGAGGCGGTGCCGGTCGGCGTCGGCGCCATGGCCGCCTTCATCGGGCTCGACGACCAGGCCGTCGCGCAGATCGCGGCGGAATCCGCGCAGGGCGAGGTCTGCGCGGTGGCGAACTACAACAGCCCGGGTCAGACCGTGATCGCCGGCCACAAGGGCGCCGTGGATCGCGCCGTAGCCCTGGCCCGGGAGCGCGGCGCGCGCAAGGCCACGCTGCTCGCGGTCTCGGCGCCGTTCCACTCGCCGCTGATGCGCCCGGCGCGCGAAGGCATGATCCCGGCGCTCGCGGCGGTGGAGCTCCACGATCCCCGGGTGCCGGTGGTGGCCAACGTGGACGCCGCCCCGGTGGCCACGGGCGACGCCGCGCGCGACGCGCTGGCGCGCCAGATCGATGGCCCGGTGCGCTGGGTCGAGTCGGTGAAGTGGATGGCGGACGAGCTCGGCGTACAGATGTTCCTGGAGGTCGGCTCCGGCAACGTGCTGACCGGCCTGAACCGCCGCATCGCCACCGGCACGGTCTGCGCGAGCCTGAGCGATCCGGAGCAGCTCCGCAAGCTGCTCGCGGGTGGAGCGGACAGCAAGGAAAAGGAGGCCTGATGTTCCGACTGGACAACAGGACGGCCCTGGTGACCGGGGCCTCGCAGGGGATCGGCGAGGCGATCGCCCGCCGGCTCGCGGAGCAGGGTGCGCGGGTGGTGCTCGCGGCCCGCAGCGAGGACAAGCTCAAGGACCTGGCGGCCAGGATCGGCGAGGCGGGAGGCTCCTCAACACCGCTCGTCCTCGACGTGAGCCGGCCCGAAACCTTCGCCGAGCAGCTCAAGACGCTGTCCGAGGACTTCTCCGCGGTGGACATCCTGGTCAACAACGCCGGCATCACGGCGGACAACCTCCTGGCCCGCATGTCGCTGGAGGACTGGGAGAAGGTCCTGCGGACGAATCTGACCGGCGCCTACGCCCTGACGCGCGAGCTGCTGCGCGGCATGATGAAGCGGCGCTGGGGCCGGATCATCAACGTCACGTCCGTCGTAGGGTTGATGGGCAACGCCGGCCAGGCGAACTACGCCGCGGCCAAGGCGGGCCTGATCGGCCTGACCAAGTCGCTGGCGCGGGAGCTGGGCAGCCGGAGCATCACGGTCAACGCCGTGGCGCCGGGCTACATCGAGACCGCGATGACCGAGAGCCTGCCCGCGGCGGCGCGGGAGGAGCTCTCGGGCTCGATCGCCCTGAAACGGCTCGGCACCGTGGAGGACGTGGCGGCGGCCGTGCTGTACCTTGCCAGCGAGGAAGCGGGATACGTCACCGGACACGTGTTGAACGTGTCGGGCGGCCTGTACATCTGACACCGGTATCTGACACCGACGGGGGCCGGCTCGCATGGACTCGAAAGGCGGCTTTGTGTTAGAACCGCTCTTCGTGTGCGGCCGGCAGGCCGTCTCAGCCCCACAAGGAGGGAATCAGCCATGGCTGTTGCGGAACGGGTCAAGAGCATCATCGTAGAGCAGTTGGGCGTGGACGAGGACGAGGTCACGCTGGATGCCAGCTTCACCGACGACCTGGGAGCGGACTCCCTGGACATCGTCGAGCTTGTCATGGCCTTCGAGGAGGAGTTCGGGATCGAGATTCCGGACGAGGAGGCCGAGAAGATCAGCAACGTGCGCGAAGCGGTGGATTACATCCAGAACAACGCCGGGGACCAGAACTAGGTCTCCCGCGCCGAGCCGCCGACCGCCTTTTCATCGAACCAGCCGAACTTGAATTCCATAGAACGTCGCCGCGTCGTCGTCACCGGGGTCGGCCTGGTGTCCCCGCTGGGAGTGGGGACGGCCGCGAACTGGCAGGCCCTCCTGGAGGGGAAGGGCGGCATCGGTCCCATCACCCGCTTCGACGCGTCGGACTTCCCGACGCGGATCGCCGGCGAGGTGAAGGGCTTCGACCCGCTCGACTACGTCGACAAGAAGGACGTCAAGAAGAGCGACGCCTTCATCCACTACGCCCTGGGCGCCACGCATTTCGCGATGGAGGACTCGGGGCTGGTGATCGACGAGTCCAACGCGGACCGCGTGGGGGTGGTGATCGGCTCGGGCATCGGCGGGCTGCCGCTGATCGAGCAGATGCACCACACCCTGATCGAGCGCGGTCCGAACCGGGTGTCGCCGTTCTTCATCCCCGGCCTGATCGTGAACATGGCGGCCGGCCAGGTGTCGATCCGCTACAACGCCCGCGGTCCGAACACGTCGCCGGCCACGGCCTGCACCACGGGTCTGCACGCGGTGGGCGACGCCTTCCGGCTGATCCAGATGGGAGAGGCCGACGCGATGATCGCGGGCGGCACCGAGGCGGTCATCACGCCGCTCGCGGTGGCCGGCTTCTGCGCCATGCGCGCCATGTCCCATCGCAACGACGATCCCGGCAGGGCCTCGCGCCCCTGGGACGCCGGCCGCGACGGCTTCATCATCAGCGAGGGCTCGGGCATCGTGATCATGGAGGAGCTGGAGCAGGCGCGCAAGCGCGGCGCTCCGATCTACGCCGAGGTCGTGGGCTACGGCATGAGCGCCGACGCCTACCACATCTCGGCCCCCCATCCGGACGGCGACGGCGCGGTGCGCGTGATGCGCGCCGCCCTCAAGGACGCCGGCCTGTCGCCCGAATCGATCGGCTACATCAACGCCCACGGCACCTCGACCCCCCTGGGCGACCTCTCCGAGGTGCGGGCCGTGAAGACGGTCTTCGGCGAGCACGCCTACAGGCTGGCCATGTCTTCGACGAAGTCGGCCACCGGGCACCTGCTCGGCGCGGCCGGCGGTCTGGAGACCGGCATCCTGGCGCTCGCCGTCAAGCACCAGACCCTGCCGGCGACGCTCAACCTCGACGAGCCCGGCGAAGGCTGCGATCTCGACTTCGTCCCCCACACGCCCCGCCAGGTCGACCTGGAGTACGCGCTGACCAACTCCTTCGGGTTCGGCGGCACCAACGGGGCGGTGATCATGAAGCGGTTCGCGGGCTAGTCACTTCAGCTCGCGCTCGAAGAACTCGGCAATCCGCTCGTAGGAGTGCCGCTGCGATGGTCCCTGGAAGCCGTGCTTCTGGCCGGGGTAGACGGCGTCCTCGAACGGGATCCCTGTGGCGATCAGCTTGTCGATGAAAGCTACCGTGTTCTGCGGGTGGACGTTGTCGTCCGCGAGCCCGTGGACGATCAACAGGCGGTCCTTCAGGTTGGTGGCGCTGCCGGTGACCGACGAGATGCGGTAGCCCTCGGCGTTGTCCTGCGGCGTGTCCAGGTAGCGCTCGGTCCAGATGGAGTCGTAGAGGTTCCAGTCGGTGACCGGCGCGCCGGCGACGCCGGCCTTCCAGACGCCCGGCGCGTTCAGCAGGGCGTAGAGCGTGTGGTAGCCGCCGCCGGACCAGCCCCAGATCCCGATCCGCGCCGGATCCACCCAGCCGAGGCTCTTCAGGTACTCGACCCCGGCGAGCTGCGCCTCCAGGTTCGCCGGCCCGAAATGGCGGTGGTCCCGGTCCTCGCCGGCCTTGCCGAAGAAGATCGAAGATGTGTTGTCCACGCTGAGCACCACGAAGCCGCGCTGGGCCATCTGCTTGTGCCAGAGCTGGCGCCGGCTGTCCCAGCGGTTCACGACCACCTGCGACGCCGGGCCGCCGTAGTGGTACATGATCGCGGGGTACCTGCGGCCAGGATCGAAGCCTTCCGGCTTGAGGATCCGGGCGGGCAGCCGCGAGCCGCCGGGTCCGGGGATGAAGAGGAATTCCCACTTCGGCAGGGTCGCTGGGTCGTAGCCGGAGGGCGGCGTCCGGGGAAGCGAGAGCTTGCCGCCCGAAGAGGTCCGGACCTCGATCTCGGACGGGTGGTCGGCGTCGTTCCAGGCGTGGACCCAGGCGCCGCCGCGCGGCGCCACCTGGGCTCCGTTCGACCCCGGGTCGTCGGCCAGCGGCTCCCAGGACTCCCTGGAGAGACCGGCCCGGAAGATCTGTCGGTCCGCCGGACCCAGACCCTCCGTGCGGAAAGCGGTGACGATCGCAGTATCTCCATCCAAGCGTCCGTCCAGGCCGTCGAGCGAGCCCACGGCCCAGCCCTCGGGAGTCACCGGCCGGACGAGGCGGCCCGCGGCATCGTACAGGTAGAGCCGCCGCCAGCCGTCGCGCTCCGAGCCCCAGAGGAACCGGCCGTCGTCCAGGAACCGGAAGTCGCTGCCCAGGTTCACCCAGGTCGGCCACGCGTCGGTCAGGAGGGTGGAGCAGGCGCCGCCTGAAGCGTCGCAGCGCAGCAGGTCGAGCCGCGTCTGGTCGCGGTTCAGGCGCTGGATCGCCAATGCGTCGCCGGCCGGCGTCCAGGCCACGCGGGCGAGGTACGAGTCGTCCTCGCCGGTCGCCATCCAGGCCGTCGCGCCCCCGCGGGCTTCGACCACGCCGATCCGCACCTTCGGGTTCGGGTCTCCCGGCTTGGGATACTTCTGCCAGCGCACCTTCGCGTTGAGCGGGATCTCGTCCACGATCGGGTAGGCCGGCACCTCGCGCTCGTCGAAGCGGTAGTAGGCGAGGCGGCGACTGTCCGGGCTCCACCAGAAGGCGGTGGCGTCGCGGTCCCAGATCTCCTCCCAGTAGACCCAGTCGTTCACGCCGTTCAGGAAGACATTTTCCTCGCCGTCGGTGGTGAGCGCGGTCTCCCGGCCGGTCGCGAGGTCCAGGGTGTAGAGGTCGAAGTCCCGCACGAAGGCCACGAGCGAGCCGTCCGGCGAGGGCTTCGGGCTCTCCTCCTCGGCCTCGGTCCGGGTCAGCCGGCGGAGCTTCCGGTCGGACAGGGTATAGAGGACGAGGTCGCCGTCCGATTCGAGCAGCAGGGCGTCTCCCTTCGGCAGCCACTGGTAGCCGCCGAGAGAGAACTCCCGGTCACCTTCCTTGAGGTCGGCGAGGCGGAACAGGGTCTCGCTCCTGCCGGTCCGGACGTCGAGCTGCCAGAGGGCCGCATCCTGGTCGCGGCCCCACCTGTAGGCCAGGAAACGGCCGTCCGGCGACCATCGGGTGTCCGCGGGAAGCGTGCCGCCGGCGTCGGGAGCAAAGACGGCGTCGTCGGTCAGCCGTTTCGAGTCGGCCGCGGCGGCGAGGCGGCAGACGAGCAGCAAGGTCGTGAAGACAACAAGGATCGGACGCATGGATTTCCTCCGAGAGCGCCACAGTCTAACCCCGGCGAAACCTTTCCCGAAGCGGTCCCGTAGTGGGAGGCGAGACGAAGAAGGGGGATACGAGCCATGAAACGAGCTTTTTCCATCATCCTGCCGGCCGCGGTCGCCTTGTGCGTGAGCCTGCCGGCATCCGGAGCGGCCGGAGACGGCACCCAGACCCGCGCCGTGCGCCAGGCCTTTCCGGTCCAGGGCGCCACGGAGCTGCGGCTCGCGAACCTGGCCGGCCGCATCGAGCTGGTCCGCGCCAACGGCGCCCAGGTGGTGATCGACGCCACCATCCACGCGCAGGGGGATTCGGGCAAGGAGACCCAGCAGCTTCTCCAGGGCATGAAGTGGGTGCGCGCCGAGGACCGCCACGGCAACGAGGAGTGGACGCTCTCCTACCCGGTGAAGGACTACCGGGGCTTCTCCTATCCGAAGCCGGGCGCGAAGCAGAAGGAGGAATCCTGGTTCCTGAGCTGGCTGGAGAGCAAGGCCACGACGTCCACCACCTATCGCGGCGAGAAGGTCAAGATCTATTACGAGAAGAATTCCTCCGCCCCGATCCTCTACGCCGACCTGCGCATCGCGCTGCCGGCCGGCAGCCACGTGGTCGTCCGCAACGTGGTGGGCGACGTGCGGGGCGGCCAGCTCGAAGGCGCGCTCAAGGTGGACACCGGCAGCGGCAAGGTGGAGATGGCCGCCTATGACGGCAATCTCGTCGTGGATACCGGCTCGGGCGACGTGATCCTGGGCTCGGTGCGGGGCGAGACCTCGGTCGACACCGGCTCGGGCGACGTGGTCGTCCGCCGGCTGGTGGGCAACGGCAAGATGGACACCGGCTCGGGCGACGTGACGGTGGAGCAGGTCTCGGCCGGACGGCTCTACATCGACACCGGCTCGGGTGACGTGGTCGTGCGCGGCGGCTCGGCCAGCCGGGTGATCGCTGACACCGGCTCGGGCAATGTGACCGTGTCCGGCGTGGAGCTGGAGGAGCTGGAGGCCGACACCGGCTCGGGCGACGTGGTCATCCGCAGCTCGCTCGACCAGGCGCGGCGGATCAGCGCCGACACCGGCTCGGGCGACGTCGAGATCCACGCCGGCCCGAACGCCTCGTTCGACATCGAGTCGGACCAGGGGAGCGGCGACCTGGAGGTCGGCTACGCGGATGCCAGGCTGCGCAAGGACGGCAAGAAGGTCGTCGGCGCCCGGAGGGGCGACGGCAAGACGGTGATCCGGGTGGAGACCGGCAGCGGCGACTGCACGATCAGCCCGCGGCAGGAGTCCTGAAAAGGGACCCAGGGGACTGCAAGGACTGCAGGGACGAAAGGACTCTGGTCCTTGATGTCCCTGCGGTCCTTTTCGTCCTTCACATTTTCCCGTAGTTCGGCCCGCCGCCGCCTTCCGGCGGCACCCAGGTGATGATCTGGTACGGGTCCATGATGTCGCAGGTCTTGCAGTGCACGCAATTGCTGGCGTTGATCTGCAGGCGCTTGCCGGTGGGCGAGGCGGAGTCGTCCACCATCTCGTAGACCGCTGCCGGGCAGAAGCGCTGGCAGGGGTTCGCGTACTCCACCGCGCACTGGTAGATGCAGATGTCCGTGTCCGCCACCAGGAGATGGACCGGCTGGTCCTCGTCGTGGGCGGTGCCTGAGTTGTAGACGTCGGCCAGCTTGTCGAAGACCAGTTTGCCGTCGGCCTTGAGCGGTGCCGGAGCCTTTAGTTTCCGGCCGTCGGGCGTGTTGAGCGGGATCATGCGCTCGTGGCCGGGCTTCGTCTCCAGCCTGTCGAAGAGACCCCAGCCGCGTCCGCCCGTGACCATGCCGACGCCGGCCTGGAGCATGCCGGCGAGAGCCCCGTGGTCGAACGCCTGGTGGAAGTTGCGCACCGCCCACATCTCGTCCCGGATCCAGCTCGCCTCGACCTTCTCCTCGTAGCGGGCGAGCCGGTCCGCCGTCACTCCGCCGGCCTTGAGCGACTCGAAGATGGTCTCGGCGGCGAGCATGCCCGACTTCATGCCGAGGTGGATGCCCTTGAGCCGCTGGCTGTTCAGCATGCCGGCCGAGTCGCCGACGATCAGGAAGCCGTCGCCGTGCGAGCGCGGGCGCGACCACCAGCCGCCCTCGGGCAGCGCCTTGGCGCCGTAGAACGCCATGGTGCCGCCTTCGAGGATCTTCGCGATCTCCGGGTGGGTCTTGAGGCGCTGGAACTCCTGGTGCGGATCGAGGAGCGGGTTGAGGTAGTCGAGCCCGACGACCAGGCCCACGATGAGCTGGTCGTTCTGCATGCCGTAGAGGAAGCTGCCGCCGAACGTGTGCTGGTCGAGCGGCCAGCCGAGCGTGTGGAGGACCCGGCCCGCCTCGAACCGGCCCGGCGGGAGGTCCCAGACCTCCTTGATGCCGATGGCGTAGATCTGCGGGTTCCTGCCTTCCGAGAGGTGGAGCGCCTCGTCGAGCTGCTTGACCAGCGTGCCGCGCGGGCCTTCGCCCAGCACGACCACCTGGCTGCGGATGTCCACGCCCGGCTCGAAGTTGGCCTTCTTCTGCCCGGTGTGCGAGATGCCGCGGTCGCGCGTGCGGACGCCGACCACGCGGCCGTCCTCGATGAGAGCCGAGGCGGCCGGGAACTCGTAGAAGACGTCGACGCCGGCCGACTCGACCTTGGCGGCCATCCACTTGACGAGCTTGCCGAGCGAGGCGACGTAATTGCCTTCGTTTTCGAGCGGCGGCGGGATGGGCAGCGAGAACGAGCTCCTGCCGGTGAGGAAGAGGAACTCCTCGTGCTCCACCCTGGCTTCGAACGGTGCGCTCTGCCAGTCGTCGGGGAACAGCTCCTTGAAGGCTCGCGGATCGACCACGGCGCCGGACAGGGCGTGGCTGCCGGCCTCGCGGCCCTTTTCCAGTACGGCGATCGAGATTTCCAGCTTGGCCGACGACGTCTCATTGTGCTGTCGGATCAGGTTGGCCAGGTGCCAGGCCCCCGCCAGGCTGGCCGGGCCGGCGCCGACAAAGACGACGTCGATATCCAGGGTTTCACGTTCCATGGTCACTCGGCTCCTGAGATGCATTCGAATCGGGCCGGGGGATGCTACCATGGGAGGTGGTTCGACACGCATGGAACGGGACACGTCATCGAGAGCCGCTACGGCGGGTGCTGTTGGGAGAGGTGGAGAGCCCGCTTTGGGTACCGCGTCCCGGTGGCCGGCCGGCCGTCTTCGCCTCCGCCGACTCGACGGCGGCCATCAGCCTTCCTTCGCCGAGGACGTCCGCCAGGGCCTGACCGCGGCGCCCAAGGTCCTCCAGCCCAAGTACTTTTACGACGAGCTGGGCTCGCTGCTCTTCGGCGCCATCTGCGCCCTGCCCGAGTACTACGTCTTCCGGGCCGAGTCCGAGATCCTGCGTGCCCGGGCGGGCGAGATCGCGGCCTGGCTGCCGGGCCCGGTGCGCATCGTCGAGCTGGGCAGCGGCGACGCGCGCAAGACCCGCCTGCTCATCGACGCCCTGATCGTGCGGCAGGGCAGCCTCGACTACCTGCCGATCGACGTCTCGTCCAGCGCCCTGGTCCAGAGCAGCGAGGAGCTGCTCTCGGCCTACCCGAACCTCCGGGTCACCGGCTGGGTGGCGGACTACCACGCGGCGCTGCGGGCGATCCGCGACGAATCGAGCGGCAGCAACCGGTACAAGCACACGCTGGTCCTCTTCCTCGGCTCGACCCTGGGCAACCTGGAGCCGTCCGAGAGGAGCGGGATGCTGAAGAGCGTCCGCGGTCTGCTCAACCCGGGCGACGCCTTCCTCCTCGGCATCGACCTCAAGAAGCCTGAGAGCGTCCTGATCCCCGCCTACGACGACCCGCTCGGGGTGACAGCGGCGTTCAACCTGAACGTCCTGGGCCGCATCAACCGCGAGCTCGGCGGCGGGTTCGACCTGCGCAGCTTCCGCCACCGGGCCCGGTACGACCGCGAGCTCGGCCGGGTCGAGATGCACCTCGAAAGCCTCCGGGACCAGACCGTGCCCATCCGCGCCATCGACCTGGAAGTGGGCTTCGCGGCCGGCGAGACCATCCACACGGAGAGCTCGCACAAGTTCGACCCCGAGCAGATCGCCGCGCTCGCGGCCGAGGCCGGGATGGAGCTGCGCTGGAGCTGGTTCGACCGGGCGAAGCAGTTTTCCTCCAATCTTTTGGTCGCCGTGTGAGCTTTGACAAACGGCCTTCCGCCGCATAGGATTCCGCGTCCGGGCCGGTGTAGCTCAGTGGTAGAGCGCCTGACTGTGGATCAGGAGGTCATGGGTTCAAATCCCATCGCCGGTACCATTTCCCCTTTCAGATCAAGGATCTCGCATGACCGCCACCGGGACCGTCGAGCCGCGCCTGTCTCGCGGCCTCCGTGACCTCCTTTCCGACCAGATGCTGGCGCGCCAGTGGATGATCGACACCATCCGCGGCGTCTACGAGCTCTACGGGTTCGTGCCGCTGTCGACCCCCGCCGTCGAGTATCTGGATGTCCTGCGCGGCGCCAACGCCGGCCAGGAAGCCACCTCGACGCTCTTCACGGTCAGCAACCCGGAGGAGGAGACGCTCGCGCTGCGGTTCGACCTCACGGTGCCGCTCGCGCGTGTCGTCTCCCAGTACAAGGAGCTGCCGCGGCCGTTCCGGCGCTACCAGGTCTCGCCG
Organism: Acidobacteriota bacterium; assembly: GCA_040349255.1. Lineage (GTDB taxonomy): Bacteria > Acidobacteriota > Thermoanaerobaculia > Multivoradales > UBA5704 > DATMER01. Next base: position 24,133 of record JBEQUE010000013.1, on the reverse strand, counting down.
GTCTGGCGCGCCGACAAGCCGGGCCCGGGCCGCTTCCGCGAGTTCACCCAGTTCGACCTCGACTCGGTCGGCGTCGAGTCCGAGATCGCGGACACCGAGATCCTCGCCGGCATGTGCGACACCCTGACCGCCCTGAAGGTCGGCGGCTACCGGGTGCGCTTCTCCAGCCGCGCCATCCTGAACCTCCTCCTCGCCTTCGCCGGCGTCCCGACCGAGCAGGGGGCGGACGTCTTCCGGGTGCTCGACAAGCTCGACAAGGTCGGCATGCAGAAGGTCCGCCTGGAGCTGACCGTGGGCTACGTCGACTCCTCGGGCGATCCGATCCGCGGCCTTGGCCTCGAGAACGCCCAGGTCGACAAGATCGAGCGCTTCCTCGCCATCCGTCCCGACGACCGCCGCCAGGTCCTGGGCCAGCTCCGCGAGACCTTCGCCGGGGTCGAGAACGCGACGGCCGAGCTCGACAAGGTGGAGCGGATCTCGAGCCACCTCTACGCGCTCGGCTACGGCGACGACCAGGTGGCGCTCGACGTCTCGATCGCCCGCGGCCTGGCCTACTACACCGGGCCGGTCTTCGAGGCCATCCTGCTCGACGACGACGGCCAGCCGTCCAAGTTCGGCTCGGTGTTCGGCGGCGGCCGGTACGACGACCTGGTCCTGCGCTTCCTGGGCGAGCGGGTGCCCGCCGTCGGCGCCTCGATCGGCGTGGACCGGCTCCTTGCCGCGCTGGTCGAGCTGGGCCGCGTGCCGCTGCGCAAGTCCACCGCCCAGGTGCTGATCACCCGCATGGACCCGGCACTCGAAGGCGAGTGCCTGGAGATGGTCTTCGAGCTGCGCCGCGCGGGCATCCCGGCCGAGCTCTACCTCGGCACCGCCAAGGGACCGGGCAAGCAGCTCAAGTACGCCGACCAGACCGGCGTCCCCATCGCGATCCTCTACGGCTCCTCGGAGAAGGAGCGCGGCGTCATCACGCTCAAGGACATGGACCAGGGCCGCCGCAAGGCCGAGTCGCTGGCCCGCCGCGAGGAGTGGCTGGAGGAGCGCCCGGGCCAGAGAGAGGTCCCGCGCGCCGACCTCGTCCCGACCGTCCGCGAGATGCTGTCGCAGATCGAGGGGGCGGCGCGATGAACGACCCCGCCCATCCGATTGATCCCGTTCCCCCTCTCCCCAGCCCTCTCCCCCGTTCCGGGGGAGAGGGAGCGGTCGTCCTGGACGGCAGCTCCCTGACGATCGAGGATCTCGTCCGCGTCGCGCGCGACCCGAGGGTCCGCGTCGAGATCTCGGACGCCGCCATGACGCGGGTTCTCCGGAGCTGCGAGCAGATCGAGGAGATCGCCCGCAGGTACAGGGAGGACTACGCGGCGGGCCGGGCGGGCGTCCTGGACTACGGCATCACCACCGGTTTCGGCGAGTTCAAGAACATCCCGATCGCCCCCGAGCAGCTCGAAGAGCTGCAGTGCAACATCCTCCTCAGCCACGCGGTAGGCGTGGGGGAGACCGCGGACGACCTCCACCCGTCGAACTTCTTCGAGCCCGAGGTGGTGCGGGCCGCGCTGGTCATCCGGCTGAATGCGTTCCTCAAGGGCCACTCCGGCATCCGGCAGGTGATGGTCCGGGCCGTCCTGGCCATGATCAACCGGGGCGTGGTGCCACTGGTGCCGATCCGCGGCTCGGTCGGGTCGAGCGGTGACCTCTGTCCGCTCTCCCACACCTTCGTGGTGCTCCTGGGGCAGGGCCGCTACTTCCTGGTCCGCGAGCCAGCCGACCTCCTGTTCAAGGCCCGCGACGTGCGCAGCGGCCTGGATTCGCTCAAGGAGGACCTGGGCGGCGACGCGCCGAGGCCCTCCTTCAAGGAAGGACTGGCGCTGACGAACGGTGCGACCTTCACGGCGGCGCTCCTGGCGCTGGCGGTCCACGATTCCGAGCATCTGGCGCGGGTGGCGGACGTGGCGCTGTCGCTCAGCCTGGAAGCCGTCTGCGGCTGCGCGCGGGCGTTCGACCGCCGGATCCACGAGGCCCGCGGCCACGTCGGGCAGATCGAGAGTGCCGAGACCATCCGCGAGCAGGTCCGGGGGAGCAAGCTGATCGAGAAGGCCGGCGCGGTGCAGGACGTCTATTCGCTGCGCTGCGGTCCGGCGGTCCACGGCTCCGCCCGCGACACGGTCGCCTACGCGCGCAAGGTCGCGGAGGCGGAGATGAACGCGGCCACGGACAACCCGCTCTTCTTCGAGAAGGCCGACGACTGGTTCGACCTGGAGTTCAAGGCCAACTGGCCGGAGGGATACCAGGGAGACCAGCGGATCTCGTTCTCCGGCGGGAACTTCCACGGCGAGCCGCTGGGCTTCGCGGCGGACTTCCTGGCGATCGGCCTGGCCGAGCTGGCGGACATCTCGGAGCGCCGCACCCAGATGCTGCTCGACGCCCATCACAACCGCAACCTGCCGTCGAACCTGATCCCGCACCGCGGCGTGAGCTCGGGCTGGATGATCGCGCAGTACGCGGCGGCCGGCATCGTCTCGGAGAACAAGGTCCTCACCCATCCCGCCACGGTGGACTCGATCCCGACCTCCGCGAACGCGGAGGACCACAACGCCATGGGCATCATCGCGGCGCGCAAGCTGAGGACGGTGCTGCGCAACGCCCAGGCCGTGCTCGCGATCGAGCTGCTCGCCGCGGCCCAGGCCGTGGAGTGGCGAATCGGGATGGACCTGGACCCGCGGGGTACCCAGAAGTCGCTCGACTGGAAGGAGGCGGATGAAGAGGCGAACCGCTTCCGAGGAGCGGTGGCCCCGGAGCGCCGGCCGGCCATCGCCGCCAAGCTGGGAGAGGGGACCGGGCGGGTTTACCTGAAGATCCGCGATCTGGCGCCGCCGATGCTCGCCGACGACCGCACGCTGGACGGAGACATCCGGGCGGTGCGGGAGGCGGTGGAGCGGAACGGGCTGGCCTAGTTCGGCTCGTCGAGAACCGCGGCGACGGACGAAGCCACGGCCGCCTTCTCCAGCCAGCGCTCCAGCCGCTCCGGGTCCTGCTGCGCCAGGATCCTCTCGCGCAGGGCCTCCGGCACCGCGATGCCGCGCGCTCGCAGGACGGTCAGGAGGTTGCGAGCCGCTTCCTCGGCGCGCCCCTCGGTGCGTCCCTCGGCGTGCCCCTCGGCACGTCCCTGCGCGACATACTTTCTGGCGAAATCGCTCTGGTATTCGTAGCCCTTCATCATCGTCTCCAATGCGCGGCGGGCCGCGTCATTCATCGAATTGTACATGAGGTCGTAGTAGAGCCTGGCCCGATCGTCGTCGAGCCCCCGGAGCGCCGGCAACACCGCGGCACCGATCGTCGCTCCGTGCTCGGACTCGCCGTGTGCCATCGCGGAGAGGACTCCGAGCTCGGGCCTCCGGAATGCCTCTTCCGGGTCTGTCACCACGGGAACGGCGGTGCGGCGAAGAACCGGCGGGCGCAGGACGAAGCCGGGCGTTCCGGTCTCGATCGGCTCTCCGCACCAGCCGGCGACGACCGGGTCGGGCGAGACGACGAGGAGCGTCGCCGGACAGCCGTGGAGGGCGCGGGAGACAGCCACATAGGCGGGCCAGCTCAGTCGCTTCCTGGGATCGGCCGCGAGCTGGACCTCGACGACGATCACCCGGACGGAGCGCCTGGCGTCGCGGAGGACGACCACGGCGTCGGCACGGTATTCGGCGGGCTGGATCTGGGTCAGATCGCCCGAGGCGATGGAGGCTTCGATGTAGGCCGGCATGGAGACTCCGAGCACCTCGGACAGGATCTCGGCCGCCAGAGAGGGGCGGTTCTTGAAGAGGTTCAGAAGGATCTCGTGAGCCATGGAAGGCATGGCCGAGATCCTGGCAGGAACCCTGGAAGGAGTCAAATCTATCCGGAGTGTATAATTCTAAAGTCCCGAGAAGATGCCGCATTCAAGTTCCCGACGCCGCGTCGTGGACTTGGACGGGGCGTCGTGAGCTTAGATGAGGCGTCGTGAACTTGGATGGCGCGTCGTGAGCTTGGACGAGGCATCTTGAAGAGGTGAATCCCTAGCGCTCCCGCCGCCGCACCGTCACCAGCGTCTCCTCTCCCGCCACCTCGTGGCCGGCGTTCACCCAGGCGTCGAAGCCGCCTTCCAGCGGGCGGACCCGGTTGAACCCTCTCGTCATCAGCTCGCGTGCCACCCGGGCCGCCGTCGCCTCGTTCGGTCAGGTACAGTAGAGGACGACCTCCTTCTCCCGCGGCAGGTCGGCCAGCTTCTCGTCGAGCTCCTCCAGGGTCATCCGCAGCGCTCCCGGGATGTGGCCCAACTGGAACCTCGACTGGGTGCGGACGTCCACGATCGTCGGCGCGTCGCCGCGGGCGATCAGGTCGCGCAGCTCGTAGACCGTGATCCTCGCCAGCTCCAGGAGGCGGAGGAGCCGGCGGCGCTGGAGGTACTTGACCACGATCACCAGCGCGAGGCCGGCCGCCAGGAGGACCAGCGCCCAGAAGCCCAGGGTCTCGAGGTAGTCGAGCGCCCGCACGACCGTGTTGCGGAAGAGCCAGCCGACCGTCACCCCGGCGCCGATCCAGAGTAGGCTGCCCAGGCCGTCCCAGAGCAGGAAGGACGGCAGGCTCGTGCCCATGGTGCCGGCCAGCGGCGGCGCCACGGTGCTGTAGCCGGGGATGAACTTGGCGAAGAGGAGGGACAGCGCGCCGCGGCGCTCGTAGAGCGACTCGGTCTGGCGGACGCACGAGTCCGGCGAGAGCGAGATCCGACAGAGCAGCCGCAGCACCTTGTGGCCCTTCCAGCGGCCGACCACGAACCAGACCGTGTCCGCCAGGACGGAGGCGAGCAGCGCCGCGCCCAGCAGCGCCAGGAGCTGGAGGCGGCCCCGCGCCGCCAGCGCCCCGGCCACGATCAGCGTCGGCAGAGCCGGGATCGGCGCGCCGATCTGCTCCAGGAAGACGTTCGCGAAGACCAGGCTGATGCCGTGCCGGAGGAGGCGGTGCAGCAGTGTGTTCATCCGAGCTCCGCCAGGACCGAGGGCCTCGACGCGTCCGCGAAGACCAGCCCGCCGACCTCGGCCCCCGTCTCCCGCAGGTCGCGGGCGAGCTCCTCGAAGGCGGCCTCCAGGGATGCGTACTGGACCTCCGCCACGGCCTCGGCCATGAAGAGGCCGACCTCGGTCTCCGGAAGCAGCGAGGTGACCGAGGAGTCGCGGTGGTTGAAGGCCCAGCAGGTCACCTCGGAGCCCGAGGCGTAGATCGGCACGGTCGGCTTGAGCGGCATGTCCTCGGGCTTCGCGCCGCGAGGGTGGAAGACGTCGCCCTCCCGCGGCAGCCGCAGGACGACCTCGGGCTCCGGCAGGCGTGCCACGTCGTAGGCGCCCATCGGGGTGAGGTGCTTCACGGAGACCGCCGAGTAGAGGTTGACCAGCGGCAGCGGCGTGCTGATCCACGAGCCCTTGAGCAGCCGGCGGGCGAGTTGCTCCGCGCTGCCCTTGTAGGTGGAAGGTTTGACGCCCGACTCCTGGTAGGCCCGGCGCCACTCGCGGATGCGCGGCTCCTCGCTGATCCCCTCGACGGTGACGCCCTGGACGGTCAGAGGCGCGACCAGGGTCGCGGCCGGCTCCAGCTTCACCCGGTGCGCCGCCGCGGCCAGGCCGCGCGCCAGGAACCCGCCCACCCGGCAGGCCGGGAAGCGCTCCAGGATGGCAGGGTCGATCGCGCAGCGGATCGGATCGGTCATGGGGCGGGAGATTAGCTCAAGGGCGCTCCCCTTGACAGCCCCAACCCCGGCTGTTGTAATCGGCCCCGTGACGAGCATGCCGGCCACCCGTGTTTCCGCCGCGCCCCAGGGCGCCTGGCGAGGCCATGCTCATCCTCATCACGCCGTGAGCTGAGCCGGGTCCGTCCCGGCATCGCCGGCCCGGGACGAGAGCCAAGCCAAGACGCTCAGAGCCGCCTCCTTCCGGGTCCGGAAGGAGGTTTTCGTTTGGAACGAGCCACTCTGATCGCGACCCTCACGGCGCCGCCCGCGGCCGATTTCGAGCTGGCGGACGCGGACTGGCTGGAGGTGCGCGCCGACCTCGTCGGCGACCTCGACCCGGCGGTGCTGCGCCGGACGTTCCCGGGCAAGCTCCTCTACACCCTGCGGAGCCGGGCCGAGGGCGGGGCCGCCGACGCCTCGCCGGAGCGCCGCAGGCGCCGGCTGATCGACGCGGCGTCGCGCTACGATCTGGTGGATCTGGAGATGGCGCGCGACCTCGCGCCGGAGGTCCTGCGCGCCATTCCTCCGGCGTGCCGGGTGATCTCCTGGCACGGCCCGGTCACCCCGCTCGCCGGGCTCCAGAGCACGTTCCGGCGCATGGCCATGGCCGAGGCGCGGCTCTACAAGCTGGTGCCCGCCGCGGCCCAGGCGGGCGAGGAGCTGGCGGCGCTCCTCTTCCTTAAGGGGCTGGAGAGGCGGGACGTCATCGCGTTCTGCACCGGCCTGGCCGGCGCCTGGACCCGCCTCGTCGCGCCCCGGCTCGGCGCGACCGTGGTCTACGGCTCGGCCGGTGAGGTCCCGGGCGCTCCGGGTCAGCCGACGATCCGGCGGCTCGTCCAGGACTTCGGGCTGCCCGACCTGCCGCCGGTCGAGGCGCTCTTCGGCGTGGTCGGCAACCCCGTCGCGCACTCGCTCTCGCCGCGCATCCACAACGCCGGCTACCGCGAGCTCGGCGTCCCGGGCCTGTTCCTGCCGTTCCACGCCGAGTCGTTCGGCGAGTTCTGGCTGGAGGTGGTGGAGTCGGGCGCGCTGGAGGAGATCGGCCTGCCGATCCGCGGCCTCGCGGTGACCACGCCTTTTAAAGAGGCCGCGCTGGCCGTGGCCGGAGCCGAGAGCCCGCGCGCCGGCGTGATCGGCGCGGCCAACACGCTGGTCTGGAACCAGGGGGTCTGGGAGGCCGAGGCGACCGACCCGGACGGCGTGGTCGCCCCGCTGCGCGAGCGGGGTCTGGCGATCGAAGGCCGGACCGCGGCGGTCGTCGGCACCGGCGGAGCCGGGCGTTCGGCGGCGGCCGGGCTCGCCACGGCGGGCGCGCAAGTGACGCTGTTCAACCGCGGCGCGGAGCGCGGCCTGCACGCGGCCTCGCTCCTCGGCCTGCCGTTCGTGCCGCTCGCCGACCTCGATCCGTCGGGCTTCGACATCCTGGTCAACGCCACGTCTCTGGGGCGCCAGGAGGGCGAGACGCTGCCGTTCCCGGTAGACGCCCTGCGGCCGGGCGCGGTGGTGATCGACATGGTCTACGGCGAGGGTCCGACGCCGCTGCTCCGGGCCGCCACGGAGCGCGGAGCCACGACGATCGACGGCCGCGAGGTCCTGATCGGCCAGGCGGCGGCCCAGTTCCGGATGATGACCGGCCGCGAGATGCCCACGGCCCTGGCCCGGCGCGTCGCCGGTCTGGAGACGCTCCCGTGAAAGTCTCCGCCGCTCTGCCGACGGGCGTCGAGGCGCTGCTCTTCGAGAGCGCGCGCCGCCGCCGGGAGATGGAGCAGCGACTGGTCGCCCGGGTCGTGGCCGCGGACTACGCCGAGGTGATCCTGCCGATCCTCGACTACCTGGAGCCATACGAGGAGCTGCTGACCCCTTCGAGCCGGGCGGAGCTCTACCGCTTCATCGACCGCGACGGCGAGCAGCTCGCGCTGCGGGCGGACTTCACGCCGATGCTCGCCCGCCTGCTCGCGCCGCGCATGGCCGGCCTGCCGCTGCCGCTGCGGATGTTCTACCGGGGCGACGTGATCCGCTTCGAGGAGGAGCGGGCGGGCCGCCAGCGCGAGTTCTACCAGCTCGGCGCCGAGCTGCTCGGGGTCGGCGGCGAGGCCGGCGAGCACGAGGTGCTTCGCCTGTTCCTGGACGCGCTCTCGGCGAGCGGAGTGGGGGAGGGAGCGCCGGTGCAGGTCGTCCTCGGCCTCGCAGGTGCTCTGGACAACCTGGTCCACGGCTGTGGTGAGCTGGCCGCGGCCGTAGCTCGGCGCGAGCGAAGCGAGGTGCGGAGACGGTGCCCCGAGCTGCTGCCGGTGGTCGAGACCGGGTTGCCCGCGCATCCCGAGGACCTGGGCGAGCCAGCGGCCGGCCGGCTGCGCGGCCTCCTCGCGCTGCGCGACGAGCTGGCGCCGGCCGTGCCGCAGGTCCGGCTTTCGGTGGACCTCGCCGAGTTCGCCGCGGCCGGGCAGGGCGACCGGTCGTACTACGACGGCCTCGTCTTCCGGGCCTACGCCGGCCCGTCGGCGCTGCCGGTGGGCGGCGGCGGGCGGTACGACAGGATGTTCCGCGCGCTCGGCGCCGAGGTGCCGGCGGTGGGGTTCTCGGTCTCGGTGGACCGCCTGGTCGAGGCGGGGAGGGCTGTGCGGTGATCCGCCTGGCGCTGCCCAAGGGCCGCAACCTGGAGCCGGCGCTGGCCGCGTTCCGCGCCGCCGGAATCCCGCTCGAAGGGCTCGATCCGAAGGGCCGCAGCCTGCGAACGCGGCTGGCCGAGGGGGTCGAGATCCTCTCGCTCAAGGACTGGGACCTGCCGCTCTACGTGGAGCACGGCGTGGCGGACTGCGGCATCGTGGGGAGCGACGTGCTGGCGGAGGTGGACGGCGACCTTCTGGTGCCGGTCCGGCTGCGCGAGGGGCGCTCCCGGATGTCGCTGATCGGCCGCTCGACCGAGTCCATGCCGGCCCCGGGCGGGCAGGTGCGGCTGGCCACGAAGTATCCGAACACGGCGCGCCGGATCGTGGACGGAAAGCCATGGGGAGCGGAGATCGTGAAGCTCTCGGGCTCGATCGAGCTGGCGCCGGTCCTCCATCTCGCGGAGCTGGCGATGGATATCGTCCAGACCGGCCGGACGCTCGCGGAGAACGGGCTGATGGAGATCGAGACGGTGGCCGAGGTCGCGGCCTGCCTGGTGGTGAACCGGGCCTCGTTCCAGCGCCATCGCGCGCTGCTCAACGACTGGATCGGCCGCCTGGAGGCGGCGGAGGTGGTCTCGTGAGCGTTCTCACCGTGATCGAAGCGGGCTCCCGGGCCGGCCTGCGCGCCGTCGAGGCGCTGGCCCGCCGCGGCGAAGGGGTCCTGGACGAGAAGATGATGCGCAAGGCGGAGGCGATCGTGTCGAAGGTGCGGCGCAAGGGCGATCGGGCACTCCTCGACTTCGCCCGCCGGCTGGACCGGGTGGACGCCTCGTCGGTCGCCGACCTGAGGCTGAAAGCTCCGATCGAAAAACATCCCCTGCCCGGCGGCTTCGCCGAGGCGCTGGAGCGCGCGATCGCGGCGGTCGAGAGGTTCCACGCGCCGCAGGTCCGCACCGGGTACCAGTTGGACGACGAGGACGGCGTGGTGCTCGACGAGCGCATCCAGCCCTTGCGGCGGGTCGGCGTCTACGTGCCCGGCGGCCGCGCGGCCTATCCCTCGACCGTGGTGATGACGGTGGTGCCCGCGAAGCTGGTCGGCGTCCGGGAGATCGCGGTGGCCACGCCGCCGGGCTCCTACCACTCGAACGCCGCCCTCCGGCACACGCTGGAGCGCCTCGGGGTGACCGAGGTCTGGGGGATGGGCGGCGCGCACGCCGTGGCCGCCTTCGCCTACGGCACCGAGACGGTGCCACGCGTGGACAAGATCGTCGGTCCGGGCAGCGCGTGGGTCACGGCCGCCAAGAAGCTGGTCTTCGGGGATGTGGCGATCGACGGCATCGCCGGTCCGAGCGAGGTGGTGATCGTGGCCGACTCGGACTCGGACCCGGAGCTGCTCGCCTCCGACCTGCTCGCCCAGGCCGAGCACGACCCGCTGGCCGCGGCGGTGCTGATCGTCGACGACCGCAAGCTCGGCAAGCGCGTGGCTAGGGAGGTGGACCAGCAGGTCCGGCTGCTCTCGACTGCGGCGACCGCCCGGGCCTCGCTGGCGCGGTTCGGCGCGGCGCTGGTGGTCGGCTCGCTCGAAGAAGCCGTCGAGCTGGTGGAGCGGATCGCGCCCGAGCACCTCCAACTCGTGGGCCGGCAGTCCGAGATGCTCGCCGATCGGATCTCGTCGGCGGGCGCGATCTTCCTCGGCGCCTCGACGCCGGAGGTGTTCGGCGACTACATCGCGGGCCCCAGCCACGTGCTCCCGACCTGCGGCAGCGCGCGCTTCGCCTCGTCGCTCGGGGTGGAGGACTTCCTGCGGCGGAGCCACGTTGTCCGCTTCACCCCGGCCGCCGCCGCTCGCCGGGCTGCTGCTGCTGCTGCCCTGGCCGACGCCGAGGGGCTGCCGGCGCACGCCGCCTCGGCGCGCAGGAGACTGACATGATCCGGCCGATCGATCCCGTGTCGCTGGTCCGGCCGGAATTTCGGCGGATGTCCGCCTATCACCTGGACCTGACGCCCTGCCGGCACAAGCTCGACCAGAACGAGGTGCCGTGGGACCTGCCGCGGCGCATCAAGCGGGCGGTGACCGAAGGTCTGATGAACGCGGACTGGGCCCGCTACCCGGACTTCCACGGCGACGAGCTGCGCCGCGATCTGTCGCGGCTGCACGGCTGGCCGTGGGAGGGGATCCTGGTCGGCAACGGCTCGAACGAGCTGCTGGCCACGGCGCTGGAGGCGCTGGTCGCGCCCGGCACGGAGGTGATCGGCGCCGAGCCGAGCTTCGGGCTCTACCGGATGTTCGTGACGCGCTCCGGCGGCGTGCCGCGCTTCCTGCTCCGGCAGGACCTGCGGCGCCCGGCCTTGATGATGGACGAGATCGAGGCCGAGGTGGAGCGCAACCCGCGGCGGCCGGTCCTCCTCTGCACACCGAACAACCCGACCGGCGACGCGCTGCCGCCGGAGTGGGTGGCCGCCCTCCTGGAGCGTCTGGAAGGCCCTCTCCTCCTCGACAACGCCTATGGCGAGTTCAGCCGCCACGACTACCGGCCGCTGCTCCACCGCTATCCGCACCTGGTCCTCTTCCGGACCTTCTCCAAGGCCTGGTCGCTGGCCGGCCTGCGTCTCGGCTACCTGATGGCGCGGCCGGCGCTGGTCTCGGAGCTGATCAAGGTGAAGCTGCCCTACAACCTCGGCCACCCCGCGGTGCTGGCCGGCCGCGCCGTGCTGGCGGAGGAAGAGGAGGCGCAGCGCCGAGTCCGCATCCTCGTCGCCCGGCGCGCGCAGTGGGCCCGCATGCTGTCCGAGGAAGGCTTCGAGGTGTTTCCCTCCGAGGCCAACTTCCTCCTGGTCCGCTGCGAGAGCCCGGAGAAGGCCCGCCAGGTGAGGGACGGCTTGGCCGCGCGAGGCATCCGCATCCGCGACGTCGGCCACTACGCGGGTCTCGCCAACTGCCTGCGGGTGAGCGTCGGGAGCGGGATGGCGTTGCGCGAGACGCACCTCGCGCTGGAGGAGATTAGGGAGGGGGTGCCGGCGGCGGAGACGCGGTTGAACACCGAACCCCTCACCCCCCGTCCCCCTCTCCCGCAAGGGGAGAGGGGGGGGGCCGCGTCCGAAAACGAAGTGGAACAGGAGACAGCGCTCGACAGCGATCTCCCCTCTCCCGTTTCGGGAGAGGGGCCGGGGGTGAGGGCCTCGCGGGTTGAGCGTTCGACCAAGGAAACCACCATCCGCCTCGCCCTCTCTCTCGACGGCGGACCGCGGAGCATCGACGTCCCGAACGGCTTCTTCGGCCACATGCTGGAGGCGCTCGCGACGCACGGCGGCCTGGGCCTGGAGCTGGAGGCCGAGGGCGACACCCAGGTGGACCTCCACCACACGGTCGAGGACGTGGGGATCGCGCTCGGCGAGGCGCTGGCCTCGGCGCTCGGCGACCGGCGCGGGATCGTCCGCTTCGCCCATGCCTACGCGCCGCTCGACGAGGCGCTGGCGCGGGCGGTCGTGGATCTCTCGGGGCGCGGGAGCTTCGCCTGGAACGCGCCGCGCGAGGTGGCGGCGGGCTGGGTCACGGCCGACTTTCCTCTCACCCTGGTGGCCGACTTCTTCCAGGCGTTCGCGGACCGCGGCCGGCTGACGCTCCACCTGGACGTGCTCGCGGCGCGCAACGGCCACCACGCGGCCGAGGCGGCGTTCAAGGCGGCGGCGCTGGCGATCCGGGCCGCGGTGGCGGTGCGGACCGGATCGTCGGACTCGTCCGAGATCCCCAGTACGAAGGGGACGCTCTCCGTATGAAGGCCATGGTCATCGACACCGGCATCGGCAACCTGGGCAACCTGGTGCGGGCCCTGGAACGCATCGGCGCTTCGGTCGAGATCACTCTCGATCCGCGCCGGGTGGCGGCGGGCCGGTGCCTGCTGCTGCCGGGCGTCGGCGCCTTTGCACCGCCGCGCGAGGCGCTGCGCGGGGAGATGGAGCGGGCGATGAACGAGGCGCTCGACGCGGGCGCCTGGCTCCTCGGGATCTGCGTCGGCTTCCAGCTCCTGTTCGAATCCGGCGAGGAGTTTCAGACCCTGGACGGCCTGGGCCTCCTGACCGGTCGCGTGACCCGCCTGCCCGGAGAGGTTCCGGTGCCGCACATTGGCTGGAACCGGCTGCACGACGTGGCCGATCATCCGCTGATGGCCGGGCTCCGCGACCGCTGGGTCTATTTCGTCCACAGCTTCGCGCCCGAGGGCGTGCCGGAAGACCACTGCCTGGCGCGCTGCGCGCACGGCCGCGATTTCCCGGCGGCGGTCGGCCGCGGGCGGGTGCTCGGGACCCAGTTCCACCCGGAGCGCAGCGGCGAGGCCGGGTTGCGCCTGCTCCGCAACTACCTGGAGGTGGCCCATGGAGCTGCTGCTGGCGATTGACCTGCGGCGCGGCCGGGCCGTTCGTCTCCGGCAGGGCGACGACGCCCGGGCCACGGTCTACGGCGACGACCCGCTGGCCGTCCTGGACGGCTACGTCGAGGCCGGCGCGCGGATCGTCCACGTGGTGGACCTTGATGCCACCTTCGGCGAGATGCCGCAACGCGAGCTGGTCGCGCGGATGACCGGCCGGGGCGCCGCCGTGCAACTCGGCGGCGGGCTGCGCGACCGGGACGCCGTGCGCTGGGCGTTGGAGGCGGGCTGCGGCCGGGCCGTCGTCGGCTCGATGGTGGCCCGGGACATCGATTCCTTTCGCGCGCTGGCCCAGGAGCATCCGGGCGCGCTCGTGCCGGCGCTGGACGTCGAGGCCGGCGAGGTGCGCATCGCGGGCTGGACCGAAGGCTCGTCCTGGCGCCTGCCCGAACTGTGCGTGCGGCTGCGCGGCCTGCCCTGCCCGGCCGTCCTGGTCACGGACGTGGAGCGCGACGGCATGCTGTCGGGTCCGAACTTCGACCTTGCCCGGCGGGTGGCGGTCGCGTCGGGCATCCCGGCGCTGCTCTCCGGCGGCGTCCGTTCGATCGGGGATCTCGAAACCGCGCGGGAGATCCCGGAGATCGCCGGCGCGATCGTGGGCCGGGCGCTCTACGAAGGGATCTTCACGATGGAGGAGGCCCTGGCGGCCTGCGGAGGAGCCCGGTCATGAGCCTCTCCAACCTGGCGCGCCGCGTCATCCCGTGCCTGGACGTCTCCGGCGGCCGGGTGGTGAAGGGGGTGCGGTTCGAGAATCTTGTGGATCAGGGCGACCCGGCGGAGTCGGCGCTGCGCTACGCGGAGCAGGGCGCGGACGAGATCGTGTTCCTCGACATCGGCGCGGCGCCCGAAGGCCGCGACACGCGGCTCGACTGGGTCGAGCGCACGGCGCGGCAGGTATTCATCCCGCTGACCGTCGGCGGCGGCGTGCGCTCGGAGGAGGACGCGAACCGTCTCCTGCGCTCCGGCGCCGACAAGGTCGGGGTCAACTCGGCGGCCGTCGAGAACCCGGAGCTGATCTCGACGCTGGCGCGCCGCTTCGGCAGCCAGTGCGTGGTGCTCTCCGTGGACGCACGGCGCCAGGGAGAGGGTTGGGAGGTCGTCACGAAGGGCGGCCGCCACGCCACGGGCCGGGACGCGCTGGCCTGGGTCCGCGAAGGCGTCGACCGTGGCGCCGGGGAGGTCCTTCTCACGAGCATCGACCGGGACGGGACGAAGGACGGGTATGACACCGATCTGATTGCCGAGGCCGTGCGCTCGGTCGGAGTCCCGGTGATCGCATCAGGCGGCGCTGGTACGGTCGAGCACCTGGCGCAGGGCCTGGCCGCCGGTGCCGCCGCCGTGCTGGCCGCATCCATCTTCCACCAGGGCACGTATACCGTGGGCCAGGTGAAGCGGTCGCTTTCCCAGGCGGGTTTTCCCATCCGGGAGGAAACATGATCGAGCTCCGCTACGATGACCGCGGCCTCGTCCCGGTCGTGGTCCAGGACGTCGGCACCGGCGCGGTGCTCATGCTCGCCTATGCGAACCGCGAGGCCGTCGAGCTGACCCTCTCGACCGGGCAGGTCCATTTCTGGAGCCGCTCCCGGCAATCGCTCTGGAAGAAGGGCGAGACCTCCGGCAACTCGCTCCAGGTGATCGAAGCCGTGGCGGACTGCGACGGAGACGCCCTGCTCGTGCGCGCGCTGCCGGCCGGCCCGGCCTGCCACCGCGGTACGCGCACCTGCTTCGAGCCCAACCCGGCGCGCCTGGAGCTGGGCTGGCTCGCGGCCGTGATCGCGGGCCGGAAGGGCGCCGATCCGGAGTCGAGCTACACCGCGCGGCTGCTCGCACAGGGCATCGAGCGCATCGCCCAGAAGGTCGGAGAGGAAGGGGTCGAGACGGCGATTGCGGCTGTCGCAGGCCGCCGCAATGCGCTGGCCGGCGAGGCCGCCGATCTGCTTTATCATCTGCTTGTCCTGTTGGAGGCGAGCGGGATCAGACCGGATGAGATCGGTGAAGAGCTACTCCGCCGCCACGGTTTTGCCTCGCCGCGGCACTCTGTCAGGGAAGCTCAACCAGATCGGAGCGCCGATGCCTGACCACGAGACGGGCCCGCCCCGCCGGGCCGTCCCACATACCCGCGAGTTCCTCGCCGATTCCCTGACGCCGCTCGGCGTCTACCGGCGGCTGGCCGAGCTCTCGCCTCACCGCTTCCTGCTGGAGAGCGTGACCGGCGGCGAGCGGGTCTCCCGTTTCAGCTTCCTGGGCGCGCAGCCGCGCGAGGTCTATCGCCTCTACCCGGACCGTCTCGAGATCGAGCGCGACGGCCGGCGCCACAACCTCCCGGGTCCGCCGCTCGAAGCCCTGCGCGGCCTCCTTCGGCACATCCGCAGCGAGACCGGCCCGATCCCGTTCACCGGCGGCTGGGTCGGCTACTTCGGCTACGACCTCATCCGCATGGTCGAGCGCCTGCCGGACCGCCCGGCCGACCCGTTCGGCCTGCCCGTGGCGCTCCTCGCCCGGTTCGACACCCTGGTCATCTTCGACCACGCCTACCAGCGCGTGCTCGCGATCGCCAACGAGATCGAGGGCGAGGTCAGCATGGCCACAGCCGAGAAGCAGCTCGCCCGACTGTCGAAGCTGCTCACCCAGGAGGCCGGCGGCGGTGGCGTGGCCATGCCCGAGCAGTCGCCCGGCCGCGCTGCGGCCATGCCGAGCCTCGACGGTCCGGCGTTCCGCCAGGCCGTGCTCGCCGCCAAGGAGCACATCGCCGCGGGCGACATCTTCCAGGTCGTGCTGGCCCGCCGCTGGAACGTGCCGCGCCGGGTCGATCCTCTCGCCCTCTACCGCGCCGTGCGCATGGTCAACCCGAGCCCGTACATGGTGCTCTTCGAGGCGCCGGACGTGGCGCTCGTCGGCGCCTCGCCCGAGATGCTGGTGCGCAAGCAGGGCCGCCACGCCGAGACCCGGCCCATCGCCGGCACCCGGCCGCGCGGCATGGACGCCGACGGCGACCGCCGGCTCGCCGAAGACCTTCTGAAGGACGCCAAGGAGCGCGCCGAGCACGTGATGCTCGTGGACCTCGGCCGCAACGACCTCGGCCGGGTGGCGGTGCCGGGCAGCGTGCGCGTGGCGAGCTTCATGGAGATCGAGCGCTACAGCCACGTCATGCACATGGTCTCGAGCGTCGAGGCCGAGCTCGCGCCGGAGACGGACGCGCTCGACGCCCTGCTCGCCTGCTTCCCGGCGGGCACGGTGTCGGGCGCGCCCAAGATCCGCGCCATGGAGATCATCGACAGCCTGGAGCCCGAGGCCCGCGGACCCTACGCCGGCGCCGTGGGCTACCTGTCCTACTCGGGCGATCTCGACGCGTGCATCACCATCCGCACGCTGGTCGTCGAGGAAGGGCGGACCTCCGTCACCGCCGGGGCCGGCATCGTGGCCGACTCCGACCCGGCGGCGGAAGAGAAAGAGACCGAGAACAAGGCGGCGGCGCTCCTCGCTGCCGTCGCGCTGGCCGAGGCCCTGGAAGGGAGACGATCGTGATCCTGATGGTCGACAACTACGACTCGTTCACCTACAACCTGGTGCAGATGCTCACCAGCTCCGGGGCCGGGGTCGAGGTGCTGCGCAACGACGCCGAGAGCGCCGAGGCCATGCTGGCGCGCCGGCCGGCCGGCATCGTGCTCTCGCCCGGCCCGGGCCGGCCGGAGGATGCCGGGGTCTGTCTCGATCTCATCCGGCTGCACGCGGACGTGCCGATCCTCGGCGTCTGCCTCGGGCACCAGGCGCTCGGCGTCGCCTTCGGCGCGACCGTGGATCGGGCGCCGCGGCTCATGCACGGCAAGACCTCGCCGGTCCGTCACGGCGACCAGGGGGTGTTCGCCGGCCTGCCGAACCCGTTCGACGCCACGCGCTACCACAGTCTGGAGGTCAAGGAGAGCACGCTCCCCGAGGAGCTGGAACCGCTAGCCTGGGCCGACGACGGCACGCTCATGGGTATGCGCCACCGCCGGCTGCCGTACTGGGGCGTGCAGTTCCACCCGGAGTCGGTTCTCACCGGCTCGGGCCCGCGCCTGCTGGCCAATTTCCTGGAGATCTGCAAGCCCGTCGGAGTGCCCTCGTGACCGATCCGAAGGAAGTCCTCTGGCGCCTCGTGGCCGGCGATAGTCTGAGCCGCGAGGAGACCGAGGAGCTGTTCGGCGCCCTCATGGACGGGCTGGTCAGCGAGCCGATCAAGGCGGCGCTCCTGGTGGCGCTGCGCATGAAGGGCGAGGCGGTGGCCGAGATCAGCGGCGCCGCCGCGGCCATGCGCAGCCGGGTGATCCCGATCCCGCACAAGGCGCCGACCGCCGTGGACACCTGCGGCACGGGCGGCGACGGCCGCGGCACGTTC
This sequence comes from Acidobacteriota bacterium, assembly GCA_040349255.1. Taxonomy (GTDB): domain Bacteria; phylum Acidobacteriota; class Thermoanaerobaculia; order Multivoradales; family UBA5704; genus DATMER01. Next base: position 6,979 of record JBEQUE010000013.1, on the reverse strand, counting down.
AACATCTCGACCGCCGCGGCCCTGGTGGCCTCGGCCGCCGGGGTGTCCGTGGCCAAGCACGGCAACCGCTCGGTCTCCAGCAAGTCGGGGAGCGCGGACGTGCTCGCGGCGCTCGGCGTGAAGATCGAGATCGACCCGGCGACCGCCGGCCGCGCGCTCGACGAGGTCGGGATCACCTTCCTGTTCGCGCCGCTCCTCCATCCGGCCATGCGCGAGGTCATGCCGGTGCGCCGCGAGCTCGGCATGCGGACGATCTTCAACGTCCTCGGCCCGCTCACCAACCCGGCCGGCGCCCGCCGCCAGGTCATGGGGGTCTATGCGAAGTCGCTGGTCGAGCCGATCGGCCAGGTGCTTTGCGACCTCGGAGCCGAGCACGCGCTGGTCGTCCATGGCGACGGCCTCGACGAGATCACGACCACCGGCACCACGACCGTGAGCGAGGTGCGGGGCGGCGAGGTGCGGACCTACACGCTGGAGCCGGAGCGCTTCGGGATCCGCCGCGTCGCGGTCGAGGACCTGGCCGGCGGCCAGCCCGACGAGAACGCCGTCCTCATGCACCGCGTGTTCGACGGCGAGACCGGTCCGCTCGCGGATGTGACCGCGTTGAACGCCGGCGCGGCGATCTACGTCGCCGGCCTCGCGTCGAGCCTGGAGGAGGGTTGCGAGGCCGCCCGCGCCGCGCTCGCCTCGGGCGCGGCGGCCCGGAAGCTCGAGGCTCTCGTGGGGTTCCTTGCATGAACGCCCCCGATATCCTGGTCCGCATCGCCGAGCGCCGGCGCCAGCGGATCACCGACACCGCTGGCGACCTGGCCGAGGGCGAGCCGCTCTCGCCGGCGGACAACCGCTTTCTCGCCGCGGTCTCCGGTGGGAGACGGTCCGGCATCCCCGCCGTCATCGCGGAAGTGAAGATGGGCTCGCCACGCCTGGGCTCGCTCCACGGCAGGGTGGACCCGGTCGCGCAGGCCCGGACCTACGCAGAGAACGGCGCCGCGGCGCTCTCGGTGGTGGTGGAGCCCGACTTCTTCCATGGCGGCTACGACGTCCTGGCGCTCTGCAAGGAGGCGTCGGGGCTGCCGGCGATCGCCAAGGACTTCGTGGTCGATCCGGTGCAACTCGTCTGGGCGAAGGAGGCCGGCGCGGACGCGGTGCTGCTCATCGCCGCCATGCACGAGGCCGGCGAGCTGGCGCGCTACGCCCGCCTGGCGCGCGGGCTCGGCCTGGTGCCGCTCATCGAGACCCACGGCGCGGACGACATCGCGAAGCTCCTCGACGAGCCGTGGGAGATGGTCGGCATCAACAACCGGGACCTGCGCACGTTCGAGGTCGATCTCCAGCATTCGATCTCCCTGGTCCCGAGCCTGCCTCCCGGCGCCGTGCGGGTGGCGGAGAGCGGCATCCGCGACGTGTTCGACGTCCTCACCCTGCGCGACAGCGGGTTCGACGCCTTCCTGATCGGCGAGACCCTGCTGCTCGCTCCCGACCCCGGCGCGAAGCTGCGCGAGCTGACGGGGCAGGCATGAGGGGAACCCGCGTCAAGGTCTGCGGGGTCATCGATCCGGCGAATGCCCGGATGGCGGCTGAAATGGGCGCCGATTTCATCGGGTTGAACTTCTATGTCCGGAGCCCGCGTTACGTGGATCCGGACCGGGCGCGCGAGATCGCGGATGTCGTCCGCGCAGCAGGCGCTCAGGTAGTGGGCGTGTTCGTGAACCTTCCGCCGGCCGAGGTCGAGGCCATCGCCGGTCGGGTCGGTCTCGACCGGCTCCAGTTCAGCGGCGACGAGCCTCCCGAGGCCGTCGCCCCCTTCGCCGACCGGGCCGTGAAGGCCTTCCGGACCGGCGGCGATCCTGGAGCGGAGGAGCTCGCGGCCTGGGACGGCGTGTGGGGATGGCTCTTCGACGCTCCGCATGGCACGCTCTACGGCGGCACCGGCGAGGGCTGGTCCTACGGCGCGATCTCCGACCTTTCTGCGCGGCGCCGGGTCTTCCTGGCCGGCGGCCTGGGGCCGGACAACGTGCGGCGGGCCGTCGAAGCGAGCCGCCCCTTTGCGGTGGACGTCTGTTCGCGGGTGGAGTCGGCGCCCGGCATCAAGGATCCGGAGCTGCTGCGGCGGCTCTTCGAGGAGGTACGGAATGCTCAGATCCAAGCCCCTTCCTGACACGGAGGGTTATTTCGGGGCCTACGGCGGCCGATTCGTGCCCGAGACGCTCATGGCGCCGCTCGCCGAGCTGGTCCGCGCCTACGACAAGGTCGCGAAGTCGCGTTCCTTCCGGCGCCACCTGGGCGACGTGCTGCGCGACTACGTTGGCCGGCCCACGCCGCTCTACTTCGCGGAGCGCCTCACCCGGGAGCTCGGCGGCGCGCAGATCTTCCTCAAGCGCGAGGACCTGCTCCACACCGGCGCGCACAAGATCAACAACGCGGTGGGCCAGTGCCTGCTCGCCCGCGCCATGGACAAGGAGCGGGTCATCGCCGAGACCGGCGCCGGCCAGCACGGCGTGGCCACGGCCACGGCCGCCTCCTTCCTCGGCCTCTCCTGCACGGTCTACATGGGCAGCGAGGACATGCGCCGCCAGCGCCTGAACGTGGACCGCATGCGCCTGCTCGGCGCCGAGGTCATGCCGGTCGACTCCGGCAGCCGCACCCTCAAGGACGCCATCAACGAGGCCCTGCGCGACTGGGTCACCAACGTGCGCACGACCCATTACGTGCTCGGCTCCGTGCTCGGACCCGACCCCTATCCGCGGATGGTGCGCGACTTCCACCGCGTGATCGGCGACGAGGCGCGAGTCCAGCTCAAGAAGGCGGCCGGCACCGAGTCGCCCGACCTCGCGGTCGCCTGCGTGGGCGGCGGCAGCAACTCGATCGGCCTGTTCACCGCGTTCCTCTCGGACGCGAAGGTGCGGCTGATCGGCGTCGAGGCCGGCGGCCGGGGAGCGCGCCTCGGCGAGCACGCGGCGCGCTTCCACGGCGGCGAGATGGGCGTGCTCCACGGCACCCGCACCCTCGTCCTCCAGGACCGCGAGGGCCAGATCGCCGAGACCCACTCGGTCTCCGCCGGCCTCGACTACCCGGCGGTCGGCCCCGAGCACGTCTGGCTGCGGGACGCGGGCCGGGTCGAGTACACCTCGGCTACAGATGAGGAGGCGATCGCCGCCTTCCACCTTCTGGCGCGCACGGAAGGCATCCTGCCGGCTCTGGAGAGCGCGCACGCCGTCGCCGAGGTCGTCAAGCGGGCGCCGCGCCTGTCGCAGCGCCGGATCATCCTGGTGAACCTGTCCGGCCGCGGCGACAAGGACGTGGAGTCCGTGATCGCCTGGGACCGGGAGCACGCGCCTCTGGACTTGACCGCCGAGCGGAAGGGAGCGACGAGATGAGCGCGATCGACGACGTTTTCGCCCGGTGCGCCGAGGAGGGTCGGGCGGCCTTCATCCCCTTCCTCATGGCCGGCGATCCGAGCCTGGAAGCGACGGAGTCTTTCCTGGAAGCCCTCGCCGCCGGCGGCGCCGACATCATCGAGCTGGGAGTCCCGTTCAGCGACCCGATCGCCGATGGCCCGACGAACCAGCGGGCCGCCGTGCGGGCGCTCGCCGCCGGCACCAAGCTGTCGAACATCCTGGAGCTGGTGGCCCGGCACCGCGACCGCCTCGGCGTGCCGATCGTCCTCTTCACCTACTTCAACCCGGTCCACGCGCGCGGCATCGAGCGCTTCGCCGAGCAGGCGGCCTCCTCCGGCGTGGACGGCGTGCTCTGCGTCGACCTGCCGCCCGAGGAGGGCGAGCGCGAGCTGATCCCGGCGCTGCGCGAGCAGGGGGTGGACTCGATATGCCTGCTGGCGCCCACCAGCACCCGCGACCGGATCAGCCGCGCGGCCCGCGCCTCGACCGGCTTCATCTACTACGTGTCGCGCACCGGCGTGACCGGCGAGCGTTCCGCCCTGGCTCCGGACCTGGTGCGGGACGCCAAGCGGCTGCGCCGCAAGGTCGGCATGCCGCTCGCGGTCGGGTTCGGCATCTCCACCGCCGCCCAGGTGGCGTCCGTGGGCGAGATCGCCGACGGCGTCGTGGTCGGTAGCGCCCTGGTGCGGCTCGTCGAGGAGAATCTCGACAAACCCGGCCTGCTGGCTCTCCTGGAAGACAAGGTGCACGAGCTCTCCTCGCCCCTGCACGGCCGGACGGAACGGAAGCGGGCATGAGCGATGTGAAGCTCATCCCGGCGCTCATCCACGGCCGATACGTCCTGGAGGCGCCCGCGCGGGCCGACGGCGCGCCGCTCCTCGTCGGCTTCCATGGCTACGGCGAGAGCGCCGAGAAGCACCTGGAGGAGCTGCGACGCATCCCTGGAGCATCCCGTTTCGTGCTGTGCGCCGTCCAGGCGCTGCATCCTTTTTACAACCGCACCGGCGACGTGATCGCGAGCTGGATGACGCGGCTCGACCGCGACCAGGCCATCCTGGACAACGTGCGCTACGTCGCCAGCGTGGTCGCCCGGGTCAAGCAGGACCTGCCGGTCTCCGAGCGCCTCGTCTATCTGGGGTTCTCCCAGGGCGCGGCGATGGCGTATCGGGCGGCGGCCGGATCGGGCCACGCCTGCCAGGGGCTGATCGTACTGGGCGGGGACGTGCCGCCGGAGCTCGAGCGGCGGGATCTGACCGGCTTTCCGCCGGTCCTCCTGGGTCGGGGGAGCAGCGAGGAGTGGTACGACGCCGCGAAGATGGAGCACGACGTCGAGATCCTGCGGACCAGGAAGGTCGACGTGCGGCCCTGCGTGTTCCAGGGCGGGCACGAGTGGACCGACGAGTTCCGGGCGGCCGCGGGGGAGTTCCTCCGCGAAGTCTCGACTCCGGCTTCGTAGGACCTTCCGGCTGAAAACAGAAAGGGCGCCCGACGGGCGGGCGCCCCGTGTGCTACCCGATTCCTCGACCTTACTGGGCCGGCGGGGTGGCCATGTCGGTGCCCATCGGCTCCGAGGTCCCCATGTCGGTCGTCATGCCGGTGTCCATGGGCTCGGTGGTCATGCCGGTGTCCATGGGCTCCGTGGTGTCGGTCGTGGTGGTGTCGGTCATCGGGGTCTCTTCGCCGCCCTCATCGTTCTTCTTGCAGCCAATCATGGGGACGAGGAGAGCCGCCAGCAGGCACAGGATCGACAGGTGAACGAACAGCTTCTTCATGTTTGTGTTTCTCCCTTTGAAATGCAACTGGATTGAAGACTACCAGGGCGGCCGGGGTCTCACCCGTTGCCGCCCACCTTGACCAGATTGATGACCCGCTTCACTCCGTTCGTGTCGCGAGCCAGTTGCTCCGCCTTGGTACGGGCTTCCTCCTTTTCGACGCGACCCTGGAGCGTCACCACGCCCTCGTTGGTATCGACGTCGATGTTGAACGGATTGATGTCTCCGTCCGCCGCCAGCTTGGCCTTGACCGCGGCCGTGATGGCGGCGTCGTCCACCTGCGTTCCCGGCGACCGGGTCGAGCTGCACGCACCCAGAGCCAACATCACCATGACCGCACAGCAGACGAGCGAGGCTCGAAGCGTCATCCTGTTCATTGTCATCCTCCTACTCGGTTGAACCTGTATTGCTTGTTTACCTTGGTGGTCTGTGGCTCAGACCCTCCCGCACATGCCAGAGGTGCTCTGAAGCAGAATTTGTGCCACAGTCCCCCTTTCAGGTTACAACCAAGTCGTCGGACGGAGGGGGAGTATACAACCTCCCTTGCGCCCCCTCAAGAGGGGGTGTCGTTTCCGTCATTCTACAGCTTCCCGGGTCGAGAGGCGCGCCTTTAATCGGCCAGGCGATACTGGTTCAGGCGATTGTACAGCGTCTTGAGGCTCACTCCGAGGATGTCCGCGGTTTTTCTTTTGTTTCCCCCGTAGGCCTCGAGCGTCGCCATGATGAGCCGCTTCTCCACGTCCTCGATCGAGCTGCCGACCTGGAAGTGGAGGCTGCGCTGGAACCCGGAATCGCCGCCGACCTCCCTCGGCAGGCTCCGGGGGGTGATCTCCTGGTCGGCCATGATGAATGCGCGGTGCACGACGTTCTTGAGCTCGCGGACGTTGCCGGGCCAGGAATGACTGAGCAGACGCTCCATCGCCTCCTCCGTGAACCGCTTCGAGGTCCCCTGGCGCTCGTTGAGCTGGGAGAGGAAGTGGTCGCCGAGGAGCTGGATGTCCTCGTTGCGCTCGCGCAGCGGCGGCATGTGGATGGGAAAGACCTGCAGCCGGTAGAGCAGGTCCTCGCGCATCTTGCCGTCCGCCACCGCCTTGTGCGGATCGCGGTTGGTGGCGGCGATCACCCGCACGTCCACCTCGACCGGCTGGTCGCCGCCGATGCGGTTGAGCTGCCCGGTCTCCAGGACGCGCAGCAGCTTGACCTGGAGCTCGATCGGCATCTCGGTGATCTCGTCGAGGAACAGGGTGCCCATGTGGGCGCGCTCGAAATAACCCTTGTGCCGCCGCGCCGCGCCGGTGAAGCTGCCGCGCTCGTGCCCGAACAGCTCGCTCTCGATCAGGGTCGGCGAGATCGCGCCGCAGTTGAGCGGCATGAACGGCGCCTTGGAGCGCCGGGAGAGCAGGTGGAGCGTCTGCGCGGCGAGATCCTTGCCGGTGCCGCTCTCGCCGATCAGGAACACGGAGGCGTCGGTCGGCGCCACCCGGGTGATCATCTCGTAGACCGCCTGCATGGGCTGCGAGGCGCCGAGCAGCAGGCCGAGCCGGTCGCCCTCCTGCGTCTGCTCCTGCGGCGCGGCCACCGTGGGGCTCGGCTGCACGCTGGCGACGTTGGCGAGGATGCTCTTCAGGCGGCCGATGTCGAGCGGCTTGGTCAGGTAGTCGCTCGCTCCCAGGCGCAGCGCCTGCACCGCGCTCTCCACGTCGGCGTGCCCGGTCATCAGGACGACTTCGGTCGATGTTCCGAGCTCGAGGTCCTTCAGCAGATCGATGCCGCTGCCGTCGGGCAGGTAGAGGTCGACCAGCGCCACGT
>JBEQUE010000248.1:0-17050 GCA_040349255.1 Acidobacteriota bacterium | reverse complement strand
CCGCCCACGAACAGCGTCCGCATCCTCGGACAGGGAGTCTCGACGCTCTCGACGATCTGCCTCATCAGCGCCGGTACCGCGTGCAGACGGGTCAGCTCGGGCAGCAGCTCCGAAAGCCGCTCCATGTCCGGACCCGGAGAGATCGACACCAAGTCGCACCGGCCGCCCGACAGCAGCGGATTCAGAAGCTCGAACAGGAAGATGTCGAACGAGAACGGCGCCAGGCACGCGATCCGGTCCGACCCGTGCCAACCCATCTCCGAGAGGCTCGCCGAAAGCGTGTGCGCGAGCTGGGCGTGCCCGACCAGGACACCCTTGGGCCGGCCGGTCGAGCCTGACGTATGGATCACGTAGGCCAGATCCGAGGGAACAGCCAACGCCTCGTCGCTCCCCTCCTCGGCCACAATCTCCCGCGTCAGGACCACCTCCACCCCGGCGTCCTCCTTGAGGAACGAGAGGCGCTCCGGCGGATAGGCCGGGTCGAGAGGAAGATAGGCGCCGCCGGCCTTCCAGATCCCCAGAAGGCCCACCACCATCTCCAGCGAACGCTCCAGGCTCAGGCCCACGATCGCGCCCGGAGCCGCGCCCCGCCGGCGCAGGGCATGGGCTACGCGGTTGGACCGGCGGTCGAGCTCCTCATAGCTCAGGACCTCGTCACCGTAGCTCAGCGCCACGGCCTCCGGCGTCCTTGCGGCCTGCCTGGCGAAACGCTCGTGGACCGGCTCGCGGGACAGATCGCGGGCCGTGTCGTTCCAGTCCACGAGAAGCTGATGGCGCTCCGCGTCGTTCAGCAGCGACAGAGAGGAGAGAGCCGCTTCGCCGTCCGCTTCCAGCGCCCGGGCCATATCCGCGAGCAGCGACTCCAGGTGCCCCAGCATCCGGCCCACGGACGCCTCGTCGAAGCGCGACCGGTCGAACCCGAGCGCCAGCAGCATCTCCTCCCCGGGCCCCGCCGCCAGGGTCAGGCCGTAGTGCGTCTGCTCCTGCGCCCGGACCTCGACGATGCCCAGGCCGTTCTCCCCGCCGCCGGCCTCGCGCATCGCGGCGTCGATCGGATAGCTCTCGAACACCAGGATCGAATCGAACAGCGACCGGCCCCGCGGCACGTCGCTCCAGGCCTGCACCTTCACCAGAGGGCTGTGCTCGTGCTGGCGAAGCTCCGCCTGGCCCTGCTGCAGCTCCTGGAGCCAGGGCAGGAGCGAGGAGGAGCCCAGCCGCAGCCGCACCGGCAGGGTGTTGATGAACAGGCCCACCATCGACTCCACGCCGGCCAGCTCCGGAGGACGGCCCGAGACCGTCGCGCCGAAGACCACGTCGTCCACGCCCGCCATCCGCCCGAGCAGCAGGCCCCAGGCCCCCTGCACCAGGGTGTTGAGCGTGAGCTGGTGGGCGCGCGCCCGCGCCTGGACCGCGGCCGTCCGCGGGCGTGGCACGATCCGCCGGACCTGTCCCTGACCTGAAGCCTTCCACGGGCTCTCGGCGAGCGGCGTGGGCTCGGTCCAGCCCGCCAGCGTGCGGCGCCAGTAGCGCTCCGTCTCCGCCAGGTCCCGGCTCTCCAGCCAGGCGACATAGTCCCGGTACGGCCGGCGCGCTCCGAACCGCGGCTCCCCGCCCGAGCGCAGCGCGGCGTAGGCGCCCAGGAGCTCGCCCGCCACCGCGGAGAACGACCAGCCGTCCAGCAGCAGGTGGTGGTGTGTCCAGAGCAGCCAGCGTTCCCGCTCCCCGGTCCGCACCAGCGTCCAGCGCATGAGCGGCGCCTCGGCTGGATCGAAACCTCGCTCCCGGTCTTCCCGCATCAGGCCGTCGAGCCGGTCGCGGTCCGGCTGATCACGCCAGTCCAATCGCTTCAGTCGGACCTCGATCCGGCTGTGCACCACCTGGAGAGGCCGGCCCTGATCCCGGCCGTGGAAGGAGGCGCGCAGAACCGCGTGGCGCTCGACGGTCCACCGGCAGGCCTGTTCGAGGGCCTCCTCGTCGAGATCTCCCTCCAGCCGGCACAGGAGCTGCTCGACATACGCGCCCGAGCGCGGTGCGAACAGAGTTTCGAAGAGCATGCCTTCCTGGAGCGGCGACAGGGGATGGATCTCCTCGATCCCCCACTCCGGGCCGACCAGCCGGTCCAGCTCCTCCGGCTCCAGGCGGGCCAGCGGAAAGTCCGAGGGTGTGTAGCCTCCGATCCGTTGTGCGGCCCGGGACCGACAGTGCCCGATCAGCTCGCGCAGGAGCTCCAGGAAACGCTCCACCCAACCCTCGACCGTGAAACGCCGGTGCAGGCGGCTGCCATAGACCCAGTCCAGGCGCAGGCGACCCTCGGCCACCAGGGCGTTGACGTTGAGCAGGTGCTCGCGCCGGGCGAGCGGGCTCTGCGCGGACCCGCTCGACTCTCCGGCGAAGGTGAACAGGGAGCCCTGCGGCAGGGCCTGGTCGAACTGCCCGAGGTAGTTGAACGCGATCACGGGCCGTGGCGGGCCGGCCAGGGCGACGCCGCCGTCAGCGCGCAGGCAGCGCAGCAGGGTCCAGCCCAACCCGCGTCCCGGAATGGCCCGCAGGTGCTCCTTGACCCGCTTGAGAGCCTCGCCCGGGTCATCCCCCCCGGCCCCTCCGGCCTCGATCCGCACCGGGTACACGCTCGTGAACCAGCCGACGGTGCGCGACAGGTCCACCCCGGCGTCCTCCGGCAGGACCTCCTCGCGGCCGTGCCTCTCCAGCTCGATCCGCAGCGCGCCGCCGGGAGCCAGGGCCCGCGCCAGCGCGGTCAGCAGCACGTCGTCGATGCGCGTCCGGTAGGCCGCTGGAACGTCCTGGAGGAGCGCCCTCGTCTCCTCCGCGCTCAACGACACCGACACGCTGCGCAGCGCGGCTCCCGTGTTCTCCCCACCCGGAAAGTCCACCGGCAGGGCCGCCGCCGGGGCCGAGGTCTCGCGCCGCCACCAGGCCAGCTCGGCCTCGACCGCCTCCGGCGCCATCGCGTCCGCGTACGCGGACAGCCGCTCGGACCACTCCCGAAACGACGTCGTCTTCGGCGGCAGCCGCACCGGCTCTCCAGCGAGGAGCTGGCGGCAGGCGGCCTCCAGGTCCTCCAGGAGGATCCGCCAGGAGACCCCGTCCACCGCCAGATGATGGACGACCAGAAGCAGCCGCGCCTCGCCTCCCGGCAGGTCGAGCCAGACGCCGCGCGCGATCGGACCGGTGGACAGGTCCAGGCTCGTCTGCACCTGTTCAACGGACGACAGATCCATCCGCGACCAGCTTCTCTCCAGGCCCTCCAGGCCCGCATTCCACTGAACCCACCCCTCCGCTCCACGCTCGAAGCGCAGGCGCAGCGCGTCGTGGTGGCGCAACAGGGACTCGAAAGCCTGGCGAGCCACCTCGACCGTCACCGTCGGATGCATGCGGAGCATGACCGCCTGATTGAAGTGGTGGGGCTCGGCCGGATCCGCCTCCAGGAACAGCCGCTGGATCGGCGTCAGGACCACCGGGCCGGTCACCTCGCCCTGCTCGGCCCGGCTCGTCTCGGCCACACCCGCGATCCGGGCCAGCTCCGCGATGGTCGGATGCTCGAAGAGCTGCCTCGGCGTGATCCGGAGGCCCGACCGCGCCGCCCTCGACACCGCCTGGATGCTCAGGATCGAATCGCCGCCCAGCTCGAAGAAGTTGTCATGGACGCCGACCCGCTCCACCTTGAGAAGCTCGGCCCAGACCTCCGCCAGCCGGCGCTCCGCCTCCGTGCCCGGCGCCTCGAAGCGACCGCGCTCCGGGCCGCTCCTCTCCGGATCGGGCAGCGCCCGGCGGTCGAGCTTGCCGTGCGCGGTCAGCGGCAGGGATTGGAGCTCCACGAACGCCGACGGCACCATGTAGGATGGCAGCCGCTCCTGAAGCCACGGCCGCAGATCCATCCCCGGCTCGTCCACCACCACCCATGCCACCAGGCGGCTCTCGACCAGCCCCAGGGCCGCGTCCCGCACTCCGGCGGCCTCACGCAACACCGACTCGATCTCTCCCAGCTCGACGCGCTGGCCGCGGATCTTCACCTGGGCGTCGATGCGACCCAGGAACTCCAGCCGGCCGTCCGGCCGGAACCGCGCCAGGTCTCCCGTCCGATAGAGTCTGGCGCCCGGGTCCACCGCATATGGATTCGGGACGAACCGCTCGGCCGTCCGGGCCGGCTCGCCCAGGTATCCCCGCGTCAGGCCGGTCCCGCCGAGGCACAGCTCGCCGGGCGAGCCCGCCGGCAACGCGTCGAGCCGCCGGTCCAGCAGGTAGACCTCCGCGCCTTCGACCGGCCGGCCGATCGGCGGCTCTCCCGGCTCGTCCGCCACCTGTCCATAGACCGCGCAGACGGTCGCTTCCGTGGGGCCGTAGCAGTTGATCAGGGCCACTCGCGAGGCCCACCGCCGCGCCAGCCCGGCCGGACAGCGCTCTCCGCCCATGATCAGCGTTTCGAGGGACTCCAGCCCGTCCGGATCGACCGTGCCGAGCACCGCCGTCGGGATCTGCGCGAAGGTGACCCGCCGCTCGCGGAGCAGGCTGGACAGAGCCTCGCCCGCCCGCCCCTCCGCGCGCGCCACGACCAGGGACGCCCCGCTCGACAGCGCCAGGAGGATCTCCAGCACGGAAGGATCGAACGTGAACGAGACCACGTGCGACACCCGGCTGGCCGGGCCGATCCCGAACCGCTCCCGCATCACCCGGGCCAGCCCCGCGACGCTACGGTGGCTCACCAGGACGCCCTTGGGCCGGCCCGTGGAGCCCGAGGTGTAGATCACGCAGGCCAGGTTGGACGGCAGCGCGCGAACCGGCGCCGCGCCGGCCGGCGCGGTCCAGGGCTCTTCGAGGGAGAGGACCGGGACGGAGGCCTCGGATGGCGCCCGCGGGCGCAGGCTCTCCTGCGCCAGCAGCAGCTCCATGCCGGAGCTCTCGACGATCCAGGCCAGGCGCGCTGGCGGATGCTCGGGGTCGAGTGGCACATAGGCCGCTCCTGCCCGCAGCACCCCGAGCAGGCCCACGATGCGCTCGATCGACGGCTCGGTCAGGAGGCCCACCCGCGCCTCCGGACCGACGCCGAGGCCGGCGAGCCGCCGCGCCAGCAGTGCCGACCGCCGTTCCAGCTCGCCGTAGCTCAGGCTCTCCTCTCCACAGACCACGGCCGCGGCCGTCGGCGTGCGCGCCGCCTGCTCCTCGAACAGCTCGTGCAGGCAGCGCTCCTCGACGGCCTCAGAGGCGAGCGCTCCGCTCCAGTCGGCCAGGAGCTGGCGGCGCTCCGCGGCGCTCAGCATCGGCAGTGCCGAGAGGCGGATCTCCCCGCCCTCCTCGAGCGCGCGGGCCATCCCGGTGAGAAGCGCCTCCAGGTGGCCCAGCCGGCCCTCGATCGCGGCTTCGTCGAAGCGCGCCCGGTCGTAGCTCAGGGAGAGGGAGAGCTCGTCGCCCGGCACCGCGGCCAGGCCGAGCGGGTAGTGGGGCTGCTCCAGCGCCCTCACCTCCGCGATGCCCAGGGCCTCCCCGCCTCCGGCGGCATCGCGCATCGCCGCGTCCATGGGATAGCTCTCGAAGACCATCGAGGTCTCGAAGAGCGCGGTCCCGCGGGGCAGCTCGCTCCAGGCCTGCACCTTCACGAGCGGGCTGTGCTCGTGCTGGCGCATCTCGACCTGGTCCCGCTGCAAGCCGGCGAGCCACGGCAGGAGCCGCGGCTCGCCCTCGGCCCCGGACAGCCGCAGCCGCACCGGCAGGGTGTTGATGAACAGCCCCACCATCGACTCGACGCCGTCGAGATCGGCCGGGCGGCCCGACACCGTGGTACCGAAGACCACGTCGTCCACGCCGGCCGTGCGGCCCAGAAGCAGTCCCCAGGCCGCCTGCACCAGCGTGTTCAGGGTGAGCTGATGACGGCGGGCCTGGGCCCGCAGGGCTTCGGTCGCCGCCGCCGGAAGCCGACGCTGCCGTTGCGCCTGCCCGCGCTCCGGGGACGGGCTGTCGATGATCGGCGTGGGCTCGGTCCAGCCGTCGAGCGTCCTCCGCCAGTAGCGCTCCGTCTCTCCGAGGTCCCGGCTCTCCAGCCAGGCGATGAAGTCCCGGTAGGGCCGGCGGCGGCCATAGGCCGGCTCCGCGCCCGACCTCAGGGCCCGCCAGGCTCCCAGGAGCTCGCCGGCCACGGCCGAGAACGACCAGCCGTCCAGGAGCAGGTGGTGATGGGTCCACAGCAGCCAGCTCTCCGACTCCGCGGTCGCCAGGGTCCAGCGCATCAGCGGCGGAGTCGAGAGGTCGAGGCCCCGCTCCCGGTCCGTCCGCACCAGGTTCGCCAACCGTTCCTCCCGCTCCGCGGCGGAGAGGCCCCGCCAGTCCAGGCGCTCCAGCCGCGCCTCGGCCCGGCCGTGGACCACCTGGAGAGGCCGCTCCAGGTCGCGCCAGTGGAAGGAGGTGCGCAGGACGGCGTGGCGTTCGACGGTCCACCGGCACGCCCGCTCGAAGGCCGCCGCGTCGAGGTCCCCCTCCAGGCGGCAGAGGAGCTGCTCGACGTAGACGCCCGACCCCGGAGCGTAGAGGCTCTCGAAGAGGATGCCCTCCTGGAGCGGCGAGAGCGGGTAGACGTCCTCGATCCCCCACTCCGGGCCCAGCAGACGGTCCGGCTCCCCCGGCGCCAGCCGGGCCAGCGGGAAGTCCGAGGCCGTGTAGCCCCCGATCCGCTGCGCGACCCGCGATCGGCAGTGCCCGATCAGCTCCCGCAGCGCCTCCAGGAAGCGCTCCGCCCAGCTCTCCACGGTGGCGCGGTCGTGGAGCCGGCCGCCATACATCCAGGCCACCCGCAGGCGGCCGCCGGTCACGGAGGCCGCGACGTCCAGGAGGTGGTCGCGGACGGCACGGGGGCTCCGCATCGGACCGTTCGGCTCCGGGGCGGGGGCGAGCGGCGAGCCCTCCGGCAGCGCCTGGTCGAGCTGGCCCAGGTAGTTGAACGAGACCTCGGGGACCGGTAGCCCGCCCAGGGCCTCGGCGCCGTCTGCGCGCAACCAGCGGAGCAGGCCCCAGCTCAGGCCGCGGTCCGGGACGGACCGCAGGTGCTCCTTGACCGCCTTGAGGGCCTCGCCCAGGTCGCCGCCGCCGGCCTCCAGGCGCACCGGGTAGACGCTCGTGAACCAGCCCACGGTGCGGGACAGGTCGACGCCTTCCAGGATTTCCTCGCGGCCGTGCCCCTCCAGATCGACCCGCAACGCGCTGGCTGGTGCCAGGGTGCGGACCAGCGCGGTCAGAAGCACCTCGTCGATGCGCGTCCGGTAGGCTGCCGGCACCTCCTGGAGAAGGAGCCGGGTCTCCTCCTCGCCGAGCGAGACCTGGAGGCTTTTCAGGGTTGCCGCCGTGTTCTCCGTACCGGGATGGTCCACCGGCAGGCTCGCGGCGGGGATGGCGGCTTCGCGCCGCCACCAGCCGATCGCGGCGGGCTCCAGGTTGGCCGCGTGCGCTTCGAGCCGCGCGGCCCACTCCCGGAACGAGGTCGTCTTCGCCGGCAGCGCAAGCCCCCGCAGGGCCGTCTCCAGGTCCTCCAGGAGCACCCGCCAGGACACGCCGTCCACCGCCAGATGGTTCACGACCAGGAAGAGGCGCGCCTCGCCGCCGGGCAGGTCGAGCCAGACGGCCCTGGCGATCGGACCGGCCTCGAGGTCGAGGCTGGCCTGGACCTGCGCCGCCGCCGCTTCGAGGGCCGTGGACTCCGGCAGGGCCGAAAGATCCAGGTGCGACCAGCTCCGGTCCAACCCCTCCGGCGCTTCGTTCCAGGCCTGCCAGCCACCATCGCCCGCCACCCTGAAGCGGAGGCGGAGCGCGTCGTGGTGCGAGAGCAGGGCCGCGAAGGCCGCGCGGGCGAGCGCCGGCGTCACGGGAGGACGGACGGCGAGAAGGACCGACTGGTTGAAGTGGTGCGGATCGACCGGGTCCGGCTCCAGGAACAGGCGCTGGACCGGCGTGAGGACCACCGTGCCGACGACGGCGCCCTGCTCGCCGCGGCTCTCTTCGGCGCGGCCCGCGACGGCGGCCAGCTCCCCGATCGTCTGGTGCTCGAAGATCTGCCGCGCGGTGATGCGGAGGCCCGCCTTCGCCGCCCGGGCCACCGCCTGGATGCTCAGGATGGAGTCGCCGCCGAGCTCGAAGAAGTTGTCCCGCACCCCGACGCGGTCGAGCCGCAGCAGCTCGGCCCAGACCTCGGCCAGGAGCCGCTCGGCGGCGCTCTTCGGCGCCTCGTAGGCCTTGCGCGCCGCGCCGCCCCACTCCGGCTCCGGCAGGGCCCGGCGGTCGATCTTGCCGTGCACCGTCACCGGCAGGGCGGCGAGGCCGACGATCGCGGACGGGATCATGTAGGAGGGCAGCCGCTCGCGCAGGTGATCTCCGAGGTTTGGGGCCGGATCGTTCCCGGTGATCGCGGATGGGCTCGGCGTGACCCAGGCCACCAGCCGCTTCTCGCCATCCCGCTCCACGACGCCGACCACCGCCTCGCGCACTCCGGGATGCTCGCGCAGCGCCTCCTCGACCTCGCCTGGCTCGATCCGCAGGCCGCGGATCTTGACCTGGCTGTCGATCCGGCCGAGGAACTCCAGGCGGCCATCCCGGCGGAACCGCACCAGGTCGCCCGTCCGATAGAGCCGCGCGCCCGCCGCGGACGCGAACGGATGCGGAATGAAGCGCTCCGCGGTCTTCGCCGGCTGCTCCAGGTAGCCGCGGGTCACTCCGGCTCCGCCCAGGCACAGCTCCCCGGCCGAGCCCGGCGGCACCAGGCGCTGCTCCGCGTCCAGCACGTAGATCTCCGTGCCCGCCACCGCACGGCCGATCGGCGGCTCCCCCGGTTCGTCCGCCAGCCGGCCGTGCACCGAGAAGATGGTCGTCTCCGTCGGGCCGTAGCAGTTGTACAGCGCCACCCGACGCGACCAGCGGCGCGCCAGGTCGGCCGGGCAGCGGTCGCCGCCGACGGTGACGACCTCGACCGCCAGGCCCTCCGTCGGCAGGCCGGCGAGCACGGGCGGGGTGAGCACCATCATCGTGACTCCCCGGCGGCGCGCCAGCTCCGCGAGCTCCGCGCCCAGCCGTTCCTCGGGCCGCGCGACGACCAGCGCCGCGCCGCTCCCCAGGGCCAGGAAGATCTCCAGCACCGACGCGTCGAAGGTGAACGAGGTCAGGTGGGTGACGCGGCTCCCCGGGCCCAGTCCGAACAGCTTCCGGCAGTAGACGATCAGCTCCGCGGCGCCCCGGTGAGGCACCAGCACGCCGTTGGGACGCCCGGTGGAGCCCGAGGTATAGATCACGTAGGCCGTGCTGTCCGGGCCGGCCGGGACGGGCTCCGCGTCCGGACCGGTCCAATCGGCGTCGAGGGGGAGGATCGGGATCGGTCCCACGTCCACGGGCAACGCCGGACGCAGGCTCTCCTGGGCGAGGAGCGCGGCCATGCCCGAGCTCTCCAGGACCCAGGCGGTGCGCGCCGGCGGGTGGTCAGGGTCGAGGGGCACCCAGGCGGCGCCAGCCTTGAGCACGGCCAGGACCCCGACCAGGCGCCCGATCGACGGCTCGGACAGCAGGCCGACCCGGGATTCGAGGCCCACGCCCAGGCCCGCGAGGCGCCGCGCCAGCGCCGTGGAGCGCCGGTCCAGCTCGCCATAGCTCAGGCTCTCGTCACCGCATATCGCCGCGGTCGCGTCCGGGTCCCGCGCCACCTGCTCCGCGAACAGCCCGTGCAGGCAGCGCTCCGCTCCGGGCGGCACCTCGGCTCCGCTCCAGTCGGCGAGGAGCTGGACGCGCTCCGGTTCCGACAGGAGCGGCAGGTCCGACAGCCGCGGACCGGGACCGGCGGGACCGGGAACGATGCCCGCGAGGAGCCGCTCGAACGCCGCGGCCAGCCGCGCCACGGTCGCCTCGTCGAACAGGTCGGTGTTGTACTCCCAGACACCCCCCAGCCCCTCGGGCGTCTCGGCCAGAGATAGACCGAGGTCGAACTTCGAGCTCCCTCCCAGGCCCTCCACGACCGGCTCCAGGACAAGCCCGGGAAGGCGCAGCGCCCTGCCGCCGCTCAGGTTCTGCAGGGCGAAGGCGACCTGGAAGAGCGGCGAGTACGCCAGGGTGCGGCCGGCGCTCAGCTCGTCGACCAGCTTCTCGAAGGGGAGCTCCTCATGGGCGAAGGCCCCCAGCACCGTGCTCCGGACCCGCGCCAGCACGTCCTGGAAGACGGGGTCCCCCTCCAGCCGCGCCCGCAGCGGCAGCGTGTTGACGAAGAAGCCGATCAGGCCCTGGAGCTCCGGCCGGTTGCGTCCGGCCACGGGCGCACCCACGACCACGTCGTCCTGGCCGGAGAGCCGCGAGAGAAGGACCTGGAAGGCCGCCAGGAGGACCATGAACGGCGTGGCGGCGCCGGCCCGTCCGAGAGACTCCACGCCGCGGGCCACCCCGGCGTCGATCCGCGTCCGCCAGAGGGCGCCGCGGAAGCTCTGGGCCGCGGGCCGCGGCCGGTCGAAGGGCAGGTCGAGGACGGCCGGTGCCCCCGCCAGACTGTCGCGCCACCAGGAGAGATGCCTCTCAAGAACCTCGCCCTCCAGCCACGACCGCTGCCAGGCCGCGAAGTCCGCGTACTGGATCGGCAGGGCCGCAAGTGACGCGTCGCGGCCTTCGGCGAGCGCCGGGTAGAGCGCCCCGATCTCCCGCACCAGCACGCCCATGGACCAGCCATCGCTGGCGATGTGATGCATGGTCACGAGCACGGCGTGCTCCTCTGCGCCAAGGGCCAGCAGGGTCGCCCGCCAGACGGGGCCGCCGGTCAGATCGAAGGGCCGGGCCAACTCGGCGGCGGCGAGGCGCTCCACCTCGCGGCCACGGACCGGCCCGGGCACGGAGGTGAGGTCGACGCACGGCAGGCGGAGGCGCCCGGCAGGGGAGACGACCTGGCTGGCCTCGCCGTCGACGGAGACGAAGACCGTGCGCAGCACCTCGTGGCGCTCCTCGACCCGGCGCAGCGAGGCCTCCAGGGCCGCCCGGGAGAGCGGGCCCCGCAGGCGCACGAAGGCCGGCAGGTTGTAGGCCGGGCTGCCCGGCGCGAGCTGGTCGAGGAACCAGAGGCGCTGCTGCGCGAAGGAGAGCGGCAGGCGCGTCTGCGGCCCGCGGGCGAGCGGCTGGATCGGCGCCCAGGCACCCTCCGGCGCGTCCCGGATCGCCTCCCGGACCGGCTCGGGCGCGCGCCGCGGCTCGTAGCCCAGGAGCGCGGCCATCTCCCAGGTGAGGTCGCCCAGGGTGCGCTCGTCCAGCCGCTCCCGCCAGCGCTCGGCGACGCTCGCGTCCAAGCCGGAGTGCCGGTGGAACTTGACGTCGCCCACCATCTTCGAGAGCGGATGGATGCCGTCCGTCATCCGGCGCGAGGAGTCCTCGTAGGGATCGAGCATGCCCGGATGGAAGTCGATCCAGGCCAGCCGGCAGATCCTCTCCAGGGTCGGCCCCGGCTCGCTCACCAGGTCCTCGAAGCGGACCTCGACCTGGCGCTCCCGCGGGACGTCCTGCAGGAGCTCGAGGATGTTCTGGTGGCTGGTCAGCCAGGTCAGCTCCGCCAGCTCGCGGCGCGGGATGTCGGGGACCTCGCGGAAGAACACCTGCTCCAGGCGCGCCTCCTCGAAGGAGACGATCATGCCGCCGGGATGGCGGAGCAGGTGGATGTACAGGGGCTCCTCGAAGAGCTCCTCCGCCCGCTTGAGGACCGCCAGGTCGAGCGAGTAGGACGGGGTCTTGTCCACCAGGAGCCGCCCGCCGATCGCGCGCTGCATCTCCAGGTAGAGCTCGCGGACGCTCAGGTCGCGCTCCTCGTACTCCTCCATCCTGCGGCGCGCCTCGTCGCCGTCGCAACCGTGGATCTCCATGAGGGCGCGGATCGTCCCTTCCGACCAGCTGCTGTTGCGGCCCGAGAAGGTCTCGCGGCGCTCCCGCAGGCTGGTGAAGCCCAGCAGCTCCAGCTCGGGCGGCGCGAACAGGCCCGGGTGGCCTGCCAGCATGACCCGCAACAAGGTCGAGCCGGAGCGCGGCGGCGAGAGGAGGAAGAGCGCGCGCGGGTTTTTCGGCGCGCGGCCGCGGGCCGCGGAGAGCGACCGGAAGCGCGCCAGCATCGAGGGGTCGATCTTCCGCGCCGGGCCCGCGGACGGAGTGTCCGGCACGGGCGCCGCCGATGCCTCCGGACGCTCGCCGGTCAGGCGCCCCAGGGACTCCGGGTAATTCTTCCGCAGGTAGCGCGCGAGGAGGGCGACCGTGGGCGCGTCGAAGAGCGCCGCCACGTAGACGTGCTCGCCGAGCCTCTCCTGGAGCGCGTTGGTCAGGACCGCCGCCTTGATCGAGTTGCCGCCGAGTTGGAAGAAGTCGTCCTCCGCCCCTGCCCGCTCGACGCCGAGGACCTCCCGCCACAGCTCGGCCACGAAGCGCTCCGCCCCGTCGCGCGGCTCGACGAACGACCCGAGGTCCGGCCGCGCCGACTCGAGGTCCGGAAGAGCCCGCCGGTCCACCTTGCCGGATCTCGTCAGCGGCATCGCGTCGAGGAGCACCACGTGCGGCGGGACCATGTACTCCGGCAGGCCGGAGGCCAGGAACCCGCGCAGCTCGGCCGCCGACGGCCGCGCTCCTTCGGGGCGGAGGACCACGTAGCCGACCAGGCGCCTCGCGCCGGCGGCGTCCGCCGGGTTGGCCGGCGCGAGCACCGCCGCCGACTCCACGGCCGGGTGGCGCAGCAGGGCGGCCTCGATCTCGCCCAGCTCGATGCGGAATCCCCTCACCTTGACCTGGTCGTCCGCGCGGCCGAGGAACTCCAGCGTGCCGTCCGGCCTTCGCCGCGCCAGGTCGCCGGTGCGGTAGAGCCGCGCCCCGGGCAGGACCGAGAACGGGTCCGGCAGGAACTTGAGCGCCGTCTTCTCCGGCAGCCCGAGATAGCCGCGGGCCACGCCCACGCCGCCCAGGACGAGCTCTCCGGCGACGCCGATCGGCACCGGAGAGAGCGACGCGTCCAGCACGTGGGCCTCGACGTTACCCACCGGGCGGCCGATCGTCGGCTCGCCCTCGCCGCTGCAGACCTCGACCGTCGCGAAGACCGTCGCCTCGGTCGGGCCGTAGCAGTTGAGCAGCGTCCGTCCCGGAGCCCAGCGCGCCGCGAGATCGGCCGGGCACGCCTCGCCGCCGACGCTGATCGAGCGCAGACCGCCCAGGGCCGCCTCGGGCAGGACCGAGAGCTGCGCCGGCGTCAGCACCGCCGCCGTGACCCCCTGCCGCACCAGGACCTCGGCGAGCACGGACGGCGTCAGGCGCTCCTCCTCCCGCACCAGGCACAGGCTCGCGCCGTGGCCGAACGCCAGGAACAGCTCCGCCACGGAAGCGTCGAAGCCGACCGACGCGGTCTGGAGAACCCGGTCTCCGGAGCCGGTGCGGTACAGCTCGGCCGCCTGCCGGATCAGGTTCACGGCCGAGCGGTGCGACACCAGGACGCCATTCGGCGTCCCGGTCGAGCCGGACGTGTAGATCACGTAGGCCAGGCCGTCCGGTCCGGCCGGACCGGCGGGCTCCGGACCTTCCGGCATCTCGGGCTCCGCTGCCCAACCCTCTTCCAGGAACAGCGTCTCCACGGCTCCCGCGCCGGCGAGACCGCCCAGCAGGCCGGGGCGCGTGAGCAGCACCCGCGCACCGGCGTCCGCCAGGATCAGGGCGAGCCGCTCGCTCGGGTGCGACGGCTCCAGTGGCACCCAGGCCCCGCCGGCCTTGAGCACGGCCAGGATCGACGTCACCAGGTCGAACGAGCGCTCGAAGCCGATGCCGACCCGGACCTCCGGACCGACGCCCAGGATCGCCAGCTTCCGGGCCAGCCGCTCCGCCCGCCGGTCGAGATCGCCGTAGGAGAGCGACTCTCCGTCCAGGAGGACCGCGACGGCCTCGGGCCGGCTCGCCACCCAGGCCTCGAACAGCCCATGCACGAGGCCGTCCGCCGCCAGCTCCGGCCGCGCCGTGTCGTTCCAGTCGAACAGGAGCTGGTGCCTCTCGGCCTCGCGCAGGAGCGGCAGACCGCTGACCCTGCAGCCGGGATCGGCCAGGGCGCCGTCGAGCAGGTTCTCGAAATGGCCGAGCAGCCGCAGGACCGTGTCCAGCCGGAACAGATCGGAGTTGTAGCCCAGGCTCGCGGTCAGGCCCGCCGGGGTCTTGCGCACGATCAGGGTGAGGTCGAAGCGGGCGTTCTGGTTCTCGATCGCCATGCCCTCGATCCGCAGCCCGGGCAGGTCCGGCGGCGCGAGCCCCCACTCGTCGAGCACGAACATGACCTGAAAGAGCGGCGTGTGCTGCAGGCTGCGCTCCGGCGCCAGCCCTTCGACCAGCTTCTCGAACGGCAGGTCCTGGTGCGCGTACGCGGCCAGCGCGGTCTCGCGGACGCGGCCGAGCAGCTCGCCGAAGCCCGGGTCGCCCGACGCGTCTCCGCGCAGCACCAGGGTGTTGACGAACAGGCCGATCAGGGGCTCGACCTCGGCGCGGTTGCGGCCGGCGATCGGCGTGCCCACCGGCAGGTCGGTCTGGCCCGTGACCCGGAAGAGCAGCGCCTGGAAGGCCGCGAGGAGCGTCATGAAGCGGGTCGCGCCATGACGCCGGCCGAGCGCCGCCAGGCTCTCCTCGATCCCGGGCCGCAGCGCCACGGTCCGGCGCTCGCCGCGGAAGCGGTGGACCGCCGGCCGCGGCCGGTCGAGCGGCAGGTCGAGGACCGGCGGCGCGCCGGACAGGCGGCCGCGCCACCAGGCGATCTCCTCGGCCAGGACCTCACCGCGGAGCCAGTCGCGCTGCCAGACCGCGAAGTCGGCGTACTGGACCGGCAGGTCCGGGAGGGCCGCCGGAGGCCCGCCGGCCAGCGCCGAGTAGAAGGCGCCCACCTCCCGCACCAGCACCCCCATGGACCAGCCGTCCGCGACCGTGTGGTGGACGGTGAACAGGGCGACGTGCCGGTCGTCGTCCAGGCGCAGCAGGGTCGCCCGGAGGAGCGGACCGCGCTCGAGATCGAAGGCCCGATCCCCCTCCGCCGCGCTGAGCGCCGCCACGGCCGCGTCGCGGACATCTCCGGAAAGACCCCGGAGATCGACCACGGGGAGAGCCGGCGGCGAAGGAGGAGCGATCTCCTGGACGGGACGGCCGTCCACCGTCGCCAGGGTGGTGCGCAGGGCCTCGTGACGGGCGGCGAGCGCGGCCAGGCTGCCGGCCAGGGCCGGCCAGGAGAGCGGTCCGCGCAGGTCGAGCGCCAGCGGCAGGTTGTACATCGGGTTCCCGGGACGCAGGCGGTCCAGGAACCACAGCCGCTCCTGCGCGAACGAGAGCGGGACGGGACCCTGGCGCTCCACCCGGCGCAGGGGCGGCGCCTCGCGACCGGCTCCCTCTCGCAGCAGCGCCTCGACGCGCGCCGCCAGGCCCGCCACGGTCGGCGCCTCGAACAGGGTGCGCAGCGAGATCCCGACGTCGAAGGCGGCTTCGAGCCGCGACACGAGCTGCGTGGCGAGGAGCGAGTGGCCGCCGAGATCGAAGAAGCTGTCCGACGGGCGCACGCGGTCGAGCCCCAGCAGCTCGCACCAGAGGCCGGCGATCAGCTCCCCGACCGGGCTCAGCGCCGTGGTCTCGACGGTCTCGACGGTCTCCGGCCTCTCCGCGTCGAGCGGCGGCAGGGCGCGCTGGTCGAGCTTGCCGTTCGGCGTGAGCGGCAGCCGCTCCAGCCAGGCGAACGCCTCGGGCACCATGAACTCCGGCAGCCGGGCGCGCAGGAAGGAACGCAGTGCGGGCGCCTCCGGACGGGAGCCGCCTCTGGCCACCAGCCAGGCTCCGAGACGCCGGCCCTGGTCGAGCCGCACGACCGCCTCGCGCACCGCGGGGTGCTCCGCGAGCGCCGCCTCGATCTCCCGCGGCTCGACCCGGAAGCCGCGCAGCTTGATCTGCCCGTCCCTCCGGCCGGCGACGTCCACCTCGCCGTTCGCTAAATACCGACCCAGGTCGCCGGTGCGGTACAGGCGATCGTCGGGCTCCCCGGTGAAGGGGTTGGTCCGGAACCGCTCCGCAGTCAGCTCCCCGTCGCCGAGGTAGCCGAGCGCCAGGTATGGCGTGCGGATGCAGACCTCGCCGAGCTCCCCGACGCCGGCCAGCCCGCCGGCCTCGCCGAGCACCAGGAGCTGGACGCCGTCGATGCCGCGCCCCACCGGCACGCGGCGGGCCGGGTGGAGAGGCTCGGGAGCGACCGACCAGGACATCGCCTGCGGGGTCTCGGTCGTGCCGTAGAAGTTGACGATCTCCGCCCCGGGAGCCAGGGCGCGCATGCGGTCCAGATCGGCGCCGGCGAGCACGTCGCCGCCGAAGAACACGCGGCGCAGCTCGGGCAGCGCGGTGCCGCCCTGCGCGATCACCTGCGCCATGGCGGGGGTCAGGTGGCTGACCCGGATCCTCTGGCGCGCCATCCAGCCGGCGAGCCGCGACGGCGAGTCCATCTCCGCGGCGCCCGGGATGCACAGGGCCGCCCCGATCCAGAGCGGGGTGAACAGGTCGCGCAGCAGCGGATCGTGCGCCAGGCCGGAGAGCAGGCTGAAGCGGTCCTCCTCGCCGAGCCCGAACGTGCGCGCGTGCCAGTCGAAGAAGTGCGAGAGCGGCCCGTGCGTGCCCAGGATGCCCTTGGGCGTCCCGGTCGAACCGGAGGTGAACGCCACGTAGGCGAGGGTGTCCGGACCCGTCTCGACCCGCGGCGGCTCCGCGGAGGCGTGGGAGCCGTCCAGCTCCAGCCGGAGAGAGGACGAGCCGGCGAGAGCTTCCAGTCCGGCCGGCAGCGACCCCGCGCCGCGCAGGACGATCCAGGCCTTGGGAGCGGCGAGCCACGCGCAGGTCGCCAGCCGCGGCTCGGGATAGGCCGGATCGAGGATCAGGAACGCGGCGCCCGCCCGCAGCACGCCGAGGACCGCCTGGACCAGCGGCGCGCCTCGCCAGGCCCAGACCGCCACGACGTCTCCCGGGCCGACGCCGGCCGACGCGAGCCGGGCGGCGACCCACGCGCTCCGGTCCGCCA
>JBEQUE010000244.1:0-20769 GCA_040349255.1 Acidobacteriota bacterium | reverse complement strand
ATTTCGATCTCTTCGACACGGGCCCCACGCGGCCGGCTGCGTGGGATGCCCCCTCGAACCTGGGCAACCCCTGCGGCAACGTCTCGCTGCAGCCCGGGCAGAAGCTCTTCGTCCGCTACAGCAAGGGCGACAGCGTGCTGGAGATCGACAACGAGGCGTTCTCCTACCCCCTGATCGACCAGAAGCTCAACTACGCGGTCTACGAGATCGCCTTCAACGAGAGCCAGTACAACTTCATCCGCGGCGCCGACAACGACTCCACCTCCTGGCTCTACCTGGTCAAGAACCTGGCCGGCAAGGAGCCGATCCAGATGCCGGCGAGCAGCCCGCCCTCGACCCAGGGCGCGATCATGGTCAAGGCCGCCTGGAAGGTCCTGGTCTCCGGCACCGACGATCCGGGCCGCTACTACGCCGTGAGCGGGCTGGTGTATGACCCCCTGACCAAGCAGTGCACCACGCAGCAGGTGGGCCTGATCGGCTTCCACATCGCCCAGAAGCTGAAGACCTTCCCGCAGTGGATCTGGAGCACCTTCGAGCAGGTGGACAACGTGCCGCCCGCGAGCGGCCCGGTCTCGAGCCATGGCTACTCGTTCAACAACGGCACCAACAACCCGGCGACCATCGGCGGCTATGCGAACCGGCCGCCCGCCATGGCGCCGGAGCTCCAGCCGGTCAGCCAGCGCAAGCCCGTCCAGGTCACCCGGTACAATCCGATCCCGGACAGCACCGCGGCGCTCAACGCCACCTGGCAGAAGGCCCTCAACGGCACGGTCTGGCAGTACTATCAGCTCGTCATGACCCAGTGGCCGAGCACTCCGAACGTCTTCAAGACGCGCGAGGACGGCGGCATCTATCCGCAGGACGCCGGCGGCGCGTTCCCGGCCAACGGCGTCACCAACTCGGTGATGGAGACCTACTTCCAGTCGCAGAGCGACGCGGCCGGCGCGGGCGGCAACAGCTGCATGAGCTGCCACTACGGAGCCGACCAGGCCGATTTCAGTTGGACCCTGCTGCGCGGCGCGCACTGAGGGAGGAGAGGCGCTTTGAGGAGAAAACCATGACGCAGCCTGCAAACGCCCCGACCGGCTGGTGGATGCACCACGCCGACCCGGAGCACTCCGGGTACGTGAGCGACAGCCCGATCAACAGCTCGAACGCCTCGAAGCTCGCGGTCCACAAGGAGCTTCAGCTCGGCGGCCCGGTGCTCTCGACCCCCGCCGTCGTGGACGGCTACGTCTACGTCGGCACCGCCAACGCGCACGGCGCGGTGGGCTCGAACGGCGGCTCGCTCTACAGGATCGAGCTGGCCACCGGCGCCATCGCCGCCACCTACGACTGGGCCATCGAGCCGCAGGACCGCGACGCCCATGGCTTCTGCGGCATGGGGTGCACCCCCGCCGTGGTCGGCGGCAAGGTCTATTTCGTGGCCTTCAACGCCAAGCTCTACTGCCTGGACCAGGAGACCCTGGAGCCGGTCTGGATCACCGACCTGCGCTACGCCGACACGGACCACAACCAGCCGGTGGCGAACACGGTCGGAATGTCCACGGACATGTCGGACTCGGAGGATCCGCAGTACCCCGTGGTCGCCGGCTGGTCCTCGCCGCTCGTCGTGAACAACTGCGTGTATACGGGCATCGGCGAGGGCGAGAACCCGAACGCCTACAGCTTCGTCTACTGCCTGGACGCGGACACCGGCAACGTCCTCTGGCTCTACTGCACCAACCAGTTCGTGGACGGCATCGACAACCAGCCGAACATGATCCCGGCGGCGGCCGTCGGCGCGACGCTGCCCGGCTTCACCTCGGTGGCCCCCTCGCCCATCACCCTGGGCTGCTCGGTCTGGGGCGGCATCGCCTACGACGCGGGCCTCGACCGGCTCTACTGCCCGACCGGCAACCCGTCGCCCGATGGCATGCTGCCGTGCATCGGCTACTCGAACGGGCTCCTGGCGCTCGACGCCTCGACCGGCGCCTTCGCAGGCTTCGTCCAGTTCCCGCCCGAGAGCAGCTACCGGCCGACGGACATCGACGTCGACGTCGGCGGCTCGCCGACCCTGTTCACCAACGGGCAGGGGCGCCGGCTCGTGGCTCTCGGCTGCAAGAACGGCGGCTTCATGATCCTGGACGCCAAGACCCTGGAGATCGTGACCTGGCGTCAGATCCTGCCCGACGCCTCCCCGACCCCGCCGGACAACCAGTTCCCGGCCGTGGACCCGCACCCGCCCGCCTGGCAGTCGAGCCAGATGAACCCGCAGGTGACCAACCAGACCTCGAACAACCTGAACAACACGGGCGAGAACTGGACTGGCACCTACAGCACGGCGGCGGTCCACCCGGGCCTCGGCCGGCTCTTCCTGGGGATCGGCGGCAAGAACTACGGCATGGCCTCGCCGGGCATCGACACCGACACCACGCCGTTCCTCCGCGCCATGGACTGGGGCACGCTCGCCGACGCCTGGCCGATGGACAACGGCACCCCGCCGCGCTACGTCAACGGCCGGCCGCCGTTCTACACCAACGGCACCGAGTCGGGCCTGGCGCTGCCGGCCGTGGTCAATGACGTGGTGCTGATGTCGACCACCAACATCAGCGTCTACGCCTTCTCGGCCAAGGACGGCACGCTGCTCTGGCAGGACCAGCTCGGCGCGGAGACCGGCGGCTTCAACGGCGGCTACGGCTACTGCATGGGGCCGGCCGTCTGGCAGGACTACGTGGTGGCCGGGGCCCTGGTCTTCGGGCGCGACGGCGGCATCCTGCGGATCTACAAGCTTCAGGATTGAACGCATGACGGCGGTCTTTTTCCTGGGGCTGCTGGTCGGCCTCGACAACCTCCAGGTCGGCGCGGCGCTCGGCCTGGTCCGGATGAGCGCGGCACGACGCTGGGCTTTCGCCGGCGTGTTCGCGTTCTGCGAAACGTTCATGCCGCTCGTCGGCCTGGCGCTCGGCCAGGCGGCCCGCGCCCGCGCCGGACAGTGGGCCGACGCGATCGGCATCGCGGTGCTGGCGCTCTGCGGCCTGCTGATCGTCGTCTTCGCCCTGCGCGGCGGCCGCGATGGGGAGGAGGTGGAGAGTCTCGTCGGCAGCCGGCTCGCCCTGGCCGGCCTGCCTTTGTCGCTCTCGTTCGACAACCTGGCGGCCGGCGTGGGCCTCGGGTCGCTCGGCTTCCCGGTGATCGCCTCGGCCCTGATCCTCGGGCTGGTCAGCGGCTCGCTCTGCGCGCTCGGCCTGTTCGCCGGCGCGCGCCTGCGCCGCTGGGTCCCGGAGCGGGCCGAGCTGTGGAGCGGCGTCTACCTGCTGGCGCTCGCCGCGATCCGGCTCCTGGAGATCCGATGAAGCGGGTTGCGGACGGACTGGACTTCCCGACCAGCCTGGCCTTCGACGCCGGGGGAACCCCCTGGATCGTCGAGTCCGGCCTGCCGTTCGCCGGGGCGGCGCCGGGCGGCCGCATCCGGAAGATCGTGGACGGCGGCGCGGAGACGCTCCTCGACGACCTGAAGTGGCCGGTGAACGGCCTCGCCTTCCACGACGGTCTTTTCTATATCGCGGAGGGCGGATACCCGGGCCGGATCAGCCGCTGGGCTCCCGGCGGGGAGCGCGAGACCGTCCTGGACGGCATGCCGGGCCTGGGTAATTACCATACGAACATGGCCGTCGTGGGGCCGGACGGCTGGCTCTACTTCTCGCAGGGCGCACTGACCAACAGCGGCGTGATCGGGCTCGACGCGCTCGAGCTGGGCTGGCTCAAGCGGCTGCCGCACAACCACGACGTCCCCGGCTACGACGTGGTGCTGGCCGGGCTCAACCTGGAGAGCGACAACCCCCTGGGGACCAACGGCGACCGCCGGGTGAGGACCGGAGCCTTCGCGCCGTTCGGCGTCGAGACCAAGCCCGGCCAGCGGATCGCGGGACGGGTGCCGTGCACGGCCTCGGTGATGCGCTGCCGGCCCGACGGCTCGGGCCTGGAGCTGGTGGCCTGGGGGCTGCGCAACGCCTATGGCCTCCTCTTCCTGCCGGACGGCCGCCTGATCGCCACGGACCAGGGAGCCGACGACCGCGGCAGCCGGCCGATCGGCCAGGCGCCGGACCTGCTCTTCGAGGTGCGGCGCGGGGCCTGGTACGGCTGGCCGGACTACGTCGGCGGCGTGCCGGTGACCGATCCGAGATTCCGGCCCGTGCGCGGTCCGCGGCCGGAGCCGGTGCTGGCGAACCATGCCGAGCTGCCGCCGCCGGAGAGGCCGCTCCTCGAATTCGCGGTCAACGCGGCGGCGACCAAGATGGACGCGCTGCCCTCGGGCCAGATCCTGGTGGCGCTGTTCGGAGACGAGCGGCCGATGACGGGCCCGCCGGGCCCGAGGGTCGGCCGCTCGGTGGCGCGGATCGATCCCGCGGACTGGTCGATCCATGGAACTGGAGCCGGTCCGTTCCGCCGTCCGATCGACGTGCGGGTGCATCCGTCGGAGAACGCGGTCTACGTCCTGGACTTCGGAGAGTTCGAGATGGGCCCTGGCGGGGTGGAAGCGCGGGCCGGCACCGGCGCGCTTTGGAAGCTGCCGCTGGAATCCTTCTGAGGAGAGACAGATGAGACAAACCCCACAGTTCCGCGCCAAGTCGGCGTCGGCGAGCCAGCCTCGGACGGCCCGCACCGTGTCCACCGCCGGCGCCCCGGAGTCGGTCTCGTTCGCGAACGACATCATGCCGCTTTTCAAGCAGTTCCAGGGGCCGATGATGTGGCGCCTCGACCTGACCAGCTACGACGCGGTCAAGGCCAACGCGCAGACCATCTACGGCTTGATTTCCGCCGCACCGCCGAACAACATGCCCCCGCCGCCCTTCCCGCCGCTCACGGACGAACAGATCGCGACCTTCAAGGCCTGGATGGACACGGGCTTTCCGCCGTAGACGGGGCCCTCACCCCGGCCCGCTAGGCGCCAATCTTCTAAGAGGCCAGCTCTTTCAGGACCTCAGGATGAAGCGTGGCCACCTTGATGAGAGTCTTCGCCGCGCCCGAAGGCTCTCGGCGGCCCTGTTCCCAGTCCTGCAGCGTGCGAACCGAGACGCCCATGAGGGACGCGAACGAGGCCTGCGACAGACCCGAGCGGAGCCGGGCCTCCGTGATGCCGGGCACTTCGGGCGTGTGAACACGGCCCCGCATGCCGGCCTTCATCTCCCGGACCGATTGCAGCACCTGCTCCCCCAGCTCTTCCCCCGAAGCTGCGAGCTTGGACTTTCCCGTCGTCTTAGCCATGTTCGATCTCCTCCTTGATCTGACGCAGGATGTGGGCTGGGATGTTTTCGGCCCGCGCTTTTACGTAAAGGACGAGAAGCCAGATCTGGCCGGCGGCGATCCGGTTGTAGTAGATCACTCGAGCCCCTCCTCGCTTGCCACGTCCAGCCGTGCCCCAGCGCACTTTGCGGACCCCGCCGGAGCCTGGGACGACAGAGCCGGCCTCCGGATTGGCCGCGATGAAGGAGACGAAAGCACTGCGTTCTTCCTCGGTCCAATGGTCATCGGCAAGCCGTTGAAACAGCGGCGTTTCGATGACGCTGTACACGCTTGGCACTATACGGCCTTGCCGTAGTCCGGTCAAGCCCATGCTGGTGGAGCGCTGCGCAACGCAGATAGACTCCTCGCTGCATGCTCCGCCCGATCCTGGCCGCCTACCGGGAGGCCTTCGCCGGACTGAACCGCTCCGTCTGGCTGCTGTCGCTGGCCACCCTGGTCAACCGCAGCGGCACGATGGTGCTGCCGTTCCTCGTCCTCTATCTGGTCAAGAACCTGGGGTTCGAGACCACGGAGGCCGGCGTGGCGATCGGGCTCTACGGCGCCGGCGGCGTGCTCGGGTCGTACCTGGGCGGCTGGCTGTGTGACCGCGTGGCGCCGCGTTGGGTGATCGCCGGCAGCCTGGCGCTCACCGGCGTCGGCTTCCTCGTGCTCGGACGCCTGACGGCCCACCCCTCGATCTTCATCGCCATGGTCCTGCTGGGGCTGGTGGGGGAGGGGTTCCGTCCGGCCACGTCGACCGCGCTCGCCGCTGCGGCGCCGCCCGAGCTGCGGACGCGCGCGTTCGCGCTCAACCGCCTCGCCATCAACATCGGCATGAGCTTCGGACCGTCGGTTGGCGGGTTCCTCGCGATGCGGAGCTACGAGTGGCTGTTCATCGTGGATGGCGGCACCTGTCTGCTGGCTGCCGCCTTCCTGCTCGTGGCCTTTCATGGCGGGACCGTCAGGAGCGAGAAGCAGGAGACGACCGCGCACCCCGGCCGGTCGCCCTGGACGGACGGTCCCTTCCTGGTGATGATGGGCCTCTTCTTCCTGCTCGCCCTGGTCACGTTCCAGATGACCAGCACCTTCGGGCTCACCCTGCGCGATCTCTACGGCTTGCGGGAGGGGGAGATCGGCCTGGTGATGGCGGTCAACACCCTGCTCATCGTGGCGTTCGAGATGATCCTCGTCCACCGGGTCGGAGCCCTGAATCCGGTCCGCCTCGTGGGCCTCGGCGGCTTCCTCTTCGGCCTCGGGTTCGCGATGCTGCCGTTCGGCTCGACCTTCTCCTTCGCGGTGTGCGCCGCGGTGGTGTGGACGGTCGGCGAGATGCTCTCCTTCCCGCTCTCCGCCGGCGTGGTCGCGAACCGGGCCGGCGACGCCAACCGCGGCGTCTACATGGGGCTGTTCACGATCTCGTTCGAGGGCGCCTGGATCTTCTCTCCGATCCTGGGGACCTGGATCTACCAGACCTGGGGACCGAAGACGCTCTGGCTCGGATGCGGCGTCGTCGGCCTGGTCCTCCTCGTCGGGTTCCAGGCCGTGGCCGCTTGGATCGAGCGCGAGAGAAAGACCGCCTAGCCTTCGCCCTCGTGATGAAGGTGGAGCTTGCGGTAGCCGCGGTTCCAGTAGATCAGCGGCGGCGCCTCCTGGGTCGGCACCTCGCTCGCTTCGACCGCGCCGACGTAGATCGTGTGCGAGCCCGCCGGGTAGCGGGCGTGGATGCGGCAGTCGAGCCAGGCGAGCGCGTCCTTGAGGATCGGCGCGCCGGTGGTCGCCGTGGTCCAGGTGCCCATGGCGAAGCGGTCCTCGTCCTTGACCCAGGCGAAGCGGTTCGACAGCTCCGACTGCTCCTCGCCCAGGATGTTCACCGCGAACACGGCGTCGGGCTCCTGCAGGAGCGAGTAGGCCATGTGCCGGTTCTCGATGATGACCATGATCAGGGGGGGATCGGCCGAGACCGAGGCGAAGGCCGAGACGGTCAGGCCGTGGGTCTTGTCGCCCGCCTTCATGGTCACGATCGTCACCCCGGCGGGAAAATGCCGCAGGGCCAGCCGGAACTCTTCCGAAGAGATCACCGCGCGCTCCTTTCTTGTCTGCCGGTTCGCGAGCCGATTGTGCCACACGGCCGTGGCACCGGCCTTGCACATTCCCTTGCATGACCGGGATGCCGCCGGTCCCGAAAACGACATCCTCGGAGGACGACGACATGGCCAAGGTCAAGGCTCTCAAGCGCAACGTCAAGGGCGTGCTCAACCAAAGAGTGCGCCTCGGACTGTTTTCCGTGCCGCTCTGGGTCGCGGGAGCCATCTATGCAGCGCGGCTCATCCGCGACCGCCGCCGTCAACATGTGACGGTCTGAGTGGGTCTTCGGGCCGTCCTCCGGGCGGCCCTCCAAGCTTTTTCCTCCCTTTACCTCCGGGTCTCTTGCATCTAAGCTAGGCGCAGCCTTGTAGGACCTTTCTCCGCAACTTGGAGACACGGATGACCGCGAAGTCGCTTCGTTGGAGTTGCGTGCTGGTAACAATGCTGTGTCTGGCCCTGCCTGTCCTCGCCCAGGAGGGGGAGGAAGAGGAGGCGTCCGTCCGCCCGAAGCTCGACTTCGGGCTGGAGGCCAAGGTCAACTACCGGGACAGCGACGAGAACCGTTTCCGGGTGCCGTTCTTCAAGACCCCGGTCTTCGAAGAGACCGTGAACGAGGGTTCGCACATCGAGATCTCGACCGTCACGCTCCTCGTGGACGCCACCTGGGGCGACGGCCTGGCGGCGCACGGCAAGATCGACTTCATCGATCTCTATGACCGCAATCCCACCTCGTCCGACAAGAAGACGGACGTGGACGAGGCCTGGGTGCGGTTCGGCATCGAGCCCGAGCCCGCGATCCTGGCGCCGCGCTCGGGCGCCTATCTGAAGATCGGCAAGATGCCAAAGTTCGAGCGCCAGGACGACCGCCACCTGGAGAGCTACGGCCTGGTCTCCACCGCCTTCAACCGGATGGAGGACACCGGCGTCGAGCTGGGCCTGAGCCTCGGCCGGCACGTCTATCTCAAGACCACGGCCACCCAGGGCAACCCGGTCTTCATCCGCGATCCCAACGCGCTGGCCGGCGACAACGGCACCCCGGAGTTTCTCCCACCGAACGTCCCGGACCCGGCGCTCAAGTCCGGCATCGTGATCCTCTACGACGCCGAGGTCGAGGACGTGGACTTCGACGGCGACCTGGAGTTGGGAGCCGGCCTGGGCGCGCGCTTCGCGGACGAGGCCGGGAGCCGCGGCCTCGATGTGCTGGCCTGGGGCTACAAGCGCACGCTCGCCGACACGGTCGAGCTGGAGGGGACGTTCTACGGCGGCGACCTGGACATCCTCTCGGCGCCGCAGGACCCCGCCTTCCCGGAGGCCGTCACCGCCTTCGCCACGAAGGGCGACGAGAAGCGCGAGGTCGGCGCGAACGTGTGGCTCTACTGGGGCGGCCTGTCGTTCTTCGGCCAGTACGTGGACCAGGAGCTGGCAGGCCTGCCGCGCACCGGCCTCGAAGGAGAGCTGGCCTGGCGCTTCGACCTGCCGCTCTGGCTGAGCATCGGCGACCAGCAGCTCTTCACGTTCGTCGCGCCGGCCGTGCGCTACTCGGAGCTCGACAACGACTTCCGCAACCCGCAGCGCACGCCGTCGCCGAGCCTCTCCTGGGACTGGGTGAAGATCGACGCCGGCCTGCGCCTCGGAGTCATCTCCGGGGTCGATCTGACCGTGGAGTATGCCGACAACCGGTTCGTCCTGGCCTCCGGCGCCAAGAGAGAGAACAACGAGTTGCTGACCACCCTGCGCTGGAAGATCTAGGGCATGCGTCGACTCGTCCCCATCCTCCTTCTCCTCCTGGCCGTCCCGACGGCGGCGGAGGATCTCCGCGGCCGGGTCCAGCTCCTGGCGAAAGGCGGCAAGGGGCCGGCGAAGGGCGTGGACGTGCGGCAGGCTCTGGTCTGGTTCGAGCCCTCCGGCGGCGCGGCGGTCCGCCCGCCCTCGGCTCCCTTCGTCATGACCACGAAGGACAAGCAGTTCGTGCCCCGCGTGCTCACCGTGCCGAAGGGGGGCCGCGTGGTCTTTCCGAACCAGGACGTGATCCTGCACAACGTCTTCTCGGTCTCCCCGGGCAACGCGTTCGACCTCGGCCTCTACAAGCGGGGGCCGGGCAAGGAGGCGACGTTCAAGGAGGCCGGCCTGGTGCGGGTCTTCTGCAACGTCCACCACGCCATGGTGGCCTATGTCTGGGTGATGGACACGCCCTTCCTGGCCAACCCCGGCGCCGACGGCAGCTTCGTGCTCACCGGCCTGCCGCGCGGGCCCGGGAAGCTGACGGTCTGGCACGAGCAGGCCGACCCGGTGATGATCGACGTGAAGGCGCTGGCGGACCCGGTGGTCGCCCGGGTGGAGATCGTGCGCC
The DNA here is from genome assembly GCA_040349255.1 of Acidobacteriota bacterium. Classification (GTDB taxonomy): domain Bacteria; phylum Acidobacteriota; class Thermoanaerobaculia; order Multivoradales; family UBA5704; genus DATMER01. Next base: position 11,069 of record JBEQUE010000244.1, on the reverse strand, counting down.
CGCGGGTCCCGGCGCATCTCGACAAGGCCGGCAAGTCCTACTTCGGGGCGCAGCGTGACCGATACAACCAGTGATACCCGCCGCGCTGGCCGCGGCGGCGGCAGTAACAGCAGTCGGCGGTCCAGCCTGTCGTTGGGGACCCGCCTTTTTCTGGTCACCAGTCTCCTGATCCTGCTCTCGGTGGCGGCCGCCGTGCTGCTGACCTCGCTGCGCGTCCGGGGCATTTCGCGCACCGAGGCCATGCGCACGCTGGAAGGGAGCGCCGCCGCCCAGGCCGCGGTCCAGGAGCAGAGGCTGGAACGCCTGCGCCTCATGTCGCGGCTGTTCGCCGCCGACGCCTCCCTCGTGGCCTACATCAGCGAGGGAGACATCCCGTCGACCCTCGACCTGCTCGGAGAGGAGCGGCAGAGAGACCTGGGATACGACTTCGCGATCGTCGTCGACACCTCCGGCAAGGTGATCGCGAGGACCGACAACCCGAACGCCACCGGCCAGGACCTGTCGCGCCGGCCGCTGGTCGCGAAGGCCCTCGAAGAGTTCGAGAGCGAGGGGGTCTGGAGCGAGGGTGACCGGCTCTATTACGCCGTGGCCGTGGGCATGCGGCGGGACGTGGACCTCTTCGGCTATTTGATCACCGGCTTCGCGATCGATGACAGCACGGTCAAGGCGCTCAACGAGATCAGCGGCTCGGACATCGCCCTGGTCACGCTCGGCGCGAAGCCGAAGATCATCGCCACCACGCTGCCGCCCACCCTGGCGCGCAGTCTGGCCGGCAACATGAGCCTGCTCGACCAGGCGACGCACAAGGCCATGGAGGCCGGCGAGGACGCCGCCCCCCTGGTCGAGCTGGACCTCGACGGCGAGCGCTGGCTGGCCCTGCCGTCGCCGCTCGTGGACGCCGCGGGCCAGCCCGTGGGCACGGCCGTGGCCCTGGCCTCGCTCGGCCGCACCCTGGCCGCCTACCGGCAGATCGAGACGGTCCTCATCATTGCGGGCATCCTGTCGGCCCTCCTCGTCGGCGGCCTCTCCTTCGCCCTGGTGCGCCGCACGCTGCAGCCGGTGCGGCACCTCGTCGGCGCCGCCGAAGCCGCGCGGCAGGGCAACTACGATCAGAAGATCCCGGTCGAGAGCGGCGACGAGATCGGCCGCCTGGCCGGCGCGTTCGACGAGCTGCTCGCCGACCTGCGCGAGAAGCGCGACATGGAGACCTACGTCACCGAGCTGTCGCGCAACCTGCCCGAGCCGTCCCAGGGCCGGGCCGTGGCCGGCAGCCCGCAGACGCGCGACGTGCTCCTCATGGGCGTCGAGCTGCGGCGCTTCGCCCGGCCGATGGACGGGGCCGGACCGCAGGCCGCCCTCGACCTCCTCGCGATCGACCTCGCGCGGGTCTCGAACGCCGTGACCTCCCAGCGTGGCGCGGTGGAGGGGATCGTCGGGCACCGTATCCTGGTGCGCTTCGAAGGCTCGGGCCGGGGCCGCAAGGCGCTCGCCGCCGCGGCGCAGATCCTGGGCGAGACCGGCGACGACCCGGCGGCCGAGGCCGACGCGCCGGTGGTGGCGCTCGCCGCCGGCCGCGCCGTCACCGGCCCGGTCTCCTACGGCGAGCAGATGGAGCGCGCGGTGGTCGGCATGCCCGTGCAGCAGATCGAGAGCCTGCTCCGGGAGGCCACGCCCGGCGAGCTGCTTCTCTCCCGCGAGGTCCACGAGGAGCTCAAGGAGCCGTTCGAGAAGGCGGGCTACCGGCTGGCCGAGCGCCGCGGCCTGCTCACGCCGCAGCCGCTCTTCGTGGTCAGCAGCCGCATGGCCGCCCGCCTGACCGGCGTGCGGGGGCTCGGGCCGAGCGAGACCTCGACGCTCACGCCGGCCGGCGTCGAGACCCTCTCCGGTATCGCGCCGGGCGCGCTCATGGGGCAGAGGTTCGAGATCCTGGCCGTGCTCGGCGCGGGCGGCATGGGCGTGGTCTACAAGGCCCGCGACCGCGAGCTCGACGACCTCGTGGCGCTCAAGATGCTCAAGCGCGAGCTGCTCGCCGACCGCACCCATCTCGACCGGCTCAAGGCCGAGATCAAGCTGGCGCGCCGGATCACCCATCCGAACGTCCTGCGCACGCACGACTTCGGCGAGATCGACGGCATCCCGTTCATCTCCATGGAGTACGTGCGCGGCGTGACGCTGCGCTACCTGCTCGACCAGACCCACCGCCTGCCGTACTCGGCCGGGCTGCGCCTCGCCAAGCAGCTCTGCGCCGGCCTGGGCGCCGCGCACGGAGTGGGCGTCATGCACCGCGACATCAAGCCGGAGAACCTGATCCTGGAGCCCACGGGCAACGCCAAGCTCATGGACTTCGGCATCGCCCGGCCGATCCGCCGCATGGAGGCGGGGCAGACCGAGGCCGGCTTCATCCTCGGCACGCCGCTCTACATGTCGCCCGAGCAGCTCCGCGGCGAGGAGGCGGACACCCGGGCCGACATCTACTCGACCGGCGTGGTGCTCTTCGAGATCTTCACCGGCGAGCTGCCGTTCAAGGGCCAGAGCGCCATGCAGATCATGCTCAAGCACCTCGAGGAGCCGCCGCCCGCGCCGCGCACGGTCTGGCCGGAGGTGCCTCCGAAGCTGGAGTCGGTCATCCTGCGCTGTCTGGAAAAAGACCCGGCGGCGCGCTATCGTTCGGTCGAAGAGCTGCTCAAGGATCTGGAGCTGCTCAGTGCGTGAGCGACGCAAGATCACCCCGTTGTCCGTATTGTGAGGATAATGGAGGCTGATCTGTCCAGCCCTGCTGGGAGGAGAATGATCGCGGCGACGCACACCGGGAACTATTCCCTGAGCGACCTAGTCCGTCGGCTCGCGGAGTACGAGAACCTGTTCGAGATCGGCGGCCGGCTGGCCGGGACGCTGGACGTGCAGACCGTCCTCGAGCGCGCGCTCGAAAACGCCGAGTCGGTCTGCCAGGCGGAGACGAGCTCGATCTGGGAGCTGGACGAGGAGCGCCAGGAGCTGTTCTTCCGCGTGGTGCGCGGCCGGGCCGCGGGCGCGATCCGCAACCTGCGGGTGCCGGTGGGGGAGGGGCTGGTCGGGAGCGTGGCCCGGAGCGGCGTGCCCGAAATGGTCAACGACGTGTCGTCGGACCCGCGCTGGCGGGGCGACTCGGCGCTCTTCCAGACCCGGGCGATCCTGACCGTGCCGCTGGTGGCCGAGGGCCGCGTGATCGGCGTCATGCAGCTCCTGAACCCGGTGGAGCGCGAGCGCTTCACCGAGGGCGACCTGCGGCGGATGAACCTCTTCGCGGGCATCCTGGCCCACCCGCTCCAGAACGCCCGCCTGCACTCGGCCCAGCGGCGCCAGTTCTTCACCATGGTCACCGCGCTCGCCGAGGCGCTCGACAAGCGCGACCCCTACACCGGCGGCCACGTCCGGCGGGTGGTGGCCTACTCGCTGCTCCTGGGCTTCCAGATGATGATGAGCCGCGAGGAGCTGCAGGACCTCTGGCTCGCCTCGACCCTGCACGACATCGGCAAGATCGCCACCCCGGACCGCATCCTGGGCAAGCCCTCGCCGCTCGACCGCGACGAGGTGGAGATCATGAAGCTCCATCCCGTCGACGGCGCCGCGATCGTCCAGCACCTGGCGAACGAGAACGTGCTCAAGGGGGTCCGCAACCACCACGAGCGGGTGGACGGCAAGGGCTACCCGGACGGCCTGTCCGGCGACCAGCTTCCGGCGGTGGCCCGGATCATCGCCGTGGCCGACACGTACGACGCCATGACCACGAGCCGCCCGTACCGGGCCGGCCTGCCGCCGGAGCGCGCGGCGCAGGAGATCGCCGCCTCGGCCGGCACGCAGCTCTGCCCGAGCGTGGTGGAGGCGTTCCGCGCCCTCTACCAGGGCGGCCGGTTCACGGTCGAGGCCGGCGAAGAGGTGCTGCGGTCGATCACCGGGATGTGACCCCGTGCTGCTGCTGCGCTACCTCCTCGACGGCGAGGATCACACCCATCCCTTGAGCGACGCGCCCGGCGCCCGGGTCCGGCTGGGCCGCGGCGGCGACAACGACGTCGTGCTGTCCGACGTGTCGGTGTCGCGCTACCACGCCGAGCTGGTCCGCGAGGCCGAGGGCTGGTACGTGTGCGACCTCAAGAGCACGAACGGCGTCGAGGTCAACCGGGTGCCGGTCGAGCGGGCGCCGATCCAGCCGGGCGACCGGCTGGGGATCGGGGTCTTCGACATCGGCCTCGAGAAGACCGAGGGGCGCGGTGTCCAGGACGCCCGCTTCCCCGAGATCGACGACACCGGCCCGGTGCTCACCAACGCCACGATCGTCCGCCCGCTGGCCGAGTTCGCGGCCGCCTACGGCCTGAGCGGCAAGGCCGCTCCCACCGCCGAGCTAGCCACCTGGGAGCAGACGGACGCCGACCGGCGCTTCGGCTTCCTGACGCGGCTCGCGAACATCCTCATCGTGGCCGAGTCGGTGGACGAGGTGCTGCGCCGGCTGATGGACATCGCGTTCGAGGCCCTGCCCGTGGACCGCGGGTTCATCCACCTGGACGACGGCCGGGGGAGCGGGCTCGAATGCGAGCTGATGCGGATCAAGGACCGCATCGAGATCCGTCCCGGGGGCGAGATCCCGGTCTCGCGCACCATGCTGCGGGCGGTGGTCCAGGAGCGGGTGGCGCTGGTGACCTTCGACGCGCAGTCGGACCAGCGGCTGTCCGGCGGCGAGTCGATCCGCCTCCACCAGATCCGCGGCGCGATGTGCGCGCCGCTCTGGTCGGGCGAGCGGATCATCGGCGTCATGCAGGTCGACTCGCCGTTCCAGGTCGGCGTCTTCAACGAGCGCGACCTGGACTTTCTCACCACCCTGGCGAACTTCGCGGCCGTGGCCGTGGAGCGCATCCGCTGGGCGCGGCAGGCGGAGCTGGAGAAGAGCCTGCGCAACCGGCTGGAGCGCTATCACTCGCCGGCGGTGGTGGAGGAGGTGCTGCGCCAGGGGGCGGACGAGGGGATCGGCCGCCTCAAGCCCGCGCAGGTCACGGTGCTCTTCGCGGACCTGGTCGGCTTCACGCCGTTCGCGGAGAGCGCCCGGCCCGAGAAGGTCGCCGACTCGCTGGACGCCTTCCTGAACCTGGCCGTCGAGGCCATCTTCCGGGCCGGCGGCACGCTCGACAAGTTCATCGGCGACTGCGTGATGGCCTTCTTCGGCGCGCCGGTGCCGCTGGAGGACCACGCGCTGCGGGCGACGCGGGCCGCGATCGAGATCCAGCGCGACCTGACGGACTGGAACCGGGAGCGCACGGCGCAGGGCCTGCCCGGCTTCCGCGCGCGGGTGGCGCTCAACAGCGGACCCGTCGTGGTGGGCGACATCGGCAGCGCCCGGCGCGTGGACTACACGGTGCTCGGCAACACCGTGAACGTGGCGGCGCGGCTCGAAGCCCTGGTGGCCCAGCCGGGAGATGTGGTCCTGGGTCCGGAGACCTGGCGCCTCCTGAACGGCGCGATCCCCGCGGAGCCCCTCGGCGAGCTCCAGCTCAAGGGGCTCCAGCAGAAGATCCAGGCCTACCGGGTGATCGAGGAGCGGAGAGGAAGGTAGAGGAACGGGATCGATCCGGCCCCCTCTCCCCCGGCACGGGGGAGAGGGTTGGGGAGAGGGGGAACGGGATCAGCCGAGGGGGAACGGGATCTATTTTGTTACGGGGATCTCGATCACCTGGCCCGGCTTGAGCTGGGAGCCGCTGAAGCTGTTCGCCCGCTTGATCTGGGCGACGCTGGTGCGGTGGCGGCGGGCGATGTCCCAGAGGCTGTCGCCGTTGCGGACGCGGTAGCTCTTGCTGGCAGCCAGGGCCATCGCCTTCTGGGAGGAGGGCTTCTGGCCGCGGGCGATCAGGTACCGCGTGTACGGCTGCGGGAAGAGCGAGACGTGGTAGTGCGGCGGGTGGTTTTCCTTCGTCGCCTCCAGCACGTTCCGGCCCTCCAGCGTGAGGAGGGTCTTCTCCAGGAAGGCGCGGCAGGCGGGCCGGGCGCTCCGACGGAAGTCGATCGCCATGCCCGTCGGATGGACCGACAGGGGCGAGGCGTTGCGCGGCTGCCGGGAGGTGGGCCGGGTGAGGCTGGTCACCACGAGCCGCTCGCGGCAGGCGCTGTGGTACTGACTGCCGAGCCGCTCGACGAAGGTCTTCACCTCCGCCCGGGCATACGGGAAGGAGACGGCGGCCACCCGGTAGTCCGAGTTGCCGCGGAGCTTCACGAGCAGCCCTCGCCGGACGAACTCGTTCACCTGCGACGTGGTGCGGAGGTAGGTGTAGTCGTGCTGGCGAGCCGCCTGATTCTGCCGGACCATGGACGCCTTGGAGCCGATCAGGCTCTGACCCATGACGGACGAGGAGGCAGCCAGGGCCATGAAGGCCAGGAGGACGGGAAGGGATGGGCTGTGGCTCAGGGTCGGCATGGACCTGTACGAGCTCCTTTGCTGTCTGCCCACTGAAACCAGCGGCGTGGCGGTTTACTTCCAGGTCGGCGGCGGTTCGTTGGGAAAGGTTACCATACCGCTAGCCTTTTCGAGCCCCTCTTTGGAAGGAAACGCACATCGGGGTGTGACCGTTCCCGCACCCCGGGTACATCTGGGTATGGAGCCGATGGACCTGGAAGCCACCGTTCGAGAGCTGGCCCCGCAACTGCTCCGGTACGCCCTGGGGCAGACCGGCGACGCCGCGCTGGCCGAGGAGGTGGCGCAGGACGCGCTGACCGCCCTGGTGCAGCGCTGGCGCCGCCATGGCCCGCCCGACTGCCCGGCCGCGTTCGCGTTCGCCGTCGCGAAGCGCCGCGCGTTCCGGGCGGGCTTGCAGCGCCGCCTGCTGCAGCCGATCCAGGTCCTGTTCGAAGGCGCCAGCCCGCTCCCCGGTCCCGAGGAGCTGGCCGCCGGCCGGACCGACCTCGGCCACACGCTGGCGGCGATGCGCCGGCTCCCGGGCAAGGACCGCGAAGCCCTGCTGCTGGTCGCCGAAGGAGATCTCGGGCTCGCCGAGAGCGCGCGCGTCCTCGGGATCTCCCTTTCGGCGCTCAAGATGAGGGTGCACCGGGCGCGCAAGCGCCTGGCGCAGCTCCTGGTGGCCGGGCTCGCCGCCATGGCCCTGCTGTTCGCCTGGCAGCTCGGCCGGGTCCGGTTCCAGCCGGCGGCCATCTCCATCGTCAACGAAGGCGGAGTCCTGATCGCCACCTCCCCGTCCGGAGACTGGCTCGTCCGTTCGGCCGAGCCCCGTCCTGAAGAGCCGGAGACGCCGGGGATCATCATCGTCAGCTACGGAGGAACGGAGAAATGAAGAGAATCCCGACGATCGCCCTGGCCGCCCTGCTGGTGGCCAGCCTCGGCAGCGCCGATCCCGACGCGCTCGACCGCCGCGCCAGCCTGGACCTGAAGGACGCCACGGCCGAGGAGGCCTTCCGCTCGATCGCCCAGATCACGGGCGTCCAGATCGATCTCCAGGGCCTGTCCGGCGAGCGCGTGAGCGTGGAGCTGGAGAACGTCCGGGTGAGGACCATCCTGACGGCGCTCTGCGACAGCCTGGGCTGCCGCTGGGAGCTGCTCGACGGCAAGCCGCCCCGGCTCCGGATCGCGGCGGTGCCGGGCGAGCGTCCGGAGCCGCGGGTCAAGCCGAGCCTGGCCGCCCTCGATGCCGCGATCGATCTCAAGGTGACGAACGCGAGCGTGCGGGACCTGCTCGAGACCGTGGGGCAGATCACGAGCACCCGGCCCATCCTCGACTCGGCGATCGGGGGAAAGATCTCGCTGGAGCTGGAGAACACGCCGGTCCGCCAGGTGCTGGATCTCGTCTGCAAGTCGGCCGGGTGCGAGTGGAGCCTCGACGCCGAGAAGGGGATCCTCGTCGTCCGTCCGAAGGCGAAGTAGAAGCCGCAAGGGCCGGGCCGCGGTCTTCTCCCGGGAGAGGAGGAGACGCCGCGGCTCCGGCCTACTTGGCGCGCTTGGCGTTCTTGAAGAAGTCGGCCATCGAGCCGAAGCCCGACTGGGGAGCCAGCTTCGACGCCGATGTCCCCGACCCCCCAGACGCCGTCGCCGCCTCTTCCCGGTCGTCCTCCGCGCCCGACATGCCCAGCGAGATGCGGCGCTTGGCCGTGTCCACGTTGAGCACCCGAACCCGGATGTCCTGGCCGAGCTGCAGCCCCTCGCGGGAGTGGTTCAGCCGCTTGCCGCCGCCGATCTCGCTGATGTGGAGGAGACCCTCCAGCCCCGGCGCGATCTCGACGAAGGCGCCGAACGACTCCAGGCGCATGACCCGGCCCGGGACCTCGGTCCCCTCGGAGAAGCGGCTGGCCGCGTCGCGCCAGGGGTCCTTCTCCAGGGAGCGGCGCGAGAGCGAGATGCGCTCCGGCTTCTTCTCGTCCTTGCCCTTCTCGATCTTGATGACCTGGACCTCGATCTCCTGGCCGACGCTCAGGGCCTCCTTGGGGTGCGCGAGGCGGGAGTACCCGATCTCGCTCACGTGGAGCATGCCCTCGATGCCGCCCAGGTCGACGAAGGCGCCGTAGCTCGCGAGCGAGGTCACCTTGCCGGTCACCACGGAGCCGACCTGGATCTTCGAGCGGGCCTCGGAAGCCTTCTGCTGCTGCTCCTCCTCGAGGACGGCGCGGCGCGACAGCACGATGTTCGGCCGGGTCCGGCCCTCCTCGTACTGCGACACCTTGAACGTCAGGCGCTGGCCCACGAACTGGGCCGGGTCCTCGACGTAGCGCAGGTCGAGCTGGGAGAGCGGACAGAACGCCCGCAGCCCGCGCACCTGCACCTCGGCGCCGCCCTTGTTGATGCCGCTCACGACCCCTTCGACCGGGATGCCGTGCTGCCAGGCCATCTTGATCTCGGCCGCGGCCTCGGGGTTCTTGCCGCCGCTCCCTCCGGAGCCGCCGCCCGCCGCCCGCTTCCGGAGCTGGAGCCCGGTCTCCGGGTCCGCCGACGCGACTGTCGCGTCGATCGAATCCCCCACGTTGACCGTGAGGTTGCCCTCGGCGTCCTTGAGCTGGGCCGTCTCGATCACCGCCTCGGACTTGGTGCCGAGGTCGACGAAGGCCGTCTCCTCGCCGATGGAGAGGACCTTCCCGGTCACCTTGGCCCCGACCGGGGGATCCTCGCGCTTCTCCCCGCCCTGCTGCTCGAACTCGGCCAGGGCCTGCGCGAAGTCCTGGCCAACGTTCTCCTTCTCAGTCTGCTGATCCGCCATGTCTGATCTCTCTCGTGCTCTGTCCCGGGGGCGTGCCCCGGTTCGGTTGTCGTGGTGAAGGTATCACGCCGGATGGCGAGGCGCGGTAAGCTCCGTCATGCCATGAGGAAAACAACGGAAACCCGCCTCGTATTCACGATTGCGCTCGCTTTTTCAGTCTTCATTTCCTTGAATCCCGTCCGGGCCGCCGCGGAGGAGCCGGCGAGCCTGCTCGATCCCCGCGAGAGCCATCTGAGCGGCCTCGTCCAGCTCACCCATGGCGGTGAGAACGCCGAGGCCTACTGGTCTCCCGACGGCCGGGAGCTCACGTTCCAGTCCACTCGCCCGCCCTACGGCTGCGACCAGATCTTCCGCATGCCCGCGCCGCCCGGAGATACGGGCGGCGAGCCGCGCCTGGTCTCCACTGGCAAAGGCCGTACCACCTGCGCCTACTACACGGTCGACGGCAGACGGGTCCTGTACTCCTCGACCCACCACGCCGGCGACGCCTGCCCGCCGCCGCCCGACCGCTCCCAGGGCTACGTCTGGCCGATCGACCGCAACTTCGAGATCTGGAGCGCGCTCCCCGACGGCTCGGACCTGAAGCGGGTGACCACCAACGACGCCTACGACGCCGAGGCCACGGTCTGCCCGAAGGACGGCTCGGTGGTCTTCACCTCCACCCGCGACGGCGACCTCGACCTCTACCTCATGGGTGCCGGCGGGGGGCCGGTGGCGCGCCTCACCGATACGCCCGGCTACGACGGCGGCGCGTTCTTCTCGCAGGACTGCAAGAAGATCGTCTGGCGCGCCTCCCGGCCGGCCGGTCCGGAGCTGGACGAGTACCGCAAGCTCCTCGGACAGGGCCTCGTCCGGCCCACCCGGCTGGAGATCTGGGTGGCCGACGTGGACGGCCGCAGGATCCACAATGCTCGCCAGGTCACCCAACTCGGAGCCGCCTCCTTCGCACCTTCGTTCTTCCCCTCCGGTGAGAGGATCCTCTTTTCCTCGAACTACGGCGATCCCAAGGGGCGTGAGTTTGACCTGTGGGCCGTGAACGCGGACGGGAGCGGCCTGGAGCGTATCACGTACTCGGCCGGGTTCGACGGTTTTCCGCTCTTCTCGCCCGACGGCACGCGTCTGGCTTTTTCCTCGAACCGCGGCCAGGGGAAACCGGGAGATACCAACGTCTTCGTGGCCCGCTGGGTGGATTCTCCAAGGACCCCGCCGAACACTGAGGCCGATGCCTATCTGCGGGACATCCAGTGGCTCGCCGACGACGCCCGCGAAGGCCGCGGCATCGGCACCAAGGGGCTGGAGGAGTCCTCGCGCTACCTGGAGAAGCGCTTCAAGGAGATCGGGATCGAGCCGGCGGGCGAGGAGGGGACGTACTTCCAGAAGTTCGAGGCGCCCGTCGCCGTGGAGGCGAAGCGGGCCGAGGTGAGCCTGGACGGCGAGGCCGTGGCGCGCGCCGAGCTGGAGCCGGCGGCGTTCTCGGCCTCCACCCGCGTCGAGGCCGAGGTGGTGGCGGCCGGCTACGGCATCACCGCGCCCGAGCTGGACCTCGACGACTACAAGGGGATCGACGCCAAGGGGAAGATCGTGGCCGTCCGCCGCTTCGTCCCGTCCGCCGCGACCGGCGAGGCCAACGAGCGGCGCTACGGCGACTTCCGCTACAAGGCCTGGAACGCGCGCGAGCACGGCGCGATCGGTCTGATCGTGGTCGACGCGCCGCTCGTGGCCGAAGGCGAGACCATGCCCGGCGAGGCGCCGCTCCCGGCGCTGCGGCTCGACAACGGCCTGACGCTCGCCAACAGCGACGCGGGCATCCCCGTCGTAACGCTCTCCCGCGCGACGGGGAGTCCTCTCCTT
>JBEQUE010000124.1:0-7074 GCA_040349255.1 Acidobacteriota bacterium | reverse complement strand
GCCCGAGGTAGCGTGAGAGCGGCCCCATGTCCCGGTGCAGCAGCTTGTACCAGGCCTTCGCGAAGGCTTCCGCCAGTTGACCAGGATTCTGGTGGAACCGCTTGGTGATCGGGCCATAGATCGGATCCATCCTCAACGCCAGGTCCGTCGTCAGCATCGTCGGCGCATGCCGCTTCGCCGGATCGTGCGCATCAGGAACAGTGTTCTGCGCCTCGGGATTCTTCGGCTTCCATTGGACGGCGCCCGCCTCCGCCTGGCCCCGCAGCGCGACTGGGAGGTCAACGAGCCGGCCCGGCTGGCCAGGGTGCTCGAGACCCTCGAGCGGGTGCGGCAGGAGTCCGGCAAGTCGATCTCGCTGGCCGACCTGATCGTGCTCGGCGGCTGCGCCGGCGTGGAGAAGGCGGCGAAGGACGCGGGCCACGACGTCACCGTGCCGTTCACGCCGGGCCGCACCGACGCCACGCAGGAGCAGACGGACGCCGACGCCTTCGCCGTCCTCGAGCCGCGGGGCGACGGGTTCCGCAACTACCTGCGCGCGGGCGAGACGCTGCCGCCGGAGACGCTGCTGCTCGACCGGGCCAACCTGCTCACCCTCTCGGCCCCGGAGATGACCGTCCTGGTCGGCGGCATGCGGGCGCTCGATGCCAACACCGGCCACACCCGCCACGGCATCTTCACCGACCGTCCCGGCGTGCTGACCAGCGACTTCTTCGTGAAGCTCCTGGAGCCGGGCACGGAGTGGCAGGAGACCGCGGAGAAGCACGTCTACGAGGGCCGCGACTCGGCCACCGGCGAGGTGAAGTGGACCGCCACCGCGGTCGATCTCGTCTTCGGCACCCACTCCCAACTGCGCGCCATCGCCGAGGTCTACGCCAGTGACGACGCGCAGCGGAAGTTCGTCGACGACTTCGTCGCCGCCTGGGCCAAGGTCATGGACCTCGACCGGTTCGACGTCCGCTGACCCCCGACTGTCTGACCCGGGCCCGGCCGGCCCGGGTCAGACGGAGCTTCGGCTGAAGTCATACCCTGCGCACGGGGCCTGGGTACTGGGCCAGTGACGCGTCGGTGGTGAGGAGGGTGATGCCCTCGCTGAGAGCCTGGGACAACAGCAGACGATCGAAGGGATCCTTGTGCAGGGGAGGCAAGGCGTCGATGCCCACTGCGTGCTGGCTGGTCACGGGGAGCTCTACGTAGTCGTTGTCGAGCAAACCACGGCGCAGCAGGCGAGGCTCGACCCGGAAGTCTTCCCGCCCCAGCGAGCTCTTGATGGCGACCTCCCACAGGCTGGCGGCGCTGAAGAGCAACTCGTTCTGTGGATCGTCCAGGAGCTTGCGTGCCGCCTTGGAAAGACGCTCGGGCTGACCGGCCGCCCAGAGCAGGAGCTGGGTGTCCAGCAGGAGCTTCAAGCTCCGCTCCCGAACAGGGCGGCAATCTCGGCTTCGCCCATCCGGTCAAAATCGTCGGGCACGGAGATCTCGCCCGCGAGGAAGCCCAGCCGTTGAGGCATCGGAGGAGCATCCAGCGCCGACACCTTCACCAGCGGCTTGCCCGCCTTGGCGATCACGAACGATTCGCCCTTGGCGGCCTGATCGACCAGCTTCGAGAGCTGGGTCTTGGCTTCATGAATGTTGATGGTGACCATTGCGACCTCAGTGAACTAAGCTGACAGGACTAAGCCTAGTCCCTTCGTCCTCTCTGGGTCAAGGAAAGCGCTGCGGTCACCGGCCGCTCAGCATCACCGGGGCTTCGCGATAGAGGTCCGGGTAGACCTGCTTCAGGGCGCTGATCTTCGGCAGGTCGTTGCGCACGATGTAGGGGTGGTCGGGGTTGTGGATCAGGAAATCCTGGTGGTAGCCCTCGGCCGGGTAGAAACCCTTCAGGGGCTCGATCTTCGTGACGATGGGGCCCTTGAAGAGCTTCGCCTTCGTGAGCTGCGCCACGTAGGCCCTGGCGATGCGCTCCTGGGTCGGAGAGTTGAAGAAGATCTCGGAGCGGTAGCTGGGGCCGGAGTCCGGACCCTGGCGGTCGAGCTGCGTGGGGTCGTGGGCGACGGCGAAGTAGAGCCGCAGGAGCTGGCCGTAGGAGATCCGTTTGGGGTCGAAGGTGATCTCCACCGACTCGGCGTGGCCGGTGCGCTCCGTCCCCACGATCTCGTAGCGGGCGGTCTCCGGGGTGCCTCCCGAGTAGCCGGCGACGACCTTCGTCACCCCCTCGACGGCAGGCCCATCCGAATGCGCCGAACGCCGCGAGCGCCAGGGCCGCGGCGGTGGCTTTGATCTTCGTGTTCATGATCTCTTGTACGCTCGCCGTGCCAGCCTCGGATGCAGGCCGGCAGCTCGTTGACGGTCCCCATTCGGAGATGTAATCTCAAGCAGCCTGGAATCAGGAACATAGCCATGATGACGACACGCCTTGTTCTGGTCGGCGGCTTCCTCGGCGCCGGAAAGACGACGCTGCTCCGGGAGGCCGCGAAACGGCTGGCGGAGAGGGGTCTGCGCGCCGGCCTGATCACGAACGATCAGGCGCCCGAGCTCGTCGACACCCGGTTCCTCTCCCGCAACGGGCTCAGGGTCGCGGAGGTGAGCGGCAGTTGCTTCTGCTGCAACTACCAGGGCCTGATCGACGCCATGTCCAGGGTCCGCGCCGAGAGTGAGGCCGACGTCCTCCTCGCCGAGCCGGTCGGGAGCTGCACCGATCTCTCCGCGACGATCGTCCAGCCTCTCAAGGATCAGCTCGGGCGTGAGCTCGTCACCGCGCCCCTGTCGGTCCTGGTGGACCCCGCGCGCCTCGCCGACATCCTGGACGGCGGGACCGCCGGTCTGCATCCCAGCGCCGCCTATATCTTTCTCAAGCAGATGGAGGAGGCGGACGTCCTGGTCGTCAGCAAGACCGATCTGTTGTCGGCGGAGGATCAGGAGGCTCTCCGGGAACGGCTGGCCCGACGGTTCCCGGAGGCGACGGTCTGCGAGCTGAGCGCGCGGAACGGAGACGGCCTGGACGCGTGGCTCGACGTCGTCATGACGCGGTCGGATGCCGGCCGGCTCATCCCCGAGGTGGATTACGACGTCTACGCCGAAGGCGAGGCGGTTCTCGGGTGGCTCAACGCCACGCTCGAGCTGCGCGGGGAGCCGACCGACTGGACCGGGTTGGCCGAGGAGATCCTGCGGGAGATGGGCCGCAGGTGCGACAGCCTGGAGGTCCCGATAGGCCACGTCAAGCTCCTGATCGAGACGGGAGACGGCTTCCTGGCCGGCAATCTCACCGGTCTCACCACCTACAGGGACGACTTCGGAATCCGGGGCTCGGCGGGCCGTTCGTCGGAAGCCCGGTTGACGCTCAACGCCCGTGTCCAGATGACGCCGGAGGCTCTCGAGGACATGGTCCGCGAGGTGCTCGCCTCGGCCTGCCGGGGCCGCATCACGGCCACTCCCGTCGCCTGGCGCTGCCTGAGCCCGGGCCGGCCGACCCCGACCCATCGCTACGACCGCGTCGTCACCCTGAAAGGCCGTTGAGCGGGGAGGAGAGCCATGAACGAGACCGACGTCCGGCAGAGCCGGCTGTACAGCGAGGACCTGGCCCCCGTGCCCGCCGCCGGACGGCAGTGGGGCATGGCGAGCTTCGCCGCGCTGTGGATCTCCCTCGCGGCATGCATCCCGACCTACATGCTCGCCTCGTCCCTGATCGGCGGCGGCATGAGCTGGTGGCAGGCCGTCGTCACCGTCTTCCTGGGCAACCTGATCGTGCTCGTGCCGATGGTCCTGAACGCCCACGCCGGCACGAAGTACGGCATCCCGTTCCCGGTCTACTGCCGCGCCGCCTTCGGCACCTCGGGCGCCAATGTGCCGGCTCTCCTCCGCGCCCTGGTCGCCTGCGGCTGGTTCGGCATCCAGACCTGGATCGGCGGCAACGCGATCTACAAGATCACGGCCCTGTTCGTGCCCGCCCTCGCCGCGGAGGGGCCGCTGCCGGTGCTCGGCATCACGGCGACGCAACTCGCCTGCTTCCTCCTCTTCTGGGGCGCCAACATGTGGGTCATCTACCGCGGCATCGACACGATCCGCTTCCTGCTCAACATCAAGGCGCCGCTCCTCATCGCCCTCGGGCTCGCTCTGCTCGCCTGGGCGTACCGCGAGGCGGGCGGGTTCGGTCCCATCCTCTCCCAGCCGTCGCAGTTCGCGCCCGGCCAGCCCCGGGCCGGACAGTTCTGGGCCTACTTCTTCCCGGCGCTCACCGGCATGATCGGCTTCTGGGCGACCCTCTCGCTCAACATCCCGGACTTCTCCCGTTACGCCCGGACCCAGCGCGACCAGGCGCTCGGACAGGCGCTCGGCCTGCCTCTCACCATGGCGCTCTACTCGTTCATCGGCGTGGCGGTGACCTCGGCGACGACGATCATCTACGGGCAGACGATCTGGGACCCGGTCGACGTCCTCACCCGTTTCCGGAGTCCCGCCGTTCTGGTTACCGCCATGCTGGCGCTCTGCGTCGCCACGCTCGCGACCAACATCGCGGCCAACGTGGTGAGCCCGGCGAACGACTTCGCCAACCTCGCGCCGAAGCGCATCTCGTTCCGGATCGGCGGCGCCATCACCGGAGTGATCGGAGTGCTCATGATGCCGTGGAAGCTGGTGGCCGACCCCAACGGCTACATCTTCCTCTGGCTCATCGCCTACGGCGCGCTGCTCGGACCGATCGGCGGCATTCTCATCGCGGACTATTTCGTGCTCCGGAGGTGCCGGCTCGACCTCGACGCCCTCTACGACGAGGCGGGCGAGTACCGCTACACCGGCGGCGTGAGCCTCGTCGCGGTCGCCGCCCTGGTCGCCGGCGTCCTGCCGAGCCTCCCCGGCTTCCTGGAGGAGGTGAAGGTCCTCTCTCCGGACTCCGTCCCTCACCTCCTCGGCGAGCTCTACCACTACGCCTGGTTCGTCGGCTTCGCCGTGGCCTTCGCCGTCTATCTGGCGGGAAGGAGAGCAGATCAGTAGCTCCACATCTCTCGCCGGAGCGGCAGGCTATTCAGCAGCCCTCGATAGATCTGCCACTTGGGCATGAAGCGGTCCATCAGCGCTACGAAGCGGGCGTTGTGGGTCGGCTCCAGCAGGTGAATCAGTTCGTGGACGACGATGTATTCGAGGCACTCCGGCGGCTTCTTGGACAACTCGGTGTTGAGGCGGATCGTGCGTGCCTTGTGGTTGCAACTCCCCCATCGGGTCTTCATCCGCTGGACGAACCATCGCTCCACATTCACGTTCAGCAGCGGCTGCCAGTGCTCCAACAACGGCGGCACAGCCTGCTTGAGCTGCTCCCGATACCACTCCTCCGCGATCGCCTGCCTCTTCTCCTCGCCGGTTTGCGGCCGCACCCGTAGAATCATTCGGCTGTGCTTCAGCTCGACGGCGGGCGGCTCCTCGCTTTCGATGACCGTGAGCAGATAGCGTTTGCCCCACACATAGTGGCTTTCCCGGTCCACATAGTCACGGGGTGTCTCGCGCTCCTGTGCCCGCAGCTTCGCCTGCTGCTGCTTGATCCAATCCAGCTTCGAGATGGCGAAAACGCGGATCGTGTCGAGGCTCATGCGTTTCGGCGCCGAGATGCGTACCCGGCCCGCGGGAGGATGGACGCTGAGATGGATGTTCTTGATGTCCTTCAGGACCACGTCAACCGTGATGTCGCCCAACTCGATCTGTGACGCCATCAATACTCGCCCTGTGCCTTGACGATCAGGAAGATTCTCTCCACCTCGGCCTCATCCTGTAGGATCTCATCCAAGGCAGCCTTGATGACCTGCTCGCGGGTCTGGACTCCCCGCCATCCGTCCGGCCGGACCCGGTGGACCGCGGCATCGATCTTCATCGCAAGCTCCAGCGCCGGGTCGCCGGAACCCGAGTAGGCCTCTCCCGGCTTTTTCAGGTTGTTGTAGAGAGCCCGGAGCGCCGGACTTCTCCTCAACAGCTCGGGCGTATCCTCCTCCAGCCCTGCCTGCACCCGCCGCGCCAGGTCCGCCACGCGCTTCAGGTAATCCTCGTACTCGATGGCCTTTGCCTTGCGGAGAGCGATGATCTCGTCGAGCAGGGTCGACATCATCTCGTAGTATACCGGATCGCTCAGGTGTTCCTTGATGATCTTGCTGCGGACGTTGTTCTCGATCGTTTCGGCGATGGCGTCCTTGTTCGACTTCAATCCGCCGAGCTGTGACGCGATGGCCTCGCCGATGCCGGTCTTCACGATCAGCTCCAGCAACCCCATGTTGTCGAAGGGTGAGATCTTCCTCGGCAGGTCCGCCTCGATGTAGGTGTCGATGAGGTGCCGCATGTCGGCCTCGTAGGCTTTGAGGTCGAGCGTCTCGCCGCTCGCGTTGCGGATGACCTCGCGGACGTTCAGGTAGTGCTTGAGCTGGTGTTTGAGGCGGCTGACTCCGGCATCGTCATATCCGGCGCGGTCGAGATCGTCGGCGATGTTGGCGTAGGCTCGCACCAGGGCAACCGTCGCCTTGTAGAGCATGGCCCGCTGCGGCTCCCGCTCCTGGAGGTCCGCCGGAATTTCCGTGTTGCCACAGAAGTAGTGAATGTGCTCGAGCTCGCCTTTCGGCGGCTCCACCGGCTCGCACAGCAAGGCGAGGGCCTCCAGCGCATTGTCGAGCCGTTCCCGGCCTATCGTGAGGCGGTCCTGGAGCAGCACTTCCGGACTGGCTCCGCCCGAGCTGTGATCGAGCTCCGAGGTGTAGACGGCGATGGCGCGCTCGACCTTCTTGAACAGGTCCTTGTAGTCCACGATGTAGCCGAAATCCTTGTCCTCGCCGTCCAGCCGGTTGACGCGGCAGATCGCCTGGAACAGGCCGTGATCCTGCATCGACTTGTCAATGTAGAGATAGGTACAGGGAGGCGCGTCGAAGCCTGTGAGCAGCTTGTCCACCACGACGAGCAGCTTCATGTTGGCCGGCTCCGTGGTGAACAGCGCCTTGGCCCGTTCCTCGTAGGTCTCCGTCCTGGACATGCCCGGGCTCGCGTCGACGTTCTTCAGCAGCTCCATGTAGGTGTTGTAGACGAGCTGCTTGTCGGTCTCGGTGTTGGCGCC
>JBEQUE010000174.1:0-13954 GCA_040349255.1 Acidobacteriota bacterium | reverse complement strand
AGCCGATGAGAAGCCCTGGCGCAACCTCTCCGCGGGCGTGGTCAGCCGGACGCTCCGGGACGCCTCGGGAGCGGTCGCCGGCACCTGGACCTACACGCCTTCGCTCAACCCGCTCCCCGACGCTCTCCATCCGGCCCGGGAGGCGGTCCGAACGGTCGTGAGCCCGCTCGGAGACAAGTCGGAGAGCTTCTTTTCGGTGGCCCTGGACGATTCCTATGCCGACTGGAGCAAGCTCGACTACAGCCTGCCGTTCACGCGCTTCGCCGCCGACGGCGCCGGCCGCTTCCTCTCGACGCGGACCTGGGACTGCGCCGCGGGCGCGGTCAACTGCGCGCTCGAGCGGTCCACCTACGTGGCCTACGAGCGCGACGAGGGGCTCCTCAACGGCTCGGACTTCCAGGCCAACATGGACCGGAACCGGCGGGTCTCGGCCACGAAGACGGTCTACGACGACGATGGCGGCCGATACGAGGCGGCCGCCTTCTCGGACTTCGACGGCCTGGGCCACTACCGCCGGACCGACCTCTCCGGCACCTTCGACGCCGGCAACACGGCGAGCCAGATCACGAAACACAACGCCGGCCGCGGGACCTATCCCGCCAGCTTCGTCATGCCCGGCATCGGCGAGCCCTGGGTGCTCGGCACCTACACCGAGCAGACGCGCACGGAGGGAGGAGTCACGGCGAAGACCGAAGCCTGCTTCGACGCCGCCACCGGGTTCTGCTGCGCACCCGGACGCTCAGGAGCGGCACGCTCCGGGATGCCAACGACGTGGTCTCCGTCTTCACCCAGACCGGAGGCAACCTCACCCGCGAGGAGCACTACGGCGGCGACACGCAGACCCTGGGCACCGGCGAGCTCTGCGGCCTGGGCCTGCCCGCCGGCCAGTACCGGATCGACCATGGCTGGCAGTACGGCGTGCGCAGCTCGTCCCAGTACTTCGACGCCGCGGGCAGCCCGCTGTCGTTCAAGAGCCTGGACACGGACATCGACGCGGGCACCGGCCTGGTCCGGACGAGCCGCGACACCTCGCTCATCAGCACCGCCTTCGAATATGACACCCTGGGCCGGCTGACCGCCGTCAAGCCGGAGAAGGGGCACGACACCTGGACGATCTACACCTACACCCGCGCCACGGGCGCGGGCTCGCCCGCCCAGGTCCGCATCTCGCGCCAGATCAACGGCGGCGGGGGAGCGCTGGCCGAATCGATCGTGAGGTACGACGCCTTCGGCCGGGTCTGGCAGGAGCAGGCGAAGATGCCGGACGGAAGCTGGTCCACCCGGCAGACGCTCTACAACGCCCTGCACTGGAAGACCGAGGTCACCGAGCCGGGCAGCGCGAAGAAGACCCAGCTCCTCGACTACGATCCGTTCGGCCGGCCGGGCACGATCCGTCCGCCGGACGGCCAGGCCCACGACGTGACCCTCTCCTATCTCGGAGCCCGCAAGGTGACGCGCACCGCCAGGGTGGGCAACAGCCTGACGGGTTCCGCGATCAACGAGGTGCTCGCGACGACCCAGGAATTCTACGACCGGCAGGGCCGGCTCTCCGAGGTGCGGGAGCAGGCCGACGCGAACGGCACGGACACCACGACGACCTACTTCTACGACGTGGGCAACCGTCTGCGCCAGGTCCGCCAGGCGACCTCGGCGGGCACGCAGAACCGCTTTTTTACGTATGACAACCGCGGCTTCCTGACCGGCGAGCAGCATCCGGAGAAGGGCGCCGATCCCGGCGGCAACGGCGTCGTGAGCTATTCGAGGTACGACGCCCGGGGGCACGCCGGCCGGAAGATCGACGGGCCGAACGATCTGACCTTCACCTACGACCGGGCCGAGCGCCTGAAGCAGGTGGACGCGACCGGCGGGTCTCCGCTCAAGGTCTTCCACTACGGCTCCTCGAACGCCGCCGGGGTGAGGACGAACGGCCGGCTGGAGTCGGCCCTGCGCTACAACCAGGTGGGAGCGCCGTTCAACGCGACGGTCCTGATCACGGAGACGTACACCTATGGAGCCCGCCAGGGCCGGATCTCGGGCCGCACGACGCAGATGACCTTCAACGGCACGCCCGGCGAATCGTTCACGCAGGGCTGGGCCTGGAACGCGCTGGGCAATCTGTCGAACGTCACCTATCCGGTCTGCCAGTTCGCGGCATGCGTGCCGGCGGCGCGCTCGATCGTGCCGGGTTACACGAACGGGTTCCTGACATCCGTGCCGGGCTGGGCCTCGCTCAGCTATCATCCGAACGGCATGGTCAACCAGGTCGTGCACACGAACGAGGTGGTGGACACCCAGGCGAACGATCCGGACGGCATGAGGCGGCCCTCGCTGATCTCGTCCGCCAAAGGCGGTTCGCCGCTCTGGAGCTCCGGCGCCTATGTCTACGACGGTTCGGGCAACATCGTGAAGACCGGCAACGGCTACTACCTCTACGACCGGGTGAGCAGGCTGATCGAGGGCCGCGTCTACGACGGCCCGACCGGGCTCGGCAACCAGAAGTGGCAGAGCTATGCCTACGATCCGTTCGGCAACATCCTGTCAATTGGAGGCACGAGCGGGCGCTCGACGCCGACGAACCCGCTCACCAACCGCCTCAGCGCCACCGGCACCACCTACGACGCCGCGGGCAACCTGAAGACCTGGAACGGCAACTCCTACGACTACGACGGTTTCAACCAGATGGTCCGGATGAAGTCCGGAACCGAGGACTGGGTCTACCTCTACACCGCGGGGGACGAGCGATTCTGGTCCTACCGCGTCGGGGGAGGCGGTTCGCTCTGGGCGCTGCGTGACGTGGATGGCCGGGTCCTCCGGGAGTACGAGGCGCACGTCAACTGGTCCACGTACCGGGACTACATCTATCGGGGCACGCAACTCCTGGGCTCGTCGCACCCCACGGAAGGAGACCGGCATTTCCACCTCGACCACCTGGGAACCCCGCGCCTGATCACGAATCCGGGAGGCTTCCAGGTCGCCTACCACGTCTACTACCCGTTCGGAGAAGAGGCCACCGCCTTCAACCAGGACGCCGAGCAGATGAAGCTCACCGGCCACGAGCGCGACCTCGCGAGCCCGGCGGGAGCGGGGGACGATCTGGACTACATGCATGCGCGGCATGCGAGCCCATTCACCGGTAGATTTTTAAGCATTGATCCTTCGGGCGAGAGTTTTAATCCCAAAGCACCCCAATCCTGGAACCGTTACACGTATGTCCAAGACCGTCCAGTCGTCGCGACAGACCCCACGGGCGAGGTACTCAGGCTTCAGGGTTCAAGGGTGAACAGCGAGCTACTTGAGCACATTGCCAATAAAGGCCTATATGGTTATGACCTCGCGATAGACGATCAAGGCTACGCTGTTCTTCGGGCGAATAATGAGGCCGGACCTCCAACTGCGGAACAAGCCGCATTTATGGCGGCGCTGGCGCTGGCAATAGATAGCAGCAAGACGATCACGATAGGATTGGTAGCTGACTCAACGGATACCTTTGTCGGAAACTACGGCGCACAGGAAATAGACATGCATGATGTTGCTGCATTCGGTACCGCTTCCGGGTTCGGGCCGAATGCCTTCTCAGTTCTCGGTCATGAGGTTACTGAACAGAAAGTCAAGCAGGGGCTAAAGTTGAGTGAAGTGCAGGACGATGGAGGGGCGGATTATCAGTTAGCCCATGGTGGCACTGCGCTCCCAATGCAGGATAGAATCTCAGGGTTTACCACAATAACAAGGAAGGATTATCGAGACGGACGTGGAAACGGCATTATACAAGGATTATATGCGAAGGGTTCGGTAACGATCAGTGTAACCATCTATTGCCTGAACAATAATGTCATTAAGATTGAAAGGTAGTCGCATTGGAACGGTGGTTATCGCCTTGGCCATGGTGGTGGCTTGGTCATGCCGTAGGTCTGGCATTTCGGCAGACAATGAGAAGGCCAGGAATCTGTGGATTCATCATCAAGAGGCTATCGAAGCGGTAGTTGAGGGAAGAGGCAAGATAGGCCCAGACTTCATCGCCGCCGCCAAGTTTTTTCGAGAAACAACGGGAGTTCAAGTTCATTTCACAGGAGACTTCATCGGCTTGGTGCCGACTGAAAGAACAGCGGAAGACTTAAAGGACCTGGAAAAGTGGTTTAATGAGAACGAAGATCGTCTCTCCTGGGATGAGAAGTCGCAGCGAGTGATCTTGTCGAGCGGTCTCTGAGATGGGCCGGGTATAGGTCCGAGATGTCGATCTCGATCATGTCGATCGCGGCCCGAACTGTTTCCAGAGGACTGATTTCCAGGCACGAGCTGTCTCACCTCATTTCCGGCCCACGTAGCGACTCGCGCAGGTCGGCCACGACGGGATGGTTCGGCGGGAGCTGGTAGAGGCTCAGGATCAGATCGAAGGCGGTGGCGAAGTACGCGGCTCGTCGCGGAAGTCGGCGTACACGCGGCCGTGCAGGAGCGCGGCGGTAAGGAGTCCGTCTTCTCGCCATTCAGGAGCAGCGGGAGCACGCTCTGCTTCTGCGGTTCGGTGCCGAGAAGACGGTTGTTGATCAGATCGACCTCGGCCGCTACGACGTAGCCGCTGCTGGTATCCTTGTTCTCGTACTTCCGGTGGTGAGGAGTGCCGACCATGACGATCCGGTCGCACTTCTCGATCCGCTCCACGAACCGGGCGGCGCGTTGTGCCAACGGTCGAGCACCACGCCGATTCCGGCCTTCTACAGGTCCTCCACGAGGCGTTTCTCAACCCAGCGTTCCTACTTTGAGCACCGTAAGGTTGTGCCGTTCCAGAAAGCTCTCGAACAACCCCTGGAAAAGGGTTCCTCTGGCATATCGGTGAAGGTATTCTACGCCGCACTGGGAATCGTTGCCGATAGCGCGAAACCGGCGCGGATACGCTTGAAGCGTCCCCGATAAGCTCGAACTGCCGCCGATAAGCCCGAAGCGGCACGGATAAGACCGACTCGCCGCGGATAAGGCGAAGTCGCCGCGGATAAGCCCGTTTTCCCGTCGATAAGGCGAAATCGCGCCGGATCACTCCAAACCGGCGCGGATACGTCGAACCCGCCGTGGATAAGCCCGCGCCGCCGCCGATAGCTCGAAATCGTCGCAGATCGGTCGAAATCGCCGCGAATCCGCCCATCCGGCGGCGAAGCTCTACTTCTGGAACCAGCCGTTGACGTCGAGGACGAGATGGATCGTCCCGGTCGTGCTCGACCTTACCTGGACGGCCCCGCCGGCCGACAGGGGCACCATGGCGTTGTTGGCGCGGTTCTGGCCCGCCTGGAAGCTGATCGAGCTGGCGGTGGGCTGCGCCTGATCGGCCGGGAACAGGATCAGCTCCCCTCCGGCCGCGGCGCCGACCGCGGTGACGTTGAGCGACAGCGCCCGGGCCTGGGCCGGAATGCCGCACGTGCCCACGAGCAGGAAGGTGCGGGTCTCGCCGGGCTGCAGCGGCGCGCCCGCGCGGGTGTCCAGCAGCCGGCAGGGGGCCGCCGTGTAGAAGTCCATCGGCGGCGGCTGGGGTGTGTGGCAGGCGCCGCCGGGGCCGGTGGGGATGCCCGCGCGGCGCACGGTGTTGCCGTCCGCCTGGCCGTTGCCGGAGTCCACGGCGCGCACCACGTAGTAGTAGACGCTGCCGGAGCTCAGCGCGCCGAGGTCCTGGAAGGAGGTGCCGGAGAGGCCGGTCGCGACGCGGTTCGCGGCCGACGGGACGAAGTCGGGCGAGCCGGAGCGGAACACGTCGTAGGTGACCGCCCCGCCGCACCGGGAGGTGGCCGGCGGCCAGGAGACGGAGAGGGCGCAGGTTTCGCCGGCCGGATTGATCACCCCGGAAGCGCCGGCGAAGACGGGGCCCACGGTGCAGCTTCCGGTGGGAGTGGCCTGCACGCAGCCGGAGGGATCGGACTCGCAGACGCCGGTGGCGTCGAGCCCGTTCACCAGGTAGGCCCAGGTGACGCCGCCCGAGACCGGGCCGTCCAGGTAGCTCGGGCCGGGGACGCCGCTGGCGACGAGCTCGAACGGGCCCGGCGCAGCGCAGGTGCCGAGCGCGCGGTAGATGTTGAACGAGGCGGAGGCCGGCGCGCCGTTGCTCCAGGAGATCTGGACCCGGTTGTCGACCGGCGTGGACGCAGGGCCGATCACCGACGCCGGCGCCCGGCGGGACCGCGAGGCTCGGGGTCCTCGTCTCAGCGTGCTCGCCGTTGCCGTAGTCGTCGGTGCAGCCCGGGCCTCCGAAGCGGAAGACCCTGGAGCCGCCGTGCGCCTCGCACTCCTGCGCGCCGCGCCAGGAGGCGCTCCCCGGGGAGAAGCTCTCGAGGCTCCAGCCGGCGAGGCCCGACTGGCCTTCGAAGCCGGCCAGGTAGATCGTCCGCGTCTGGCATGGCATGGTGGCGGCCGACGCGGTGTTGGAGGCGGCCGACGCGCACGTTTCTCCGGTCGCCGCCCGCACCACGTAGTAGAGGGTGATGCCCTGGGCCAGGCCGCTGTCGATGTAGCTCGGGGTCGCGACCGAGGCGATCTGGGTGAACGGGCCGCCGGCCGAGGTAGCGCGGAAGACGCGGTACTCCGCCGCGCCGGCCACGGCGCTCCAGGAGAGCGCGATGCGGTCGATCCCCTGGCCCGTGGCCGTCAGGCCGGCGGGGGCCGGGGGCGGCGAGGTGCACGGCGGCTCCTGCGGCGTGACCGACTGGCAGCCGGTGGGCGGCGCGGAGCAGGCGGCGTTGCCGGGGCCCATGGCGACGATCCGGTAGGAGTAGGTGAGGTTGTTGGCTACCGAGGTGTCGAGGAAGGAGGAGCCGGTCAGGCCGGCCGCGATGCGCTGGAACCCGGCGCTGCAGCCCGACTCGGAGCGGAAGACGTCGAACTGCGACCCCGGGGCGGAGCCCGACCAGCTCACCTGGACCTGGTGGCTGCCGGCCGCCAGGGCGAGGGTGGGCGTGGCCGGAGGCGTGCAGCCGGAGAAACAGACGTTCGCCCCGGCGTCGCCGGCGCAGGCCAGGCCGTGGCGGTTCAGGGCGGCGAAGATCCGGCAGGAGTGCGGGGTGCCGTTGGCGAGGTTGCCGGAGGCGTCGGCGCTCAGGGAGATGAGGCCGCAGATGTCGTTGATGTCCACGTACCGGCCGGAGAGCGTGGAGGTCGCGGTTCCGCCGGGGAAATCTCCGGACGAGGTGGAGAAGGCGCCGTTGGAGAGGTCTACGAACGGCATGGGCAGGACGGTCTCGTCGTTGAAGATGTAGGAGCTGGGATAGACGCCGCCGGTGGCCTGGACGTAGGCGTTGACGTCGCGGAACTCGATCAGCTCGCCGCTGGCGGCGTCGATGCGGGCGCGCCAGGTGCCGAACGAGCCCCGGTGCCGGAAGGAGATCTCCCACACCCGGACCAGCCCGCGCTGCTCTCCGCTATCTCCCAACGCCGCCGGCAGCAGCCGGAGGGTGCCGCTGTCCAAGAACCCGTCTGCGGCGCTCATCCCTCCGACATGGTCGGCCACGACGGCCAGGGCCTCCTCGCGGCCGACCTCCCCGGGCGGCACGACAGAGCCGGGAGCCGGCAGGTTCTCGGTCCCGAACTGGGGCCGGCGAGTCCCGGCGCGAGGAGGAGGACCACCGGCGCGAGACGGAGAGCGGCGGACCGGCCTTGGAGGTTCATGAGAGGCCCGTTTCTACGGAAGGATGTCGGCGGAACCGATTCTATTTCACCGGCCGCTGAAAGTCTCCCGCCGCGCCGACCAGCAGATTGGCACTTCGGACTTGCCGGATTTCCCGATCCGAAACACAATACAGGCGACTTACTCAAGAAACCGCTCGGGGCGCTTTCCTTGGAGAGGAGCTCGCCGGGGCATGGAGGACGATTGCTGAGAGATTTCCTGCGCCGGATTCCCCTTTTCACGGGGCTGGAGGACGGCCAGCTCCGGCAGCTCGAGGGGATGGTCCGGGAGGAGGCCAGCCCCGCCAAGCGCGTGATCTTCCGGGAGGGGGATCCGGTCGACGCCTTCTACATCGTGAAGGACGGCCTGGTCACGGTGTACCGGGAGGAGAAGGGCAAGCCGCTCCAGGTGCTGGCCCGGCTGGAGAGCGGCGGCTACTTCGGGGAGATGGGGCTGCTCAACGACAAGTCCCGCCGCTTCGCCTCGGCGCGCACGACGCTGCCTTCGGCACTGTTGAGGATCGAGAAGGCCGACCTGGTCCATCTGCTGGCCGAGATCCCGATCCTGGAGCTGAAATTCCGCGCCGAGGTGATCCGCCGGCATGGGATGAACGTCTCGGCGCTCCTTTCGCTGGCCGGGCAGCGCGACGTCCGCATCCGGATCGAGGCCGACGCCGAGATCGTCCTGCCGGACGGAGACCGGTCGCCGGTCACGCTGGAGAACCTGTCGATCGGCGGCATCGGCCTCTCGGGCCCCATACCGGCACGCTGGGAGATCCACCACGGGGTGCGCTTTGCCCTGGCGCTCCCCGACGAGGCGCCGCTCCTCGACGTGGCCGGAGCGGTGACCTGGAAGGAAGGCGCCACGGTCGGGATCGCCTTCGACCCGGACATCTCCGGCGATCCCAACCGCATCTACCGCGTGGTGCGGACGTTCCTCGACAGCCGGCGATAGGGGCCTCACCCCCGCAGAAAATCGGCCGCGGCGTCGATCCACGCGCCGCCGCGGGCAGGAGCGGCGCCGGCGCGATCGACCCACGCCTGGGCCTTGGCTGCGAGCAGGGCCCACTCCTGTTCCACGGGACGCGCATGGGTGCGGAGCCACGCGAGAGCGAGAGCCGTCGCCCACGCTTTCCGGACGTCCCCGGCATCTCCGGTTGCGCCGGCGATCGCCGATTCGAGCTCCTGCAACGATCGGCCGACGACGTCGGCCAGCTCTCGGGTGAGCTCCCAGGAACCATCAGCGCGCTGGAGCGCGACGAGCGTGTGCATGGCGGGCGGCGGAGCGGCCTCGGCGGAACGCGAGCGCCTTGCCGCGTGGAACAGGGAACGGGTTTCGGACCTGGTCGGCTCCTCGGCCGGTTCCTGCGCAACCATGCCCTTGGGCTGCCTGGCCGACGGCGACGCAGCGCGCGGCATGGGCATACCCCCGGAAAGTCTGTAGTCGAACGACGGCTCCTCACACACAGCGGCTCCGACCTGCCCCCACCATCCTGGCATGTTCCTCATCGCGGCAACCTCGGGGAGGAGGCCTCCCCATCCGGTCGTGAGCGCGACCGGTATCTGCCGCAGCTTCACGTCGCCTATAACCGGTGTCTCGCGTCGCTCGATCGCGACGTAGGACGTTTCGCGCGACACCAGTCCGTACCGGAGGCCCAGGGCGATGACCTCCTGCGCCGCGGCGTTCGCCCTCCGGTGAGCTTGGCGCGAGCCTCGGGCCGAGATCCACTCGGAGCTCTCCTCCAGCTCACGGATGCGCGCGCGGGCGCCGAGCGTCGCGACCGTCCGCCCCGGCCGGACGTTCGCGGGGTCGAGGGGGACCTCGAACGAGATCGGACCTGACGGCGATTCCGCGGTGAGCCGCGCGGTGGCCGCCGCGCCGGCCGTGATGAACCCGTACACCAGCAGCCGTCCGCCGGCGAACACCTGCGGCACCGCCGACGGGGCCTGCGTGACGGCGAGCCCGCCCCAGTCCATGCGGGCGTCGGTCAGCGACGGCGACAACAGGCGCCCGAACTGGCGCACGACCTTGGGCTCGATCCGCTCCCCGGGATAGATGAATTCCGCCGTGCCGCCGCCGGCGCGCGCAAGGCCTTTCACGAGATGGTGGCTCGCGCCGGCTCCGATCCCGAACGTGAAGATGCGCGCCTCGGCCGCATGCTCCTTCGCGAGCGCGATGCAGGCGTCCGTGTTCGTGACCTGGCCGTCCGTCAGGATCACGACCTGCCGTGCCAGGCCGTCTTTGCCCGCGGGCTTCAAGGCGAGCTCGAGAGCGGGCAGGAGCTCCGTGCCGCCGAGATCCGCCGCCATCGCGGCGACGTGGGCGCTCGCCTCGGAGAGGCTCGAGTCGTCATAAGGCCGGCTCCGGCGGAAGAGGGCTCTGTGCGAGCTGCCGAATCCGATGATGTTGAAGCGGCAGCCCGCGATCATCGAGCGCAGGCAGAGCTGCAGCGCGTTGCGGGCTTCCTCGATCGACGTTCCCCCCATCGATCCTGATCGGTCGACGAGGAAGACCACCTCGGCCGGCCTCGACGCCTGCGGCAGCTTCGGTGCGAATGCGACGGCGATGGCCTGGGAGCCGTCCTCGTCCCGCTCGACCCACGCCTGGGGCGTGTCGAGTCCCGCCGTCTCGACCGACAGGACGAAGTCGCGGTCGAGCGCGGCGTCGCGCTGCGAGAGCGCGACCGTCGCCTCGCTGCCATTCATCGTGACCGACACCGGATGCGAGGGCGACGCGACGCGCGTGATGGCGCCGGGCATCGCCAGGCGGACCGAGAGGTCCAGGCCGTAGGGCACGCGCCAGGCGACAGGCGGGTTCAGCGCCTCGGAGTCGGGCCGCCCGACGCCCACCCGGTCTTGCGAAGGCGCATAGCGTGGAGACACGGTCGTGGGGATCGCGAAGCGGAGACCGCCGCCCTCGACGGTCAGCTCGGTCACGTAGGTCAGCTTCAGCAGGACTTCCTTGCCCGGCGGCAGATTGCCCACGCTCGCCTGGAACACGTCGGGCCGCTCCTCGTCGAGCAGGAAGCCGCCGTCGCCCCGTTCCATCGCCTCGTCGTACATCTTGAACGCCTCGTCGCGCTCCTTCACCTCGCCGACGACGTGGGTGCCGTCGATGATCGCTTCGAAGCCGCAGACGGCGGCGCCCTCGTCCAGCGGAAAGACGTAGACGGCCTCGATCGGGTTCGCCTCGAGGTTCACGTAACGCTGTGCCACCGAGACGCGCGCGCAGAAGCTCGAGATCTCGGCGTCGATCGCCACCCCGGCCAGCGGCACTGCCGCGGCCTGCGTCGTAAAGAGCCCCGAACGGGCGGCGGGGGCGGTCAGCTCAATCATCGGAATCCTCTTTTCTGTGGACAGGCACAAGGAAGGTCTCGCGGCACCACGAGGCGAGCTCGTCGAGCTTCGCGGGCGAAGGCAGGCGGACGTTGGCGGCGACGTGCAGCTCCACGCCGGGCGCGAGCTGGAGGCGCCTGTAGATCGCGCGCTCGGGCGCCGGCCCGATCGGCGACGCCTCCCCGGCCGCTGGCGCATTCCCGCCGATCCCGCCACTCTCACCGATCCCGCGGCGGATCTCTTCGAGAGTGTGGCCTTTCTCCTGCAGCGCCTTGACCTTCAGGAGCTGGTCCAGGTGCTCGCGTCCGTAGTGATTCCCGCGCCCGACTCCGAGGGGCGCCGGCAGGAGGCCTTCCTGCACGTAGTAACGGACCGTGCGTCTCGATACGTCGGCCAGCTCCGCGAGGTCTCCGATGGCGTAGCGCGCGTCGTCGTCCATGGAGCCGCTTATATGACAGTCACTGTCTCATTGTCAACTGTCACATTTCCGCGGAATCGCGGCCGCGCTCACCCCTTCGGCGAGATCTCCACCTCCACCCGCTGCCCGAGCTTGAGCGGGGTTTTGCCGTCCAGGGCGATCTTGACCAGCAGCACGCGGGTGTCCGAGGGCTTGCCGGGATCCTGGGGCTTCAGGCGGCGGGGGACCACGGCGTCCGGGATCTCCTCGACGCGAGCCGGCCAGGACTGACCGGTGTAGCCCTCGGCCGTCACCTGGACCGGCGCGTCCAGGACGACGCGGCCGGTGTCGAACTCGTCGACCTCGGCCTCGACGCGGAGGCGGTCGAGGTTCGCGATCGTCACCAGCGACTCTCCGGCCTCCAGGTGCTCGCCGGGCTGCACCGAGCGCAGGATCACCACGCCGTCGATCGGCGCCAGGATGCGGGTCTTGGCGAGCACGGCCTGGAGGCGGCTCGCGGCGGCGAGCGCGGTCTCCTTGCGGGCCGAAGCGGCGTCGCGGTTGCGCATGGCGCGGTCGGCGGCGTCCTGCGTGCCGACCTTCTCGGCCAGCAACCGCTCGGCGCGCTCCAGGTCCACCTCGGCGAAACGGATGTCCGCCTCGGCCTCCTCGATCCGGGCGCGCGACTCGGAGAGCTCGGCTCGCAGGTCGTCCGCCTTGAGCTCCGCGATCACCTGGCCCTTGCGCACGCGGTCCTTCTCGTCCACCGCGAGGCGGACCACGACTCCCGGCAACTCCGTGGCCACGGCCACCTCGGCGCCCGGATAGGCCACCAGCCGGCCCTCGGCGATTACCCGATCATCCAGCTTGGACGGCACCGCCGGCGCGGCCTCCGCGGGGCTGGACGACAGGGCGAAGGACGGACCTCGGCCGCTCCTCATCTGGCCCACCAGGAGCAGGGTCAGCAGCACGCCGATCAGGGGCAACAGCGACTTTCTGGCGACAGTCAGGACGCTCATGGCAAACGCTCCTCGGAATCGAAAAAGGGTTCAGGCCGCGAGGCGGCCGTCGCGGATCTGCACCACGCGATCGGCGATGTCGCGGACCTTGGGGTCGTGGGTGACGATCAGGAGAGCCCGGTTCTCCTTGCGGGCCAGGCCGCGGAACATCTCCAGCACCTGGCCGCCGACCTGGGAGTCGAGGTTGGCGGTCGGCTCGTCGGCCAGCAGGATGGGCGGGTCGCCGGCCAGGGCCCGGGCGATGGCCACGCGCTGCTTCTGGCCGCCGGAGAGGTCGCGCGGCAGAAATCCAAGGCGGTCGGCGAGGCCGACCTCCTCCAGCACGCGCCGTGCCTCGTCGCGCGCCTCCCGGCCGCGCCGGCCCTTGATGTTGAGCGCGTACTCGACGTTTTCGAGGGCGGTCAGGGCCGGGAACAGGTTGAACTGCTGGAACACAAAGCCGATCGAGCCCTTGCGCACCGCGGGCAGGCGGTCGGGCCGTCGCGGGTCGACCTCGCGGCCGTCGATCACGATGCGGCCGGAGGTGGGCGTGAGGATGCAGCCCAGGATCGAGAGGAACGTGGTCTTGCCCGAGCCCGACGGCCCTTCGAGGGCCACCACCTCGCCGCGCTCCACCTGGAGACTGGCACCGTTCAGCACGGAGACCGACTCGCGGCCTTCCTGGAACACCTTCGTGACGTCGTGGGCCTGCAGGACGCTCATGGTCTTCTCTCCTAGCCCCGGAGTTAACCTCGAAAAACGAGAGCGGGGGTCGATGCGGGCCACCTTGCGGAACGAGATCATGGCGGCGGCCAGGCACAGGATCAGGGTCCCGACGCCGACCACCGCGGCGAAGGACGGGGAGATGATCAGCTTGAGATCGATCTTCGCCAGGGCCGGCCGGAGCAGCCAGGAGAAGGTCCCTCCGAGGAGGAAGCCCACGACCGCGGAGATCGCGGCCTGCTCGGCCAGGATGCGGTAGATGTCCAGGTTGCTGCCGCCGATCGCCTTGACCGTGCCGAACTCCTTGATGTGCTCCATGGTCGAGGCGTAGAGCGTCTGGGCCACGACCACGACGCCCACCAGGCAGCCGAGGAAGATGGTCATGGCGAGGTTCAGGCCCAGGCCGGTGCTCTCCACCCAGTAGCGCCGCGACTGCGCGGCCCACTCGGGCCCGGTGTGGACGTCGTTGTGGGGGAGCCGGCGCCGGATCTCGCGGCGCACGGCCTCGGGGTCGACGCCGGGCGCGAGCCGGACCAGGATGTAGGTCGTGTTGCCGCCGAGCTCGTCGGGCGACATCCCCTGGGCGCGCCGGAAGTCGAGGAAGACGATGTGCGCCCAGCATGGGCGTAGAACAGGAGGTGTAAGTCCTCTGGGGACCCAGACGAAGGGAACCCCTCACCGAGGGGACAAGGGCTTCTCCGCGAGGAGGGTCTGGTGGAAGTCCTAGGTGCAGTGCCGAACCGAGCATGTGCGAAGCGCCGGTCAAGGCGTACAACCCGGGGTAAGCCGGCATCCGACGGCGAAGCCCGATATTCGTCGGGGGTTGTGCGTAAAGGCGACGGGTCTGGCACGAAGTTCTACGTTC
>JBEQUE010000173.1:0-10679 GCA_040349255.1 Acidobacteriota bacterium | reverse complement strand
GATCCGCTCGGCTTCAGGGTCTTCGAGTTGCTGCAGGCCGCAGTCGAGGAGGCCGTCTCCTCCGGAGCCCTCTACATCCTGGCCGGCGACAGGAAGATCCGCAACAACACTCTTCTGGGCTTCCACCCTGCTGCCGAGCAGCAATCCTCGCCGGCCGACCTGGAGCCGATCGTCCACCGTTGGAACGACGAGCTGATGCCGGCTCTGATCACGGCGCGCACCCGGCAGCAGACCGCGCTCATCCGGCAGTTGCGGGAGCGCATCCTGGGGCTGCCCGGGCGCGGCGTCGAGGCCTTCCAGTTCAAAGATCTCCTGGACCCCCTGAAGAGGGATGCGCGGAGACGCTGGGCGGCGATCCTCGAGGAGGGGAAGACGGGGTCTGTCGCGTCTTCGTCGGACGCCGTCCAGGCCCCGGAGCCAGGGTTGCCCGGAAGCGCCGCCGAATCCCGCGCGAGCTTCAAGCATCTGACGCGCTGCGTCTCGACCTCCATCGACCGCATGGAAGCGGATTCACGGACCCGAACCCAGCTCATGACGCTCTGGCACTACCTGTGGCGGCAGCACGGCGACGAGAGTCCGGAGGCCGTACGCCCTCCTTCCTACCGCCAGCTTGGCCAACGCTTGAACATCCCGAGAGAACGCCTCCCCGCGCTCTTCGCCCTCCTGCGACAACTCGTGCCGCGCGGGCTCCAGTGAGTTGGAGGCATCAACAAGCGCGCGAAAGATCGATCCTGTCCT
Organism: Acidobacteriota bacterium; assembly: GCA_040349255.1. Taxonomy (GTDB): domain Bacteria; phylum Acidobacteriota; class Thermoanaerobaculia; order Multivoradales; family UBA5704; genus DATMER01. The sequence continues at coordinate 9,941 of JBEQUE010000173.1, read as the reverse complement.
CCGCCAGGCTCTCCACGAAACGGCGGTCGTGCGACACGAAGAGGATGGCGCCCGGGTATTGCGCGAGCGTGGCTTCGAGCGCCTCGCGGGCTTCGATGTCGAGATGGTTCGTCGGCTCGTCCAGCAGGAGAAGGTTCGCCTCGCCGACGAGGAGCGCGGCGAGCGCGACCTTCGCGCGCTCGCCTCCGCTCATGGAGCCGATCGGCTGCCGCACCTGGTCGGCCCGGACCTTGAGGCATCCGAGGATCGTGCGGACCCGGGTCTCGTCCGGGTTCACCGCGAGACAGAAGGCCAGCGGCGACATCTCCGGATCTATATGCTCGCCTTCCTGGGAGAAGTAGCCGAGGCGAGCTCCGATGCCCATCTCGACCGTGCCCTCGTCCGCGCGTTCGAGACCGCGCACGATGCGCAGGAGGGTTGTCTTGCCCGAGCCGTTCGGCCCGAGCAGGGCCCAGCGCTCGCCGCGGCCGACGGTCATGGAAAGGCCACGGAAGAGCGGCTTTCCTTCGAACGATTTGGACAACCCGTCGATCCTCAGGAGGGTGTTGCCGGAGCGGTGCACGTCCGCGAAGTCGAGCACCGGGATCGCGGTTTCGAAGAACGGTTTGACCGCCCTGGGCTCGTGCGTCACGCGCTCGCGGAGGATGCGCGCCGTGCGCTGCAGCCGCGCGGCCTTGGCCCGATAGAAGTCATGTCCATTGCGCACCCCCTCGGGCGCCCGGGCCACCTTGGCGGCGGTCCGGACCCGCTGTTCGGCGGCCCGCCTCGCGGCGGCGGCGCGGCTCTGCTGCGCCTCGAACTTCTTCCACGCCTGGCGCTCCGCCAGCTCCCGCTGCTCGCGGTAGTCGTCGTAAGAGCCGGCGTAGGCGGTCAACGATCCGCCGCGCAGCTCGAAGGTCCGCGTGGTCGTGCGGTTGAGAAACACCCGGTCGTGAGAGATGAGCAGACAGGCGGCGTCGATCCCGGCCAGATAGACCTCCAGGACGCACGCGACGCGCAGGCCCGAGCGCCGGACGAGCGCGCCAACGACGGGCTCCAACTCGCCCGCCACGATGCGCAGCAGCGAGGTCTTCCCGGAACCGTTCGGTCCGACCAGGGCGACGCGGTCGCCCGGTCCGAGATCGAACGAAACGTTTTGGAACAGCCAGTCGGCCTGGGAGTCGTGGCGGAAGGCCAGACCCGATGTGTGAAGCAAGCTCATTCGTTCCTCCCTCCGCGCGTAGCGCGGGGAGCAGTCATACCGGCCGGCATAGCTCTGGGTCATTGCCAGAGCGCCGGGGCGGATGGGACGAATGGCTTACTTCCTCATCGGCTTCCTCCAAGTCTATCTCGATATACGCAGTGTACGCGATCCATCCGCCACGGACAACGGCTCGCTCGTATTGGCGGGCTCGCATCGACATCCCCGTATCTGCCTATGTGACGGTCCAAGGAAAGGAGCAGATATGAATCGAAAGCGGCTGATCCGCGGCTTGATGATGTCGCTCGTGGTCCTGGCGGCGCTCGTGTCGGCACCGGCGCTCTCCTCCGACCCGGCGCAGAGCCGCGCGTCCCACGCTTCCACGTCCACAAGCTCGTCGTACACGCTCTTTGAAAGCGGCCAGGTCCGCCCGCTCGCGATCTCTCCGGACGGACAGCGCCTCTTCGCGGTCAACACGCCCGACAACCGCCTGGAGGTGTTCCGCATCCTGGGACGCCAGCTCGTCCATCTGGCTTCGATTCCGGTCGGTCTCGAACCGGTCGCGGTCGCGGCGCGGTCAAACCGCGAGGTCTGGGTGGTCAACCACCTGTCCGACAGCATCAGCGTGGTCGAGCTCGACGGCCTTGGCGGGGACGGCGGGCACGTCGAGCGCACGCTGCTCGTCGGCGACGAGCCGCGCGACATCGTCTTTGCCGGACCGGGACGGAAGCGGGCGTTCGTCACGACGGCCCACCGCGGCCAGAACATCCCGTTCGATCCCCAGCTCTCGACTCCGGGCGTGGGCCGCGCGGACGTCTGGGTGTTCGACGCGGACCAGCCCGGCAGCGCGCTGGGCGGCACGCCGCTGACCGTCGTCACCCTGTTCACCGACACGCCGCGCGCTCTCGCGGTGACGCCGGACGGCGCCCGCGTCTACGCTGCCGGCTTCCACACCGGCAACCGCACCACCGCCGTCCCCGAGACCTCGCTGCCGGACGGCTTCGGCCCGGACGGCGTGCCCGGACCTTCGATGAACGCCGAAGGCCGCCCCGCGCCCGAGACCGGCACCATCGTGAAGTGGAACGGCTCGCACTGGGTCGACGCGCTCGGCCGTCCGCGCGATCAACACGTCCGCTTCTCGCTGCCCGACAAGGACGTGTTCGTGATCAACGCCATGGCCAACCCGCCGCGCGCGCTGCCCGGCGCGGGCAACGTCTTCCAGGGCGTCGGCACGATCCTCTTCACGATGGCCGTCAACCCGGCGAATGGAAAGATTTACGTGGCCAACACCGAGGCCAACAACGCCGCGCGCTTCGAAGGCCCGGGGACCTTCGCCGGGCACAGCCTGCGCGGCCACCTGCACGAGAGCCGCATCACCGTGCTCTCGCCCGGCGGCGGCGTGGCGCCGCGGCATCTCAACAAGCACATCAATTACAACGTCTGCTGTGCGCCGACCCCCAACGCCGAGAACGACCGCTCCCTCGCCTTCCCGCAGGGCATGGCGGTGACCGCCGACGGCGCGACGCTCTACGTCGCGGCCCTGGGCTCCGGCAAGGTCGGGGTCTTCTCCACGGCGCAGCTCGAGACCGACACATTCGTGCCGGATGCAGCCAATCACATTTCGCTGAGCGGCGGCGGCCCCACCGGCCTCGTCCTCGACGAGACCCGGGGCCAGCTCTACGTGATGACCCGCTTCGACAACGGGATTTCGATCGTCGACACCAGGACGCGGGTGGAGACGGGCCACATCCCGATGCACAACCCGGAGCCGCCGAGCATCGTGACCGGCCGCCGGTTCCTCTATGACACGCGGCTCTCGTCGAGCCACGGCGACTCCGCCTGCGCGAGCTGTCACGTTTTCGGCGACTTCGACAGCCTGGCCTGGGACCTCGGCAACCCGGACGGCGAAGTGATCGACAACCCCGGCCCCTTCATCACCAAGCTCCTGAACCTCATCACCAATCAGCCGATGGAGCCCGTCTTCCATCCGATGAAGGGCCCGATGACGACCCAGAGCCTGCGCGGCATGGCGAGCCACGGCCCGATGCACTGGCGCGGCGATCGCACGGGCGGCAACGACGCGCCGAGCGAGCAGCCGGACAGTGGGTCTTTCGACGAGCGCGCGGCGTTCGACAAGTTCAACGGCGCGTTCCCCGATCTGCTCGGGCGCCACGCGACCCTGTCGCAGGCGGAGATGGACGCGTTCACGGACTTCATCCTGCGAGTCACCTATCCGCCGAACCCCAACCGGCGGCTCGACAACACGCTCACGCCGGACCAGGAGGCCGGGCGCCAGCTCTTCGACCGCGTCAACTGCGGCATCCCGTCGGCTCCGGAGCTCGACGGCGCCGTCCTCACCTGCAGCAGTTGTCACAAGATCGACCCGGGCGCCAACCCCGGCACCCCGGCTCCCGGCCTCTTCGGCACGGGCGGCCTTTCGGGCTTCGACTTCAACCCGCAGCTCTTCAAGACTCCCCACCTGCGCAACGTCTACCAGAAGCTTGGAATGTTCGGGAATCCGGAGAACCCCGGCTTCCTCGGCGGCGACAACGGGTTCAAGGGTGATCAGATCCGCGGCTTCGGGCTCCTGCACGACGGCAGCGTCGACACGGTGTTCCGCTTCACCCATGGACTCAGCTTCTCGGAGGTCTTCAACGGCCCCAACACGAACAGCCTTCCGGAAGGGCCGGAGGGCGAGATCCAGCGCCGTCAGCTCGAAGCGTTCATCCTGGCCTTCCCCACCAACCTGGCGCCGGCCGTGGGCCAGCAGGTCACGCTCCGGGCTTCGCACTCGGCGTCGGCGGAGGCCCGCATCGACCTCCTGAGAGGGAGAGCGGAGGCGGGGGATTGCGATCTCGTGGCCAAGTCCAGCCTCTTCGACGACGAGGTCGGCTTCCTGTACGTGGGATCGGGTCTGTTCGCGCGAGACCGGCACGGGCAACCGCTCGTCCCCGCGGTGGCGCTGCGGGCGCTGGCCGCGGTGCGCCCCGTGACGTACACTTGCGTACCGCCCGGCTCCGGCGAACGCATCGGCGTGGACCGCGACGGGGACGGCTCCTGGGACGGCGACGAACGGCTGGCCCAGACCGATCCGGCGGATCCGGACAGCCGGCCCTGACCGCGGGCGATCCTTGAAACCGCCGGCGGAAATGCCGGCGGTTTCAAGGCGAGGATCCATGGCACGAAAACTGATCGTTCCGCTGTCTCTGTTCCTCCTCCTCTCCGGAGCCGCAGCAGCCGAGCTGGCCCGGGGAACGGTGATCGAAAAGGTCGTCTGCGCGGATCATCCGGATCAGGCGTACTCCCTCTATCTTCCCTCCAACTACACGCCGGACCGCCCGTGGCCGGTCCTCTATGCCTTCGACGCGCGCAGGGACGGCAAGACGGTGGCGCAGCTCTTCCAGCGCGCCGCCGAGACCTACGGCTGGATCGTGGTCAGCTCCCGGAACACGGAGAGCGACGTGGCGGGCGACCGGCCGATGGATGGCAACTTCACGGCCATGAGGGCACTGTGGGCGGACACCCACGCCCGCCTGGCCATCGACGACCGGCGAGCCTACGTGGCGGGCCATTCAGGCACGGTGCGCTTCGCCTGCGTCCTCGCCCTCTCGGCCCCCGGATCGATCGCCGGAGTCATCGGAGCGAGCGCTGGCTTCCCCATCGGATCGACGCCCGCGCGGAACAATCCTTTCGTTTTCTTCGGCACGTACGGCGACCGCGATTTCAACTATTACGAGATGCGGGACCTCGATCAGGCGCTCGCGGCCGTCGCCGTCCCGCACCGCGTCGAGGGCTTCGTCGGCACGCACGAATGGCCCCCGGCGGATCTCGCCACCCGGGCCGTGGGCTGGATGGAGATCCAGGCGATGAAGAGCGGGCTGCGGGAGAAGAGCCCCGGCCTGATCGAAGCGGAGTGGTCCGCGGACCGCGAGCGGGCGCGGGCCCAGACCGCCACCCATCCGGCCGACGCGCTTCACACCTGGTCGGCCATGGCTCTTGATTACGCCGGCCTGCGGGACGTGTTGGAAGCCGAGCGCGAGGCCGCGGCCCTGGCCGCCTCGCCGGCCTGCCAGCAGGCGCTGCGCGAGCGCGAAGCGCGGGACCGGCGGGACAAGGAAATCCTTGCCAATGCGCCCGGCATCCTGGCGCGCGCCAATCCGGGCAACGAGCCGGTGACCGTGGCGCAGGTCGCCGCGGCGCTCAAGATCCCGGAGCTCAAGAAGCGCATCGAGTCGCCGGACCCCGAAGAGAGCCTCTCCGCCAAGCGGCTCCTCAACATGTACTTCGGCCAGCTCGCGTTCTATCAGCCGCAGACGCTCCTGCCGAAGAAGAAGTACGACCTCGCCATCTTCATGCTCTCGGTCGCGGCCGAGATCCACGAGGATCCCGGCCTGTGGGTGGAGATGGCGGCCTTCCACGCCCTCAAGGGGAAGCCCGGCCACAAGAAGGCCCTGGAGTCCCTCCGCCTGGCCGTGGATAAGGGCTTTGCCGATCGGAAGGCCGTGGAGGAGAGACCGGAATTCGCGGAGCTGCGGAGCGAGACGAAGTTCCGGGAGATCCTGGCCCGGATGCCCTGAGGCTGCAGGGTCGCTACCTCGAAAGATAGCCCAGCTCTTCGAGGAGATCGCCGGCGACCGCTTCATAGGAGGCGATCTTCTCCGGCGCGAGCTCGGTGCGCCAGCGGCCGATGCGGGAGGGCTGGGGAGGCAGGCTGGTCAGGCGATGGAGCTGCTTCCTCTCCTCCTTGGTGATGAGGACCTTTCCTTCGCCGTCCCGGCGCGTCTCGACCTCGTCCAGGCGGAGATGAGCGGTTTCGTGGTAGGTCGTCATCCGTGCGTCGTAGGGCAGATCGAGAAAGCGGCAGATCCGGCGGAGCTCGCGCTCGGGATGCGCGAGGAGATCCTCGTAGCGGACCTCCCTGTAGAACGCGGTGCCCTGGCCCTGCCGGCGCGCCTCCCGGATCTGCTCGACCCACTGGATGGCGAGCGCCTCCATGGTCTCCCCCGGGGAGAACCACAGAGGCTGCAGCGACACCGCCACGTCGCGGCCGTCACGCAGGATGTGGATGAAACGGGCCTCCGGCAGCCCCTCGTGGATCGCCTCGATGTGCTGCACGTACGGCGGCGACTTGTCCCCCCAGCGGCTCTTGCCGCGAAGCCCGGCATAGAGGCGGTAGAAGGCGCGCAACCCGTCGCGGACGTCGAACGGCTCCAGCCGCAGGAGCTCCTGCCGGAAGCGCTCCGCCGGAGTCTTCAGGTCCTGCCAGGTCGGGAACTCCGTGAGCATTCGAAAGAAGTCCTCGCGCCCGGCCTGCGGCTCCCGGAGCACCGCCGGGATGAAATGCGTCTCGTGCGGGATCGCAAGCTCGGGATGAGCGTCGAGCATCAGGCGGAGCAGGGTCGTTCCGGAGCGCGGCACCCCCACGACGCATGGCATCGGGGCCTGCACAGCTTGGATCGGGCGAGGCGGTTCTCGCAGCAATGGGTTATCTCAAGCCTGCATCTGCATCTGGGCGGGATCGCTGCACCATCAACACTGAAAAGCCGACTCACGCGTTGGCCAGAGTGACCACCAGCCGCTTGCCTACGGCATCGGCGTAACGAACGAGGGTCTCGATCGTAGGATTGAGGCGTTGCCCCGTCTCCAGCTTCGAGAGTGCCGAGCGGTCCATCCCCGTCAAGCGGGTCAGATCTGCGAGGCTCAGTCCCTTTTCTTCGCGGGCAGCCTTCAACTGCTGAACCAGGTCGGTCAACTGGTCGAGAGCTGTCTGACGCTCTTCATGTCGAGTGATCAGCTCTGGGAGCTCCTTGGCCACCTGCTCGCGGACCTCGCGATACTTCGCGGCTTCCTCAGAGGTGAGGCGCCGATTGCGTGTAATCCGCTGAAGGGTCATCGTCTGTACCTCCTGGGCGGTGGACCGGCTGAGGTCAAAGTCCACCGCACTCTCAAGCACCTCTTCGACCTCTTCCTTGGTAATTCCATGCTCGGAACAGTGATGCACATTGCCGTAGAGATCGTCTTCCAGGTCCCACAGGATCGTTTCCAGGCGCATGGGCGAGTCCTGAGGGTGGAATTATAATACCACAGCCCCGACACGGACTGGGTCGACGCTACAGAGGAGATGACTACAGGCCAGCGCTTGTCGCAATGGCATTCAGCAGGGGACGAGCACGGTGCTCAACCTCTACCTGGGGGCAATGGTCCGCCCGGAGAAGGTCACCCCCGAAATGGCCCGGCTCGTGGCCTTCTCGCTCAAGGTCTCGGCCCTCGGCATCGAGCTGGTCGAGGAGTTCCTTCCGAAGATCCCTAAGGACGAGAGCTACGCCGCGCGCATGGACGGCCTCAAGCAGATGTACTCCGGGATCTCGACGCAGTTCCAGGGGGCGGAGGCCATGCTGCACGAGACGAGCGTCTACTCCGGGTCGGAGCGCACCCTCGTCCTCGACGCCATGGCTGGCGCGCTTCCGGTCCTCAGGAAGGCGTTCTCCCAGGACTACCGCGTCGAGCTGCGCAAGAAGTTCGAGGACGACCGGAAGCACTACCAGGGGCAGGACCTCGAACGGCTCCAGGCGATGATCCGCGAGCTCGGCGGCTGACCGGTCTCAGGCCGCCTTGACATACTCCCCCTTCCGGTCGTCCCAGCGGACCTTCAGGCGGAGGCGCTCTCCCAGGAGAGCCTGCAGGCCGTCCACGGCGATCTTCATCTCCATGGGATCTTCGAACTGGAACCGGAGGTCCTTGCCGTCGCGCTTCCTCACGCTGAGCCGTCCGACGTGCTGTCCGTGGCCGCCGAACAGGGCGGCCGGCTCGACGACCGCCGATTCGATTTGCAGGAAGGGGAGGCTGAAGTTGGCCTTGTCTCTCGCGAGCAGGATGCCCGGGTGCTCCCGGTCGAGCTCCGCCGCCACCGCCGCCCGTTTCACGGCCTGCTTCCTTTCATAGCTCTCGGCGATCATCCGCCCGATCACGCCGAACTGGCGGCCGATGGCGCGGGCGACGCCGCTGGGGCTCCCGAGATTGATGAAATACGCCGCCGCGTTGTCCAGATAGACCCGGTAGATCCGGTCCAGACTCAGCGTCGAGTTCAGACGGATCGTGAACTTCCCCTTCGGCTCGCTCATGCGTTCCTCCTCCTCGGTACCCAGAAGATGGCCTGCTTTCCCTTCCAGTGACCGGAGGAGCCGTTCCATGTCGTCCGACAAGCTGACGGCTCTCAAGCAGGCGCTCGTTGGCCGCGAGTGAAGCCCATCTTGCGCCAAGGAAGGCGGCCTTGCACCAAATAAGCCTACATTGCGCCAGACAAGCTTACCTTGCGCCAAATAACCCTGAGCTGGCGCAACGTCATCTTGTTTGGCGCAAGGTGGCGCGACATTGCCACGCCGCAAGGTTGCTTGGCGCAACGCAACCTTACCTTGCGCCAAGGAAGCTCATGTTGCGCCAAAGCAGCCCGCCTTGCGCCAAGGGAACCCTATCTTGCACCAAACAATTCAACGTTGCGCCAGATAATCACACCTTGCGCCGAACGACCCTACCTTGCGCCAAACCAACATTCCTTGGCGCAAGGCAGGGTTACGTTGCGCCAAATGAGCCCGCGCCGCGATCCGTCGAGGTTCCCTGGAGAAGATTCTCCTTCTTCAGCGGCGGAAAGGCTTCTCCGGGAGACCCGCGCCGCGCGTGAGCCGCCGAGAAGGATTCGCGGCGGCATTCCGGTTAGAGTAGGGCCATGGCACAGCTTCGCTTCCTCCGCGCGGCAGCGTGCGTCTTCCCTCTGGCTTTCGGACTGGCCCACGGGCTTGCTGCCCAGAAGGTTGCCTCCAACCCGTTCCTGGAGGCCGGAATCCCGGCTTCCGACCGCGAGTGGCATGGCCCCGACTACACCCGGACGAGCGAGATCCTTTCGGCCGGGAAGGTCGCCCTGCCCCGCCTTTCGGAGCCCCTCGGCGCGGCCCTGCTCGGTCGGCTCACGTCCACGGAGAACTTCTCTCTCGACCGGAACGGCGCGCTCCCGATCGAAGCCCGGCTCGGCGACTACCTGGCGATCCAGCAGGGCACGAACAAGGTGCTCAACCTCTATGTCGCGACGATGGTCCGCGGAGAGGCCAAGGTCACCGCCGAGATGACGCAGATCGTGGCCTTCTCCCTCCGGGTCTCGGCGCTCGGCATCGATCTCGTGGAAGAGTTTCTCCCGAAAATCCCGAAGGACGAGAGCTACGCCGCGCGGATGGAGGGTCTCAAGCAGATGTACTCCGGGATCTCGACGCAGTTCCAGGGCGCGGAAGCCATGCTGGGAGAAATCAAGATCTACTCCCAGCCGGAGCGCAGCCTTCTGCTCGACGCCATGGCCGGCGCGCTCCCGGTCCTCAGGAAGGCGTTCTCCCAGGATTTCCGCGTCGAGCTGCGCAAGAAGCTCGAAGACGACCGGAGCCTCTTCTCGAGCAGCCAGGACCTCGATCGCCTCCAGTCGATGATCCGCGAGCTCGGAGGATGACTGTCGTCCCCGGCCCCGGTTCGGTTTAGCCCAACTTCCACAGTCTCCGGCCCCGAAACGGCCGATTAGGGCGTCTTCGGGGTCGTAAGTCATTGATTCTTGGAGAGTCGAGGGCCCGATCCACGGAAATAGTGACGAAACCAGGGTTCGCAGGTTTCTGGTATAGAAGCCCTGTGTTCATCCGCAAGACCGTCAAGCGATACAAGGACAAGACCTACACCAACTACTTGTTGGTGGAAACGGTGAGCACACCCCAGGGGCCACGGCAGCGAA
>JBEQUE010000170.1:0-35930 GCA_040349255.1 Acidobacteriota bacterium | reverse complement strand
TCTTCTCGCCGGACGGCCACTGCCGGCCGTTCGACGCCGCGGCGCAGGGCTCGCTCGACGGCGACGGCGTCGGCATGGTCGTGCTCAAGCGGCTCGACGACGCGCTGGCCGACGGCGACCCCATCCACGCGGTGATCCTGGGCAGCGCGATCAACAACGACGGCTCGTCCAAGGTCGGCTACACGGCGCCCAGCTCCGAGGGCCAGGCCGAGGTCATCTCGCTCGCCCAGGCGCTGGCCGGCGTCTCCCCGGCGAGCGTCGGCTACGTCGAGGCGCACGGCACGGCGACGCCGCTGGGCGATCCGATCGAGGTGGCGGCCCTCCGGCAGGTCTTCGCCGATGTTCCGCCGGGCTCCTGCGTGCTCGGCTCGGTCAAGAGCAACTTCGGCCACCTGGACGCGGCGGCCGGCGTCACCTCGCTGATCAAGGCCGTGCTCGCGCTGGAGCACGGCAGGATCCCGCCGACGGTCGGCTTCGAGCGCCCGAACCCCGCGCTGCATCTCGAGGACAGCCCGTTCGTGGTCAGCGCATCTCCAACCGACTGGCCGGAGACCGGCGAGCCGCGGCGGGCGGGCGTCAGCTCGTTCGGGATCGGCGGCACGAACGCCCATGTGATCCTGGAGGAGGCACCGGAGGCCGAGGAGTCCGGCCCGTCGCGATCGCACCAACTCCTGCTCCTGTCCGCCGCCACGGAGTCGGCGCTGGAGGCGGCGACCGTCAATCTTGCCGCGCGCCTGCCCGAGGTCAACCTGGCGGACGCGGCCTGGACGCTCCAAGTCGGCCGCCGGCTCCTCCCTCACCGCCGGATGGTGGTCTGCGCGGATACCGCGGACGCGGTGGAGACGCTCGGCGCGCTCGACCCGCGGCGGGTGCTCACCCGGGTCGAGCCGTCCGAGGACCGGCCGGTGGTCTTCCTGTTTCCCGGCCAGGGAGCCCAGTACCCGGGCATGGCGGAGACGCTCTACCGCTCGGAGCCCACGTTCCGCGAGCAGATCGACCTCTGCGCCGAGGTGCTGCGCTCCGAGGGCGTCGACCTCCTCGGAGCCCTGTACGACAAGGGTCCGGACGCCGCCGACCGGCTCCGGCAGACGGCCATGGCGCAGGTGGCGATCTTCGCGGTCGAGCACGCGCTGGCCCGGCTCTGGATGGAGTGGGGCGTCCATCCCGCGGCGATGATCGGCCACAGCATCGGCGAGGTCGTGGCCGCCTGCCTGGCCGGCGTGTTCCCGCTCGAAGACGCGGTGCGGCTGGTGGCCGAGCGCGGCCGGCTGATGCAGGCGCTGCCGCCGGGCGCCATGCTCTCGGTGCCGCTGCCCGAGGAAGAGCTGCGGCCTCTGTTACCCGACGGCGTGGCCATCGCCGCGGTCAACGGTCCGGCGCTCTGCGTGGCGTCGGGCCCGGCGGCGGCGATCGAGGAGTTGGAGAGGCGGGTCGGCGACAGCCGGCGGCTGCACACCTCGCACGCCTTCCATTCGCCGATGATGGACCCGGTGCTCGACCGCTTCTCGGCGGCGCTTTCCGGATTGAATCTCCAGGCGCCGTCGATCCCGTACGTCTCGAACCTCACCGGCACCTGGATCAAGCCCGAAGAGGCGACCGATCCACGCTACTGGGTGCGCCACCTGCGCCAGACCGTGCGCTTCTCCGCCGGCCTGGAGACGCTGTTCGAGAAGGGCGACGCCGTTCTCCTGGAGGTCGGGCCGGGCCGCGCCCTGAGCTCGCTGGCCCGCCAGCACCCGGCCCGTCCCGGCGGCCAGACGGTGCTCTCCAGCCTGCCCGCGGCGCCGGAGGCCGGGGAGGAGGACCTTCCGGTGCTGCTCCGCGCGCTGGGCCAGCTCTGGCTGTCCGGCGTGCCCGTGGACTGGCAGGGCTTCCACGCCCACGAGCGGCGGCGCAAGGTCGCGCTGCCGGCCTATCCCTTCGAAGGCCGGCGCCACTGGATCGAGCCCCGGGAGGAAACCGCCGCCGCGGTCTCCGGCGAGCGCACCTGGGCGCCGCTCTGGCGCCAGGCCCTGCCGCCGAGGTCGTCCGGAGAGGATGGACCGTGGCTGGTCCTCCTGGACGACTCGGAGCCCGGCGAGCGGCTCGTCCGGCTGCTGGAGGAGAGGGGAAGCCAGGTCGTCGCCGCCAGGCCGCCCTACGACTACCCCGCGCTCCTCGCCGAGCTGCCGCGCCGGATCGTCCATCTGGGCGAGGCCTCCTTCGAGTCGCTGCTCGCCCTGGCCCGGGCCCTTGGAGAACGGGGAGCCGGAGCGCCGCTGGACGTGGCGGTCGTCTCGACCGGCCTCCAGGACGTGGAGAGCTCGGACGAGATCGATCCCGCCAAGGCGCTGATCCTGGGCGTCGTCCACACGCTGCCGCAGGAGCTGCCGGGCGTGACCTGCCGGAGCGTCGACATCAACCGCCGGGTCCCGGTCGAGAGCCTGCTGGCGGAGTTGGAGGCGGATGAGCCGGTGGTGGCCCTGCGCGGCGCGGGCCGCTGGGTGCGGACCTGGGAACCGGTGAGCCTCGACCCGGGCCCGCCGGCGCTGCGCGAGCGCGGCACGTATCTGATCACCGGCGGCTCGGGCGGCGTGGGCCTGGAGATCGCCCGCTTCCTGGCGCGGACCGTCCAGGCGCGGCTGGTCCTCGTCTCGCGCTCGCCGGTCGATCCGGACCGGATCGCGGACCTGGAGGCGCTCGCCGTGACGGCCGACGTGACCCGGCGGGACGAGATGGAGTCGGCGCTCGCCGCGGCGCGCGAGCGCTTCGGCCCGATCCACGGCGTGATCCACGCCGCCGGCGTGCCGGGCAGCGGCGTCATGCAGCTCACCTCCGCCGAGTCGGCCGCCGGCGTCCTCGCGCCGAAGGTCCAGGGCACGCTCGTCCTCGACGAGTTGCTGCGGGGCTCCGAGGTCGAATTCCTGGTCCTCTGCTCCTCGCTCTCCGGCGTCCTCGGAGGCCCAGGGCAGGCCGACTACGCTGCGGCCAACGCGTTCCTCGACGCCTTCGCCCGCTCGCGCGCTCTCTCAGGAGGCCCGCGCGTGGTGTCGATTGACTGGGACACCTGGCGCGGGGTGGGCATGGCGGCTCCGGCGGCGAAACAAAAGCCGATGGCGGACACCCGGCCGCTCGGCCATCCCCTGCTCCAGCAGCGAGCCCTGACCGATGGCGAGGACGTCTTCCTGTCGCGCTTCCGGACGGGCGAGACCTGGGTGCTCGACGAGCACCGGCTCGGCGGCCACCCGATCGTGCCCGGCACGACCTACCTGGAGATGGCCGGCGCCGCCTTCCGCGAGGCTGCCGGGAACGGCCACAGCTTCGAGATGCGCGACGTGATGTTCGTGGCGCCGCTCCGGGTCGGCGACGGCGAGACGAAGGAGGTCCGCACCGTCCTCACGCGCGAGAGCGACGCCTTCCGCTTCCGCGTGGCGAGCGAGGGCCAGGAGCACGCCCTGGGCACCATCCTGCCTCTCCACTCCACCCCCGCGACGGTCGACCTCGGCGGCCTCCAGGGCGCCGCGCACACGCAGACCGTGCTCGGCGAGGAGTACCGCGAGGACCTGCGCACCGCCGGCCTCGGACCGCGCTGGGAGAGCCTGCGGAAGGTCTGGGTGGGCGACGGCTACGCGCTCGGCTACCTGGAGCTGGCGCCGGAGCTGGGCGGCGACGTCGAGCGCTTCGGCCTCCACCCGGCCCTGATGGACGTCGCCACCAGCTTCGGCGAGAGCCACGTGCCCGCGGGCTCGAAGGGCGAGGGCCACTACCTGCCGCTCTCCTATAAGCGCCTCCTCGCGCACGGGCCGCTGCCGCGCAAGGCGTGGAGCTGGGTGCGCTTCGGCAAGCCCTCGCCCGAGACGCTCTCCTTCGACGTGACCATCCTCGACGAGGAGGGCACCGAGCGGGTCCGCGTCGAGGAGTTCGTCCTGAAACGGCTCGACGTGGCGCAGACGATGCGCGCCCGCTCCGAGACCCGGGCCGAGGCGGTCCGGGAGCCCGACGGCGAAGGGCTCACCGCCGCGGAGTCGGTCGAGCTGCTGCGCCGCATCCTGGCCGGTCCGCGGTTGCCGCAGATCGCGGTCTCGGCTGTGCCGCTGCCGCGGGCGATCGAGAGCCGGCGCCGCTTGATTCGCGACCTCGCCGAGGGCAAGGCGATCGGCGGCGGAGCCGGGCACGCCCGGCCCGACGTGGCCACGGCCTACGTGGCGCCGCGCAACGAGACGGAGGCCAAGCTCGCCGGCCTCTGGCAGGAGATCCTCGGCATCGAGCCGGTGGGCGCCTTCGACGACTTCTTCGAGCTGGGCGGCCATTCGCTCCTCGGCACCCAGCTCGTCTCGCGGGTGCGCGCCGCCTTCGGCGTGGAGCTGCCGCTGGGCGCGCTGTTCGAGGCGCCCACCGTCGCCGCGCTCGCCGAGCGCCTGGACGGCGGCCGGTCGGCCGAGGCCACCGGCATCCCCGCGACCGGCGCGTCTTCCGGACCGCTCTCCTTCGCTCAGGAGCGCCTCTGGTTCCTGGAGCGGCTGGAGCCCGGCAGCGCGGCCTACCACCTGCCGACCGCCCTGCGCATCACGGGCGACCTCGACCGGCCGGCGCTGGCGCGGACGCTCGGCGAGATCGTCCGCCGCCACGCCGCCGTCCGCAGCACGGTGACCGGAGAGGAATCTCCGGTCCAGACGGTGGTCGCGGACGTGCCGGCGCCGCTCGTCACGGCCGACCTCCGGGCCCTGCCGGCGGAAGCGCGCCAGGCCGAAGCCGAGCGCCTGATGGCCGCGGAGATCCGGCGGCCGTTCGACCTCGGCCGCGCTCCACTCCTGCGCGCCCTGCTCGTCCGACTGGAGGAGGCGGACTGGCGGCTGGTCCTCGTCGTCCACCACCTGGTCGGCGACGGCTGGTCCACGGCCGTGATGATCCGCGAGACCGTGGCGCTCTACACCGCCTTCCGCGAAGGCAGGCCGTCGCCTCTGTCCGAGCTGCCGGTGCAGTACCTCGACTTCGCGATCTGGCAGCGCGGCTGGCTCCAGGGCGAGGCGCTGCGCGAGCAGCTCGACTGGTGGAAGGGGGAGCTCGAAGGCGCGCCCGCGGCGCTCGACCTGCCCTGGGACCGGCCCCGACCGACCGTCCGCGGCCGGCGCGCCGGCGCGGCCCGGCTCGCGCTCGGCGCGGAGCGCACCGCGGCGCTCGGAGCCATGGCGCGGCGCGAGGGGGTGACGCCGTTCATGGTCCTGATGGCGGCCTGGCAGGCGCTCCTCCACCGCACCGGCGGCTCGGACAACGTCCTCGTCGGCACGCCGGTCGCGAACCGCACCCGGACCGAGCTCGAGCCTCTGATCGGCCTGTTCGTCAACATGCTGGTGTTCCGCGGCCGGTTCGAAGACGGCCCGACGTTCCACGGTCTCCTGGAGCGGACGCGGACCCTATCGCTCGGCGCCTTCGCGCACCAGGATCTGCCGTTCGAGCGCCTGGTCGAGGAGCTGGCGATCGAGCGCAGCCTCTCCCACACGCCGCTCTTCCAGGTGGCGCTCGTGCTCCAGAACGCGCCGGCCACCGGCCTCGCCCTGCCCGGCGCCACGCTCACCCCCCTGCCGCTCGACGCGGGCGCGGTCAAGTTCGACCTCTCGCTCGACTGGATGGAGATCGACGGCGGCCTCGAAGGCGCCCTGGAGTACGCCGCGGACCTCTTCGACGCCCCGACCGCCGAGCGCCTGCTCGGCCAGCTCCGCACCCTGCTCGACGCCGTCTCGGCCGAGCCGGGAGAGCGCATCTCCGCCCTGCCGCTCCTCGGCGAGGCCGAGCGCCACCAGGCGCTCGTCGAGTGGAACGACACGGTCGCCGACTACCCGCGCGACGAGCCGCTGCACGCCCTGGTCGCCCGGCACGCCGCGGCCCGGCCGGACGCCCCGGCGCTCCTCTTCCAGGGCGAGACGGTCACCTACGGCGAGCTGGTCGCCCGAGCCCACCGGCTCGCCTGGTATCTCATACAGGAGCTAGGCGTGGGGCTCGACGACCGCGTGGCGCTCTTCCTTCAGAGGACGCCCGAGGCGTTCGTGGCCACCCTGGGCGTGCTCGCGGCCGGCGGCGCCTACGTGCCGCTCGACCCCGATCTGCCGCCCGAGAGACTCGCCCAGCTCCTCGGCGACGCGCGGCCCCGGATCGTCCTCACCGACGCCGCGTCGGCCACCGCCCTGCCCGCCGGGATCCACGCAGTGCGGATCGACGAGGCCGTGGAAGCCATCTCCCGCCAACCGTCCACCCCGCCCCCGGGCGGCGCGGACGGCGGCAGCCTGGCCTACATCATGTATACCTCCGGCTCGACCGGGCGGCCCAAGGGCGCCGGCATCGTCCATCGCGGCGTGGCCCGGCTCGCGCTCGCCCAGCACGGCCCGGGCGGCTATGACGTCATGAGGCCGGACGACGTCTCGCTCCACATCGCGCCGCACTCGTTCGACGCCACCACGCTGGAGCTGTGGCCGGCGCTGCTCAACGGCGCGCGCGTGGCGATCTCCTCCGAGCGCGTGGTGCCGCCGCAGGAGCTGGGCCGGATGATCGCCGGGCACGGCGTGACCGTGCTCTGGCTGACCGCGGGCCTGTTCCACCAGATGGTGGACGAAAACCTGGAGGGGCTGCGCCCGCTCCGCCTGCTGATGTCCGGCGGCGAGTCGCTGTCGGCGCCGCACGTGCGCCGCGTGCTGGCGGCCCTGCCGGGGCTGAAGCTGATGAACGGCTACGGCCCGACCGAGGTGACCGTCTTCACCACCTCGAACCCGCTGCGCGATCCGGCCGCGATCGGCGAGTCGGTGCCGGTCGGCCGGCCCATCGCCGAGACCCGGGCGTACGTGCTCGACCGCGACCTCCGGCTCGCGCCGCCCGGCGTGGCCGGCGAGCTCTACGCAGCCGGCGACGGCGTGGCCCGCGGCTACGTGGATCGGCCCGAGGTCACGGCCGAGCGCTTCGTGCCGGACCCCTTCGCGGAGACGCCCGGCGGGCGCCTCTACCGCACGGGAGACCGGGTGCGCACCCGGCCCGACGGCAGCCTGGAGTTCCTCGGCCGGCTCGACCGCCAGGTCAAAATCCGCGGCTTCCGCATCGAGCCCGGCGAGATCGAGGCCGCGCTCGCCGAGCACCCGGCCGTCAGGGAGTGCGCGGTCGTGGTCCGCGAAGAGCCCGCCGGCCGGCGGCTGGCGGCGTTCGTGGTTCCGGAAGGCGACTGGAATCCCGATGCCCTGCGCGAGCACCTCCGCCCGCGGCTGCCCGACTACATGGTGCCGTCCGCCTGGGCGAGCCTCGACGTGCTGCCGCTCACCCCGAACGGCAAGGTGGACCGCCGGGCGCTGGAGCGGATACAGGTCGCGGAGCCGGTTGCAGTCCACGAGCCGCCGCGGGGGCCGATGGAGACGCTGGTGGCCGGCATCTGGGCCGGGCTGCTGGGCCGGGAAAGCCTCGGGCGAAGCGATGACTTCTTCGCGCTCGGCGGCCACTCGCTGCTCGCCACGCGGGCGATCTCGCGCGTGCGCCGCGCGCTCGGCGCCGAGGTGCCGCTCCGCCTGCTCTTCGAGGCCCCGACCGTGGAGGCGTTCGCCCGCGCCCTCGAAGGCGCGGCTTCGGGCACAGAGGCGATCGCGCCCATCGACCGCGACGGTCCTCTCCCCCTCTCCTTCGCCCAGGAGCGCCTATGGTTCCTGGACCGCCTGCTGCCGCGGAGCCCGCTCTACAACGTGCCCACGGTGCTGCGCGCCCGCGGCGACCTCGGCGTCCCGGCCTTCGCCGCGGCCGTCCAGGCCGTGGTGCGGCGCCACGAGATCCTGCGCACCACCTATGGCACCGAGGCCGGCCAGCCGGTCCAGCGCATTGCTCCGGATCTCCGCGTGCCCGTGCCGGAGATCGACCTGCGCGCGCTGGCTCCCGAGATCCGCGAGGCCGAGGCCCGGCGCCTCGCGGGAGACGAGGCGCGGCGGCCGTTCGACCTCGCCACCGGACCGCTGCTGCGCGCCGCCCTGGTGCGGACCGCGGAGGACGAGCGGCTCGTGCTCGCGACCTTCCACCACATCGTGGCGGACGGCTGGTCGATGGACGTCTTCCTCCGCGACCTGGCCGCGTTCTATTGCCATCAGGAGCCGAAGCCGCTGCCGGTCCAGTACGCCGACTACGCGGCCTGGCAGCGCCGCCGCCTGTCCGGCGAGGCCCTGGACTCGGAGCTGGCCCACTGGCGGCAGGCGCTCGACGGCGCGCCGTGGATCCTGGAGCTGCCGGCCGACCGACCCCGGCCGCCGGTGCTCACCTACCGTGGCTCGCGCGAGCTGTTCCACCTGCCCGCTGCGGCCCTCGACGGCGCCGCCGCGGCCGGCCGGCGGCACGAGGCCACGCCGTTCATGGTGCTGCTCGCGGTCTTCGAGATCCTCCTGGCCCGCCTCACCGGCCGCGAGGAGCTGATCGTGGGCACGCCGGTCGCGAACCGCGACCGCATCGAGACCGAGGGGCTCATCGGCTTCTTCATGAACACCCTGCCGCTGCGCGCCTCGCTCGACGGCGAGCCGGGCCTCGACGGCCTGCTGCCCCGGGTGCGTCAGACCGCCCTCGCCGCCTACGCGCGCCAGGAGCTGCCCTTCGAGAAGCTGGTCGAGGAGCTGAAGCCGGCGCGCGACCTGGCCCACACTCCGCTCGTGCAGGTGGTGTTCACGCTCCTCGCCGCCAACCGCCCCGTCACCCTGCCAGGTGTCGAGCTCGCCCCTGTCCTGGAGGACGCCTCCGAGACCGGCACGGCGCGGTTCGACCTCACGCTCAACCTGAGCGACGGCCCGGACGGTCTGTCCGGAGCGATGGAGCACAACCTCGACCTCTTCGACGCCGCCACCGTGCGGCGCTTCGCCGGCGGCTACGCCACGCTCGTCGCCGCCGCGCTCGCCGATCCGGGCCGGCCGTTCCGCGAGCTGCCGCTGCTGAGCGCGGAGGAACGCATCCAGATCCTCGGCGAGTGGAACGACACGGCCGAGCCCCTGCCGCACCCGGCCCTCCATCGCTGGATCGAGGAGCAGGCGCGCCGCCGGCCCGGCGCCTTGGCCGTCCACGCGGACCGGAGCCTGACCTACTCCCAGCTCGACGCCGAGGCCGAGCGCCTCGCCCGCCGCCTGGCGGCCCGCGGTATCGGTCCGGAACGCTGCGTGGCGATCTGCCTGGAGCGCTCGGCGGACATGGTCGTGGCCCTCCTCGCGGTCCTCAAGACCGGCGGCGCCTGGCTGCCGCTCGACCCCGGCCACCCGCGCGAGCGCCTGTCCATGATCCTGGAGGACGCGGGCCGGCCGCTGATGCTCGCCACCCGCGGGATGGACCTCGCCTCGGAGGTCCCCGAGGTCCTCTGGCTGGACGGGGAGTCGGAGGAGGCTCCGCTCTCCGAGCCCCTGATCGACGGCGACAGCCTGACGTACGTGATCTTCACCTCCGGCTCGACCGGCCGGCCCAAGGGCGTGCAGGTGGTGCGCCGCGGCTTGGCCAACTTCCTGGCCTCCATGCGGCGCCAGCCGGGGCTCGGCGAGGACGATACGCTCGTGGCCGTGACGACGCTCACCTTCGACATCGCCGGCCTGGAGCTGCTCCTGCCGCTCACCGTGGGCGCCCGGGTGGTGGTCGCGGACCGCGAGACGGCCGCCGACGGAGCGCGCCTCGCCGCGCTCCTCGCCGCTAGCAACGCCACGGCCATGCAGGCCACTCCGGCCACCTGGCGCCTGCTGCTGGAGAGCGGCTGGCAGGCGCCGGTCGGTTTCAAGGCGCTCTGCGGCGGCGAGGCGCTGCCCGGAGACCTGGCCGCGCGGCTCGGAGCGGAGGTGTGGAACCTCTACGGCCCGACCGAGACCACGATCTGGTCGGCGGTCGAGAGGTTCGACGCCGAGGAGCGCGCCGTGGTGCCGCTCGGCCGGCCGATCGCCAACACGCAGATCCACCTGGTGGGCCGGAGCCTGGAACCGGTGCCGGTCGGCGTGGCCGGCGAGCTGCTCATCGGCGGCGCCGGCCTCGCCCGCGGCTATCTGGGGCGGCCCGACCTCACGGCCGAGCGCTTCATCCCCGATCCGCTCGGCGCGCCGGGCGCCCGGCTCTACCGCACCGGCGATCTCGCCCGGCGCCTGCCCGACGGCCGCCTCGAATTCCTGGGCCGCCTCGACCACCAGGTGAAGATCCGCGGCTACCGCATCGAGCTGGGCGAGATCGAGGCCGCGCTCGCCGGTCACCCCGTGGTCCGCCACGCCGTGGTCGCCGACCTCCCCGATCCCGCCGGCGGACGGCGTCTCGCGGCCTGGGCCGAGACGTCGGAGAGCCTCGGCCTCGACGAGGTGCGCGCCTTCCTGCGCGCCCGCCTGCCCGAATACATGCTGCCCTCCGCCTTCGTGCCGATGGAGCGCCTGCCGCTCAACCCCTCGGGCAAGGTGGACCGCCGCGCGCTGCCCGACCCGTCGTCGGAGCGGCCGGCGCTCGCCGTCGAATACGTAGCGCCGCGGGAAGGCCGCGAGGCCATGCTCGCCGCGCTCTGGAGCGAGGTGCTCGGCGTGGAGCGCGTCGGCATCCACGACAGCTTCTTCGACCTCGGCGGCCACTCCCTGCTCCTGATGCGCCTCCAGGGCCGGGTGGCCGCGGAGACCGGGATCGACGTGCCGGTCCTCGAGCTGTTCGAGCACCCCACGGTCGCGGCCCTGGCCCGGCGGCTCGACGAGCTGGAGGCGGGAGCTTCTGAGCAGGAAGTGGACGGCCGCGCCGAGGAGCTGCGGCGAGGCAAGGAGCGCCGCGCCCGCCGCCGCCGCGCCTCGGAGGTGGAGGTATGACGGGCTCCGAGATCGCGATCGTCGGCTGCGCCGGGCGCTTCCCGGGAGCGTCGGACCTGGAGGCGTTCTGGCGCAACCTGGCCGCGGGCGTCGAGTCGATCGCCTTCCTGACGCCCGAGGAGTTGCGCGCCGCCGGAGTGCCCGAGGAGCTGATCCGCAACCCGGCCTACGTGCCGGCCTGCGGCGTGATGCCCGATCCCGAGCTGTTCGACGCCGGCCTGTTCGGCATGAGCCCACGCGAGGCGCGCGTCACCGATCCGCAGCACCGCCTCCTCCTCGAATGCGCCTGGGAGGCGCTGGAGGACGCCACCTGCGACCCGGCCCGCTTCCCGGGCCTCGTCGGCGTGTTCGCGGGCTCCAGCCTGAGCCGCTACATGCTGGCGGCCAACGCGGCCCCGGATCTCGGCCCGACGCTCGATCCCTACCAGCTCGCGGTCGGCAACGACAAGGACTACCTGGCGACCCGGGTGTCCTACAAGCTCGGGCTCGAAGGACCGGCCTTCACCGTGCAGACCGCCTGCTCGACCTCGCTCGTGGCGGTCCACCTCGCCTGCCAGTCGCTCCTCAACGGCGAGTGCGATCTGGCGCTCGCGGGCGGCGTGTCGGCGCCGTTCCCGCAGGAGACCGGCTACCTCTGGGTGGAGGGCATGGTGGTGTCGCCGGACGGCCACACCCGCGCCTTCGACGAGCGCGGCCAGGGCACGGTCGCCGGCCGCGGCGTCGGCCTCGTGGTCCTGCGCCGCCTGGAGGACGCGCTCGCGGCGGGCGACCCCATCCGCGCCGTGATCCGCGGCTCGGCGATCAACAACGACGGCTCGCGCAAGGTCGGCTTCACCGCGCCGCGCATCGAGGGCCAGGCCCGCGCCATCCGCTCCGCCCAGGTGGTCGCCGAGCTCGACGACGCCCGCGGGATCTCCTACGTCGAGGCGCACGGCACGGGCACGCCGCTCGGCGACCCGATCGAGATCGCGGCGCTCACCCGCGCCTTCCGCGCCACCACCAAGGAGACCGGCTTCTGCGCGGTCGGCTCGGTCAAGACGAACATCGGCCACCTCGACGCCGCGGCCGGCGTGGCGGGCCTGATCAAGACCGTGCTCGCCCTGGAGCACCGCCAGATCCCGCCCAGCCTCCATTGCGAGGTCCCGAACCCGAAGATCGATTTCGAGGGCAGCCCGTTCTTCGTCAACCGAGGGCTGCGCGACTGGCCTGCCGAAGACGGCGAACCGCGGCTGGCCGGCGTCAGCTCGTTCGGCATCGGCGGCACGAACGCCCACGCGGTCGTCGAAGAGGCACCGACGCGCGAACCCTCCGGCCCGTCGCGCCGGCATCAGCTCCTGGTGCTCTCGGCCCGCACCCCCGCCGCGCTCGACGCCGCGGCCGAGCGCCTGGCCGGGCACCTCGAAAGCCATGACGATCTCGCGGATGCCGCCTTCACCCTGCGAGTCGGACGCCGCGAGCTGGAGCACCGGCGCGCCGTGGTCTGCACGGACCGGGAGTCGGCGATCGCGGCTCTTCGAGGTCCGTCCCGGATCTCCGGCGAGGCGCGCGACTCCGCCTCCGCAGCCTTCCTGTTCCCGGGCCTCGGCGGCCAACACCCCGGCATGGCCGCAGGCCTTCTGTCCGAGGAGCCGCTCTTCCGCAAGGAGATCGAGACCTGCGCCGAGGTCCTCCGGCCGCTGCTCGGGTTCGACCCGATGACGGTCTTCCGGACCGACCCGCCCGCCGACACGGAGGAGCGCCTCGGCGACATCGCCGTCTCCATGCCGCTCCTCTTCGCGCTGGAGCAGTCGCTCGGCCGCCTCTGGACGAGTTGGGGCGTGACCCCGAAGGCGCTCCTCGGCCACAGCCTCGGGGAGTACGCGGCGGCCTGCCTGGCCGGCGTCTTCTCGACCGAGGACGGCCTGCGCATCCTGGCCGCCCGCGGCCGGCTGCTCGCCGAGCTGCCGCCGGGAGGCATGATCTCGGTGCCGCTCTCCGAGGAGGAGTGCGCGCCGTTCCTCGTCCCCGGCCGGCTCTGGCTCGCCACGGTCAACGGCCCGCGCACCTGCGTGCTCTCGGGCACGCCCGAGGCGCTCGACGAGGCCGAGGCGCGGCTCGCGGCGGAAGGGAAGACGGCCCGCCGCGTGCGCGCCCGCGGCGCCTACCACTCCGGCCTGATCGACGCGCCGATGCTGGAGCGCTTCCGCGCCGAGGTCGCCCGCGTGAAGCTCGCCGAGCCCTCCATCCCGTTCCTCTCGAACCTCACCGGCACCTGGATCCAGGCCGGCCAGGCGACCGACCCCGGCTACTGGACGGAGCATCTGCACTCGACCGTGCGCTTCGCCGACAACCTGGCAGAGCTGCTGCGCGACCCCGCCATCGTGCCGGTCGAGCTGGGCCCCGGCCGCACGCTCGCGACCCTGGCCGCCGAGCGCCTCGCGGGGAAGAGGCCGGCCCTGACCTCGCTGCGCCACCCGCAGGAGGCAGTCGAGGACGCGACGGTCCTCTACGCCTCGCTCGGCCGCCTCTGGGCCGAAGGCGTGGCGGTCGACTGGTCCCGCTTCGCCGCCGACGAGCGCCGACTGCGCGTCCGCCTGCCGGGCTACCCCTTCGAGCACCAGCTCCACACCGTGCCCCGCCTCGCGCCCGCAAATGCCGAGGCGGAGGCGCTGGACGACCGTTTCCAGGTGCCGGTCTGGAAGCAGACGCCGCCGCTCGAACCGTCGGCCGAGCCCGGCGGACCCTGGCTCGTCTTCACCGCCGGCGCCAACCCGCTGATCGAACGGCTGGAGGCGCGGGGCGATTCCGTGGCGCGGGTGGAGATCGGCGAGCGCTTCCGGCGCGTGGGTCCGGGCCGCTACGAGATCGATCCCGGCCGGGCCGAGGACTACGGCGCGCTGCTGGCCGCGCTCGACGAGGACGGGTTCGGGGCGGCCGCGGTGGTCCATGCGTGGTCCCTGGATAGAACGGCGATGCCGAGGTCCCTCGCCGATCTCCTGGCCCTCGCCGAAACCGCCACCGCGCTCGGCTTCCACAGCCTCCTGTTCCTCGCCCAGGCCGCGGGCCGGCGGAATGGCTCCCTGCGCCTGACGGTGCTCTCGGAGAACCTCCACCGCATCGGCGGCGAGACCTTTCCGGCGCCCGAGCGCGCGACCCTGCTCGGCCCGGTGCTCGTGATCCCGCGCGAGCTGCCGGGCGCGGTCTGCCGCAACGTGGACCTGGATGGCGATCCGGACCTCGACGCCCTCCTGGCCGAGCTCGACTCCGGCGATATGCCCGTGGTCGCCCTACGGGCCGGCGAGCGCTGGGTGCCCGGCTTCGAGCCCGTCCGCCTGGACGCTCCCTCGGACTCCCGGCTGCGCGAAGGCGGTACGTATCTCATCACCGGCGGCCTCGGCGCCATGGGCCTCGCGTTCGCCGAGCGCTTCGCCCGCCAGGCCCGCGTGAAGATCGCGCTGCTCTCGCGCAACGCAGAGAGTACCGCCGCCAGGGAGCGGGTGCGGCGCATCGAGGCGCTCGGCTCCGAGGTGATGGTCGTGCGGGCCGATGCGACCGATCCCGACTCGATGGCCGACGCGGTCACCGCCGTGCGCGAGCGCTTCGGGCCGATCCACGGCGCCGTCCACGCCGCCGGCGTCCTCGGCGCCGGTCTCCTCCAGGGCCGGACCCGCGAGGCCGCGGACGCCGTGCTCGCGCCCAAGGTGCGGGGCGCGCTGATCCTCGACCACCTGCTGCGTGGCGAGCCGCTCGACTTCCTCGTCCTCTGCTCGTCGCTGAGCGGCCTCTCCGGCGCCGCCGGACAGGTGGACTACTGCGCGGCCAACGCCTTCCTCGACGCCTTCGCGCGCTGGCGCGGCCGGCCGGCGGTCTCCGTGGACTGGGACCGCTGGAAGGGCGACGGCATGGCCCACACCGCGGGCCGTCGGGAGGTCCATCCGCTCCTCGGCGTGCGCCTCGACTCCGGCCCCGAACGAACCGTGTTCGGCGCCGTCCTCGGCGCCTCGCGCTCCTGGGTGCTCGAAGAGCATCGCCTCCTGGAGCGGCCCGTGCTTCCCGGCACGGCCTATCTGGAGATGGCCCGCGCCGCCTGCGAGGCGGTGGACGGCCCCGGCCCGGTCGAGATCTCGGACGTGCTGTTCTGGACGCCGCTCGTCGTGCCCGCGGACCGGGAGGCCGAGGTCCATACCGTGCTCGACCGGCGGCCGGACGGCTCGCATGTCTTCGAGGTCCTGAGCTTCGGGCTCGGTGGGTTCCGCCGGCATGCGACCGGCGCCGTCCGGAAGCTGCACGAGGCCACCGCGAACGCAGTCCGCGAGCGCCACCCGGCCCTGGAGACGGCGCCGGCCCAGGAGCCCGGTCCCGACGCGCTCGCCGCCGCCTTCGGGCCGCGCTGGCAGTGCCTGCGCCGCTACCGGTTCGTGGACGACGAAGGGCTCGCCGAGATCTCGCTCGACGAGGCCCACGCCGGCGACGTCGGGACCTACCGGCTCCATCCGGCCCTCCTCGACGCCGCGACCGGCTTCACCAGCGCCAACCTGGCGGAAGGCCACCTGCCGCTCTCCTACCGGACCGTGCGCATGCTGGCGCCGCTGCCCGCGGCCGTGCGGAGCTGGGGCCGGGGCCACAGCTCGGGGAATACATTCAGCGCGGACGTCGTGGTGACCGACCTCGACGGCGAGCCGCTGGTCGAGATCGAGGAGTTCACGAAGCGGCGGCTCGAAGCTCACCAGGGCGAGGCCGACCTCGCGGACCTGGAAAGCGGCGGCGACCGTTCGTCGTTCGATCCCGGGTTCGAGCCCGAGGCGGGCCTGCTGCCGCACGAAGGAGCCGAGGCGCTCCTCCGCATCCTCGGATCGCGCCGGCGCCTGACGCAGGTGGCCGTCTCGGCTCCAGTCCGGCGCCGCGCGGCTCCCGCGGTCCGTCAGGACCGGCCGTCGGCTCCCATCCCGGCCGCGCCGGCCGCGATGGACGCGGGCGTGGAGGAGACCCTGCGCCGCCTGTGGAGCGAGGTCCTGGGCGTGCCCGAGGTGGGGGTCCACGACAATTTCTTTTCCCTGGGCGGCGACTCGATCCTCGGCCTCCAGGTGGTGTCGCGGGCACGCGAGGCCGGCCTGGAGCTGGCGCCTGGGCAGATCTTCGAGCACCAGACGATCGCGCAACTGGCCACCGCCCTGAGCGGAGGACAACCCCGGATCGTCGAGGCTCCTCCGGCCACCGCCACGCCGGGAGATTTCCCGCTGGCCGACATGGACGAGGACGGTCTCGGGCAGCTCTTCGAGCAGCTTGCCGCGATCGACAGTATCGGCGATGGGGACGAGCCGTGAGCCAGAACGTCGAAGACGTCTATCCGCTGACCCCGCTCCAGGAGGGCATGCTCTTCCATACGCTGGAAGCGCCGGGCAGCGGCGTCTACGTCGAGCGCCTGGCCTGCGAGCTGCGCGGCGGCCTCGATCCGGCCGCCTTCCGCCGCGCCTGGGAGGAGACGCTCGCGCGCCATCCGGTCCTGCGCACGGCCTTCCTCTGGCAGGGGCTCGACCGGCCGATGCAGGTGGTCCGCCGCACGGTCCGCCTGCCCTGGCAGGAGGAGGACTGGCGGAGCCTCTCCGGAGACGAACAGGAGGCGCGGCTCGCCACGTACCTCGACGACGACCTGCGCCGCGGCTTCGACGTCGTGCGCGCGCCGCTGATGCGGATCGCCCTGTTCCGCACCGGCGAGCGCGCCTGGCGGCTGGTCTGGACCCACCACCACCTGCTCCTGGACGGCTGGGCCCGCGCCCATGTGATGGCCGACGTCCTCACCTTCTACGCCACCGGCCGCCACGGCGCGGGTGATCGCCCATTGCGCCCGTTCCGCGACTACGTGGCCTGGCTCAAGGGCCCGGGTGCGCAGGCCCTCCAGGACGCCGAGCCGTTCTGGCGCCGCACCCTGGCCGGCTTCGCGAGCCCCACGCCGCTCCCTTTCGCGGGATCAACCACGGGATCGGGCGAGGGCCAGCAGGACGCGGAGCTGGCGCTCACCCCCGCCGAGACCGCGGCGCTCCAGGAGCGGGCGAGGAAGGAGCGGCTCACGCTCAACACGATGGTCCAGGGAGCCTGGGCGATCCTGCTGGCGCGCACGTCGGGCGAGGAGGACGTGGTCTACGGCAACGTGGTCTCGGGCCGGCCGGCAACGCTGCCGGGCTCCGAGGCGATGGTGGGCCCGTTCATCAATACCCTGCCGGTGCGGGCGCGGCTACGGCCCGCCGACCCGGCCGCCGACTGGCTCCGCCGGCTCCAGGAGGACCTCGCAGCGCAGCGCCGCTACGAGCACACCCCGCTCCTGGAGATCCAGGCCTGGAGCGAGGTGCCGCGCGGCACGCCGCTGTTCGAGACCCTGGTCGTGTTCGAGAACCATCCGGACGGCGGAGTGGGCCAGGGTCTCCGGGACCTGGAGATCGGCGACCTGCGCTACGACTCGAAGGCCCACTATCCGCTGAGCCTGGTCGCCTTCCCGGGCGAGAGCCTGCGCCTCCAGCTCAAGCACGAGCGGTCGAGGGTGGACAGCCCCACCGCCGCGAAGCTCCTGGCGCGGCTCGGCGCGCTGCTGAGCGCCCTGGCAGCCGATGCGGACCGGGCGTCCTCCGAGCTGCCATACCTCCCGGAGACCGAGCGCCGCGAGGCCCTCGCCCGCGCCGGAACCCGTCGGCCGGCCGCTTCGGACGACCTCACGATCCACGGCCTGTTCGCCGAGCGCGCCGCGGCCACGCCGGACGCGGTCGCCATGGAGCACGACGGCGCCGTCCTCACCTACGCCGAGCTCGACCGCCGGGCCACCCTCCTGGCGAGCCGCCTCGACGTTCCACCGGGCACGGTCATCGGCCTGGAGGTCGAGCGCTCGCCCGAGCTGATCGTAGGCATGCTCGCCATCCTCAAGGCCGGCGCCGCCTATCTGCCGCTCGACCCGTCGCACCCGACCGAGCGCCGGCAGGCGCTGGTCCAGGACGCCGCCGCCCCCCTGGTCCTCACCCGCCAAGACATCCTGACAACAGGGGAGGGACGGGGAGAGACCTTCTCCGCCGCTTCCGCCGACGACCTCGCCTACGTCATCTACACCTCCGGCTCGACCGGCAGACCCAAGGGCGTGGCCGTGAGCCACCGCGCCGTGCTCCACCTGCTGCTCGACACGGACTACGTGCGCCTGGAGCCGGACGACGTCGTGGCCCAGGTGGCGACGCCGGCCTTCGACGCCGCGACGTTCGAGATCTGGGGGCCGCTCCTGGCCGGCGCCCGCCTGTCGATCGTCGGCCGCTACGACTCCCTCCATCCGCCGGACTTCGCGGCGCGGCTGGCCGAGCGCGGCGTGACCACGCTCTTCCTCACCACGGCGCTCTTCAACGCCATGGCGCGCGAGGCGCCTGCGGCCTTCGCCGGCCTGCGCCACGTCCTGTTCGGCGGCGAGGCGGTCGATCCCGGCGCTGCGCGCGCCATCCTCTCCGCCGGCCCGCCGCAACGCCTGCTCCACGTCTACGGCCCCACCGAGGCGACCACGTTCTCGACCTGGCACCCCGTCCGCGAGGTCACGGGAACAGTCCCGATAGGCGGCCCGATCGCCGGCACCCGCGCCCTGATCCTGGACCTCTGGGGCGGCCTCGCTCCGGACGGCACTGCCGGCGAGCTCTGCCTCGGAGGCGACGGCCTGGCCCGCGGCTACCTCGGTCGGCCCGACCTGACCGCCGAGCGCTTCGTGCCAGATCCCACAGAACCCGGCCAGCGCCTCTATCGCACCGGCGACCTCGTGCGGCGCACGGCCGAAGGCATCGAGTTCCTGGGCCGCACCGACCACCAAGTCAAGGTCCGAGGCTTCCGCATCGAGCCCGGAGAGGTCGAGGCCGCCCTGCGCGAACAGCCGGCCGTGAAAGACGTCCTCGTCGCCGCCATTCCCGATCCGAACGGAGGCCGCCGACTCGTGGCATGGTGGGTCCGCCGGCCCGAGTCCGCTGCCCCCGACCTCCGCACCGCGCTGCGCTCCCGGCTGCCCGAGCCCATGGTGCCGTCCGCCTTCGTCGAGATGGACGAGCTGCCGCTCAACGCGAGCGGCAAGGTGGACCGCTCCCGCCTGCCCGAGCCGGAAAGCAGGATTCGGACCGAGCAGACCGGCGCGCCGCTCACCCCCGTCCAGGAGCTGACGGCCGGGATCGTGGCCGCGGTGCTCCGCCGGGAGCGGATCGACGTGCGCGAGTCCTTCCTCGGCCTCGGCGGCCACTCGCTCATGGCGACCCAGGTCGTGTCGCGGGCCCGCGAGGCGTTCGGCGTGGACCTGCCGCTCGCGGCGGTCTTCGAGGAGACCTCGATCGCCGGCCTCGCCGGGAGGATCGAGACCCTGCTCGCCGACGGTCGCGCGGAGCTGCCACCCCTGGTTCCGGTCCCCCGCGATGGCGCGATCCCGCTCTCCTGGTCCCAGGAGCGGCTGTGGATCCTCGACCAGCTCGAGCCCGGGCTCGCGGCCTACAACGTCCCGCTCTCGGCGCGGCTCGAAGGGAGCCTCGACGTCGCGGCCCTTCAGGCCAGCCTCGGCGAGATCGTCCGCCGCCACGAGGCCCTGCGCACGCGCTTCGCGGTCCGCGGCGGCGTGCCGGTCCAGGAGATCCGGCCGTTCGAAGGGCTCGACCTGCCGGTGGTCGAAGCCGGTGACGAGGCCGAAGCGATGGCCGTCGCGCGGCGGGAGGCGGCGCGGCCGTTCGACCTGGAGCGCGACAGCCTGATCCGCGCCCTGCTGCTCCGGCTGTCCGAGACGAACCACGCGCTGCTCGTCAACCTCCACCACATCGTCTCCGACGGCTGGTCCACGGGCGTGCTGCTGCGCGAGCTGTCGGTGCTCTACCCCGCCTTCCTCGAATGCCGGCCCTCCCCCCTGGCCGACCTGCCGATCCAGTACGCCGACTTCGCCGCCTGGCAGCGCGGGTGGCTCCGCGGCGAGGCGCTGGAGCGGGAGCTGGCCTTCTGGCGCCGCGCCCTGGACGGCGTGCCGGAGCTCGACCTGCCCACCGACCGGCCGCGCCGTTCGGTGAATTCGTTCGACGGCGGCCTGCGCACGGCCGCGCTCGGCCCGGACCTCGCCGGCGCCATGGCCCGCCTCTGCCAGGCCGCGAAGGTGACGCCTTTCATGGCGCTCCTCACCGGCTGGGAGCTGCTCCTCGCGCGCTACGCCGGCCAGGACGACTTCGCCGTCGGCGTGCCGGTGGCGAACCGCGACCGGGTCGAGACCGAGGGACTGATCGGCTTCTTCGTCAACACGCTCGTGCTCCGCACCTCTCCGGCGGGGACCGTCCTCGAAACGCTGAAGCGGACGCGGGAGACGGCCCTCGCCGCCTTCGCCCACCGCGACATGCCGTTCCAGAAGCTCGTCGAGGAGCTGCAGCCGCGCCGCAGCCAGCAGCTCTCGCCGTTCTTCCAGGTCTTCTTCGCGCTCCAGAACGCGCCCATGCCGCCGCTCGCGCTGCCGGGCCTGACGCTCTCGGCGTTCCCCATGGACACCGGCACGGCCAAGTTCGAGCTGAGCCTCTCCCTGGTCGAGGACGAGGGCGGCTGGGCGGCCTCGCTGGAGCACAGCCGCGACCTTTTCGACGGCGACACGGCCGACCGCCTCCTCCGCCACTTCGCCGCGCTCCTCGGCGCCATGGCCGGCGCGCCGGAACGGTCCGCGTCCGAGTTGCCGCTGCTCTCCGAAGCCGAGACCCGCCAGATCCTCGTGGACTGGAACGACACCGAACGGCCCGGCTCGCGGGGCATGCTCGTCCATCGCCTCTTCGAGGAGGTCGCCGCCGCCGCGCCTGACTCCGTGGCGCTCGTCCGAGGAGACGACCGGATCACCTACGAAGAGCTGAACCGGAAGGCCGACCGCCTGGCCCACCGCCTTCAGAGCCTGGGCGTCGGCCCCGAGGTCCCGGTCGGCGTCTTCCTCGACTCCTCGCCCGAGTTGATCGTCGCCTACCTCGCCGCGCTCAAGGCCGGAGGAGCCTACCTCCCGCTCGTCCCCAACTACCCACGGGAGCGCCTGGAGCTCATGCTGGAGGAGACCGGAGCCCCCGTCGTCCTCACCCGCGCCGAGCTTCGTAACCAGCTTGAAGGACTCGCGGTGACCGTCCTTGCCCTGGACGAAGCGGAGAAGGATGGAGACACCGCCGAGCGTCAGCAAACTCTCCTCTCCCGGGCCGGGAGAGGGGCCGGGGGTGAGGGTCCGACCGGCGCCAGCCTGGCCTACGTCATGTACACCTCCGGCTCGACCGGGCGGCCCAAGGGCGTAGCCGTCAACCACGAGGGGATCGTCAGGCTGGTGCGCGATTCCGGCTTCGCCGACCTCGGACCGGACCAGACGTTCCTCCAGATCACCGCCATCTCCTTCGACGTCTCGACCTTCGAGATCTGGGGCGCGCTTCTGAACGGCGGCCGGCTCGCCTTCCTGTCGAGCCCGGGGCTCGCCCTGGAGGAGATCGGCGAGGCCATCGCCCGCCACGGCGTCACCACGCTCTGGCTCAGCTCCGGCCTCTTCTCCGTCGTGGCGGACCGCCGGCTCGACGACCTCCGGCCGCTGCGCCAACTCCTGGTGGGCGGCGACGTGGTGCCGCTGCCCCAGGCGCGCCGGGTGCTGGAGGAGATCCCGGGCTGTCGGTTGATCGATGGCTACGGCTTTACCGAGAATATTACCTGCACCGCCTGCCACACCGTCACCCGCGCCGACGTGGACCGGCCGTCGATCCCGATCGGCCGGCCGCTCAACAACACCACGGTCTACGTGCTGGACAGTGATCTCCGGGGTCTGCGGCCGGTGCCGGTGGGCGTGCGCGGCGACCTCTACACCGGCGGCCTGGGCCTCGCGCGAGGCTACTTCGGCCGGCCGGACCTGACGGCCGAGGTCTTCGTCCCCCATCCGTTCGGCCGGCCCGGCGAGCGTCTCTACAACACCGGCGACGTCGCGCGCTGGTTGCCGGATGCGACTTTGGAGTTCCTCGGCCGGCGCGACAAGCAGGTCAAGGTGCGGGGCTTCCGCATCGAGCCGGGCGAGATCGAGGCCGCGCTCGCCAGCCATGCCGCGGTCGCCGAGGCCGTGGTCGTGGCCCGCGAGGACCGGCCGGGCGACCGCCGGCTCGCCGCCTACCTGGTGGCGTCTCCAGGCGCCGAGCCGTCCGCGGCCGAGCTTCAGGAGCACCTGCGCCGCAGCCTGCCGGACTACATGATCCCATCCGTCTTCGTCGTCCTCGACGCCCTGCCGCTCAACCGCAGCGGCAAGGTGGACCGCCGGGCCCTGCCCGCGCCGGGCGACGTGGACCGCAGCGGCCAAGCCAACTTCGTGCCGCCCCGCACCGAGTTGGAGGAGCGCATCGCCCGCGTCTGGCGCGAGGTGCTGGGCGTCGAGCGCGTCGGCGTCCACGACAGCTTCTTCGACCTCGGCGGCCATTCGCTGCTCCTCCTCCAGGCCGTAGGCCGGCTCCAGGAGGCGCTCGGCCGCGATCTGCCCAAGGGGTTGATGTTCGAGCACCCCACGATCGCATCCCTCGCCACGGCGCTCGGCTCTTCGGCGCCGGCCGCACCGACCCTGGAGCGCAGCCAGGACCGGGCCGCGGCCCGCCGCGAGTCGCTCCGCCAGAGACAGAGACCGCCCCGATGAGCGAGGAACGCTTCTACGACGTCGCGGTCGTGGGCATGGCCGGACGATTCGCCGGCGCCGACGACCTCGCGGCCTTCTGGGACAACCTGCGCCGCGGCGTGGACGCCCTGAGCACCTTCGCCGACGAGGAGTTGGAGGCCGAGGGCGTGCCGCGCGAGCTCCTGGAGCTTCCGGGCTACGTGCGCCGCCGCGGCGTGCTGCGCGGCGCGGAACGCTTCGACGCCGCGCTCTTCGACTTCAACCCGCGCGAGGCCCGGCTCCTCGACCCCCAGCAGCGCGTCTTCCTGGAGACCGCCTGGGAGGCGCTGGAGGACGCCGGCTGCGACCCGGCTCGCTTCGAGGGTTCGGTCGGGGTCTACGCCGGCACCAGCCAGAGCACCTGGTTCCTCTCGCGCCTGCTCGACAACCCCGAGGTCGCGCGCACCGCCGGTCCGCTGGAGGTGCGGCTCGGCAACGACAAGGATTTCCTCTCCACCCAGGCCTCCTACCGGCTCAATCTGCGCGGCCCGAGCGTCAACGTGAGCACCGCCTGCTCGACCTCGCTGGTGGCCGTCCACCTGGCCTGCCAGGGGCTGCTCAACCGCGAGTGCGACCTCGCGCTCGCCGGCGGCGTGTCGATCACCTTTCCGCAGCGCTCCGGCTACGTCTTCCAGGAGGGGAGCATCCTCTCCGCCGACGGCCTCTGCCGCGCCTTCGACGCAGCGGCGAGCGGCACCGTGGGCGGCGACGGCGCCGGCCTCGTGGCGCTCAAGCGGCTGGAGGGCGCCCTGCGCGACGGCGACCGCGTGCGCGCCGTGATCCGCGGCTCGGCGATCAACAACGACGGCGCCACGAAGATCGGCTACACCGCGCCGAGCGTCGACGGCCAGTCCGCCGTCATCGCCGAGGCCCAGTCGATGGCCGGCGTCGAGCCGGGCTCGGTCAGCTACGTCGAGACCCACGGCAGCGCCACGCCCATGGGCGACCTCGTGGAGATCCGGGCCCTCACCCGCGCCTTCCGCGCCGGCACCGAGCGCAAGGGCTTCTGCGCCGTGGGCTCGGTCAAGACGAACGTCGGCCACTGCGATTCGGCGGCCGGCATCGCGGGCCTGATCAAGACCGTGCTCGCCCTGGAGAACCGGCTGATCCCGCCGAGCCTGCACGTCGAGCAGCCCCATCCGGAGATCGGTTTCGAGGAGACCCCGTTCTTCGTGGCGTCGAAGGCGATCGACTGGAACGCCGATGGCGAGCCGCGGCGCGCCGGAGTCAGCTCGTTCGGTATCGGAGGCACGAACGCGCACGTGGTGCTCGAAGAGGCGCCGGAGCCGGAGCCGTCCGAATCGATCCGCCCCTGGCAGGTCCTGACCCTCTCCGCCGCCTCGCCGGCCGCGCTCGACGAGGCCGCCGACCGCCTCGCCGACCACCTGAAGGCCCACCCGGAGATCTCCCTCCCGGACGCCGCCTGGACGCTCCAAACCGGCCGCCGGGCGCTCCGCCACCGCAGGGCCCTGGTCTGCCGTGATGTCCAGGGGGAGCGCCAGGCCCTCGAAGCCCTCGCCGGCCGCGAACGGCTCCTCGACGGCGACGCGATCGCCGGCCGGCCGGTCGCCTTCCTGTTCCCCGGCCTAGGAGATCACTACCCAGGCATGGCGCAGGGCCTCTACGACAGCGAGCCCGTTTTCCGCCAGGTGATCGACCAGGGATCCGAAATCGTAAGTCTCCCCCTCTCCCGGGGCGGGTGGACTCGGGCGGACCGGGAGAGGGGGCCGGGGGGTGAGGGCCTCAACCTTCGGAGCATGCTCGGCCGCGCCGCCCAACCCTCCAACACCGCCCAGGACCAGCCCGCCGTCTTCCTCGTCGAGATGGCCCTGGCCCGGCTCTGGGAGTTCTGGGGCGTGCGGCCATCCGCGGCCCTGGGCTACAGCCTCGGCGAGTACTCCGCCGCCTGCCTCGCCGGCGTCTTTTCCTTCGAGGACGGCCTGCGCCTCGTGGCCGAGCGCGCCCGTCTCCTCGATGCCTTGCCGCCCGGAGCCATGCTCGCCGTGCCGCTTCCGGAAGACCGTCTCGATCTGACCGAAGGTCTCGCCGTGGCCGCCGTCAACACGTCGGACCTCTGCGTCGTCGCCGGCCCGGTCGAAGCCGTGGACGCCCTGGCCG
Source organism: Acidobacteriota bacterium (assembly GCA_040349255.1). Classification (GTDB taxonomy): domain Bacteria; phylum Acidobacteriota; class Thermoanaerobaculia; order Multivoradales; family UBA5704; genus DATMER01. Next base: position 11,387 of record JBEQUE010000170.1, on the reverse strand, counting down.
CGCGCCTCGGCGCCAAGGGCGTGGCCTGCCGCCGGCTGCCGACCTCGCACGCCTTCCACTCGCCCGCCATGGCGCCCGCCGCCGAGGACCTGCGCCGGCTGCTCTCGACCATCGAGCTGCGGCCGCCCGCGATCCCGTGGGTCTCGAACGTGACCGGCACCTGGATCGCCGAGGCCGACGCGGTGGACCCCGAATACTGGGTGCGCCACCTCCTCGGCACCGTCCGCTTCGTCGAGGGGCTGCGCACGCTCTGCCAGGAGCCGTCTCCCGTGCTCCTGGAAGTCGGACCCGGCCACGGCCTCTCCACCCTGGCCCTCCAGCAGTCGGCCGGCAGGATCGCCATTCCGACCCTGCGCCCGGTCTACGATCCGAAGCCGGACGACGAGTTCCTGGCCGGCGCGCTCGCCCGCCTCTGGCTGACAGGAGCCGAGATCGACTGGCAAGGCGTCCACGCGGGCGAACGGCTCCGCAAGACGGCGCTCCCCACCTACCCGTTCCAACGGCAGCGCTATGCCTTCGATCCGCCCCACCGGGCCAGGGTCGAGGAAACAGCCCCGCCGGTGCGCGAGCGCGCGTCCGGAACCGAGCCCCAGGCGGGCGTCGAGGCGGGGATCGCGGCCATCTGGCGCGACATCCTCCAGGTGGAGCGGATCGGCCGTCACGACTCCTTCTTCGAGCTGGGCGGCCACTCGCTGCTCGCTCCCCGCGTCCTGGACCGGCTGACCCGGTCCTTCGGCGTGGACCTGCCGCTCGCTCGCCTCCTGGAAGCGCCGACCGTGGCCCAGGTCGCCCGCGCCGTCGAGACCCTCCGCCAGGGAGGGACCCTGGAGGAGGAAACGCCGGACCTGGAGGCCGACGTCCAGCTCGACCCCTCGATCCGGCCGGAGTCCACGGACCTCGGCGACCTGTCGGACCCGCGGGCGGTCGTCCTCACCGGCGCCACCGGCTTCCTCGGCGCCTTCCTCCTGCGCGAGCTGCTCGCCCGCACCCGCGCCACCGTCCACTGCCTGGTGCGGGCGGGGAGCGCCCGGGAGGCCCGCGAGCGGCTGCTCGACAACCTGTCCTCGCTCCACCTGGGAGACCTGCCGGCCGAGCGGACCGTGGCCGTGCCGGGCGACCTCGCCGAGCCGCGCTGGGGCCTGGACGAGCGCGACTTCCGGGCCCTGGCCGAGACCGCCGAGGCGGTCCACCACTGCGGCGCCTGGGTGAACTTCACCTACCCGTACCGAACCCTCAAGGCCGCCAACGTCGGCGGCACGGTCGAGGCCCTGCGTCTCGCCGCCCTGGGCCGCGCCAAGCCGGTCCACTTCGTCTCCACCCTGGCTGTCTTCGGAGCCGGCTCGTTCACCGAAGACGGCACGGGCCTGGAGGACTCGCCGCTCCGCGACTCCCGAAACCTGGGCGGCGGCTATCCGCAGACCAAGTGGGTGGCCGAGAAGATCCTCGGCCTGGCGCGGGAGCGCGGCCTGCGCTCGGCCGTCTACCGGCCGGGTCTCGTCTCCGGCGACAGCCGGACGGGCGTGGGCAACCTCCGCGACCTCATGTGGGCCTTCCTCAAGGGCTGCGTCCAGATGGGAGCGGCGCCCGACCTCTCCTTTCCGTTCGACCCGGTCCCGGCCGACTGGCTGGCCCGCGCCGTCGTCCACCTGTCGCGCCGGCGTGCCAGTCTGGATCGAGCCTTCCACTTCTTCCACCCCTCCCCGATCCCCTGGCGCGAGGTCTTCCGCTTCGCCCGCGCCCAGGGCTGGCCGCTGGAGCTGCTGCCGGGCGCCGAGTGGGACCGCCGGCTCTCCGGATCGCTCGAAAGCAACGCGCTCGCGCCCTTCCGCACCCTGCTCCGGGAGGGCCTCCTGGCCGCCGACCTCCAGGAGACGGGGAGCCCCTTCCGCTTCGACGCGCGCCACGTCCGCGCGTCTGGAGTGGAGCCGCCTCCGGCGCTGGACGGCGAGCTGCTCGCGCGCTACTTTTCCTGGTTCGTCGAATGCGGTTTTCTACCGGCTCCGGCCGAGGAGATCCTCCTTTGAAGATCAAGTTCTATGCCCACGCCAGCTTCCGCCTCGAAGGGAAGGACCGCACGGTCGTCACCGATCCCTACGAGCCCAAGGTCTCGCAGTTCGATCCCATCGACGAGCCGGCCGACCTCGTCCTGATGAGCTCCGACACCGACCGGTTCCACAACGACCCGAGCCACGTGAAGGGCAACCCGGTGGCGGTCAACACCCTGACGGTCCCCGCGGGCGGCTCGTCCTACGCCGGCATCCCGGTGCGCGCCTTCCCCTGCCGCGAGCGCGTCCAGCTCAAGCTCCTGCTCTTCGGCTTCCTGCCGCGCAAGAACGCCATGTACGGCTTCGACCTCGACGGCCTGCGCATCCTGCATACGGGCGACATCGGCATCCCGTTCAAGAAGAGCTACCTCGACGAGCTGCGCGGCAAGGTGGACGTGATGTTCGCCCTGAGCGGCGGCGTCCACAACATCGACCCGGGCCGGCTGATGAAGGACATCCAGGAGATCAAGCCGCGCATCGTGATCCCAATGCACTACTACAGCCCGAAGGGCCGCCTGAAGATCCTGCCGGTCGAGGACTTCATGGCCCGCTTCCCCAAGGACCGCGTGGTCCGCCCCGGCAGCTCCGAGCTGGAGGTCACCCCGGATAGCCTGCCGGCCGAGACGACGCTCTACGTGCTCGAACAGAGCCGCTGAGACCGAGCTTACAGAAGCCCCTCGATCGGCAGCTTCGACAGGAGCCAGACCCCCGCGCGACGCCAGGCGCTCGCGCCGGGCTCCGTGTCGTGCCGGATCGAGGCTCCGTTCCGGCGCTCGATCCAGACCAGGTCCCCGGAGCCCGACAGCCGGACCTCGTACGCGTTCGCGGGAACGTCGCCGTCGAACGCCGCCGCGATCTTCCGGGCCAGCTCCGGGCTTTCGATCACGAAGCCCATCTCGGTGTTCAGCTCTGCCGAGCGGGGATCGAAATTGAACGAGCCCAGGAAGACCCGGGACCGGTCGACCGCGAACGTCTTCGCGTGCAGGCTCGAACCGGAGCTGCCGGACAGGCCGCCGGCCCTGCCCGCGGCGCCCGCCGCAGTCGCCGCAGCCGGCGACCGGCGCAACTCGTAGAGCTCGACGCCGGCCTCGAGCAGGGCCTTGCGCCACCTGGCATAGCCGGAGTGGACCGGCGCCGCGTCCGTGGCCTCCAGCGCGTTGGTGAGCACCCTGACCCTCACGCCCCGCCGCGCCCAGGCCACGAACATGTCGGTCCCGTCGGCCGTGGGGACGAAGTAAGGCGACACCAGGTCGACTCCCTCCTCCGGCTCGCCGAAGATCGTCCTCATCTTGTGGGGCAGCATGGTCTCGCGGCCGGCGCGGCCGAGCGCCTTGGCCGGGTCGTCGCTGATCATCCGCACGGCCGTCCATTCGAGCGCCAAGGTCCCCTCGACCAGCTCGCGGACGAACGGCGAGCTGCGCAGGGCCGTCATGTAGGCCACCGCGTCCGGGTCGCGCTCGCACCGCGACACGGCCGACGCGAGTTCCGCGGCCTGCACGGCCCCGGCCGGCGGCAGCAGCAGGCCGGCGGGATAGGACGAGCCGCTCGCCCAGTAGCGGTCAAAAGCGCTCGACACCTCGCGCACGACCGGACCGACGGCGAGGGTGTCGAGGTCGGCGAACAGCACCCCGTCGGTGGCGCCGAAGTACTCGTCGCCGACGTTGCGGCCGCCGACGATCGTGGCCTGGTTGTCGGCGGTGAACGACTTGTTGTGCATGCGCCGGTTCACCCGCCAGGGGTCGGCGAGGTAGCCGAGCACGCGCGGCCGGCGGATCCCCAGCGGGTTGAACAGCCGCACCTCGACATTCGGATGGGCGTCGAGCGCGGCGAGCGCCTCGTCGAGCCCCCAGGTGCTGTTGTCGTCCATCAGGAACCGCACCCGGACGCCCCGGTCGGCCGCCGCGAGCAGGGCTCCGAGCAGCAGCGTGCCCGAGAGATCCTTGTGCCAGATGTAATACTGGACGTCGAGCGTCCGCTCGGCGGCCTGGGCCAGCAGGAACCGCGCGGCGAACGCGTTGCGCGCGTCGCGCAGCGGATGGATTCCCGAGCCCCCCGGGTGAGCCCCGGCGAGCGGCGAGACCGCTCTCCCGAGCCGGGTCGCGCCGGTGTCGGCGAGAGCCATGGACACGGTCCGGTCCCCGAGCGGCGGCAGGGCGCCGCATCGCACGAGCAGGACCGCGCCGAGAGCGGCGGCGAGAAGCGGGTAGCCGACCTTCCGGAGCGCGCGCTTCCCGATTCTCATTCCGACGCTGCCTGCTCCGGCGCTCGACTTTCCCGAAGGGCTCGGCCTATTCGCCGTCCTGGACCTGGGCGGCCTGCCAAAGCTCGAGGAACTTCGGCCTGACATAGGGATGGAGCGCCTCGGAAAGGCCTTCCTCGATGCCGTTCGCCCGGATCAACTCGATGACGTCCGCCAGGTCCCGGAGCCTGTGCGGCGCCTCGCGGGCCCCATGGAGAAAGCGCTCTTCCACCAGTGGGTTCAACCGCTTGGTCTGGGTTGTCGAGCGCCCCATCGCATACCTCGTGTCGTCATTCTACCTCCTGAAGATCCGCAGAGGTCGATGGGACCCGGCTGTTTACGCGGTACGCAGGACGTTGCCCTCGGATGCGGTGGCATTGTCCCAGGACAACGTGGCGTTGCCCACGGCCGACAGGCCGTTGCCCGTATCCGACAGGCCGTTCCCCATCGACAACGAAGCGTTCCCCATGGACATCAGAGCGTTGGCCTTCGACAACAGGGCGTTGCCCGCCGACAACAGAGCGTTGCCCACGGACGGCGGGACGATGCCCATGGACAACGGGGCGTTGTCCGCGGGCAAGGACCGGGACCCGCTCCATATAAACCGGATCGAAGATCGAGGGTCTTTCTCAGGTAGATCCCGTGCGGTTGTTTGAATCGTCTAGGTTGAAGAGAAGGAGTGTCTCGATGCGAAAGATCCCTGTTCTCGTGCTGGCCCTGGTGCTCAGCGTGCTCGTATGGCATCCCGCGGCGCAGGCCGCCCCGCCCCCGGCCCTCGAAGTCCCGGACCGTCCGGACCCGGTGGAGTTCGACCTCTTCTTCCTCCACCTGGCCAATCTCGACGCCGCCGCGGACGAGGCGGAGGCCGCCGGCCGGCCGGCCGAAGAGGTGAAACCGTGGCGCAGCCACGACCAGCGGGCGGCCGGGCTCACGGACGAGGAGGGAGCGATCCTCAGGCAGGTGGCCGGCGGCTGCCGCCAGTTCCTGAAGGAACGGGACGACTGGAGGAGGCTGGCCGGCACGGCGGCCTCGCAGGCGCCCGCGGGAAGAAAGCCGATCGTCGGCTCGTCGGTGGACGAGCTCCGGGCGCGGCTCGGCGAGGAGGCGTTCCGCAAGCTGTACCAGTACGTCCACGCGAAATTCGGCCGCGCCATCCAGGTGTCAGGCGACTCTCCGCAGTCCCCGCGGTCCGTCGCGACCGGGTCCGGCGAGGACGAAATCCTCGAGGAAGAAATCCCCGTGGGACCGACCGCCGTCCAGCCCGAGATCCGCATGGTCAGCCTCGTCGACAAGCTCGGCGAGGGCGAGGTCTTTGCCGAGTGCTACACCACGATCTACGACGATCTCACGGAGCAGTACTACGGCAACGAAGGGACCGCCTGCCAATTGTTCGGCCTGGGAGTCCTCAACGTCCCCTGCAACGGCCTGGGCCTCTGTTCGGGCAGCTTCCCGAGCCCGCCGGGCTCCGTCCGCTGGACGAGAGGCGTTCACTACCTGGAGATGAACTACTCGACCGGCTGCCCGTACACAGGAGGACCTGTGGGGCTCCACGATCCGTTTCATTACGGCAACCCTCCGGGAACCCCGCTTCCGGAATTCCCGGACGGCGTCCAATTCTTTCCACGGCTCGACGGCGGCTTCTGCTGGCCAGGCTCCCCCCAGAACACCTACTACCCCCTGGCCGTCACGAATGCCACGGCGATGATCTTCCTCGACATCAGCCCGCGCCAGGTGACGCTGCGCCCCAACGAGGAGATTCAGTTCAGCTCCAATTTCCCCGCGGCGTGGCGCAACTACAGCGGCGTAGGAACCCTGAGCGACACCGGCCTTTACAAGGCTCCCGCATCGATCACCAGCTCCCAGACCATCACGATCACCGCCTGCGATCCGTTCTACCTGCCGTACCTGGGGGATTGCCAGAAGGCCACGGTCAAGCTGGAGCCGCTCAAGGTCGAGGTGACTCCGGACAGCGCGGAAGTGCTGCCGGGAAGCTCTCGTTCGTTCACCGCCCTGGTGACCCCGAGCTCGAGCGGCGTGACGGTGAGTTGGTCGCTCGCCGACCCCGTCCCCGGCGCGTCGATCACCCCCGTTCCCGCGAGCAGCCTCGCGGCCGTCTTCAAGGCGCCGGCGGACAATCAGATGAGCGGACCGCTGGAGGTCACCGTCAAGGCCTGCGTGACCCTCGATCCGTCCCCGGAGATCTGTGGAACCGCCAAGGTCTTCGTGCCGAAGCTGCAGATGTACGTCACCGCGCCCAGGAGGACGATGGTCACGGGCGAAACCCTGCAGTTGAACGCCTTCGTCAACGGCTCCAGCGAGGCCCGGCAAGTGATCTGGGAGACCCTGCCGGACATCCCGGACGACAAGTTCACCCCGATCACGCCCGACACGCTGGTAGTCGCTTACAAGGCGTCGCCGTTCCAGACGGGACCGGTGGATGTCCGGGTCTGCCTCCAGGGCTTCGGGGATATCTGCAGCGACTCCTTCCGGATCGACGTCGTGGATCCGGCCGTCCTCCAATCCGTGACCGGCGAATGGAACGCCGGCGAGCTGGCGGCGCCCTTCACGATCACGGGCCGCGGGTTCGGACCCAATCCCTCCGTTTCGTTCTCCGGCCTGCAGGCCACGATCCTGTCGGCATCCGACTCCCTGATCTCGGGTGTGGTCGCCATACCGGTCGCGATGGGAGGTGGATCGACCAGCCTCAAGCTGTTCGCCCGGTATCCCAACGGAGACACGTTCGAGGTCTCCTGGCCGCAGGCGATTCCCATCCGGCCGGCCACCCTCACGGTCCTGCCCGCAGCCGTCGAGCTCCAGGCAGGAGCGACGCAACCCTTCAGCGCCGTCTGCCTGACCGCCCGGGGGGGCGCCTGCAGCAGCCCGGAGACCGTCTCCTGGAGCGCCTCTCCAGGCGCGGTCAGTCCCACGACGGGTCTGAACGTGACCTACACGGCACCGACTCCGGTGACGAACAACACCACGGCCACGGTCACGGCCTGCTGGAGCGGCACCCTTGCCTGCGCCACGGCCCGGCCGACCGTGCTGCCGTCAGGCCCCGGGGTCACCGTGAGCCCGAAGGCGGTCAGCCTCCAGCCCGGACAGACCCAGCAGTTCACGGTGCAGGTGAACAACAGCTCGAACACCTCCGTCACCTGGTCGATCCCGCCGGGGGCGCCGGGCAACATCAACGCGAGCGGTCTGTACACGGCGCCGGCGACGTTCGGCGGCGCGGCCACGGTGACGGTGACCGCCACCAGCCAGGCCGACGCGACGCGGACGGATACGGCCATCGTGACCCTCGTCCCGGCTCCCCTGACCCTCACCAGCACGCCGAGCCCGGCGACGTCGTACGGCACGGCGATCACCTGGACGGCCACCGCGAGCGGCGGCATTCCGGGGACCTACCAGTACGCGCTCTTCCGCAGGAAGGCCGGCACCACCCTTTGGATCCCCGCCCTGGATTCCCCGCTCTGGCAGCAGGGCAACGTCCTGAGCTGGACCCCGGCCCCGGCGGACTCCGGCACCTGGGAGATCCGCATCGGCGCCCGGGACTCCAACACGCCGGTGAACGCGCCGGTGCTCTACGACCCCGGTCCGGTCCAGGTCGCGGCGCCCCTCACCCTCACCTGCTCCCCGAGCCCGGCCTACGCCACCGCCGGCACGCCCGTCTCCTGGACCGCCACCGCGAACGGCGGCACCGGCGTGGGCCGGCAGTTCGCGTTCTTCCGCAGGAAGGCCGGGACCTCGAGTTGGACTCCCGCCGTGACCACCCCGGCGTGGCAGGCGAGCAACGTGTCGAGCTGGACGACGGTCGCCACGGACGTCGGCACCTGGGAGATCTCCATCTGGGCGCGGGACAGCGGCACGCCCGCCAACGCCAACGGCTACGGCGCCTACTGCATTCCGGGCCCGGTCCAGATCGTGGCTCCTCTCGCCCTCACGATCACGCCGAGCCCGGCTGCGGTCGACGCCGGCCAGCCCGTCACCTGGACCCTGACCGCGACCGGCGGCGTGCCGGGGACCTACCAGTTCGCCTGGGGCCGCAAGCGCGTCGGGGCAGCGACCTGGACGCCGGACACCCCGGTCTGGCAGACCAGCAACGTGATCACCTGGACGCCGGCGGCCACGGACGTCGGCGCCTGGGAATTCGCCATGGTGGCCAGGGACTCGATTACGCCACCGACGATGAACGGCGTCGGCTACGCCGCCTATGCCAACCCGGGCCAGGTCAACGTCGTCGCTCCTCCCGCCGTCACCGGCACGGCGAGCCCGGCCGCGGTCTACCACGGGAACCCCGTCACCTGGACGGTCACGGGCAGCGGCGGCACCGGGACGGGCCGGCAGTACGCGCTCTTCCGCAAGAAGGCGGGAGCCTCCAACTGGATCCCCGCCGTGACCTCGCCGGCGTGGCAGTCGGGCAACGTCCTGAGTTGGACCCCGGCGTCCGCGGACGTGGGCACCTGGGAGATCGTCATCTGGATGAAGGACTCCAACACGCCGCCGACGATGAACGGCTACGGCTTCGCCGCCTACTACAACGCCGGCCCGGTCCAGGTCTACGCGCATCCGACCGTCACCGGCACCGGGAGCCCGGCCTCGGCGACCTGGGGCACCACCCTCACCTGGAGGGCCACGGGCAGCGGCGGCATCGGATCGGCGAAGCAGTACGCCCTCTTCCGCAGGAAGGCGGGGACCTCCAACTGGACCCCCGCCGTGACCTCCCCGGCGTGGCAGCCGGGCAACACCCTGAGCTGGACCCCGGCGTCCACGGACGTGGGCACCTGGGAGATCGTCGTCTGGATGAAGGACGCCAACACGCCGCCGACCATGAACGGCTACGGCTACGCCGCCTACTACAACGCCGGCCCGGTCGAGGTCACCAACCCCATCTACCAGTACTACGCGCCCAAAGGCTGGGTCGACGGAGTGGACCGACAGAACATCTGGGGCTGGGCGTGCGACCCGGACTATCCGTGGGAGAGCAACCGCGTGGACATCTGGACCACGAACTGGCAGTACCTGGGAACCGCGGAGGCCAGCTTCTCGTCGAGCGCGCCGATCAACAGCGCCTGCGGCGGAGGCTCTGCCCACTACTTCTCGTTCCACCATGGGGGCTCGATCCCGCCCGGCACCCAGCTCAGGGTCTGGTCCATCGACCTGCCGTACTCCACCCCGGGCAACGACAACCGGGCGATCGGCGGCAGCGGCTCCACCGGGGACGGCACCGTGTTCGTGATGCCCTGACGGCGCGGGCGAGGATGCGAAAGCCGGCTGCCCGGGCGTTCGCGCCCGGGCAGCCGGCTGAGGCGTTCCTAGCGGAACAGCGACGAGAGCGGCAGGAGCCGGAACAGGGGCCGGGCCTGGCGCCAGATCCGCCGGGTGCCGAGCCGCTTCGCGACCTCGCCGGGGGCCTTGCCCGCTTCCTTGAACAGGTCCTCCGCGCCTCGGGCGGAGTTCTCCAGGAAGTCGCGGGCGAATCCGTCCTTCTTCTTCCGGGAGGATTTGTTGCTCTGCCTGTAGAAGGTGTCCAGCCCCTCGGCCACCGCGTCGCTCAGCCGGTAGGAGGCCCGGCTCAGCCCGACTCCCAGCCGCTGCGCACCCTTCGTGCCCCGCGAATAGCGCTTCTTCCGCTTCTTCTTCTTGAGCACGATCGGCTCCGCCAGCGCGACCTGCTGGGGCTCCGCCGGCGATGTCGGCGATGCGGTCTCCTGGACATCCGCAGGCTTGTCGTTGCGCGCCATGACTACCTCCGTCCTGGTGATTACAGGAAGAACGGGAAGACTCCGCGCTTCTTCCGCTTTGCCTTCTTGCGATAGATCATCACGACCGGCACGAGCTCCTTGCCCGCGACCGCCGCCTCGCCGAGACTGCCGCGGAGCTCGGCGAGCGCCTGCCGCGTCTCCTCGGCCAGCCGGCCCCGGCCGCGCTTGAGCTGCTTGATCCTCTTGCGTTTCGTCTTGCCGAGATCGATCACGATGGGGATGACAACCGCTTCGTCGGCCATTGCTTCGTCACCTCGCGGTTTTCAGTGGAAGAACTCCAGCATGTCGCCACTCGGCACCCGCTCCGGAGGGAGCAGCGTCTTCATGATATCGACGTAGTGGCGCTTGCGCCGGGTGTACTGGTCCTTGTTGTAGATCTGCTGCATGAGCCACATGTGGCCCTCCTCGAGCTCTTCCGGCGTCATGTTCCTGGGCTCGAAGACCACGTCGAACAGCGTACAGCGGTTCCAGAACTGATCGTACAGGAGCCGGCCTTCCGCGTTGAGCCGCTGCAGCAGGCGCGTGCCCGGGAACGGCGTGAGCACCGTCACCTGCGCTTCGAGCAGCTCGCTCTGCTCGACGAAATCGCGCAGCGACTCGAAAACCCCCTTGTCGTCGGCGTCGTTGCCCACGATGAAGCAGCCGTTCACGGTGACGCCGTGCCCCTGGATCTTCTTGATCGCTTCCATGTATTGCCGCTGCCGCTTGAGCTTCCAGTTCGCGCGGTCGATGCCGTCCAGGCTCGACGGATTGATCGACTCCAGACCGATCAGGATCTGCCGGCAGCCGCTCCGCGCCAGGAGCTTCAGCAGCTCGTCGTCGTCGGCGATCGAAATGTCGGTCTCCGTGAACCAGCGCAGGTCCAGGTCCTGGATGGCGAGCAGGAACTCCCGCGTCCAGGCGGGGTGCGCGAACGAGTTGTCGTCGGCCAGCTCGAAAAAGGCGTTGTCCCCCCACAGCTCCTTGATCCGGCGGATCTCCGCCACCACCTTGTCCAGCGGCTTGCGCCGGTACTTGGGGCCGTACAGCTTCGAGGCGCCGCAGAACTCGCAGTCCAGCGGGCACCCGCGCACGGTCTGGACGGTGATCCGGTTGTAGCGCCGGTTCAAAAGGAGGTCATAGCGCGGCATCGGGCTTGCGGCCAGGTCGTAGGTCCCCGGCGCGGCCTCGCGGTAGAAGGGCTGCAGCCCCTCCCGGCCGCCCGCACGGAAGTCGGCCAGGATCTGCGGCCACAGCGTCTCTCCCTCGCCGAGACAGACGCTGTCGGCGTGCTCCTTGGTCTCCTCGGGCGTGAAGGTCGCGTGCAGCCCGCCGAGGATCACCGGGATCCCCAGCGCGCTG